>NZ_JBYEZM010000001.1:0-911562 GCF_057624675.1 Klebsiella sp. PK01
GCCAGGTCGATACCAAGAGTTGATACTTTCATGTGGACGCTCCTCATTTTTTAGGACGTATTGCAACGATCCAGTCTGGTACTTTGATACCGTAAAATCTGGAGCGTCCATCTCATTATCCATGGCACGACCCATAACAGATGCCCCCATAATACCGTCATCAATTGACCGTCGAGCCAGCCCACGAGTGCTAATTGATATTGACCATCGGCAAGCGGCAGCGTCGGGATGATTAATGGCAGCCAGAGTCCGTTATATCTGGCGGGACCGAACTCCAGCCACAGCAGACACAGCGCGGCTCCCAGTATCGCTGCGCCCAATGCCAGCCAGAGGCTGTTACCGATCGCCTCAGCCGTTGGCTGCGTCCATTGCGAAATGCCAGCCAACAACAATGCGCAAACCAGACCGCAGGCGGGTACCACCTGCGCCAGAATACGTCCGGTCGCAGCGTTGGCGGGGGCGGCGCGCTTGCCGCATAGTGCGGGAATAGTTTGCCGCCAACGGCGCCAGCCTGCCGATGCTATGGCCGCGAAGATTAACGTGAACGCCAACAACAGCAGGCTGGCCAACGCACCTTTCGCCTGTTGCAGCGGATCGCCCTGATTAAGCCACTGCCACGCCAGTACCGCCAGCGTTGGCGGATTTCCCGGACCGATCACTAAAGCGACATCCACCGCCGACAGACTCCATGCAACGGTGGCCAGCAGAACAAGGCTCATCGATGGCAGTAGCGCCGGCACAATAATCCACTGCAGACATTGCCAGCGGTTGTAGCCGAGGGTTTTCATGACTACGGTGTGGGCCGCCAGCTGTTTTTCACCCAGTACGCCATACGCCACCCACAGTAAAAAAGCGCTCTCTTTGACCGCCATCGTCAGGCCCAGACCGATACCGTAGCGATCGGCCGGTGGGCTCAACGCGGGAAACAGCCGATACAGCCAGCCGCCTTCGGCAAATAGCAGCAGGGCGGCCGTGGCGAAAGCGACATGGGGTACCGCCAGCAGCAGCGGTAATCTTCTCGCCAGGCGCTGCCAGCCGGCGGCTGGCCATAACGCGCCAATCACCGTCAGGGTGATGAACAGCGCGCCGCCCACCGCCAGCAGCGTAGAAGCTAGCGTCGCCGCCAGCGCCTGCGGCAACTGCGGATCGCTTAATAGCGCCCGCCAGGCCGCGGCGTCGACGGCAGGTACCGCCATCAGCGCGGCGGCGGGAAGCAGAGGGAGATAGACAAGCGCTATCGCTCCCCACGTCAGCGCAATTAGTGGGTACCGTAGCGGCGCAACCATTCCTGCTCCAGCGCGTCAACCCAGGCGGCGTGCGGTTCAGCCAGCATCGGCGGCGTCGCTTTCGGTTGCACGGCGTACAATGCGGCGCGCTGGGCGTCGTTGAGTTTTTCGGGATCGAGTACGCTGGGATCGCCCCAGATTTGCGGATCGGCTTTGCGTAGCTGAGCCTGCGGCGATAGCAGGAAGTTGGCAACCACCTGTGCGCCTGCCGTAGCGCGGGCGTTGGCGGGGATAGCGACAAAATGCACGTTGCCGAGCATCCCTTGTTTGAAACCGAAGCTATAACTGTCTTGCGGAAGTTCGCCGCTGGCGGCTTTTTGCTGCGCATGCAGCGGATTGAAAGTGAGTGATAGTTGTAGCGTGCCTTGCGACAGCATCGCGTCCATCCGCGCCGGTGACAGCGGAAAATCGCGACCCTGGCGCCAGAGCAGCGGGTGTAGCCTGGCGAGATAGTCCCATAGCGGCGCGGTCACCGCGGCGAAACTGGCCGCCTGTGGCGGCTGGCGCAGGGCATCCGGTCGATCGGTTAGCGAGATCAGCAACTGCTCAAGGAAAGCGGTGCCGGTAAAATCCGGCGGCCGCGGATAGGTGACGCTGCCTGGATGCGCTGTGGCGAACGCCAGTAGCGCCTGCGCGCTGTCCAGGGGGGCAGACAGCTGCGAGCGGCGAGCGATAAAGGTCAGCTGCGCGCCGCCCCACGGGGACTCCGCGCCATCGGTGGCGAGGGAGAAATCTTCCCGAACCGGTTTTCGCGTATCGACGTAGCGCCAGTTAGGCAGCTTTTCAGCCCAGCCGCTGCGCAGTAAATTCGCCTGCTTCAACGTGCGGAAATTCTCGCCATTAACCCACAATAAATCGATTGAACCGCCGCGGGAACGACCGGCACGCGCCTCGGTCTGAATACGCTTAACCGCATCGGCGGCATCGGCGATATGTACAATACGCAGATCGACGGCGTAATCACGTTTAACCTCGGCGCTGACCCAGTCGAGGTAGCGGTTAACCGCCGGGTCGCCGCCCCAGGCGTTGAACCATACCGTCTGGCCACGCGCCTGCTGGCTGATGCTCTGCCAGCTCTCGTCGGCGTTGGCGAGAGTCGGGGCCAGCAGCAGCGCGGCAAGCCAAATTAAACAATAACGCAGACTGCGCATATTGACTCCTTAGGGATGAGTGTCGGAAACATCGGGCTTCGGGATTTGGCACAGGCCCTGCGCCGGGATCGCCAACGCGGAATTAAAGCGCGCGGATAAATTTTGCAGGCCGATCAGCGCGGTTAGCTCGGTTAACGCCTGAGCATCGAACTGCTGCGCCAGCCGGGCGCGCAGCGCGTCATCGACGGCGGGCGGCGTCATGCTCGCCGCTTCGGCATATTCCAGCGCCAACCGTTCGCTATCGCTGAATAATCCGCTATTGCGCCAGTCGTTAACCGCCAATAGTTTTTCGCTGCCGCCGGCGCGCTGCGCCAGTTTCATGCTGGTGATATCAATGCAAAATTCACAGTGACACAGTTGGGCGATACGGGCGCTCACCAACGAGCGTAGCAGCGGATCGAGCGGCGAGCGCCGGCGCTCCAGATATCCGACAAACATCGAAACCAGATAAAACACCAGCGGGATGCGACCCCACCAGCGGATAGGGCTGAGCACCGCGCCATAATGGCGACGGTGTAGCCATGCCTGCGGGCGCAGGATCAATGGAATCGACGTTAACGGCGGTAGATTCATGGCGATTTCCTGTTGTGATGCGCAACGTATTGCGCCCTGGCTATCGCGACTACGATAGCCAAAGCGAACATAATAGATAACCCGCTGAGCAGCCAGAACCGCCCCCCCGTCAGCAGGCTTCCGGCCCACGAGTAGACGATAGTCGCCGGTAATTGGCCGACGCCGGTGGCAAACATAAAATGGCGAAAGCGGATTGAGGTTAGCCCAGCGGCATAGCTCACCGGATCGAAAGGGACGAAGGGCAGCAGGCGGCAAACCAGGATGGTGTGCTTGCCGTAACGACTAAAAAAGCCATCTACGCTCTGTAATACCGCCTTGCCGGTCAGTTTTTCTACCACTTCACGGCCCAGTACGCGGGCAATAAAAAAGCACAGCGCCGCGCCAGCCATCGCGCTGACCCATGACAATACGCCGCCCCACAGTGCGCCGAACAGCGAAGCGTTGGCAAAAGTTATCAAAAACGCCGGCAGCGGCGCGACAATTGCCTGCAGGATCATCAGACCGAAAGAGACCAGGGCTGCCAGCGGACCATAAGCGTCAATAAAACGCTCCAGCGCCTGCTGATCGAGGGTGGCAAACGCGCTAAGGCTATGTTGCAGAAAGGAGCGTACGCCCGGTATTAACCACCAGCCGACGAGTGCTGCCAGCGCCAGCAGGACGATAGCGCCGCGTGAGAGCCGCAGCCGTTTTCTGTTATCCATTTTCATCGCCTACCGCGGATGTTGCGACACTAATGCGTTTATAGCGGCCATAACGCCTGGCGGCCTGAGTTAATACAAATAGCGCCAGGCCGGCGATGCTGAGTTTGCCAATAAAGGCCGGGGTGATGCCATCGCGGGCCAGTTCGCTGGCCATAAAAGTATAAATAAACAATCCCGGCAGGGTGGCGATGGTGGAGATAAACGTAAAGGACCAGAAGGGGATCGCCGTCAGTCCATAGGCATAGTTCTGCAGATTATAAGGGAACAGCGGCACCAGCCTGGTGAAAATCAGAAAATCGCAGCCGCTGCGGGCAATACCGCGTTCGAACGCCTGAAAAACGGCATGGTGACCACAATAGCGCTGCAGCGCTTCGCGCCCCAGCCAGCGGGCCAGCAGGAACGACAGCGATGAGGCGACAGTCGCGGCGATAAGCGACAGTAACGTGCCCAACCAGGGGCCGAATATCATACCGCCGACGATGACCAACGCGCTGCCGGGCATCAGGCACAAGGTGGCGATGATAAACAGCAGGATATAAAGCGCATAACCTGCGCTACCGCTGTGCAGAATAAGTAATTGAAGATCGTGAAGGTGGCTGAACAGTCTCGTCAGCCCGGCGTGATGAACAAGCCATGCCAGCAGGGCAAACAGGAGTACGGCAAACAGCAGTTTATAGCGTGCCTGGTAACGGCTTCTTTTGCATGAGGGGTCTCCTGTCTTCGTTTTGCCCGGCAGGAAACGCCGGGTGCGCGCGACAGTATAGTAAATTGCCGTGAGCGACAATGTATACCGTTCACTTTATTGATTTTGCTCAGGATAGCGGGGCTCCGCGCCGGAGCCCCGGAGAAGAATTATGGTTTAAAGGTTGCCCATACCGGCGCATGATCGGAGGGTTTTTCCATGCCGCGGATGTCGTAATCGATGCCGGTTTCGACGCAGCGCTGGGCCAGCGGCGAGCTTGCCAGAAGAAGGTCGATACGCAGACCGCGGTTGTCATCAAAACCTTTAGAGCGGTAATCGAACCATGAGAAGCGCTCATTATTATCCGGGTTGGCGTGACGCCAGGTATCGACCAGGCCCCAGCCCAGCAGACGATCCATCCATTCACGCTCTTCTGGCAGGAACGAACATTTACCCGTGCGCAGCCAGCGCTTGCGGTTCTCTTCGCCGATGCCGATATCAAGGTCGGTAGGGCTAATATTCATATCGCCCATGATAAGCACCGGATTTTCTTTGTTCAGCTCGGTATCGAGGTAGTTCTGCAGATTCTGATAAAACGCCGCCTTTGCCGGGAACTTGGTCTCGTGGTCGCGGCTTTCACCCTGCGGGAAATAGCCGTTAATTACCGTGACATTGCCAAACGGTGAGGGGATTTCCGCCATGATGATGCGGCGCTGCGCATCTTCGCCGTCGCCCGGGAAGCCGCGACGCACGGCTATCGGAGTCTCTTTGGTCAGCAGCGCCACGCCGTAATGGCCTTTTTGCCCATGGTAAAAGACGTTGTAGCCCAGCTTCGCCACCTCTTCGAGAGGAAACATATCGTCGTGAACTTTGGTTTCCTGGAGACCGATAACATCGGGCTGATGTTTATCGACGATGGCGGCCAGTTGATGGGGGCGGGCACGCAGGCCGTTGATATTAAAAGAGATGAATTTCATAGTCGCTGCCACTGTGCAAGGTGAATAGTGCAAGGATGTTAGCAGAATTTCATCATGGTGGCTGCCGGCAGGTGGTTAATTCTACCGATTACTGCGGTTGGCGAGCGAATCGCACAAATTATGCACCGTTTTGGCGCATGTCGCGCCAAAAAAGCGCAGATATCTACGATAAATTTCGTAGAGGATCACAATTACAGAATTATATCTTATCGCTGCATAACTTATCGTCTTTTTCCACTATCCAGCGCCGTTTACCTGATAATTATTCACTAGATATGCATTTTTGTTGAATAATTAGTGCCTGTAACTCGTTGATATCACGTGATTGAGCTCAATTTATGCATTTTTGCCTCTGGCTGGCACGATGCGTGCAATCTACATTTACAGCGTAATAACTCATAAATTTTAACATTGTTCTTACTTTTAATTTACCGGAAGAGGTCGATATGTCTCAGTCAATTACGCGTAGCAATTTTGATCAATGGATGATGCCGGTATATGCGCCGGCGGCTTTTATTCCGGTACGCGGCGAAGGTTCACGGTTGTGGGATCAGCAGGGGAAAGAGTATATCGATTTTGCCGGCGGTATCGCGGTGAATGCGCTGGGACACGCTAACCCACAGCTAGTAAAAGCGCTGACCGAGCAGGCGGGAAAATTCTGGCATACCGGTAACGGTTACACCAATGAACCGGCGCTGCGCCTTGCCAAACAACTGATCGACGCCACCTTTGCCGACCGCGTTTTCTTCTGTAACTCCGGCGCCGAAGCCAACGAAGCGGCGCTGAAACTGGCGCGTAAATACGCCCACGATCATTACGGCAGCCACAAAAGCGGCATTGTCGCCTTCAAAAACGCTTTCCACGGGCGCACGTTGTTCACCGTCTCCGCCGGCGGTCAGCCTTCCTATTCGCAGGATTTTGCGCCGCTGCCGCCGCAGATCCAGCATGCTACCTATAACGACCTCGACTCGGCGCGCGCGCTGATTAATGACGACACCTGCGCGGTAATCGTCGAGCCGATGCAGGGCGAGGGCGGCGTGGTGCCGGCGAAAGCGGAATTTTTGCGCGGCCTGCGCGAATTGTGTGACCAGCACAACGCGCTGCTGATTTTTGATGAGGTACAAACCGGCGTCGGGCGTACCGGCGAATTGTATGCCTATATGCACTACGGGGTGACGCCGGATGTCCTGTCGACGGCGAAAGCGCTGGGCGGCGGCTTCCCGATCGGCGCGCTGTTGGCGACGGAGAAATGCGCCAGCGTGATGACCGTCGGCACTCATGGCACGACCTACGGCGGTAACCCACTCGCCACCGCTGTTGCCGGGGAACTGCTGTCTATCGTCAATACCCCGACGCTTTTGAACGGCGTTAAACAGCGTCATCAGTGGTTTAGCGAACGCCTGAGCGCGATTAACGCCAGATACGGCCTGTTCAAGGAAATTCGCGGACTGGGGCTGCTGATTGGCTGCGTACTGAACGACGAATATGCCGGAAAAGCAAAAGCCATCAGTACCCAGGCGGCGGAAGACGGGCTGATGGTATTGATAGCCGGGGCAAACGTCGTTCGCTTCGCCCCGGCCCTTAACGTGAGCGAGGAAGAGGTTAAAACCGGTCTCGATCGCTTTGAGCTGGCCTGCCGTCACTTCCTTGCGGGAGTTTCATCATGATGGTGATCCGACCGGTTGAAAAAGCCGATTTGCCGGGGCTGATGGCCCTGGCGGGAGAAACCGGCGGCGGCCTGACGTCGCTGCCGGCGGACGAACCCACTCTGGCTGCCCGCATTGAACGCTCCCAGCGGACCTGGCGCGGCGAACTGCCGAAAAGCGAACAGGGCTATGTCTTTGTGCTGGAAGATAGCGTCAGCGGTGCGGTCGTTGGGATCTGCGCGATTGAAGTCGCCGTTGGCCTCAACGATCCCTGGTACAACTATCGGGTCGGCACCCAGGTACATGCTTCAAAAGAGCTCAATGTTTATCACGCGCTGCCGACGCTGTTCCTTAGCAACGATCACACCGGCTGTAGCGAACTCTGCACGCTGTTTCTCGATCCGGCATGGCGTAAAGAGGGCAACGGCTACCTGTTGTCGAAATCGCGACTGCTGTTTATGGCCGGTTTCCGCGACCACTTTAATGACAAAGTGGTCGCCGAGATGCGCGGCGTGATTGATGAGCATGGTTATTCGCCGTTCTGGGAAAGCCTTGGCAAGCGCTTCTTCGCGATAGAATTTTCCCGCGCCGACTATCTCTCCGGCACCGGTAAAAAAGCGTTTATCGCCGCATTAATGCCAAAACATCCGTTATATATCGACTTTCTCTCCGATGAAGCGCGGGCGGTCATCGGCCAGGTTCATCCGCAAACGGCGCCTGCGCGTGCGGTACTGGAAAAAGAAGGCTTCCGTTTTAACAACTACATCGACATTTTTGACGGCGGCCCGACGCTGGAGTGCGAAATTGACCGGGTGCGGGCGATACGCAAAAGTCGCCTGCTGACGGTGGAGGAAGGGCAGCCTGCGCCGGGAGAGTGGCCGCAGTGTCTTGTCACCAACGAGCAGTATCAGCAGTTCCGCGCCATCCTGGTCCATGCCGACCCGGATAGCGAAACGTTGCTGCTGAGCGCGCGTGAGCTGGATACGCTGAAATGCCACCCAGGCGACCGCGTACGGATGGTCCGCCTGATCCCCGAGGAGAAAGCATCATGAGTTTATGGATTAACGGCGAATGGCAAAACGGGCGCGGCCCGCAGCGCAGTAAATATAACCCGGTCAACCAGGCGCTGCTGTGGCAGGGGAATGACGCCGACGCCGGGCAGGTCGCGCAGGCGGTTAGCGCCGCGCGTCAGGCTTTTCCCGCCTGGGCCCGCCTGCCATTTAGCGCGCGTCAGGCGATCGTCGAGAAGTTTGCGGCGCTGCTGGAAGCGAACAAAAGCCAGCTGACGGCGATTATTGCCGCTGAGACCGGTAAACCGCGCTGGGAGGCGGCCACGGAAATTACCGCCATGATAAATAAGGTGGCGATCTCGGTGCGCGCCTATCATAGCCGCACCGGCGAGAGCGAGACGGCGATGGCCGACGGCGCCGCCACCCTGCGCCACCGTCCCCACGGGGTACTGGCAGTATTCGGGCCTTATAATTTCCCGGGCCATTTACCTAACGGACATATTGTACCGGCGCTACTCGCCGGTAATACCATCGTCTTTAAACCCAGCGAGCTTACGCCGCAAAGCGGCGAAGCGGTGGTTAAGCTGTGGGCGGAGGCGGGCTTACCCGCTGGAGTCGTGAATCTACTGCAGGGCGGCCGGGAGACCGGCGAGGCGCTGAGCGGGCAGGCGGATATCGACGGTCTCTTGTTCACCGGCAGTTCCGCGACCGGCTTCCAACTGCACCGTCAACTGGCCGGGCAGCCGCAAAAAATCCTCGCCCTCGAAATGGGCGGTAACAACCCGCTGATTGTTGACGAACCGCAGGATATTGACGCTGCGGTCCACCTGACAATTCAGTCGGCGTTTATCACCGCCGGGCAGCGCTGCACCTGCGCGCGCCGTCTGTTGGTGAAGCGCGGCGCGACGGGCGATGCGTTTTTACAGCGTTTAGTGACGGTGTCACAACGTCTTATTCCCGACGAGTGGGATGCGGAGCCGCAGCCGTTCCTGGGCGGACTGGTATCGCCGCAGGCCGCGCAAAAGGTGCATCAGGCCTGGCTTGGGCACGTGGCGAGCGGCGGACAGACGTTACTGGAGCCGCGCCTGCTGCGCGACGGTACCTCGCTGCTGACGCCGGGGATCATCGACATGAGCAACGTGCAGCAGGTGGCGGATGAAGAAGTTTTTGGCCCGCTGTTGTGCGTGTGGCGCTATGACAATTTCGAGCAAGCGATCGCGATGGCTAACGCCACCCGGTTTGGTCTCTCCTGCGGGTTGATTTCCGCCGAGCGCGATAAGTTCGAGCGCCTGTTGCTGGAGGCCCGCGCCGGGATCGTCAACTGGAACAAGCCGCTCACCGGCGCTGCCAGTACCGCGCCGTTTGGCGGAACCGGCGCCTCGGGAAATCATCGTCCAGGCGCCTGGTACGCCGCCGATTATTGCGCCTGGCCGATGGCCAGCCTGGAATCCGCCGAACTGACGCTACCGGAGACGCTCAGTCCGGGGCTGGATTTTTCATCGCAGGCAAGTTGATGAAAGTTCGCGGGGCCGGGATTCTCGGCCCTGCGAGTTTTCCTCGATCCGTTTCAGTAATAAAGGAGGCGTCGTGGACGACTTTCTGGCACTAACTCTGGCGGGGCGCTGGCCGCATCATTTTCATGGCGAAACCGCCCATTTTCGTTGGCACTGGATCGATTGCGGCATCCTGCTGCTGACCCCGCATGCGCGCTGCGAACGTTCACTGGTGCTCTCCTGCGGTATTCACGGCAATGAAACCGCGCCGGTGGAGATAGTCAACGCTTTGCTTCAGCAGTTGTTTAGCGGCGAACTCCCGCTGCGCTGGCGTGTGTTGGTGATATTCGGCAACCCGCCGGCGCTGCGGCAAAATAAACGCTATCTCGATAGCGATATGAACCGCATGTTCGGCGAACGCTGGCGCAAGTTCGCGCCCAGTGGTGAAACGGTGCGGGCGCGGCAGTTGGAAAGCGCTGTGACGCGTTTTTTTAGCGATAGCCATGGCGTGCGCTGGCACCTGGATATGCATACCGCTATTCGCGGCTCGCTGCATCCGCGCTTTGGCGTGTTGCCGGCACGCGAGGAGCCGTGGGGCGAAGATTTTCTCAGCTGGCTTGGCGCGGCCGGGCTGGAGGCGCTGGTGTTCCATCAACAACCGGCGGGAACCTTTACCTACTTTAGCTGCGAACGTTTTGCCGCGCTGGCCTGTACGCTGGAGTTGGGCAAAGCGCTGCCTTTTGGCGACAACGATTTAACCCAGTTCTCAGCGACGCAGCGGGCGTTAAGCAGGCTGTTGGTGGGCGATTTGGCGGTGGAAGAAACGACTGCGCCGCTGCGCTACCGGGTGGTGCAGCAGATCACGCGCCACAGCGACCAGTTCCGGCTGTATATGTCAGGGGAGACGCTCAATTTTACGCCGTTCAGCGCCGGGACGCTGTTGGCTGAGGATGGCGAAACGCGCTATGTCGTCGAAAAGGCGCAGGAGTACGTGCTGTTTCCCAACCCCGTCGTGGCGCCAGGGCTACGGGCTGGGCTGATGCTGGAACGGTTGTAATTTCCTTTCTTAACTATTCACAGCCGTTGTCGTTCGCGGTTGTGAATATCGAGTGAAATATGGCTGCGCACTGATCTTATTTATTTGTGCCATTGGCATAGTTTGCGGATTATTCCTGGTTAAATGCTTTGTTTTTAATCTCCACTGTTTTATAATCTTAATAGTTTCCTTATAAAACAGCCTGTTATTTATTTTTTGTTGCATATCCCTCCTCATTTTCCTTATTTTCTCCACAATTGGTGAGAAAATGTTTTTTACACTTTCATTGTTTTACGCTTGCACTGACTAATTGACGATAAAGCGCGTAAAGTTAATCTCGTCAACACGGCAATGCGCCGTCAGAATAACTGATAGTAAGGACATAACCATGAAGAAGATTACTGCTCTGTTTGTTGCCTCTACTCTGGCTCTGGGTGCTGCTAACCTGGCTCACGCGGCCGATACCACCGCGACCACCCAAACCGATAGCAAACCGATGATGCACCATAAAGGTATGCCGGGTCATCACGATATGATGTTCAAAGATCTGAACCTGACCGATGCGCAAAAACAGCAGGTTCGTGACATCATGAAAAGCCAACGCCAGAACATGAAACGTCCGTCCCTTGACGAACGTCGCGCCATGCACGATCTGATCGCCAGCGATACTTTCGACAAAGCGAAAGCCAGCGCGCAGATCGACAAAATGGAAGCGCAGCATAAAGAGATGATGCTTTCCCGCATGGAAACCCAGAACAAGATTTACAACATCCTGACGCCGGAACAGAAAAAACAGTTCAATGCGAATTTTGAGAAGCATCTGACAGAACGTAAAGCGCCGGAAGGTAAAATGCCTGTACCTGCTGAGTAACTCAGCGCGAAGAATGAAGACCGCCGGTCTTGCCCAATCATTGCCAGTAAGGCTTTGGGCAGGGCCGGCGGTTTTTTACGTTTACGATATCATTAGCCAAGCGGGTGCAGCTGATACTCACCGCTGAGCAAAGGCTTACAAAGGATCTTGTAGCCATCGTGATCGAAACCGGCTGGCAGTGCGGTGAGTTCAGCAGCTTGCGCCAGCGAATCCACCGCGCCCAGCCACAGCCAGTTATGAATGATGTGGTACTGGACCATATCCGGACCGCGCTCCTCCAGCGCCACCGGACCCGCCCACGGCCAGCACACCAGCTGAAGCTTACTCATCTGCGCCAGCAGCCGCTGGTTATGATCTTCGACGCGCTCTCTACCGCAGCAGGCGCCGGCGCAGCGCCCCAGCGCGGAACGAAAACAGGCGCGCCCGCGACTCAGCGGCTCCAGCCCCAGAATGCCATAACACAGACGGTGCTCATCGGCGATGGTTTGCAGCGCCTTTAATGCCGCGCGGCGGTTAGCGAACAGGCCGTACAGGTGCTGCTGATGGGAGAAATCGACTTCTCGCGCATACACAACTTGCGGTTTACCCGCCTCCAGCAGCCAGGAGCAGAGCTGCTTATTACGCCGCAGTCGTTTATTAAACAGCGGCTGCTGTTCTTTAATTAACCGCGCTTCAAGTAACAGCGCGCCTAATTCCCCGGCGGTCCGCTGCCAGCTGATGCGCCGCGCCTGGCGCAGCATGGAGGCTTCATCAGCGGTACGCAAATGCGACAGCACCCGGCTGCGGATATTCACGCTCTTACCGATATAAAGCGGCAGCGTCTCGCTTTCACCATGGAACTGATACACCCCAGGCAGCTTTGGCAAGGCCTCAAGCCATGGACGCAAGTGTTCGGGGTACTCATAGATTGCCGCCGCTTCAAATTCCAGACGCGGGGCAGATTGTTTTCTGGCCACAACAGCTCCTGATACTGTTCATACATCCAGTATAGCAGGCGAGTTTTATGGCGAAAAGAACAAAAAATAACCCCGGCGCTGGCCGGGGTACAGGGGAGTAGTTACTTCTTCCAGAAATCGTCGAAGACGGTAATCGGCGGGCGGCGCTTATGCTCGGTTTTCAGATACCAGCCTTCGATGGTTTTGGCGATGTTCTCGTCCAGGGTTTTGCCTTCCAGATAGTCATCAATGTTTTCGTAGGTCACGCCCAGCGCGACTTCATCCGGCAGAGAAGGGCGGTCATCTTCGAGGTCGGCGGTCGGCTGCTTCATATAAAGGTGCTCAGGACAGCCCAACTGCGCCAGTAGCTGTTTGCCCTGACGTTTATTGAGACGGAAGATAGGATTAATGTCGGTACCGCCATCGCCGTATTTGGTAAAGAAGCCGGTGATCGCTTCTGCGGCATGATCTGTTCCCACGACCACGCCTTTGGTCATGCCGGCGATACTGTATTGCGCTTTCATTCGCTCACGGGCTTTCTCGTTGCCGCGAACAAAATCGCTCAGCTCAATACCCGCTTCTCGCAACGCCTGCTCGCTGGCCAGCACCGCGCCTTTAATATTGACGGTCAGCACGCGGTCGGGCTGGATAAATTCGATGGCATCCTGGCAATCCTGCTCATCGGCCTGGACGCCATAAGGCAGGCGCACGGCGATAAATTGCAGGCTGCGATCGCCGCTTTCGGCACGCAGCTCATCGATCGCCATCTGGCATAGTTTGCCGGTAAGGGTCGAATCCTGGCCGCCGCTAATGCCGAGCACCAGTGATTTAATGAACGGGTAGGTCTGCAGATAGGATTTCAGGAAATCCACGCTGCGGCGAATTTCGCCTTCGACATCAATCTGCGGCTTCGCGCCCAGCGCCTGAATAATTTGTTGTTGAAGCGTCATTACGCCCTCCGGAAAGTGAGCCTGTATGGCAACCAGCATGGTCTAAAACTACCTCTTTGCTGCTGAAACGACAAGGCTGGTACCGCTGACTGACGGAAAAGAAGGCAACCAATGGCATAGCATTTAATTATGGTGCGGAAGGTAGTTGGAAGTAGAGTGCGCTGCGCCGCTGTTTTTTTGCACATATCTGGTTACCAGAAAAGTTCTGAATTTACATGAATTCGACGTTTGGCTTGAAAAATAACGCTTTTTATTCCAGGCTTAAAACACGCCGATTACATAATGAGGACGGAATATGAACAAAAAATTAGCAGGATTGATGGGCGCAGCGGCAGTATTAACCATGCTGGCGGGGTGTACGGCCTATGACCGCACCAAAGACCAGTTCACACAGCCAGTTGTTAAGGATGTCAAAAAAGGCATGACCCGCAGCCAGGTTATGCAGATTGCCGGTAAACCGTCGTCTGAAGTCACCATGATTCACGCTCGCGGAACTTGCCAGACTTATATCCTGGGTCAACGGGATGGTAAAATTGAAACCTACTTCGTCGCGCTGGACGAGACCGGCCACGTGATGAACTCCGGCTACCAGACCTGCGCCGAGTACGACACCGATCCGCGTAACAGCAAATAACTACGCGTCACAAGCTGAGAGCTACGAAAGCCCGACCATTGGTCGGGCTTTTTTATGGCGGCTAATGCTTATTTAATTGCGCGAATTATTTGGGGGAAATGTGAGGGTAGTCAAAACGCGAGGTCAATGAGAGACAATTCTGTTCAACAGGGAATTATCCTGCCGCCAAATGTTGCCGTATACTCAATGCATAAACAAAACTAACCTAAAGTTACCAGTCTTACCGGCTCTCAGTCATTGCTGAGGCCCAGGTCCTACAAATTGAGGAAGCGTTCATGGAAAAGAAACATATCTATCTGTTCTGCTCGGCTGGCATGTCCACTTCACTACTGGTCTCCAAAATGCGTGCCCAGGCAGAAAAATATGAAGTCCCGGTAATTATTGAAGCGTATCCTGAAACGCTGGCCGGTGAAAAAGGGCCGGAAGCTGATGTCGTATTATTAGGGCCACAAATTGCGTATATGCTGCCGGAAATCCAACGTTTGCTGCCGAACAAGCCGGTAGAGGTCATTGATTCCATTCTGTACGGTAAAGTTGATGGCTTAGGTGTATTGAAAGCGGCCGTCGCGGCCATTAAGAAAGCTGCTGCACAATAATTTTATTTTTTAAACTCGCGATATTCTGGCGTCTGGTAGTTAATTAATACTAGCCGCCACTATATTCAACAGTTTATTTTCCCGTCAAAGAGTAATTTCATACATCATCGCCGTAATATTTTATTGCGGCTTTTAAGGGTATTGACTATGAGTAAAGTGATCGATTCGCTTGAAAAGGTACTCCTTCCTTTTGCTGTTAAAATAGGAAAGCAACCGCACATTAATGCGATTAAAAACGGCTTTATTAAATTAATGCCGCTGACCCTCGCCGGGGCCATGTTCGTATTAATCAACAACGTTTTTCTGAGCTTTGGTGAAGGTTCTTTCTTTTATTCAATGGGGATTCGCCTGGATGCCTCCACCATTGAAACCTTAAACGGCTTTAAAGCCATCGGCGGTAATGTCTATAACGGTACGTTGGGCATTATGTCGCTGATGGCGCCGTTCTTTATCGGCGCCGCGCTGGCCGAAGAGCGTAAAGTCGACCCCATGGCTGCCGGTCTGCTGGCGGTCGCCGCCTTTATGACCGTCACGCCTTATAGCGTGGGTGAAGCCTACGCCGTCGGCGCCAACTGGCTCGGCGGGCAGAACATTATCTCCGGGATGATTATCGGCCTGGTGGTGGCGGAACTGTTCACCTTTGTCATTCGTCGCAACTGGGTCATTAAACTGCCGGATAGCGTGCCGTCATCGGTATCGCGTTCCTTCTCGGCGCTGATCCCGGGCTTCCTGATTTTGTCGGTCTTCGGCATTATTTCGTGGATTCTGTCAAACTACGGCAGCAACTTCCATCAGATCATCATGGACTCCATCTCCACGCCGCTGGCGGCGATGGGCAGCGTCGTTGGCTGGGCGTACGTAATCTTTAACTCCCTGCTGTGGTTCTTCGGGGTGCACGGTTCGCTGGCGCTGACCGCGCTGGATAACGGCATTATGACGCCGTGGGCGCTGGAAAACATCGCGCTGTATAACCAGTATGGTTCTGTCGACGCGGCCATCGAAGCCGGCAAACAGTTCCACTTCTGGGCGAAGCCGATGCTCGACTCCTACATCCTGCTGGGTGGTTCCGGTGCGACGCTGGGTCTGATTATCGCCATCTTCATCGCTTCTCGCCGCGCCGATCATCGTCAGGTCGCTAAGCTGGCGCTGCCGTCAGGCATCTTCCAGATTAACGAACCGATTCTGTTCGGTCTGCCGATCATCATGAACCCGGTCATGTTCATCCCGTTCGTTCTGGTCCAACCGATTCTGGCCGCGATTACGCTGGCCGCTTATAGTCTGGGCATTATCCCACCGGTGACCAACCTGGCCCCGTGGACGATGCCAACCGGTTTGGGCGCTTTCTTTAACAGTAACGGTAGCGTTGCTGCCCTGCTGGTCGCGCTCTTCAACCTTTGTGTCGCTACTGCCGTGTACCTGCCGTTCGTCATCCTGTCGAACAAAGCGCAGAGCACCATCGAGCAGGAAGAAAGCGAAGAAGATATTGCTAACGCACTGAAATTCTGATGTCGAGCGGTACGGGCTCTCCCCGTACCGCCTGAGAAACGAGGGAAATATTATGTTTGATCTGGATAACATCGACGCGGTAGAAACCCCGGAAAATGACCTCGAAGAGGTGGTGATGGGGCTGATTATCAACTCCGGACAGGCGCGTAGCCTGGCCTATGCGGCGCTGAAGCAGGCGAAGCAGGGGGATTTTGCCGCCGCGAAATCGATGATGGAGCAATCGCGGATGGCGCTGAGCGAAGCGCATCGCGTCCAGACCCAGCTTATTGAAAGCGATGAAGGCGAGGGCAAGATGAAGGTGAGTCTGGTGCTGGTTCATGCGCAGGATCATCTGATGACCTCAATGCTGGCCCGTGAACTGGTGGCCGAATTGATCGAGCTGCACGAGAAGGTACAATAGGCTATCCGAACGATGAGGCAGCCGAAGATGATGACCACCGAGATCAGTACCGCCAGGGAACAACAGCTCTTCAACGGGAAAAACTTTCATGTGGTCATCTATAACAAAACGGAGAGCGTGAGCGGGCTTCACCAGCATGATTACTACGAGTTCACTATCGTTTTAACCGGGCGCTATTATCAGGAAATTAATGGCAAGCGGGTGTTGCTGGAGCGCGGGGACTTTGTCTTTATCCCGATGGGGTCGCACCATCAGAGCTTTTACGAGTTTGGTGCGACGCGCATTCTTAACGTTGGCATCAGCAGACGCTTCTTTGAGAAACATTATCTGCCGCTGCTGCCGTTCGGTCTGGTCGCCTCTCAGGTCTATGCGGTGCAAAGCGCCTTTCTCAGTTATATCGAGTCGGTTATTGCTTCACTGAATTTTCGCGAGACTGAATTTGACGAGTTTATTGAACTGGTCTCGTTTTACACCATTAACCGCTTACGTCATTATCGTGAAGAGCCCGTTGAAGATGTGATTCCTCACTGGCTGAAAAATACCGTAGAAGATATGCACGATAAAAACAAATTTGGCGAAAGCGCGCTGGAAAATATGGTGCAATTGTCCGGGAAAACGCAAGAATATTTAACCCGGGCGACCCAGCGCTATTATGGTAAGACGCCGATGCAGATCATTAATGATATCCGCATCAATTTCGCGAAAAAACAGCTGGAAATTACCAACTATTCGGTCACTGATATTGCGTATGAATCAGGATATAGCAGCCCAAGTCTGTTTATTAAAACCTTCAAAAAGCTGACTTCCTTTACGCCAAGCAGTTATCGCAAACAACTGACCAATATTAATTAACTCGCAGCGGTATTTACCGCGCGGTTTATTCATTCAAGTTAACTGTCCGCATTTATGCGGAGAGCGGTCTACGTCTACGCGTAGCGCCTAAGGGAGAAAGATATGAGCCAGAAATTAAAAGTCGTGACTATCGGCGGCGGCAGCAGCTATACCCCGGAATTACTGGAAGGTTTCCTCAAACGCTATCACGAGCTGCCGGTAACGGAACTGTGGCTGGTGGACGTGGAAGAAGGGCAGGAAAAGCTCGATATCATCCATGCGCTGTGCCAGAGGATGGTGGAAAAAGCCGGCGTGCCGATGAAAGTCTACAAAACGCTGGATCGCCGCGCGGCGCTGGAAGGGGCGGATTTCGTCACCACGCAGCTACGCGTTGGCCAGCTGAAAGCGCGTGAAAAAGATGAACGTATCCCGCTAAGCCATGGCTATCTTGGCCAGGAAACCAACGGTGCGGGCGGCCTGTTTAAAGGCCTGCGTACCATCCCGGTGATTTTCGATATCGTCAAAGATGTGCAGGAAATTTGCCCCGATGCGTGGATCATTAACTTTACCAACCCGGCGGGTATGGTGACCGAGGCGGTATACCGCCACACTAACTTCAAACGCTTTATCGGCGTGTGCAACATTCCAATCGGTATGAAGATGTTTATTACCGATGTGCTGCAACTGAGCCCGAGCGATGAACTGAATATCGATCTGTTCGGCCTTAACCACCTGGTGTTCGTTCGCGATGTGCTGGTCAATGGCGTGTCGCGCTTCGATGAACTGCTGGACGGCGTGGCTTCTGGCCGCCTGACCGCGAACTCGGTGAAAAATATCTTCGACCTGCCGTTTAGCGAAGGGTTGATTCGCTCACTGCGCCTGATCCCATGCTCGTATCTGCTTTATTACTTCAAGCCAAAAGAGATGCTGGCGATTGAGATGGGCGAGTACTACAAAGGCGGCGCGCGCGCTCAGGTCGTACAGAAGGTTGAAAAACAGCTGTTCGAACTGTACAAAAATCCGGATCTGAACATTAAGCCGAAGGAGCTTGAGCAGCGAGGCGGTGCTTACTACTCTGATGCCGCCTGCGAGGTGATTAACGCCATTTACAATGATAAGCAGGCCGAGCACTATGTGAATATTCCGCACCATGGCCACGTTGATAATATTCCGGCCGACTGGGCGGTAGAAATGACCTGTACGCTGGGCCGCGACGGTGCGAAGCCCACGCCGCGAATCACGCATTTTGATGAAAAAGTGCTGGGGCTGATTTATACCATCAAAGGCTTTGAAGTGGCGGCCAGCCAGGCGGCAATAAGCGGCGAGCTTAATGACGTACTGTTGGCGCTGAATTTAAGTCCGCTGATTCATTCGGATCGCGATGCCGAGCAGCTGGCGCGGGAGATGATCCTCGCCCATGAGAAGTGGCTGCCGAACTTTGCAGCGACTATCGAAAAACTGAAACAGTAACGGGAGCGGCCGATGGAACGCGTATTGATCGTTAACGCCGATGATTATGGCCTGAGCAAAGGGCAGAACTACGGTATTATCGAAGCCTGCAGGAACGGACTGGTGACGTCGACCACGGCGTTGGTCAACGGCGCGGCTATCGGCCACGCCGCCCAGTTGAGTCGCAGCCTGCCCGAGCTGGCGGTGGGCATGCACTTTGTGTTGACGCTGGGCGAGCCATTATCGGCGATGCCGGGGTTAACCCGCGACGGGCGGTTGGGCAAATGGATTTGGCAGATGGCGGAAGAAGACAGCCTGCCGCTGGATGAGATCGCCCACGAACTGGAGTGCCAGTACCGGCGTTTTATCGAACTGTTTGGTTGCGAACCGACCCATATCGACAGCCACCACCACGTGCATATGATCGCGCAGATCTACCACATCGTCGCCGCTTTTGCGCGCGAAAAGGGCGTCGCTTTGCGTATCGACCGCCAGGTGGCGGCGCTGAATGGCCTCGATCAGGATGCGGCGCGCAGTAGCGATGGCTTCAGCAGCGAATTTTACGGTGAAGCGGTTTCACAAGCGCTGTTCCTGCAGACGCTGGATGCCTCACTTGAACGGCAGGAAAACTCGCTGGAAGTGATGTGTCATCCGGCATTTGTCGATAACACCATTATGGGCAGCGCTTACTGCTATCCGCGGCTGACCGAACTGGACGTGCTGACGTCCGGCGAACTGAAGTACGCTATTGCGGAACGCGGCTACCGGCTCGGAAACTATCGCGACGTATAAAGAGAGGAAAGCCCGGCAGCCATGAACTGCCGGGCTTTTTGTTACGCGGGTATGGCCGCAACTTTACTGCTTCTTGACCAGACGCGATGCGCGGCCAGTAGCGTCAGCAGTTTATCGACGCTAAGCGTATTAATCGCGTCGCATTCGATAACCCCTTCTTCACCCGCAGCGGGCACCTGTAGCAGCGAACTAAACTGCCGCGCATCGCCCGCCAGTAAAATAGGCTTCAGATGCTTATAAGCTTCCAGCAGATAGTAGCGGGCATCTCCGTTATCGCTGATGCTGCTCAGATCGCCGCCGGGAACGATAACCGCATCAACCGTCAACGATGGCGAGCCGGCGAAGGTTCCGGCGATCGGTAGCTGCGATCCATCATCGGCGCTGACTTCGCCCATACGCGAATAGAGCAGTTTGCTGTGGACGCCTCTGGCCTGCAGCGCTTGCAACAGGTTGAGTACATCCTGCGCGCAGGTCTTCTCGTTGAGTAATACCGCGACAATTCGTCCTTTTACGTCGCCATCGCCATCAGCGTAAAGACTGAGGGTTGGATCTTTCTCCACGCCGTTAACCGGCGCTGGCGGGGCAATATTCCGCTGCTCATCGCTGAGTTCGATACCGAGATTGTTGGCTACCGCTTCCGCCAGCCCGATATCAATATGCGCCAGATGATCGACCACCCGCTCGCGGATCCAGACTCTGACCACTTTGCTCAGCTCAAAACTAAAGCCGCCGATAATGTGCTGCTGCTCAATCGGCGTCTGGCTGAGCCAGAACAGGCGAGGCTGGGCGTAGTACTCGCCGAAGGAGGGGCTACGGTTACGGATTTTCTCGCCATCAACGCGTTCCGCCAGTGATTCAAAGCCGCCGCGTTTCGGCGCCGGCGGCGTTTCGCGAGGCCAGTTATCGTTGATAGAGTTGGGCTCATAGTTTGCTGGATTGGTATCAATCTCCATTCGGTGCATGCCGTCACGCTGGAAATTATGATACGGGCAGGTAGGGCGGTTAATCGGAATTTCGTGGAAATTTGGCCCGCCGAGGCGGCTAATTTGCGTATCGGTATAGGAGAAGAGTCGCCCTTGCAGCAGCGGGTCGTTACTAAAATCGATACCCGGCACGATATGACCCGGATGGAATGCCGCCTGTTCGTTCTCAGCGAAGAAGTTGTCGGGGTTACGGTTAAGCACCATTTTGCCGACTCGTTGCACGGGCACCAGCGCTTCCGGAATGAGTTTGGTCGGATCCAGCAGATCGAAGTCGAAATCGAACTCGTTTTCCTCTGGAATTAACTGCAGGCCGAGCTCAAACTCCGGATAATCGCCAGCCTCGATGGCTTCCCATAGGTCGCGGCGATGAAAATCCGGGTCGCGGCCGGTCAATTTCTGCGCCTCATCCCACACCAGGGATGCTTTACCAGCCACCGGCTTCCAGTGGAAGCGTACGAAGGTGGCTTTGCCTTCGGCGTTGATGAAACGGAAAGTATGTATGCCGAAACCTTCCATCGTGCGATAGCTGCGCGGCAAGCCGCGGTCGGACATGGCCCACATCACGTTATGCAATGTTTCCGGCTGCAGCGAAACATAGTCCCAGAAGGTGTCATGGGCGCTTTGTCCCTGCGGAATTGCCCAGTGCGGTTCGGGTTTCACCGCATGGACAAAGTCAGGAAATTTAATCGCATCCTGGATAAAGAAAATAGGCGTGTTATTGCCCACCAGGTCGAAAATGCCCTCTTCGGTATAGAATTTGGTGGCGAAGCCGCGGATATCACGCACGGTATCGGCCGAGCCCGCGCCGCCCTGAACGGTGGAGAAGCGGACAAAAACAGGGGTGATTTTTTCCGGCGCGGACAGAAAATCGGCTTTGGTAATCTCTTTCAGGCTTTTGTAAGGCTGGAAATAGCCGTGCGCGGCGGAACCGCGAGCATGAACGATACGCTCGGGAATGCGTTCATGGTCAAAGTGGGTAATTTTCTCACGTAAGATAAAATCTTCCAGCAACGTTGGTCCGCGGTTGCCGGCGCGTAACGAGTTTTGATCGTCGGCGATGCGTACCCCCTGATTGGTGGTCAGCGGGAAGTTTTCGCCGCCTTTACGCTGCGGCTCAAGCGTATCTAATTTTATGCTGTGAGTATCCGGCGCTTTCAGGCTGCCGGGCGCCGTCGGCTCCTCCCCGGGTGCGGTTGGCTGGGGAGTAGGGCGCCACTCGCGGTCTTCTGGCGCCAGTGAATCGAGGCCCGGTTTTGCTTCATCGCTATCGTGTACCGGAGCCTGTCGGCTGTGTGGGTCGTGGTGTTTTTCTGACATCTGCTCGTCTCCTGCTTTCATTGCTAAAAGTGGTCGTTGCTAAACCAAAACCCTTCTAACTATAGAACATTGTTCTGGGTTCGCCGGGCAGAAACGAATAGAGTTATCCTAAAATGCGCATTAGCGGAGGAGGGGCGACGAAAAGGGGGGCGATCGGCTATGATAGGGGTTTATGTTCCCGCTTTGCTTAGTGAATCCATCTGTTATGAAAACATTGCGCCAACAAAATCGCCCTGTCATTAGCTACGTGCCGCGCGTCGAGCCTGCGCCGCCGGATCATGCCGTTAAAATGGACCATTTTCGCGATGTCTGGATATTGCGGGGCAAATATGTCGCCTTTGTACTGATGGGCGAGCGTTTCCGCCGTTCACCGGCGTTCACCGTGCCGGAATCGGCGCAGCGTTGGGCTAATCAGATACGCCAGGAAGGTGAAATAGAGGCCTGACCTCGCGGGTAAAATAAAAAAGCCGCTGAAATTCAGCGGCTTTTTTGTGGCTGTTAACGTTAGCGATGCGCCAGTTCGGCGTCTTCTTCGCTATCGAGGATGGCTTTATCCGTCTGGCGCAGCCACTGGCTGGTCAGCGTGCCGGCGGTCATTGAACCGTTAACGTTAAGGGCGGTACGGCCCATATCAATCAGCGGCTCGACGGAAATCAGCAGTGCGACCAGCGTGACCGGCAGACCCATCGCCGGCAGCACGATCAAGGCTGCGAAGGTCGCGCCGCCGCCAACGCCGGCTACGCCCGCGGAGCTTACGGTGACGATACCCACGAGGGTGGCAATCCACATTGGATCCAGCGGGTTGATGCCAACGGTTGGCGCTACCATTACCGCCAGCATCGCCGGATAGATACCGGCGCAGCCGTTCTGACCAATCGTCGCGCCAAATGAGGCGGAGAAGCTGGCAATAGATTCCGGCACGCCCAGACGGCGCGTCTGCGCTTCCACGTTCAGCGGAATAGACGCCGCGCTGGAACGGCTGGTGAAAGCGAAGGTAATCACCGGCCAGACTTTACGGAAATACTTCAGCGGACTGACGCCATTGACGGCTAACAGCAGACCGTGTACCACAAACATGATCCCCAGCGCGATGTAAGAGGCCACCACGAAACCGCCGAGCTTGATGATGTCATGCAGGTTGGAACCGGCAACCACTTTGGTCATCAGTGCCAGTACGCCGTACGGGGTCAACTGCATCACCAGACGCACCAGCTTCATCACCCAGCCCTGCAGCGTGTCGATGGCGGTCAGGACGCGTTGGCCTTTCTCCACATCGTCTTTCAGCAGTTTCAGCGCCGCGACGCCAAGGAACGCCGAGAAGATAACGATGCTGATGATAGAAGTCGGGTTAGCGCCGGTCAGATCGGCAAACGGGTTTTTCGGCACAAACGACAGGATCAGCTGCGGAACGCTCAGATCTGATACTTTACCGACATAGTTGCTCTGGATGGCGTTCAGACGAGCGGTTTCCGCGCTGCCCTGCACCAGGCCTTCAGCGGTGAGGCCAAACAGGTTGGTCACCAGCACGCCGACCAGCGCGGCGATTAGGGTGGTGAACAGCAGCGTACCGATGCTCAGGAAACTGATTTTCCCCAGCTGTGATGCATTGTGCAGGCGCGCCACCGCGCTCAAAATGGAGGCGAAGACCAGCGGCATGACAATCATCTGCAGCAGTTGCACGTAGCCGTTACCGACGATATTGAACCACTGAATAGAATCTTTCAGAACCTGACTGTCGGAGCCGTAAACCAGCTGCAGGCCAAGACCAAAAATAACGCCGATAACGAGACCGACCAGTACTTTTTTAGCGAGGCTCCACTGTTTGTGGCGGGTTTGAGCCAGCGCAAACAGTAAAACCGCGAACACGACAACGTTCGCTATTAATGGAAAATTCATCCCCGTTCTCCTGATATCTTGTTACCTGGGTTGGTCTGAAACCAACTCTTATGGCGCCAAGAGTAGCAGAAGGCCTTATTGCTTTCTTATACTCAAATGGAATGGGTTATAACCAAAAAATTATTTAGCGTATTTATCGTTCAGCCTGATGGTTAATAAAACGATTAAAGGTTATTTGCAGCGAATTAATCATATTTGATGACCAGCGCACGGCGCTATTTTCGGCCATGCTTTGCGGCATCCAGACGGCGTAAATGAACAGCGCCATGCACAGCGCGCGCTCGAGTTGATTGCCTTTGCGCGGCGCGAGGATCGGCAGACGGAACCGCCAGCGACAAGGCCACAGCAGCGGTACGCCGGCCGGGGTGAGCATATCGGCGAGTATATGGCTGAGGTAGCCAAGCACTAAACCCTGCAGCGCATCGGCCGGGATTATCCAGCTCTCCGGCACTTTTAGATAGAACAGCGCCAGCGCGCCGAATACCGCCAGCAGGCTGTGGGTAAAGCCCCGGTGGCCAAAGGCGCGGGCTACCGGTTTTGAGACCCAGCTTAAACGCTGCCCGAGGAAAGATTTAGGATGGTCGATATCGGGCAGCAGGCAGGTCAGCACGGCGGAAGGAACGATATGCCACCAGTCCCCCTGCGCCAGCACGGGGGTTAATTCTGCATTTTTTGCAAATACCGCACAGGCGATAGAAAAGAAGAGGTGGCCTTCCGCCGTCATGATAAGAACCCTAAACTGTCAATTCATACAGTATAGGGTTTTTATACAGTATACGGAAGAGGTGACGGTGTAACTCTTTGTCACAAGGTTGACATATTTTGACGACATTAATGCCAGCGCAAGTCGCTTAGCCGCGCAGGTCTGCTACCGTCAGCTGCTGCAGAGAGGCCAGTTTCACATCGGCCAGTACGAAGCGCGGATCGCGGCTGTTTTCTGCTTCCGGAACCACAATCGAGCGCATCCGCGCCGCTTTGCTGGCAATCATGCCGTTAACAGAATCCTCCAGCGCCACGCAGGACATTGGCGCGACGCCAAGCTTCGCGGCGCAATCAAGATAAACCTGGGGATGCGGTTTGCTGTAAGGCAGATGTTCGGCTGAGGCCAGCGCGTCGAACTGGTCGCGAAGTTCAAACATTTCCAGCACTTTTTCCAGCATATGCAGCGGCGACGCGGAGGCGAGGCCGATTTTTAGTCCTTCGGCCTTACACAACGCCACGGCTTCACGCACGCCGGGCAGCAACGGCCGTGACTCCTCGACCAGCTGAATGGCCCGGCGGATAATACTGGCGGTTACCTCCGCGCGGTCCGGGCCGCGCCAGGGCTGTTGTGCAAACCATAAATCGACCACCAGGTCGATGCGCAGCCCCAGCAGGTCAGGTAATTCATCACGGCGGCTAATATCCACTCCGAGGCTTTCCAGTACCTCCAGCTCTGCGCGGTCCCATAGCGGCTCTGAATCGATAAGCAGGCCATCCATATCGAAAATAGCGGCAAGAATCTGACGCTTTGCTGACATAAGTTCCTCTCCATTGGCGTAAGTAGATAACGAAATTGTCCATATGGTATATCATACCGCGCTGAAGCAGGCGAAATTCGCTGCGGAAGATAGACTTATACCTGACTCTATGTCGGCATGGAGAGTCTGGCGTTTTAAACAAGGGGAACTCATGACGTATCAACAAGCTGGACGCATTGCGGTCATTAAACGCATTTTGGGATGGGTCATCTTCATTCCAGCCGTGCTGTCTACGCTGATTTCCGTACTGAAGTTTATGTACGAGCATAGCGAAAAGAAACCGGGTATTGATGCGGTGATGATGGATTTCGCCCACCTGATGATTGAGATGGTGCGTTTCAATACGCCGTTCCTGAATTTCTTCTGGTACAACTCGCCGCTGCCGGAGTTCAAACATGCGTTGAACATCGGTTTCTGGATTATCTACGTGCTGGTGTTTGTCGGTATGGCGTTGCAGGCTTCCGGCGCGCGGATGGCCCGCCAGGCGAAGTTTTTACGCGAAGGCGTGGAGGATCAGTTGATTCTGGAACAGGCTAAAGGCGCGGAAGGCCTGTCGCGCGAACAGCTTGCCGAACGTATTGTCGTTCCGCGTCATACTATTCTGAAGCAGTATTTCACGCTTTACGTGCTGCCGATTGTGGTGATTGTGATCGGTTATATTTTCTTCTCGCTGCTTGGCTTTCTTTAAGCAGAAGATCTGCCCGGCAAGCCGGGCAATGTCTTACTCGGCAGGCAGCGCTCGCGGCTTGCCTTCATTGTCTACCGCCACATAAATAAACAAGGCTTCCGTCGCCTTATAACGCTGGCCCAGCGGTTCCGTCGATACTTTTTTCACCCATACCTCAATATTAATAGTGATTGAGGTGTTGCCGCGCTTTACGCAGCGGGCATAGCAGCACACAACATCGCCAACGGCGACCGGGCGTAAAAAAGTCATACCATCAACACGGACAGTCACAACGCGGCCGCGGGCAATCTCTTTGGCCATAATCGCGCCGCCGATATCCATCTGCGACATCAGCCAGCCGCCAAAAATATCGCCGTTCGCGTTGGTATCCGCCGGCATGGCCAGGGTGCGTAAAACCAATTCGCCCTTCGGGGCGAGATCTGTTGTTGTCATTCTATACTCTGTACTAGTCAAAGGAGATCAGGCGCGATGCTACTATGAAAACGGCGCAGAGAGAATAGGGGAATACGCCCGCCGGTACGGGCGTCGGCAGATTAGAAACTTAGGGTAACGCCGGCGTAATAGGCGCGCCCCGGCTCGTTGTAAGTTGACGCACCGGCGTTCTCGCGATAAATCTGCTTATCAAACAGGTTGCTGATGCCGGCGTTCAGGCGAATATCTTTCATCAACTGATAGTTGCCGCCGATCCCTACTACCGAATAAGCGCCGACTTCATTGGTGGCGAGAACCCCAGTCTCGTTGCGAATTTCCGCGTACTGCCGCGGCTTTTGACGGCCATACATCGTCCAGTTTATGTTAGCCGACAGTTTGCTGTTTACCTGCCAGTCGAACATGGTATTGATAGTATATTTCGGGATCACCGACAGCGGATTGCCGGTATCTTTACTTTCCGATTTAATCATCCAGGTCGCGTTGGTGCGCCAGTTTAGGGTGTCGGCAATCAATGGGATCAGCACGGTCCCTTCCAGTCCTTCTACTACGGCTTTGCCGCCGTTCTGCCACTGTAGAATGTTGTTGCCGCTGGAAGTGTAGCCAAGCACCTCGGTGCCGGAGACGATTTTGTTTTTGTAATCATTACGGAACCAGGTGATCCCGGCGTTATAGCCGCCGGCGTTGAATTCCAGCCCAAG
The DNA here is from genome assembly GCF_057624675.1 of Klebsiella sp. PK01. NCBI lineage: Bacteria > Pseudomonadati > Pseudomonadota > Gammaproteobacteria > Enterobacterales > Enterobacteriaceae > Klebsiella > Klebsiella sp. PK01. Next base: position 27,054 of record NZ_JBYEZM010000001.1, read on the forward strand.
CTCTTTATTGATGCTGATTTCCGGATCCAGATCCGGGTTGCCGAGCAGATAGCAACTGCCTGTTGCAATGGCGTTCGGGCATCCGTTGCCGCGGGTGGAGAGCAGATAGCCTTCGCTGGATTGATATAAATTCGGTGCTTTAAATACCCGTGCAATACCGGCTTTGACTTTAAACCACTCACCTAATGCCTGCGCCAGGTTGAGGCTTGGGCTCCAGTTACTGCCGAACTGGTTGTGGTAATCGAAACGCAGGCCGGGAATGATGTTAGTTCCCGGCGTGGCCTCGATATTATCTTCCAGGTAGATCCCGGTTAACGTGGCGCTGTTTTTGCTACTACGATCGGCGGCATTGCCGCTGGTGCCGGCGATGGTTTCACCGCTCACGTCAGTGGCCTGCATCGACGCCGGATCGTTGAGTTCGTCGCGGTTCCACTCCATGCCAAGCGTCAACGTCTGATCCGCCAACCAGTAGAACGGAATGTTTAACTCGCCTGTGGAGCGCCATGATTCCAGACGGCTGGTGGCGTATTCATCGCTATTGATCATCCCCTCGACGCGGCCGGTTGATCCTTCCTGCAGGCGGGTATTATTGGTTTTTTCATAATAAACGCCGGCTTTTGACTGTCCCCAATCCCAAATTCCGTTATAGGTTAGCCCCCACGACTGGCGATACAGGCGGTTGGTCTCATGGCCGTAGAGTGAATCAACCAGGCCATTGGGGCTAAGGTTGCCGTTACTGTACTGGGTATCGCCGGCATAAATATTGCCCTGGCGGCTGTAGGCATAGTTGAAATCGAGGATCTGTTGTGGGGTTATTTTCCACGACAGCAGGGCGTTAATATCTTTATTACGCACGCCTTCGCGACCGGCGGCGTATGAGCCATTCTGCGCATGGTTGATATCCCAGGCGTCAGCATCGGTTTTATTGATGTTGCCGTACAAACGCATGGTGAGGGCATCGCCTGCCAGCGGCCCGCTGAGGTTAAAGTTGGCCCGGTTGGTGGCGCCTTCTTTGTTATTCTCCGGTTGATTGGTGAAGAACGACAGTGAGCCGTGCCAGTCGTTGGTTGGTCGTTTGGTAATGATATTCACCACGCCGCCGGCCGCGCCGGACCCATAGCGGGCCGCAGCGGGTCCGCGCAGGACTTCAATACGTTCAACCATTTCAGCGGGTACCCAATTACTATCACCGCGGGTATCGCGTTCACCGCGCCAGCTGTAACGTACCGAATTTCGTGAGGTAACCGGTACGCCATCGATCAAAATCAGCGTGTTTTCGGGGCCCATCCCGCGAATGTCGATTTGACGGTTGTTACCGCGGCTACCGCTGGCGCTGTTGCCGGTCAGATTCACGCCGGGCATTTTACGGATGATTTCTGACAGGTCATTAACCGGCGGCTCTTTGGCAATATCTTCGGCAGTGATAATCGAAACGCCGGGCTGTTGTTTTAACGCTTCTTCAGCGGTGCTGTAAACCACCATGGTTTCAGTATCCTGTTCGGCTTCTTCGGCCAAACTCTCCGCTGAAAAGAAGCTGGCGATAATGATGGTAAGGGGAGCGAGGGGGAATGCGGTGTTCGTTCTCATTGTAAATATCCGTATCAAAATAAAACAAGAACGTGAATATTAATAATAATCATTATCATTACAATGAAGCGAGACGAAACTTCATCAAATCCTCACAATTGGCGCAATTTTTCCTGTTTGATGAAGAAAGCGTGAAGGCGAGCCGTTGGGGAATGGCGTAATAAGAGGTGGCTTACCCGCTCTTTCGGAAGTTAAATTTGAACTGAACGGGATAGGAGGTAGAGAAAAGAAATGAAAAGCACAAGGGAGGCGGTACGCGCCGGCTAGCGCGTACCGTTAAGGGGTATTAGTGCTTATCGTCCTGTGGCATGTGGCGGTAGATATAAACGCCGCTCAACAGGGTAAAGACCAGGGTCAATGCCGTTAAACCGAAGACTTTGAAGTTGACCCAGATATTCTGCGGCAGCCAGAACGCGATGTAGATATTAGCCAGCCCGCAGAGAATAAAGAACAGCGCCCAGGCCAGATTCAGCCGCGACCACACCTGCTGCGGCAGCGTCAGCTCTTTACCAAGCATGCGTTGGATCAGCGGCTTTTTCATTACCCACTGGCTGAACAGCAGGGCGCCGGCAAACAGGGCGTAGATGACGGTCACTTTCCACTTAATAAATTCATCGTTGTGGAAGAAGATTGTCAGCCCGCCGAATACGGCGACCAGCACAAAAGTGATCAGCGCCATCTTTTCAACTTTACGATAGCGCACCCAGCTATAAATGAGGACTACCGCGGTGGCGACGATCAGCGCGGTGGTTGCGGCGTAGATATCGTAAATCTTATAAAAAGCGAAGAAGACTACGAGCGGTAAAAAATCGAGAAACTGCTTCATACATCAATTCCGTCGTTCAGGAAGGGCCGGAATGCCCGGCCCTGATTAAAGTTAGTTGCGAATAAGCATATACAAGCGGAACAAATAGATCAGCAACAGCGCAGAGAACAGATTGCTGATGGTATTAATGACCACGGCGGCAACGTTGGGCGACAGCGTTGCAAAGCTTGAAGCAAGCAGCAGCAGCGCCGTTTTTGCCAGCAGCCAGCCGAGTACCGCTGGCGCCACCAGGCGCATATTCGCCCACGCCAGACGCATACTGCCGCGCATTGCGCTAAAGATGCCGATTTTATCCTGCACCAGCATCACCGGCGCGAACGCCAGAACTATCGCCAGCAGCACGCCCGGCACCAGCACCAGCATCATCCCCATCTGTACCACGAAGGTGGTGAACAGAATAAGCAGCAACAGCTTCGGCAGAACCGGCGCCGCCGCGCCGATCGCCCGCAGCGCGCTGACGCGATGCCCGGCGGAGATCAGCTGAATCAGCAACAGTACGCCGCCGACGAGGATGGCATTCCCCACCAGACCCGAGAAGGTTGAGGCTGCCGACGCGCGCAGCAGGATCTGCTGCTGTTCCGGCGTCATGTTCTGCACCAGCTCAAACAAGCCGGCGCTGCCCACGAGGTTATCGCCCTCGCTGAGAATCGATAACTGCTCGTCGCTGGGCGAAAAGGCATGGCCAATGACTACCGTGATGAACGCGCATAACAACGCAATCAGCAGAATAGTAACGAACTGATTACGAAAAAAATTCCCCGTGTCACGGTAGACGGACTTCGCCGTGATAGACATGCATTCTCCTTGAGTCTTGCAGGTGTTTTAACTAGCCGGGGATTGTACCGCAAAACGTGGTTGGGTAGCAGTCTCTGCCGAGGTCACGGTAGGTATATCTTTGTAAAGAGTTCCCAGCGGCGGCAGGCCATAGCGGGCACGGGCGCGATCGCAGGCTTCGTTGAGTTCGCCGCCTTCGCCTGACATGGCAAACTCGCGGCAGGGGGAAGGCCGCTGGTGATAGATGGAGCAGTGTACCGATTCGCCGATTTCACCGCTTAAGGCGGTACAGCGGCTTTGCCGCTGATTGGTACCGCTCATGCAGCGCAGAAAAGGGGTAAGGGGTTCGGTGAGCTGTGTGGGTACCACGCCGCCAGCGTCGTCGGCTTCAGCCCAGTAGAAGGAGACTCGAAAATACGCACAACAGGCACCGCACGTCATGCACGGGTTGATTTCACTCATAATTACACCTGAAAAAAACGCATCAACACAAATTGTCGGCAATTAAATTAGCTATCCGCGCGATCGGCGACAAGAGGGGCAAGCAAAAATTTTTCTCATGGGTAAAAATTGATGTAAAGACAAATCAGAACGTTACTAACTGCTGCAAAAATTAATCTGGATCAATAAATGTTAAATCTAATGGCCTGGTGTGATCTAAAACAGATCAAAGCTAACTCATTGTAGGTATATTTGCAGCCGCTGATAAAAACCATAATGGGGACATGGATATGAAGAAAATAGCAGCGGCGGCATTGATCTTAGGTACGCTTTCTGGTGGTAGCGCCTGGGCGCATGAAGCGGGGGAGTTTTTTATTCGCGCGGGCTCGGCGACGGTTCGCCCGACTGAGGGCTCTGACAACGTGCTGGGTAGTCTCGGCGGTTTTAACGTCAGTAATAACACCCAGTTGGGTTTAACCTTTACCTATATGGCGACCGACAATATCGGTATCGAACTGCTGGCGGCAACGCCGTTCCGCCATAAGGTGGGTACCGGGCCGACCGGCACTATCGCCACCGTACATCAGCTGCCGCCGACGCTGATGGCGCAGTGGTACTTTGGCGATGCGCAAAGTAAAGTGCGCCCGTATATCGGCGCCGGTATTAACTATACGACCTTCTTTAACAATGATTTCAACGATACCGGTAAGGACGCCGGGCTTTCCGACCTGAGTCTGAAAGATTCATGGGGCGCGGCAGGACAGGTTGGCCTGGATTATCTGATTGACCGCAACTGGCTGCTTAACATGTCGGTCTGGTACATGGATATCGACACCGATGTGAAATTTAAAGCTAACGGCGTTGACCAGAAAGTCAGTACCCGTCTGGATCCGTGGGTGTTTATGTTCTCTGCCGGTTATCGCTTCTAATGCTTTAAAAAAACTGGCCGCCTGCGGCCAGTTTTATCCTCTTCAGACCAGCCGATGGGCGTGCAGTTTGGCGCTTTCCATAATGCTATCCATTATCACCTGCACGCGATGCGGCAACACGCCTCGCTGACGATAAATCAACCACGCCTGCATATTCACGCCGCGTTCCCGTGGCAGACAGGGTTGTAACGTACCGGCCTCCAATTCCGCCGCGACGGAGTAAAAAGGGGCATAAACGATGCCCAGACCCTGCTTGGCAAGCTCGATGGCCGGCAAAATGTTATCGCATACGCTGGAACCGTTGACCTCCACCTGAATGCTTTCACCCGCTGCGTTATAGCAATGCCAGCTGTTGCGGATCCCGCCCAACGTACGCAAAGTGATGCAACGATGCTGCGCAAGCTCATCAACATCGTGCAGAGGCGACTGCGTAATATAATCCGCGCAGGCAAACAGCCCCATGCGAAAGCGGGTGAGAGGCCTTGCGATCAGGCTTTCGTCCTGGGGCTGGAAAAAGCTAATCAGCAGATCGCAATCGCTATCGAAAAGCGTCCCGTGTTTCTGTTCGCGCTCGTCGGGATTGCGGGTGAGAAGATTGACGGTTAACTCCGGCGCTGAGCGCAGCACCGGCGGCAAAAGATATCGGGCAAGGAAAGCCTGAATGCCGATTGGCGCGCCGAGCGTCACCATACCGTTGAGGCTGCGTTTCCAGGTACCGGACATATCAAGCAGGTCATTATGCTTATCCAGCAGAATGTCCGCCCGGCGCAGGAACTGCTCGCCAAACTCGCTCAGGATTAATGCCCGTGGGTGGCGGATAAAGATTTCCAGCCCCAGGCGCCGTTCCAGCGCATTCAGCGCCCGCGACACGTTCGACTGCGGCATATCCAGTAGCTGGGCGGCTTTGCTAACGCTTGCCGTTTCGGCAATCACGCGGACGATGCGGAGTTCGTCTATGCGCAGGTCTTTTTCTTTCACGAGGTCGCTTCTTTTGGTTTTGCTATATCAAAAATGATATACATCTTTGCTGTCATTGTCATATGACTTCTGGTTGGGAGCTGGGTATCATTTGCGTGGATTATTTGTTACAGCCGAAAAATACAGAGAAATAATTCGATGAAAATAACAAGAATGGCTGCGTTATCTGCAATGTTGCTGCTGGCTGCGTGCGCTTCCAGCGTAACCGAAAAAGAAAAATATATTGAATATGACGATATTATCAAGGGACTATCGGTTTCGGGGGAAGAGATATTATACCGGAAAGATAAAAGTACTGATTTTTACCGTTACCAATATTTGGTCTATCAGTCGGAAAATGATTATTCTCGGCACAGCCCCACGATTACAGTGAGTGGCATTGCTAATTATAAAACAGCGTAGTTAGTACGGTTTACCTTTTTTATTACCAGGTGTTATTATGTTCCTTAACTACTTCGCCTTAGGCGTGTTAATTGCCGTGTTTTTGATTTTATTTTACGGCATTATTATTATTCATGATATTCCCTATTTATTAGCCAAAAAACGTCAGCATCCTCATCAGGATGCGATCCATGTGGCCGGCTGGGTGAGCCTGTTTACCCTGCATGCGATTTGGCCGCTGTTATGGATCTGGGCAACGCTGTATCGCCCCGAGCGCGGGTGGGGAATGGCGCATAAAGTCGAAGATAGCGCCGAAATGCATCAGCGAATCAGGCAACTTGAAAGCGAGCTAAAGCGTCTGCAGGAGCAACAGATAACTGTAACGACAAACTCGTCAAATAACCGCTGAGGCTAATGTATGGATTTACTCATTATTCTTTGCTATGTGGCGTTGGCCTATGGCGTATTTAAAATTTTCCGTATCCCGGTAAATAAATGGACGGTACCCACGGCGGTCCTTGGTGGGGTGTTTATTGTCGGCGCGCTAATTCTGACTATGAATTATAATCACCCGTACACCGACCGGGCGCAAAAAATAGCTCTGTCGATCCCGATTGTGCCGCAGGTGTCGGGGGCCATCGTAGAAGTTACCGATAAAACGAATGTGTTATTACGCAAAGGCGAGGTACTGTTTCGTCTTGATGATAGCCGCTATCGCGCGCGACTGAATAAACTGGAGGCGGATCTCAGCGCCGCCGAAGCGGATATCAGAACCCGGAAAGCGGCATTAAGTGAATCCGCCGCTAACGTCCAGCGGATGACGGCGGAATATGAACGTGCCCGTCAGGATTATCAACGCTATGCGAAAGGCGCGGCCATGCCGGTTAACCCTTTTTCTGAGCAGGACGTGAATCACGCCGAACAGCAATATCAGGCGCAATCCGCGGCCCTGCGGGCGGCTAAGGCACAGTATCAACAGGAGTTAGAAAGACTTTCTGCGCGTTTCAATGGCGAGGATGCGCAAATCGCCAGCCTGAAATCGCAGATTGCCGAGGCGCGTTATGACCTTGAACAGACGGTATTCCGCGCGCCCAGCGATGGTTATGTCACCCAGGTGCTGGCGCGACCGGGCACCACGGCAGTTCGTCTGCCGTTCAAACCGGTGATGATTTTTATTCCGCAGCAGAAACGGCAGGTGGTGGCGGTATTTCGCCAGAACGCTATCCTGCGCCTGGAGCAGGGGGACGAGGCAGAGGTGGTATTCAATGGTCTACCGGGGCAGGTGTATGCCGGCAAGGTCACAAAAGTATTGCCAACTATTCCCGACGGCAGCTACCAGGCCAGCGGCGCGTTACAGGGTTTAAGCGCCACGCCCGGTCGGGAAGGGGTTTATGTGATGATTGACCTCGCGGCGAGCCGCGATCTCGCCCATCTCCCTGATGGCGTCAGTGCCCAGGCGGCGGTCTATACCGACCATTTTGCCCACGTGTCGGTGATGCGTAAGGTGCTGTTACGGATGACCAGCTGGTTGCATTATCTGTATCTCGACCACTAAAGGCCGAAGTTGAGCGAAAAAAAGCCCGCGATAAACGCGGGCAAAAATACTGGAAGCAATGTGAGCAATGTCGTACCGAATACCTGAGTTGTTCACTCAACTATTCGGTAATGAGAAAGATAATATTTCTCATTTAAGATATCAACCCCAGATTTTGTGCGGAGGCGAATTTTTTTAATCAAGGGTGAAAACCGTACGTTTCTGGCTGTTATCATGCGGCCAGGCCGCAGCGACATCGCGGAGCGGCAGCGGCGTGGTGGCGATGGTAAACTGACCGGGAACCGCAGCCTGTAGCATCTCCCCGGTTGCCGCCAGCAGTTGCGGCATGGTCAGGCTGCCGATGCCGCTGCCCATAAGCTGTAGCGGCGCGGCGCGCAGCACGGCGCCATTTAACGCGATATCCGCCCCGGCAAGGGAACCCACCTGCACAAAACGCACCGGCTTATCGCCGGGGGTATATTTCGCCAGCATGGGCAGCAGCAACTCTGCGCTGCGTCCCCATAAATAATCCACGATCGCATCAACTTGCCCGGCGCTGGCGGCAGCGAATTGTGCGCTAAGCGTCTGCTCATCAGCGGTTAAATCAATACACTCATCGGCTGCGAGGGCGGCCAGCGCTTGCGCATTGCGCCCGGTGGCAATGATTTTTTTCGCACCGAGGTGGCGGGCAATCTGCACCGCCAGCTGCCCGGCGCTGCCGGTGGCGCCGTTAATCAGTACCGTTTCGCCGGCCTGAAACTGCGCCCGCTTTACAAGCGCAGCCCAGGCAGACATGCCCGGATTGGCCATGGCCGCGGCGCTGATATCGTCAAGTTCATCCGGCAGCGGCAGGCAATTCTGCATTGCGACCGGCGCGCGTTGCGCCATACTGCCGAACGGGGCGCTGGGGAAAGCAAAATAGACGCGCTGGCCGTCAGGGGTCATACCGACGCCATCGATACCGACGACAAACGGCAGAGTGCCGTCAAAACTATAATGATGTCCTGATGCCCGGCCCTTTACCACGTGGCTAATGGCGGCGGCGCGAACGTCGATCAGCGTGTGTCCGACGGCGGGCTGCGGTTCGCTAAAATCGGCCCATACCGGGCCTTCGCTTAGATCAAATACCACGGCGGCTTTCATAACATTATCTCCTGATGATAATTATGTGTAATATGCACATATTCTTCAGGAGCACTATACGCGGTTAACTAATATATGCAAGATGCACATAATAATTACGACATCACCGACTTTCACGGCGCGCTGCTGGATATCATTAGCGTGATGAATCAACCTCTGCGCGATGAGCAGATATTGCAGGCGGCAGGGGTGCAGCTTGAACAGATACTATTTCCGCTACTGGTGGCGGTAGGGCGCTATGGCCCGGTGGGGGTAGTTGAGCTGGCGGATCATTTAGGCCGCGATTACACCACCGTCAGTCGTCAGGTGAAAAAGCTGGAGGCTCAGGGGCTTGCCTGCAAGCAGGCCAATGCCAAAGACCGGCGGATTAGCGAGGTGACGCTCAGCGAAAAGGGGCAGCGGATGATCGACGCTATTGCCGTTGCGCGGCGGCGGTTAATGAATCAGGTGCTGGATGGATGGTCAGAAGACGAGGTGCTGGCGCTGTTTCGCTTAACGCGAAAATACGCCAACAGCCTGCAGCAGAAATAGTCGCCCGGCGTGAGGCCGGGCGACAAAGGGTCAGGCGGTTTTGGTTGCCGCTTTCAGGCTCTGCACGAAGGTTTTTAGCTCTTCGAGCATTTTTTGCGGCTGTTCAAGGTTGCGCTCGATAATCTTGACGATGGCCGAGCCGGATATTGCCCCGGCGGCACCGGCGTCAATAGCGGCCGAAACCTGCTCCGGCGCCGAGATACCAAAGCCCTGCAGCGGCGGCGCGGCGTTATATTCCGCCAATTTTTCAATCAGATGATGCAGCGGCAGCGCGGCGCGGTTTTCCGCGCCTGTCACGCCAGCGCGCGATAGCAGGTAGGTATAGCCGCGGCCATAGGAGGCAATCTGGCGCAGTAAATCGTCATCGGCATTTGGCGGGCAGATGAAAATCGGCGCAATGTTATGGCGCAGCGCTGCCTGACGGAACGGGGCGGACTCTTCGACCGGCACGTCGGCGACCAGCACGGAATCCACGCCGACACGCGCGCATTCGGCGTAGAACTCATCAATCCCCGGGCTGAACACCAGGTTCGCGTACATCAACAGGCCGATTGGAATGGTCGGATGCTTGTGGCGGATCGCCGCCAGCATCTCGAAGCACTGCGCCGGGGTAACACCGGCGGCAAAAGCGCGCAATGTGGCGCCCTGAATCGTCGGGCCGTCGGCCAGCGGGTCGGAGAAGGGGATCCCCAATTCCAGCGCATCGGCGCCGGCTTCAATCAGCGCATCGATGATTTTCAGCGACTGTTCCGGCCCCGGATCGCCGAGGGTGACGAAGGGAACAAAGGCGCCTTCCTGGCGGTTTTTTAACTGTGCAAATAGCGTCTCGTAACGTTCCATCAGATTTCCCCTCGCGCTTTCAAAATGTCGTGTACGGTGAAGATGTCTTTATCGCCGCGGCCGGACAGGTTAACCACCAGCAGCTGCTCTTTATCCGGATTCTCGCGCATCATCTTCAGCGCGTGCGCCAGAGCGTGCGACGACTCCAGCGCCGGAATAATGCCTTCATGGCGGGAGAGCGCTTTAAAGGCATCCAGCGCTTCGTTGTCGGTAATTGACACATACTCAGCGCGCCCGGTGCTATTAAGGAACGCATGCTGAGGCCCCACTGACGGGAAATCCAGCCCGGCGGAGATAGAATAAGATTCTTCAATCTGCCCGTCGGAGGTTTGCATCATCGGCGACTTCATGCCGAAATAAATGCCGACGCGACCATGCTTCAGCGGTGCGCCGTGCTCGCCGGTTTCGATACCGTGGCCGGCAGGCTCGACGCCAATCAGGCCAACGCGGGATTCATCAATGAAATCAGCGAACATGCCGATGGCGTTAGAACCACCGCCAACGCAGGCGATCACCGCGTCCGGCAGGCGTCCTTCTTTCTCGAGGATCTGCGCTTTGGTTTCTTCGCCGATCATGCGCTGGAATTCACGCACGATAGTCGGGAATGGGTGCGGGCCAGCGGCGGTGCCGAGCATGTAGTGCGCCTTCTCGTAGCTGCCGGACCAGTCGCGCAGCGCTTCGTTACAGGCATCTTTCAGGGTGGCGGAACCGCTGTGCACTGGAATGACTTCCGCACCCATCAGGCGCATGCGGAACACGTTCGGCGACTGCCGCTCGACGTCTTTGGCGCCCATATAGATGCGGCATTTCAGACCGAGCAGGGCGCTGGCCAGCGCCGAGGCGACGCCGTGTTGGCCGGCGCCGGTTTCGGCGATAATTTCCGTTTTGCCCATACGTTTGGCCAGTAGCGCCTGGCCCAGCACCTGGTTGGTTTTGTGCGCGCCGCCGTGGAGCAGATCTTCACGCTTGAGGTATAGCGTGGTGCGGGTGCCTTCGGTCAGATTGCGGCATTTGGTCAGCGCCGTCGGGCGGCCCGCGTAGTTTTTCAGCAGGTCGGTGAATTCGGCCTGAAACTCAGGATCTTTTTGTGCGCTGACGAAAGCTTCTTCCAGCTGGCGCAGGGCGGGCATCAGGATCTGCGGAACGTACATACCGCCGAATTCGCCGAAATACGGGTTCAGTAAAGTGCTCATTATTGCATTGCTCCTTAATATGCGCGCAGCGTCTGGAAAACGGCAGCCACCAGGCTTGCCTCTTTTATTCCCGGCTGCGACTCTACGCCTGAGTTGAAATCGAGTCCGGCACAGCCGCTTTTCGCGGCTTCTACGCAGTTATCGGCGCTGAGGCCGCCTGCCAGCATCACGTTACGCAGGTCCTGGCCCTGCAGCAGCGACCAGTCGAAGCGTTGACCGCTACCGCCCTGACCGTTGTCAAAGACATATCTGTCCACATGATTGAGGTTACGCGGCGGCAGCGTTTCGCCGACGCTCAGCGCCTTCCAGATTTGGATCTGCTCCGGCAGCGCCGCGCGCAGGGCATCAATCCAGGCCTGGTCTTCGCTCCCATGAAGCTGGACCGCGGCGAGTTTCAAGTTAGTCGCACGGGTGACGACCTCTTCAATGGCTGCATCGCGGAAAACGCCAACGTAGCTGAGCGGCGCGGCGGCCATTACCGCCTGTGCCTGCTGGTCGTCAACGGCGCGCGGCGAACTGGCGACGAAAATCAAGCCGCCGTAGATAGCGCCCGCCTCCCAGGCGACTTGCGCATCCTGCGGACGAGTCAGGCCGCAGACCTTGTTCTCACCTAACAGCACGCGCTTCACCGCAGCGCTGAGGTCCGGTTGCTCCATTAGCGCCGAGCCAATCAGGAAGCCGTTGGCGAAGTGGCTCAGTTCGCGGACTTCGCCGTAGGTATGGATTCCGGATTCGCTGATCACGGTGACATCCGGGCCGAGACGCGGCGCCAGTTGACGCGTGCGGTTCAGATCAATCGACATATCGCGCAGATCGCGGTTGTTAATGCCGACGACTTTGGCCTTCAGCGCAATCGCGCGCTCCAGCTCCTCTTCGTTGCTGACCTCGGTCAGAACGCCCATATTGAGGCTGTGGGCGACAGCGGCGAGCTGCCGATATTGGTCATCATCGAGCACCGAGAGCATCAGCAGGCAGGCATCGGCCTGGTAGTAACGCGCGAGGTAAATCTGGTAAGGATCGATGGTGAAGTCTTTACACAGAATCGGCTGCGGCGCGACCTTGCTGACGATCGGCAGAAAATCAAAGCTGCCCTGAAAATATTTCTCATCGCACAGTACTGAAATTGCCGAAGCGTAGTGCTTATAAACCCCGGCGATGGTCGCCGGGTCGAAATCTTCCCGAATCAGTCCCTTCGACGGCGACGCCTTTTTGCACTCAAGAATAAAGGCGGTACGGGCGCCGGCCAGCGCATCGTAAAAATGGCGTTCGGACGGCACGATATCATTCTGAAAACTGGCTAACGGTTGTTGTTGTTTGCGGGCTTCTACCCAAATCGCTTTGTCGGCAACGATTTTTGCTAAAACGGTCTGCATTATTTACCCTCTTGCCGCTAATGCGGTCACTCTGTCATAGGCCGCTCCGCTGTGCAGCACATCCAGTACCTGCCGGGCGTTGGCTTTCAGGTCTTCATGCCCGTGTAAACGCATCAACATGGCGACGTTGGCGGCGACGGCGGCTTCGTGAGCGGCTTCACCTTTACCTTGTAGCAAGCGCGTGAGAATGTCACGGTTTTCTTCCGGCGTGCCGCCGGCCAGTTGCTCTTGATGATAAGGCGTCAGGCCGAAGTCGGCGGCGGTCAGCTGATAACTCTGAATTTCGCCGTTATTGAGTTCGGCGACCACGGTCGGCGCATGCAACGAGACCTCGTCCATACCGCCGCTGTGTACCACGGCGGCGCGTTGATAGCCGAGTACGCGTAAGGTTTCGGCAATCGGCAACACCAGTTCCGGGCTATAGACGCCAATCAACGCCAGCGGCGGGTGCGCAGGGTTAATAAGCGGCCCCAAGACGTTAAACAGGGTGCGCGTTTTCAACTGCTGGCGGACCGGCATCGCATGGCGGAAACCGGTGTGGTATTTCGGCGCGAACAGGAAGCAGACGCCCAGTTCATCCAGCGCGGCGCGCGATTTATCGGCATTCATATCCAGATTAATACCAAACGCGGCCAGCAGGTCGGACGAACCGGATTTACTGGAGACGCTGCGGTTGCCGTGTTTCGCCACCTTTAAACCGCAGGCGGCGGCGACAAAGGCGCTGGCGGTTGAGATATTGATGCTGTTGCTGCCATCGCCGCCGGTGCCGACAATATCGGCAAACTGATAATCCGGACGCGGGAAGGGCGCGGCGTTTTCCAGCAGCGCGGTGGCAGCGCCGGCAATTTCCTGTGGTTGCTCGCCGCGCACTTTCATGCTCACCAGCGCGGCGGCCAACTGTTCCGGCTTCACTTCGCCGCGCACGACGGCGGAAAACAGCACGTGGCTCTCCTGCTGGCTCAGCGTCTGTGCCTGGTACAATTTTTCCAGAATCGGTTGTACGACATTGGTCTGTTCCAGTTTCTGCAGCGCCCATGCCAGCGTTTGCTCCAGCAGCAGCGCCCCCTGGGTAGTCAGAATCGACTCCGGATGGAACTGGAAGCCGCAGACGCGATCGGCGTCGTGGCGAACCGCCATCACCATACCGTTGAAATTGGCGTTAATGGTGAGCCCGGCCGGAATATTGCTGCCGACCAGTGAATGGTAGCGGGCCACCGGCAGCGGGTTGGCAAGACCGGCGAACATCGCCTGGCCGTCATGCTCAATGCTGGAGGCTTTGCCGTGAAGGATTTCTCCCGCCTGGCCAACATAGCCGCCGTAGGCTTCCACGATGGCCTGGTGGCCGAGGCAGATACCGATAATCGGTAACTTGCCGCGCAGGCGGGTCAGCAGCTCCGGCATGCAGCCGGCTTCGCTTGGGGTTCCCGGCCCCGGAGAGAGCATCAGCACCGGGTTATCCATGGTGCCGATACGTTCAATCAGCGATTGCGCCGGAACGGTATTGCGATAAATAACCACGTTGTGGCCGTTAGCCCGCAGCTGGTCGGCGAGGTTATAGGTAAAGGAGTCGATATTATCGAGCAGCAGGATGTCGGCCATTAGAAAGTCTCCTTCGCGTGATGGGCCTGAGCAATGGCGCGCAGCACGGCGCGAGCTTTATTACGGGTTTCATCCGCCTCGGATTGCGGAACGGAATCGAGCACGATACCGGCGCCCGCCTGCACGGTGGCGATACCATCTTCAACGTAGGCTGAGCGGATCACGATGCAGGTATCGAGGTCGCCATGAGCGGTAAAGTAGCCGACCGCGCCGCCATAACTACCGCGCCGCTTGCCTTCCGCGGCGGCGATTAGCTGCATGGCGCGAACTTTCGGCGCGCCACTCAGAGTGCCCATATTCATGCAGGCGCGGTAGGCGTGCAGGACGTCCAGGTCGCGGCGCAGTTCACCAACCACGCGGGAAACCAGATGCATCACAAAGGAGTAGCGATCGACTTTAGTCAAATCCGCCACGTAGCGGCTACCCGGGGTGCAGATGCGGGCCAGGTCGTTACGGGCCAGGTCAACCAGCATCAGATGTTCGGAAAGCTCTTTGTGGTCGGTACGCATCTCCAGCTCAATACGGCTATCGAGATCGCGATCCAGCGAACCGTCGGCGCGGCGGCCGCGCGGACGGGTGCCGGCAATGGGGTAGATCTCAATCTGGCGGCTGACGGCGTCGTATTTCAGCGAGCTTTCCGGCGAGGCGCCGAACAGGGTGAAATCGTTATCCTGCATAAAGAACATATACGGACTGGGATTGCTCTTTTTCAGCACATCGTAAGAGGCCAGCGGCGACGGGCAGGGGAGGGAGAAACGGCGCGACGGCACGACCTGGAAAATTTCGCCCGCGCGAATGGCGCGCTGCATTTTGCGCACCACGGCGCCGTACTCTTCATCGCTCTGATCGACGTCGCAACGCATCTCGGCGACGGTAGTGACCGGCAGCGGGGCGGGCGGTTCATTTAACTGCTGGCGAAGCTGGGCGATACGTTGCAGAAGACGCTGTTTCTCATTCTCCAGCGGCGTGAACAGGCTCGCCTGAATGCGGGTGTTTTTGGTCTGATGATCGATGACCAGCAGCGTTTCCGCCAGGTAGAAACAGTAATCCGGGCAGGCGGTATCGGCGTTGAGCGGCGGTAAATCCTCGAAACCGGCCACCAGGTCGTAAGCGAACAGGCCGCCGAAGAACATCGCTTCGCGCTCGGACTGCGGGACGCTGACCAAATCTTGTAGCAGACGAAACGCATCGAACACCGATAACGAACACAGGCGAGCGTCTTCATCCAGCAGGGCGCTAACCGGCGGGAAGGTGAGTACCCGGCTGTTCGGCTGGCGCAGATTCTCAATGCCGGACGGCAATGCGTTATCCAGCAGTTCAAGCAGCGCGGCGCCGTTCGCCGACAGCGCCTGGACAGTGACGGTATTGCCAAGCGCGGTAATGCGCAGGGCGCTATCGACCAGCAGCAGGCTTTTTAAGTCGTCTTTACTATCGATGTCGGCCGATTCCAGCAGCAGGGTTGCCGGGCGCGCGCCGCATAATTGATGGAATAACGCCGTCGGGTTTTCGCGATAGATGGCGTCGCTGGTGAGAAGCTCGAGCGCTGGTTTTGATGTTTGCATTATCATTCTCGCCTGTTCTGTTCATTATTTTGTTCAAAAAAAAGCCCGCTCAGTGGCGGGCCAGGTATCTGTTTGCTGAGTGCAAAACGCGATTACGCCGCCCGATTCCAGGAACGACGCCACCAGCTATGAAGAATAATAATTTGCGTTTTCATCAGAGATACCCGTTTTGCGAACTTGCGTACTAGTTAACTGGTTCATGAAAATAAAGTCAACCCTTGTTTGCAGATTTTCTTTCTCAGTCGTTATCATAATGCGCTTATTTCAGTTCAGGTCCACCAGGAGCCATCTTGAGCGACACTAATTACGCGGTCATTTATGACCTGCACAGCCATACCGTCGCCTCCGATGGGCGATTGACTCCAGAAGAGTTGGTACACCGCGCACATGAGATGCGGGTGGGTACGCTGGCTATCACCGATCACGATAGCGTGGCGGCCATACCGGCGGCACGTGCCGAAATTGCGCGGGCTGGATTGCCGCTCACGCTTATCACCGGGGTAGAAATTTCCACCCTATGGGAAAATCACGAAATTCATATCGTCGGACTGAATATTGATATCGACCATCCGGCGATGACGCAACTCCTTTGCGAACAGAAAGAGCGGCGCAACCAGCGCGGGCGGATGATTGCCGAACGGTTGGAGAAAGCGCGTATCCCCGGCGCCTGGGAAGGGGCGTTAAAGCTCGCCGATGGCGGCGCGGTCACCCGCGGCCATTTCGCGCGCTTTTTGGTTGAAGCGGGTTTCGCCGGCAATATCGCCGACGTATTCAAAAAATATCTCGCCCGCGGGAAAACCGGATACGTTCCGCCGCAGTGGTGTACAATAAAACAAGCGATTGATGTCATTCATCATTCTGGCGGCAAAGCGGTGATCGCCCATCCAGGGCGCTACGATCTTTCCGCCAAATGGTTGAAACGGCTGTTGGCCCATTTTAGCGAGCAGGGCGGCGACGCGATGGAGGTCGCCCAATGTCAGCAGGCGCCGCATGAGCGCGCGCAGCTGGCGAGCTACGCGAAACAGTTTGGTTTGATGGCGTCGCAGGGTTCAGATTTCCACCAGCCCTGCCCGTGGATTGAACTGGGGCGTAAACTTTGGCTACCCGCTGGCGTGGAAGGGATCTGGCGCAGTTGGGAAGTGGCCGCTGAACAAATTGAGAGGGAAGTATGAGCCAGTTTTTCTATATCCATCCCGATAATCCGCAGGCGCGGTTGATTAATCAGGCGGTGGAAATCGTGCGTAAGGGCGGGGTTATCGTTTATCCAACGGACTCTGGCTATGCCCTGGGTTGCAAAATCGAAGATAAAGGGGCGATGGAGCGGATCTGCCGTATCCGTCAGTTGCCGGATGGCCACAATTTCACCCTGATGTGCCGCGATCTCTCCGAGTTGTCGACCTACGCGTTTGTCGATAACGTGGCGTTTCGTCTAATCAAAAACAACACGCCGGGCAACTACACGTTCATTCTTAAGGGAACGAAAGAGGTGCCGCGACGCCTGTTGCAAGAAAAGCGTAAAACCATTGGTATGCGCGTGCCGGCGAACCCTATCGCCCAGATGCTGCTGGAAACGCTTGGCGAGCCGATGCTTTCAACATCATTAATGCTGCCAGGTAATGAATTCACGGAGTCCGATCCGGAAGAGATTAAAGACCGTCTGGAGAAGGTGGTCGATCTGATTATTCACGGCGGTTATCTCGGCCAGCAGCCGACGACGGTTATCGACCTGACCGAAGACGCTCCGGTGGTGCTGCGTGAAGGCGTCGGTGATATCAAACCCTTCCTGTGATGCTTCTCGCGGGCGGCGTTACACGCGCCGCCTGCGGCTTAAATTTAATTTAAAACACCTTTCATATTGAGTCATTTCTCTCCTGGTATATTATTAGCCTGCTTACGATATTACTCATTGATATCGCTTCCAGAAAGAAACTCAACATTATGCATAAGCTGACTATTCAACCCTCTGATGTTATTAAGAGGGAGAAAGTGCTATTCAATTTTTTCATACTTTCAAGCATTACCGTTACTTTATATCTGGTGGGAAAAGCCATACGCCATAGCGATATTGCTTTGTTCTGGCCACTGAATGCAGTCATTGTCGGATTATTTATCAGGCATAAGGCGTTACGTTATAAAAAATACGCCGCAGTTGTTTTAGCCGCAATGCTATTATCAAGCTTTGCTACGGGCGAGCGAGGAGTCAATAGCATTCTGGTGGATTTCTCCGATGTGCTATTTATGTTAATAATGTACTGGCTGATAATCAGAGAAGAGAAGGCAGATGAAGATAATTTAAAAATAACCATCTTTCGAATTTACAGCTATTGTTTTATCTCCGCGTTATTATGTTCAGCCCTGGGGAGTTATATTTATTCCTGCGGTATTCACGCTGAATTCTGGCAAATCTATCCTGTTTGGTTTAGCGAGGAGTTTACCACTAGTGTGCTCATTCTACCTTTTACGCTGTTGTGTCAGAAAAAAGAGTTTTTTAGCCCATTGACTTTGCGGCGGTTAGTACCGGTTGGCATGTTAATGGCCTCGCTGCTGGTCTCTATTCTCAGCGGAGTAACGGGAAGTATGGGAACGCTGGCGATGATTCTTCCGGCGTTAATTTGGTGCGCGCTAAACTATTCATTATCAACAACCTGCTTGCTAACTTTGTGCTCCGGTATGGTGGAAATGATGCTGATCGACCGGCACGCTATTGAATCGAACATGACGTCGTTTCTGCCTATGATTATCTCCACGCGCCTTGGCATCGCATCTATTGCCATTAGTCCGGTTATCGTCGCGGTCAGCGTGGAGGCGGTCAACAAGATGGTGAAACAGCTATCGCGACAGGTTCGCTACGATTACCTGACCCGGGTTCATTCTCGTTTTGGTCTTTATGAACATCTGCGGGAACTGGAAGTAACGGACAATGAGACGTCGCTAAACGTGCTAGTGCTTGATATTGACCATTTTAAAAAAATTAACGACACCTGGGGCCATGATTGTGGCGATAATGTTTTGATGACTTTCGCCCGGCGGGTCAAAAACACTGTAGCCGATCGAGGGGTGATTGCCCGACTGGGCGGTGAAGAGTTTGCCGTGGTGATGACGGGCAAAGCGGGTGAAGATGGCTATCGTTTAGCTGAAGATATTCGTCAGGCGATTGAAGAGATGAATATTGCCTGGCAAAGTGCGAATTTATCGCTAACCGTCAGTATTGGTCTTAGCTACGGGCAGGTGATGCGCTGGAATATTGTTGACAGCTTTGATCGGTTATTATCTGAGGCAGATAGCTATCTTTATCAGTCTAAAAAAACGGGGCGCAATCGTATCAGCGCCTCTCCTCTAATAAATAACATTGTTACCGGCTCATAGTCGAGATTTAAGCTGGTGAAACTCAATAATAATGACCTTTTACTTGTGATTGAATACAGTTAATTTATGCTCAAACTGACCCCAAATACTTATCCCATCACTCTGGTAAAAAGCGTGTTGGTTGTTTCACTGCTGGCGTTAATGCTGATTATTGTCAGCCTGACCGGCCTGTTTAACTATCAGTCGCGTCAGGTCAGTACCGCCATTGATAAAAAAATCATCGGAACTCAGTATGCGTTGATTCAGCATAAACTTGAGGATGCCGTTGACCGCCCGCGACAAATAACGAATCTATTTTTACAATATATTCAGGGGGAAGGTAACAATATCGATAAGGATGCTTTGGTTCCTGAAATGGTGTATTTGACCGCGAGCGCGTTTAAAACCATGCCTGCCTTTCAAAGCCTGTCGTGGTTTGCAGAAAATGGCGCCTGTATTGCTGTCATTCGCGACAATCACAGTAATCAAATTTATTTGCAGCGAACCCAGCGCGATAATCATCACTCCCTGGTAAAATACAGCGGTTTAAGCCCGCAGACCAATATTGTCAAAGTTAATAACGCCTTTAATGTCGCTGATTTTCCGCAGTTTCGCCGCGCACGCCAGCAAACGAGCGGTTTCTGGCAACGCTCCCTCTCTACCGGCAGCATCATCATGAGCTGGAACCAGCCGGTGTACGACAAGCAAGGTCGCTTTGTCGGGGCGATCGCCAGTGGCGCCACACCCGCAGATATGACCGCTTATTTACAGAGTCTCCTGCCGGACAAAAGCTATGCTCTCCTGCTTATTGATGACAACAATCGTATTGTCGCGCATACCGGTAACCAACAGATTTGGCAGCAGGATCGCCAACTGATAGAAAAACTGACTTCCGCGCCACCGTCGCCAACGTCATTTTCCTTACGTGCTGGGGAGAAGACTTTGCTGGCGACCGCCTTTAGCGTGCAGGACAGCCAACATCTGTTGAACTGGAAGGCGGTTCTTATCGCCCCGCAGCATGCGGAAATGGCTGAAATGAATAAGCAGCGTCTACTTTTGACCTTCGCCACGACGCTGTTTATTTTTATTTTGATGTTGGTTCTACTGATGATTATTTCGCATTTTACCGGCGCCTTAAAGGATGTTGCAGATAAAGTGCGTCTCGGATTGATGCCGTGGAAGAAACAAACTAAACGAGTATTTCCGGAAATAGCGTCACTGGATACGGCCTTAAGCAATCTTTGTTCAATTATTCCTGATACGTTTGAATTGAAACGCCGGAAACTGGAAGAGGATAGCGAAACCGGCTTTTTAACCCGTAGTGGTCTACTGAATTGTGAATCTCTTTACTATCACCGCAATATGTTGGCGATGATTCACGTCAACAATTACAACTCGGTAAAGCATGTACTTGGTACCGCCCAGGCGCGGCAGTTTATTCATCAGTTTGCTTTACGCATTCGCAAAATGTTGCCTGCAGGGGCGCTATGTTGCCGCGATCGCGAAGACTTGTTCATCATTGCTTTTGACGGCATTTATGCCGAAAAAGATGTCGCCTGGTATAGTGCGCTAATTGCTTCCGTTTTTCGTATGTCTACTTCTGATATGCCGGGTGAATCGCATATATTTACAGGCCATATTGGCATGTTAATTGAGTCGCTCACGCCAGAGAATATCAGCGAATGTCTGATGAATGTTAGCCTGGCTTTACAGCATGCTCAAATGCAGCGTAGCGGAATGAGTAAACTTTTCACCGTCGCTATGCGTGAAGAGGAAGTCAATAATCTGCGTCTGCATCAGGCGTTATGCGATGATCTCCGTTCAGAAGGTTTTCATTTGGTTATGCAGCCGATCGTCGCATTTGAATCGCAGCGCCCTTGTAAAGAAGGTGAATGCCTGGTTCGCTGGCAATCCAATGTGCTTGGCTTCGTGCCGCCCGATAAATTCATTTCCCTCGCCGAGAACACCGGCATGATTGTGCCGTTAGGGAAATGGATAATTGAAACCGCCTGTCGTGAACTTGCCGCGTTTATCGCGCGCGGCGCGCCACGGGATTTTAAACTTCACGTCAATATCTCGCCAATTCAGCTTCAGCAACCTGATTTTGCTCAGCATCTGCTGGAATCAATTCACGCTTGTGATTTGATGAACAGTAATATTTGCCTTGAAATCACCGAAAGCGTCTTGCTACAAGACACGTGGCGAATTGTCGAGATACTGGCTTATTTACGCCGCCTTGGCGTTTGCGTCGCGATTGATGATTTTGGCTCCGGTTACTCCAGCCTTTCATATCTGCATTCACTGCCGTTTGATTGTTTGAAGATCGACCGTGGGTTTGTCAGCAATGTGCTTGACGACAAAAAAAATGAAGCGGTTATCGCCTCGGTGTTAATGCTGGCTCGAAGCTTTTCCGTGCCTCTGGTGGCCGAAGGCGTTGAAACGTGCGAAATGGCGGAAAAACTGCAGGAGATGGGCTGTGATTTGGCGCAGGGGTATTATTATTCCCGGCCGAAAACGTTTGATAGCTTTGAATTTACTAATGGTTTATTTGTTGTTGACCCCGAGTGATGTGCCAGACAAACGGCGATAATAACGATGCAGATATTAAAAAAACAGCTTTCGGTCAACAGCTACCCGTTCACCTTAACGCAGGCCATCATATTTACCTTAGTTACGACAATTATCGTCGTGCTGCTGACGACATATGCTTTTCTCTACTACGAAGGTTATGCTTTTTTTGATGAGGTGAGTGCTGATATTCTGCGCGCGAAAAGAGTCAATATCGAGGAAGTTATCCACGATTATATTGATGTTCCCGTACAAGCGAATGCGATACTGGTCCATGCCATTGGGCGCCAATCCAGTGCGGCGATCCCGGTTCGCAGTTTGATTGGAGAAATGGTCAATATCACCAATAACGTATTCAGCAACAAACATTATCTCAATCTGGTTGAATTTGGCGCGGTGAATGGCGATTTCCTTCAGGCGGCACATGGTAAAGTCGCGTCGAATGATTATCTTGCGGTAAAAGATGCGCGAACAGCTCATCATCTGACGGTGTATAGTCATCTCACTGTGAATTCATTGGTAAAAGCGGTGCTACCGGATTATCAAATAACGCAGCGCGAATGGTATGCGGCGGTTGCTAAAGACCAGAGTTCTCACTGGACAAAACCCTTTCGCGATTATGAGTATGATAATGAAATTGGCGTCGCGTTTAGCTCACCGGCATTCAATCGCACAGGGCAGTTTGTTGGCGTCGTCGCCAGCGAATTGCACCTCAACGAACTAAATAAAAGTCTGGAAAAATTCAAACCCAATCCTGAAAGTATCCTCCTGATTGTTAATGAAAAAGATGAACTAATCTCTTCATCCGTTCCCTCATTAACGCGGAGTATGTTGGCGGGGGGAAAACACTCGCAACTGAATTTGCAAACGCTGGAAAATACTCCTTTACCGGTTGTTGTAGCCGCTAGTCGTACCTTAAAAGCGCATGACCACACGGGATTACAGTTTTTCAGTTCCGGCAATGAAGAATATTATGTTGATGCTTTTCCTGTTACCGACCGTGAACGCATACTGCACTGGACGGGGATTGTAATTAGCCCGGCGAGAATGATTACGCGCACCATAGTCAAATATATAGCCATTACCATGGGCGTGCTGTTTATCATTTTTGCTTTTGGCCTGTTGGTGGTTTTCTGCGGCCTGGCGAGGGTGGTCAAACCATTGCGGGATATTGTCCGTAAAGCGGATCAGCTTGCGACACACCGCTGGACGCCACCAGATAATAAGCGTCATTTCCCGGAAATTGCCTCTCTGGAAACTACATTTATGGCGCTATCGCATAAGCTGGCGGAAAGCTTCGACGCGCAGCGTCGCGAAATAGAAGAGGACAAAACCACCGGCTTATTCACACGCACAGGGCTACTGCGTCAGACATCTCTATATCAAGGTAGAAACCTGCTTGCGCTACTGCATATCAGCAATATGAGCACCATAATCAATTCCTTAAGTACAGAGTATGGTGAAAAATTCCTTAGCGATTATATTCTTCGTCTGCGTAATTTTTTGCCGACGAATACGCTGATCGCCCGTGATAATGTGGATAAGCTTATCGTGGTTTTTCCAGGTCAAACTCAGCCAAAAGAGCGTCAGCGCTACAGAGAACTGCTTTCCTCACTCTTTATCGACGTCAAAAATGAAGCGTCTTCTGCGGTAAGCAAATACGTTTATACCGGAAATATTGGTCTGGTTGCGGCTAATATCAGCGAGAAGAATATTGAACAAACGTTGCGTGAGGCCTGGATTGCCCTACGTCATGCACAGAAACAGGGAAATGGAATCGCGACGTTTTTCAGCGGTAAGATGCATGAGGCCGAGCTTTATAATATCCAACTTCATGAGTCTCTTCATGACGCGATCCAGCATCATGAATTTCATCTGGTGCTGCAGCCGATTGTGGATTTACAGGATCAGAGCGCTTTTCAAGAAGGAGAGTGCTTGCTTCGCTGGCGCTCTGAAGCGGAAGGGGAAATTCCACCCGATCGTTTCATTCCCCTGGCGGAAGAGAGTGGGCTGATAATCCCGTTAGGGCGCTGGATTATTGAAGAGGCCTGTCGTGAACTCTCCGCTATGATTCGCCGTGGGGCGCCGGCGAACTTTATACTGCATATCAACGTATCGGCGATTCAGCTTCTGCAACAGGATTTTGCCTGGCATTTAATGGATGCTATCTATCGTAATGGCCTGGTCACGGGCAATATTTGCCTTGAGATAACCGAACGGCTATTGATGAATGATGCTACGCGAATGAGCAGAATGATTGCTTATTTACGCCGCCATGGTATTGCCGTAGCGCTGGATGATTTTGGCGTCAATTTATCCAGCCTGTCTTATTTACACTCGCTGTCATTTGATAGCATCAAAATTGACCGCCGGCTGATTTGCCAATTTGCCGATGAGGATAAAGCAGAATCGATGATTGCATCGTTGATTGTGCTGGCTCAGGGTTTTAAGGTGCCCGTTGTTGCTGAGGGTATTGAAGATGAGGCGATAAAAAACCAGTTACGCGACCTCGGCTGCCAGAAAGTGCAAGATTATCTATTTGCTCATCCGGCGCCATTTGCCCACTTTCCCATCCAGGCAAGTTCGCTGACGGCGGATGATGAGCAATAGACGGAGAAATGTATCGCAGTGAAGCATTCATTTTGAAGTTAGTGTAGTATGTTCGCCCACGCAGGCGCGCGCGCTGTTTTACAGCGCTGACGAATGGCGCCTTAAATTGTGTAAAGTGTTTATATAACAACAGGTTGGTGTTTTTAATGACCTGTTGTCGCCAAAGCATATCAGACGCCTGGGAAGGCGACACCTAAAGGAAGCTCTATGAGCGAGAAATTACAGAAAGTGCTGGCTCGTGCTGGCCATGGCTCCCGCCGTGAAATTGAAACTATCATCGAAGCTGGCCGCGTCAGCGTGGATGGTAAGGTCGCAACCCTCGGCGATCGCGTAGAAATCGTACCTGGTTTGAAAATTCGTATCGACGGTCATCTTATTTCGGTAAAAGAATCTGCCGAGCAGATTTGCCGGGTATTGGCCTATTACAAACCAGAAGGCGAACTCTGCACCCGTAACGACCCGGAAGGGCGCCCGACGGTATTTGACCGTCTGCCGAAACTGCGCGGCGCGCGCTGGATCGCGGTAGGTCGCCTTGATGTGAACACCTGCGGCCTGCTGCTGTTTACCACCGATGGTGAACTGGCGAACCGTTTGATGCACCCAAGCCGCGAAGTCGAGCGTGAGTACGCCGTTCGCGTTTTCGGCCAGGTTGATGAAGACAAACTGCGCCAGCTGGCGCGTGGGGTACAGTTAGAAGATGGCCCTGCAGCATTTAAAACGATTAAGTTCACCGGCGGTGAAGGGATCAACCAATGGTATAACGTCACTCTGACCGAAGGCCGCAACCGCGAAGTGCGTCGCCTGTGGGAAGCGGTCGGCGTTCAGGTTAGCCGTCTTATCCGCGTACGCTACGGCGATATTCTGCTGCCGAAAGGCCTGCCGCGCGGCGGCTGGACGGAACTGGATTTGGCTCAGACCAACTATCTGCGTGAACTGGTGGAGCTGCCGGCGGAAACCGAAAGCAAAGTGGCGGTGGAGAAAGATCGCCGTCGCATGAAAGCGAATCAGATTCGCCGTGCCGTCAAGCGTCATAGCCAGACCAGCGGCAATCCGCGTCAGGGTAATAACGGTAACCGCCGTTCCAGCACCCGCAACAAGACTAACGGCTAATGCTGTCCGTTCCGGCGGTCTCCCGCCGGAACGCTCCTCCTTTATCCCTTCGCTTGTGACATTTTTCACACTTTTGCATAAAGACAAGAAACAGGAATTACGCAGACAAATAACGCAAAGTGATGTTATTAGCGTCGCCATATACTGTTGGCACTGATTACAAAACAGGTAGCCCGCAATGAGTACAACAACAAAGTTATCGGCAAGCTATGTGGTCATCGGCGTAAAAGAAAAGATAGGCTATGGCTTAGGTGATTTCGCCTCTAATTTATCGTTCGGTTTTGTCTCTTTATTCCTACTGTTTTTTTATACGAATATTTATGGCATCAGCGCGGTACAAGCGAGCCTGATCTTTGTGATTGCCCGGGTGATTGACGCAATATTTAATATCCTGATTGGCTTTGCAATTGATAAGACGCAGAGTAAATATGGCAAACTGCGTCCCTGGCTATTATATGGTGCAATACCGTTAGGTTTTTTAACCGTGCTGTGTTTTGTGCCGTTTGGCGGGGAGGCTAAATTTTATTTCGCGCTTGCTTCTTATACCATTTATTGTCTGGCCTATACGGCGGTTAACACGCCTTATTCGGCATTGACCAACCGCCTGACGCAGCATGAAGCCTCGCGCTCGTCGCTGTCGGTATACCGCTTTGTGTTGGCGATTGTCGGCTATCTGATTGTTTCCACGACCGCCGACTGGCTGATTTCGCCTTTTAACGATAAACAAATGGGCTATGTCTTTGCCGTTTCCAGTTTTGCGCTGTTAGCGACTTTTATGTTTCTTGCCTGTTTTGCCATGACCACGGAGCGAGTTGGCGAAGAGGATAAAATGAATGCGCCGACGCTTCGGGAAATGTTCCGTGCGGTATTAGGTAATGCGCCACTAATTCATCTGTCATTATTTACCGTATTTTTCTATATCGCTTATACCGTATGGATGGCGATCGCCATTTACTTTATTAAATACATCATCGGCAGCGAAGGTTTCACCGCTACTTTCTTCATGGTTCAGTCAGGCGCTTATATCATTGGTACCATTGTTTCCGAGAAAGTGATTGCGCTAATGGGGAAAAAGAAAATGGCGCTACTGGCATTGTTAATTGGCGTGCTGGGAGTGCTGATGCAATATTTTATCGCCGGTAATAATCTGTGGCTGATAATGATTGGCGTGTGCCTTTACAGCATTACGCTAGGCATGGGCTTTGTCGCCATGTGGTCGATGATTGCCGACACCGTCGAATATGCTGAATGGCATCACGGCGTACGCTCTGAAGGCGCAATCTACGGTTTCTTTAACTTCATCACCAAAATTGCGATGGCGATTGGCGGCGGTTGCGCGGGCTGGATGCTGGATCTCTATCACTATGATGCGGGTAATGTGACCAGCGATGCAATTAATGGCATCAATATTCTGATGACGCTTTTCCCCGGCGCGATGTTCGCCATCAGCGCCATCTTCGTGGCCTGCTATTCGTTGGATGAAAAAACCTATCGCGATATTGTGCAAAAAATCAGCCTGCGTAAGCAAAACGCGCTTTAACCTCAAGGAGTCAGAGAGATGAATAACGATTTTAGTACCCTTATCGCCGCCATGACGGCAGAGGAAAAAGTGGCGCTGCTGACCGGCAGCGGCCTGTGGCGCACGGCTTCGTTGCCGCAGCATGGTATCCCCGATATCGTGATGACCGATGGTACCTACGGCGTGCGCTATAGCAGCGCGCAAATAGATGGTAATGAAAAGTGGAGCATGGATGACTTCATCTCGGTGATTACTCAAACCGCCGACCAGGCCAGCGCCGATGAGCCTGTCGCGAAGGGCGGCAGTGAAGCGTTGTTCAGCGCCTCGCTGCCGGCCACCTGTTTTCCGAATGGCTCCAGTCTGGCCTGTAGCTGGGATGTTGAACTGGTACGGGAGATGGGGGAAGCGCTGGGTCGCGAATGCCAACAGATGGGGGTGGGCATTCTATTGGGGCCGGGAATTAACATTCGGCGCACCCCGCTGGCTGGACGCGGCTATGAATACTACTCTGAAGACCCGATCGTCAGCGGTGATATCGCCGCGGCGCTAATTAACGGCTTACAGGCCGAAGGCGTCGGCGCCAGCCTTAAACATTTTGCCGCCAATAACTCCGAGTATCGGCGTACCGAAATGGATTCGATTATTGAGGAGCGAGCGCTGCGTGAAATCTATCTCGCCGGATTTCAACGAGCGATTGCCAAATCCCGGCCGTGGACGGTGATGTCTTCTTATAACCGTCTTAATGGCGTCCAAACATCGCAGGATCCGTTCTTACTGACCCAGGTATTGCGTGATGAATGGGGATATGATGGTCTGGTGATGTCCGACTGGTACGGTATTAAAGACCGTCCGGCATCGCTGCTTGCCGGCAACGACCTGGCGATGCCGGAAACCCGCCGGGACAAACAAACCCTGCTGGCGGCCATCACCTGCGGCGAGGTACCGATGTCGGTGGTCGACCGGGCCTGTTTGCGGATGCTGGAGCTGGTCGATAAAGTACAACGACATTGCCGGCCGCAAACGCGCGCTGACTTTGCCGCACATCATGCGTTATCGCAGCGTTTAGCGGCAGAATCCATCGTATTGCTGAAAAATGAAGACAACCTGCTGCCGCTGAAACCACATAAAACCCCGCGCATCGCGGTGATCGGTAAGCCCGCACAGGAGCCGGTTATTCAGGGCTCAGGTTGTGCCACCACGGTTCCGTATTTGCTCGACCGTCCGCTGGATGAGATTTTCGATCTTGCCGGGGACGACTTTAAGGTTACGTGGTCGCCGGGCGCGCCAGACGACAACCAAAGCGACAAGCAGGCTCTGGCGCAGGCGCGCGATGTTGCCGGGGCCGCCGATGTGGCAGTGGTTTTTGTCAGCACGGCGGTTGGCGAAGATGGCGAAAATGGCGATCGCCAGGATCTGAATATTCTCCCCGCGCACGAACAGCTGATCCGCGAGGTCGCTGCGGTACAGCCGAACGTGGTGGTGGTGTTGGCCAACAGCGATGCGGTGGTGATGCCATGGCTTGGCGAATGCCGGGCGCTGCTGGAAACCTTCTTCGCCGGACAGGGGATGGGGCGCGCCGTTGCTGAAATTCTCTTCGGTAAGCGCAACCCCTGCGGTAAGCTGACCGTCACGGTGCCAAATACGCTCGAAGAGACGCCCGCCTGGCTGCAGTATCCTGGGGAAAACCTGCGCCATCATTATGGCGAAGGGCTATTTGTCGGCTATCGCTATTACGATAAACGCCGTCTTACGCCTCTTTTTCCGTTTGGCTTTGGCCTGGGCTATACCCAATTCAGCTATGCCAATCTTTCGCTTTCCACAGCGCGGCTTGCCGAAGGCGACACCCTGTATGTAGCGTTTGATTTAACGAATACCGGCGACTATGAGGGCAAAGAGATTGTACAACTGTACGTTGCGGCCCCGAAGGGGGAGCTTATCCGTGAGGTTCGCGCGCTGAAAGCCTTTTGTAAAGTGTCGTTGCTGGCGGGAGAAACGCGTCGGGTCGAGCTCGCGCTGCCTGTCGCTGATTTAGCCTGCTATCATCCGGGGCTGGCGGATTGGCTGGTGACCCCTGGGCAGTGGCAAATCTACGTGGGCGCTTCGTCACGCGATCTTCCATTAACGGCAAGCGTTGAGATTGATTGCCCTGCGCGCTACGTACCGCTGCGCGACGACAATTCTCTCCAGCAGCTTATTCAACAGCCGGAAGCCTTTGCCCGCGTGGTGACGCTGATATCGGCGAAAAGCGGTGTAGCGCCAGACCTGGTACGGGAAAAGCTTATCCGCCTGGCCCCGGATCTGTTCTGTGGTTTGCTGATTGCATTGACTGAATTCCTGGCGCTGGATATCGATCGCGATGAACTCAATGCCGTGCTGGCGGGTCATCAATAAACAAAAGTTCAGGAGGTAATCCGTGTTCCCGTTTTCAGTGACGCATCCTCGTCAGGTAACGCAAAGCGGGCAGCCGGCGACCAATAGCGGCTACGAGCTGATCGCCTTCGACGCCGAGAAACTCAACGTCTTTGCCGCCGAGGTACGCTACTGCGAACCTCACTGGCACCCGGCGCCGGAGCTTATCACCGTCCTTCATGGCGGTTTTACGCTGGCCGTCGGTCAGCGGGAGTGGCTATTGCGCGAGGGCGATATGCTGTATATCAACGCGGAGGAAGTGCATTCACTCTGCGCGGAGATGGCCGGTAGCCAGCTGGTCACCGTGCAATTTTCGCCAGGTCTGTTTGATGAAATGCATCCCTCTCCACGGCTGGAGTGGTGTACCGCCGGACGTATTGCGCAGAACGCGGATTGGCAGGTGCGCCAGCGGCTAACGGCGCTGCTGCAACAGCTCGTCGATAACCGTACGCCATTCCAGCGCATCGCGGCGATTTATTTACTGCTTGATGCGCTGGTGACAGCAGGGGAGCCGCAGGAGCGCGAAGAGAGCTCGCTACGCGAAGAGTCGATGATTAAAAAAGGCATTGATTATATTAATCTGCATTACGATCGGCCACTGACGTTGAGCGAAGTGGCCGAGCACAGCGGCATGAGCTATTCGTGGTTTTCCCGGCTGTTTAAGCGGGTGAGTCGTTACAACTTTAAAGAGTATCTGACTCTGGTACGGCTGAATAAGGCCCGTAATCTGCTGCGGGATACGCGTACGCCGATCACCGAAATCAGCCATAGCTGCGGTTTTCAGGAGCACAAATACCTGATCGCCGCCTTTAACAAATACTGCGGACTGACGCCGACCGAGTACCGTAAACGCTTTGTTTCGCGGCAAAACGTCCTCGACCAGCAGCTGGCGCTCGGCGAGGACTGTGTATGCCTGCCATTAAACGGCCAACTGCTGGCGCGGCTGGCGGTTAGTAATCAATCCCCATCTGCGCTTTAACCCCCGCGTCAAAGGCATGCTTTATCGGGCGTAGCTCGCTGACGGTATCGGCTAACTCGATAATTTCGCGATGGCAGCCGCGCCCGGTAATCATCACCGTTTGATGCGCAGGGCGGTTTCTCAGCGCCGTCAGCACCTCTTCCAGCGGCAGATAGTCATAGGCCACCATGTAGGTAAGTTCATCCAGTAGTACCAGATCCAGGCTGTCGTCGGCCAGCATACGCCGCCCGTGCTGCCAGACATCGAGGCAGGCAGCGGTATCGCTTTCGCGATTTTGCGTATCCCAGGTAAATCCAGTGGCCATTACCTGAAACTCGACGCCGTGCGGCTCCAGTAAATTACGCTCGCCGTTAGGCCAGGTTCCTTTGATGAATTGCACCACGCCGGCTTGTTTGCCGTGTCCAACCGCGCGGGTGACGGTACCGAAGGCGGCGGTAGTTTTGCCTTTACCGTTTCCGGTAAATACCATGATCAGCCCGCGTTCTTGCTGGGCGGCGGCGACCCGCGCATCGACTTTGTCTTTTACCCGCTGCTGGCGCTCGCGGTAACGTTGATCGCTCATTGGGATATCCCTGGTTTACGCCCTGGCTGGGCATCAAAGGTCATACCGGTTTTACGTCGGCTATCGTCGCCCATCAGCCATAAATAGACCGGCATGATATCGGCAGGGGTTTTCAGCTTTTGCGGATCTTCGGTCGGGAAAGCGCTGGCGCGCATTTTGGTGCGCGTCCCGCCAGGATTAATACAATTTACCCGCAGATGACGGCTTTGGTACTCTTCGGCCAGTACCTGCATCATCCCTTCGGTGGCGAATTTCGAGGCCGCGTAAGCGCCCCAGTTGGCGCGGCCCTGGCGGCCAACGCTGGAAGAGGTAAACACCAGCGAACCGGAATCAGACTTGAGTAATAAAGGAAGAAGCGCCTGGGTGAGCATAAAAGTGCCATTAACGTTCACCTGCATCACCTGCTGCCATACCTCAGGATCCTGCTGGTCCATCGGACATACGTCGCCAAGCAGGCCCGCGTTGTGCAATACGCCGTCGAGACGCGGGTAGTGAATGGCGATTTTCTGCGCCAGTTGCTGGCACTCCTGCGGCGTGCAGGTCAACAGGTCGAGGGTGAACCAGCGTGCCGCAATACCGCCAGCCTGTTCAATTTCTTGCGCGACGCCGCGCAGCTTTTCTTCATTGCGGCCGACCAGTACCACGCTTGCGCTGTAGCGCGCATAGGTAAGGGCGGCTTCACGGCCGATGCCGTCGCTGGCGCCGGTGACCAGAATGATACGGTCTTTAAGTAGGTGATACTGCGGTTGATAGTGCACGGCGACTCCTCTGCTGGCCTGCTTATGGCCACATCTTATTCGGTATCTTACTTTTGCGCTTTATGCCTCAAACGATTGATGATTGCAATCAGTCAAAGGGAAACTCTTCGCAGAATTAATATCTTGCAACGATTTCATTGCGACAAAAAAACGGGAATGCGCCTCGCAGCGCACGGAAAGCGCAGAGACTTGATGATAAAGGCTGATGTACACTGTGCGTCAACGTCAGTGCTTTACACAAGGTGAAAACGTGGAATTACTTGCTCAATACGGCTTATTTTTAGCCAAGGCTGCGACTATCGTCGTTGCCATTGCGGTTATCGCCGCCATTATCGTTAATCTGACTCAGCGTAAGAAGCAGCGCGGCGAGCTGCGGGTGACGAATCTTAGCGAGCAATATAAGGAGATGAAAGAAGAGCTGGCGGTGGCGCTGCTGGATGGCCAGCAGCAAAAACTCTGGCATAAAGCGCAGAAGAAAAAGCATAAGCAGGAAGCCAAAGAGGCCAAAGCGCGGGCAAAATTGGGCGCCGCGGAGCCCAGCGGCAAGGCGCGTATCTGGGTGCTGGATTTTAAAGGCAGCATGGATGCCCACGAGGTAAGCGGTCTGCGCGAAGAAATTACGGCGGTGCTGGCTTCGGCGAAGGCGCGTGACCAGGTGGTGGTGCGTCTGGAAAGCCCCGGCGGGGTGGTTCACGGCTATGGCCTGGCTGCATCGCAGCTGCAGCGCTTACGTGATAAACAGATCCCGCTGACGGTTGCGGTCGATAAGGTCGCTGCCAGCGGCGGCTATATGATGGCCTGCGTGGCGAACAAAATCGTCTGCGCGCCGTTTGCTATCCTTGGCTCGATTGGCGTAGTGGCGCAGATCCCCAACATCAATCGCTTCCTGAAAAACAAAGACATCGATATTGAACTCCATACCGCCGGGCAATATAAACGCACGTTAACCATGTTGGGTGAAAACACCGAGGAAGGCCGGCAGAAATTCCGCGAAGATCTCAATGAAACCCATCAGCTTTTTAAAGATTTCGTACATCAGATGCGCCCGTCGCTGGATATCGAAAAGGTAGCGACTGGCGAGCACTGGTACGGCGTGCAGGCGCTGGAAAAAGGGCTGGCGGATGCGGTACAGACCAGCGATGAACTCCTGTTGAGCATGATGGATAACCATGAAGTCATTAGCGTGCGTTATCAGCAGCGTAAGAAGTTGCTCGATCGCGTTACCGGTAGCGCGGCAGAAAGCGCGGACCGTCTATTACTTCGCTGGTGGCAGCGTGGGCAAAAGCCCTTAATGTAAGATAAAACAACGCGAGGCTGATACCTCGCGTTGCTGTTTCTGGCTGGCTTAAGCCGAGAGCCGGCCCATCAATGACTGGCTATTAATCAACCAGGTGATACTTATCTGACAACTCATGAGCGAGATACTTGAACATGTTAAATACCGCGGTGCTCTTCGCTGTCGGCAAACCTTGCTCATCAAGATAAAACTCGCCGCTGAACACCAAAACCCCGTTACGCTGAACGACGTTGGTGGCTTCAATTCCGGCTAACGTATCTTCATGATCGCGAATGAGTTGATTGGCAATTTCAAGTAACGCCTGGCGTTCGATGGGTTGGGTTGTACCTTGCATAACGGACTCCTGTAGTTCTTCGCCGGTAGTCTACGCCGCGAGAGGGCAACGGGCAAATTTTCCATTGATTGTGCAGGGGTAATTGCAACTGGCTAAGAAACATCACTTTACTGGCGGAGTTGGCTTTTGCATGCTAATAAAGTTGCGTAACGAATTTTATCAGGTACAGTGTGACGCTTTCAGCGATCTGGCAACAGATTTGCTTGACATTCGGCCAAAAATTCTTCGTGCTATGCAACCTGGCTCGCTAAAGCCAGCAAACTCAGCTATCTGGTTTTATGGATGTGAAACTGGGCGTGCAGAGGGTTGATATCCATCGACGTGGCCGCAACATATCAGGCACGTCGCTAGTGGATGGTGAATCAATGTGCGATGTATTCCTGGATGAATTAAATTAGGTAAAGGTGAATATGGGTAAAGCTCTCGTTATCGTTGAGTCCCCGGCAAAAGCCAAAACGATCAATAAGTATCTGGGTAATGACTACGTGGTGAAATCCAGCGTCGGTCATATCCGCGATTTGCCGACCAGTGGCTCAGCTTCCAAAAAGAGCGCCGACTCTACCTCCACCAAAGGGGCTAAAAAGCCTAAAAAGGATGAACGTGGCGCTCTGGTCAACCGCATGGGTGTAGACCCATGGCACGACTGGAATGCGCATTATGAAGTACTTCCGGGTAAAGAAAAGGTAGTTTCAGAACTCAAACAGTTGGCGGAAAAAGCCGACCACATCTATCTCGCAACCGACCTTGACCGCGAAGGGGAAGCCATTGCCTGGCACCTGCGGGAAGTTATCGGTGGTGATGAGCAACGGTACAGCCGCGTGGTGTTCAACGAAATCACCAAAAACGCGATTCGTCAGGCCTTTGAGAAGCCGGGCGAGCTGAATATCGATCGTGTTAATGCCCAGCAGGCGCGCCGCTTTATGGACCGCGTGGTGGGGTATATGGTTTCTCCACTGCTGTGGAAAAAAATTGCCCGCGGTCTGTCCGCTGGCCGCGTGCAGTCTGTCGCAGTCCGCCTGGTCGTGGAGCGCGAACGCGAAATTAAAGCCTTCGTTCCGGAAGAGTTCTGGGAGATCGACGCCAGTACTACCACGCCGGGCGGCGACGCGTTACCGTTGCAGGTGACTCACAAGAATGACAAGCCGTTCCGTCCGGTTAACCGTGACGAAACCATGGCGGCCGTCGCGCTGCTGGAAAAAGCGCGATATAGCGTGCTGGAGCGCGAAGATAAGCCGACCAGCAGCAAGC
Source organism: Klebsiella sp. PK01 (assembly GCF_057624675.1). NCBI lineage: Bacteria > Pseudomonadati > Pseudomonadota > Gammaproteobacteria > Enterobacterales > Enterobacteriaceae > Klebsiella > Klebsiella sp. PK01. The sequence continues at coordinate 61,484 of NZ_JBYEZM010000001.1, forward strand.
CGGGCGCGCCGTTTATCACCTCCACGCTGCAGCAGGCCGCCAGTACCCGTCTTGGCTTCGGCGTGAAGAAAACCATGATGATGGCCCAGCGTCTGTATGAGGCCGGCCATATTACCTACATGCGTACCGACTCTACCAATCTGAGTCAGGATGCGCTGAATATGGTACGCGGCTATATCGGCGATAACTTCGGCAAAAAATACTTGCCTGAAAGCGCGAATCAGTACGCCAGCAAAGAAAACTCGCAGGAAGCGCACGAAGCGATTCGTCCTTCTGACGTGAATGTGATGGCGGAATCGCTGAAAGACATGGAAGCCGATGCGCAGAAGTTATATCAACTGATTTGGCGTCAGTTCGTCGCCTGTCAGATGACGCCGGCAAAATACGACTCAACCACCCTGACGGTACAGGCTGGCGAGTTCAAACTAAAAGCCCGCGGTCGTACGCTGCGCTTTGACGGCTGGACGAAAGTGATGCCAGCGCTGCGTAAAGGCGATGAAGACCGGACGTTACCGGTGGTCAATCAGGGCGACAGCCTCAGCCTGGTGGAACTGACACCTGCGCAGCACTTCACCAAACCGCCTGCGCGTTTCAGCGAAGCCTCGCTGGTAAAAGAACTGGAAAAACGCGGCATCGGTCGTCCGTCCACTTATGCGTCGATCATTTCGACCATCCAGGACCGCGGTTATGTACGCGCCGAGAACCGCCGCTTTTACGCTGAAAAAATGGGTGAAATCGTCACCGACCGTCTGGAAGAAAACTTCCGCGATCTGATGAACTACGATTTTACCGCACAGATGGAAGACCGCCTCGATCAGGTGGCCAATCATCAGGCCGAGTGGAAACAGGTGCTTGATAACTTCTTTGGCGATTTCACTTCCCAGCTACAAACGGCTGAGAAGGATCCTGAAGAAGGCGGTATGCAGCCGAACCCAATGGTGCTGACCAGCATCGACTGTCCGACCTGCGGGCGTAAAATGGGCATTCGTACCGCCAGTACCGGGGTATTCCTCGGCTGCTCTGGCTACGCTTTGTCGCCGAAAGAGCGTTGCAAAACCACCATTAACCTGGTACCGGAAAACGAAGTTCTCAACGTGCTGGAAGGCGATGATGCCGAAACCAACGCGCTGCGCGCTAAACGTCGCTGTCAGAAATGCGGCACCGCGATGGACAGCTATCTTATCGATCCGAAGCGTAAACTGCATGTCTGCGGTAACAACCCGACCTGCGACGGCTACGAGATTGAAGAGGGCGAGTTCCGTATCAAAGGCTATGACGGCCCTATCGTGGAGTGTGAGAAATGTGGTTCCGAAATGCACCTCAAAATGGGGCGTTTTGGTAAGTACATGGCTTGCACCAATGACGAATGTAAAAATACGCGTAAGATCCTGCGTAATGGCGAAGTGGCTCCGCCGAAGGAAGATCCGGTGCCTTTACCGGAACTGCCCTGCGAGAAGTCCGACGCTTATTTCGTCCTGCGCGATGGCGCGGCGGGCGTTTTCCTGGCGGCAAACACCTTCCCGAAATCACGTGAAACACGTGCGCCGTTAGTGGAAGAGTTGTACCGCTTCCGCGATCGTCTGCCTGAAAAGCTGCGTTATCTGGCCGATGCGCCGCAGCAGGATCCTGAGGGCAATAAAACGCTGGTACGCTTTAGTCGTAAGACCAAGCAACAGTACGTTTCCTCCGAGAAAGAGGGTAAAGCGACCGGCTGGTCCGCCTTCTTTATCGACGGTAAATGGACTGAAGCGAAAAAGTAACCTTCTGAATGGGCCGCGATGCGGCCCATTCTTTCTTCGATTTTCCTCGCACTACCGCCTCGTCATTGTCGCTTTATAACCGACTTATTATTTTTTGTTACCATCTATACACTGTAGATATAAATGATATAGTGGTTATAGCGAATCACTTTTTTATTATTAAATCGTCTTATACACCATCGGTCTCAGCACGCGTTGTGGCGCAGGTTCGGCGTGCCGCAGGGCATCTCTGGCATTTTGCCGCCGGCAGGCAGCAGTCTGAACGTAATGGGTATTAAGCGGATTCATTTGACGCGTTTACGGATATCAGCCATGAAACTACAGCAACTCCGCTACATCGTTGAGGTTGTTAACCATAACCTGAATGTCTCCTCTACCGCCGAAGGCTTGTATACTTCACAGCCGGGCATCAGCAAGCAGGTACGCATGCTGGAAGATGAGTTGGGAATTCAGATATTTGCCCGCAGCGGTAAGCATTTAACTCAGGTCACTCCAGCCGGTCAGGAAATTATTCGCATCGCGCGTGAAGTGTTATCTAAAGTTGAGGCCATTAAATCCGTGGCAGGCGAGCACACCTGGCCGGATAAGGGCTCGTTGTACGTTGCCACCACCCATACGCAGGCGCGTTACGCGCTCCCTGGAGTGATTAAAGGCTTTATTGAGCGTTATCCTCGGGTCTCTTTGCATATGCATCAGGGGTCGCCGACGCAGATTGCAGAAGCGGTTTCGAAGGGTAATGCCGACTTTGCCATTGCTACCGAAGCGCTGCATCTGTACGACGATTTGGTGATGCTGCCGTGCTATCACTGGAACCGTTCAATTGTGGTGACGCCGGACCACCCGCTCGCTTCGAAAGGTTCGGTGACCATTGAAGAGCTGGCGCAGTATCCGCTGGTAACTTATACCTTCGGCTTCACCGGACGTTCTGAGTTGGATACCGCGTTTAATCGCGCCGGGCTGACTCCGCGTATCGTCTTCACGGCGACTGATGCCGATGTTATCAAAACCTATGTGCGCTTAGGGCTTGGCGTTGGAGTTATTGCCAGCATGGCGGTCGATCCCGTGTCCGATCCAGACCTGGTAAAACTCGATGCCAATGGTATTTTCAGCCACAGCACCACCAAGATAGGCTTCCGCCGAAGCACCTTCCTCAGAAGTTATATGTATGATTTTATTCAACGTTTTGCGCCGCATTTGACGCGAGATGTGGTCGATACGGCTGTGGCGCTACGTTCGAATGAGGATATAGAGGCCATGTTCAAAGATATTAAACTGCCGGAAAAATAATCGAATTGATAAATGGCATTTCCTCCGGGGAGTGCCATTTTCTATTATGGACCTTATCAGAACTTATAAACCTCGTTGTAATCACATTTCTACGGATTTTCACTTCGTTATTTCTCCAATATACCCGCTGCGATCAAAATAACGGTTAAAAGCCTTTTACCTGTTCCTGAATTAGCTGGATCTATTTTATATATCTTATTAAGATTTATCTGTACCTGATGATTTTAGCAATTGGTGGTGATGAAATGATAAACAATATCGATTATGCAAAGCTCGCGATGTCGTATGAACGTCACAAAGCGGAAATCGATCCAACGCTGCGCAGTCAGGTCTGGGGCTCACTACTGATGGGGCTTAGCGCTTTCTGGTGCATCGTTGCATTATTCATCTGGATTATTAGCTAAAGCAGTTTATCAGAGAAGGTTATATTTCACTTTTGTGACAAAAGGAGGTTGGTAAAATTAGCACCCGGAATTGTGGAACACGGTGGAAGAAATTATTTTCCGACTTATCAGCTTTAAATGTTAATCCATCCTGAGCTAATCATTGTCTATCCGTGATTAGCTCTTTTTCTTTTCCCGTTCAGAGAATAGGATCGGAACTTACTCAACCTCATCAAATATCTCCGTGCTGTAACACTGTTATCTTCAAAATTTCTGAACTGTATGGTTTTGTCAATTTTAGCAATTTGAGTTGTTATCAAAGTGTTATGTCAAGTTTGTGTTATCTTTAATAAAGACCCTGAGGAGTTCAGGGCATGCATCCCTGTGATAAAGGAGGAGCTATGTCGTCAACACTACGAGCAGCCAGTAAGGATACGCTACAGGTCAAAGACAAAACCTACCATTACTACAGCCTGGCGCTGGCCGCTAAACAACTGGGCGATCTCACCCGACTGCCCAAATCCCTCAAAGTTCTGCTTGAAAACCTCCTGCGCTGGCAGGATGGCGACTCGGTGACGGAACAAGATATTCAGGCGCTGGCCGGCTGGCTGCAGAAAGCGCATGCCGACCGCGAAATAGCCTATCGTCCGGCGCGCGTATTGATGCAGGATTTTACCGGCGTACCGGCGGTGGTCGATTTAGCCGCCATGCGTGAAGCGGTAAAACGGCTGGGCGGCGATACGGCAAAGGTGAATCCGCTCTCGCCGGTTGACCTGGTGATTGACCACTCGGTAACGGTGGACCGTTTTGGTAATGAAAACGCCTTTGAAGATAACGTGCGCCTTGAAATGGAGCGAAACCACGAACGTTATGCTTTCCTGCGCTGGGGGCAGCAGGCCTTCAGCCGCTTTAGCGTTGTGCCGCCGGGAACCGGGATCTGCCACCAGGTGAACCTTGAATATCTCGGCCGTGCCGTGTGGAGCGAACTACAGGATGGCGAATGGGTGGCTTACCCGGATACGCTGGTGGGTACCGATTCGCACACCACCATGATTAACGGTCTGGGCGTATTAGGGTGGGGCGTCGGCGGGATTGAAGCGGAAGCGGCGATGCTTGGGCAGCCGGTATCCATGCTCATACCTGATGTCGTCGGTTTCAAGCTGACCGGTAAACTGCGTGAGGGGATCACCGCGACTGACCTGGTGCTGACAGTGACCCAGATGCTGCGCAAACATGGTGTGGTTGGCAAGTTCGTAGAATTCTACGGCGACGGTCTCGACTCCTTACCGCTGGCCGACCGGGCCACCATTGCGAATATGTCGCCAGAATATGGCGCGACCTGCGGCTTCTTCCCGATCGATGCGGTAACCCTCAGCTATATGCGCCTGAGCGGGCGCAGCGAAGAGCAGGTGGCATTGGTTGAAGCTTATGCCAAAGCGCAGGGGATGTGGCGCCAGACGGGCGATGAGCCGGTATTCACCAGCACCCTGGCGCTGGATATGGGTACGGTTGAGGCCAGCCTCGCCGGGCCGAAACGGCCGCAGGACCGCGTCGCGTTGGGCGATGTGCCGAAAGCGTTTGCCGCCAGCAACGAACTGGAAGTGAATCAAACGCAAAAATCGCGTCAGCCGGTTGATTATACTCTCAATGGGCAACGCTATTCGCTGCCGGAAGGCGCGGTGGCGATTGCGGCAATCACTTCATGTACCAATACTTCCAACCCGAGCGTGTTGATGGCCGCCGGCCTGCTGGCGAAGAACGCCGTTGAGCGCGGCCTGAAACCGCAGCCGTGGGTGAAAGCCTCGCTGGCGCCGGGTTCGAAAGTGGTTTCCGATTATCTGGCGCATGCCGGTTTGACGCCTTATCTCGATGAATTGGGCTTTAACCTCGTAGGGTATGGTTGTACAACCTGTATCGGTAACTCCGGGCCGCTGCCGGAACCTATCGAAGAGGCAATTAAAAAAGGTGACCTGACCGTGGGGGCGGTGCTCTCCGGTAACCGCAACTTCGAAGGTCGTATCCATCCGTTGGTGAAAACCAACTGGCTGGCGTCGCCACCGCTGGTCGTGGCCTATGCGCTGGCTGGCAATATGAACATTGACCTGACCCGTGAACCGCTTGGGGTTGGTAAAGACGGTAAGCCGGTGTTCCTGAAGGATATCTGGCCGAGCGGCGAGGAGATTGCTCGCGCGGTGCAGCAGGTTTCCACCGACATGTTCCGTAAAGAATATGCCGAAGTCTTCGAAGGTACCGAGGAGTGGAAAGCTATTCAGGTAGACCGTTCCGATACCTATCGCTGGCAGGATGACTCTACCTATATTCGCCTGTCGCCATTCTTTGATGAGATGGGCGTTGAGCCGAAACCGGTAGAAGATATTCACGGCGCGCGGATCCTGGCGATGTTAGGCGATTCGGTGACCACCGACCATATCTCTCCGGCAGGAAGTATCAAGGCAGACAGCCCTGCAGGACGCTATTTGCAGGAGCACGGCGTGGCGCGCGCCGATTTCAACTCTTATGGTTCACGACGTGGCAACCATGAGGTGATGATGCGCGGTACCTTTGCCAATATTCGTATCCGTAACGAAATGGTGCCGGGCGTGGAAGGGGGGATGACGCGTCATTTACCAGACACGCAGCCTGTTGCTATCTACGATGCGGCTATGCTGTATAAAGCCGAGGGTACGCCTCTGGCGGTGATTGCCGGTAAAGAATATGGTTCAGGTTCCAGCCGCGACTGGGCGGCAAAAGGGCCGCGTCTGTTGGGCGTGCGGGTAGTGATTGCCGAGTCCTTCGAGCGTATTCACCGCTCCAACCTTATTGGCATGGGGATATTACCGTTGGAGTTTCCGCAAGGCGTGACGCGTAAAACGCTACAGCTGACCGGCGAAGAGCGGATCGATATCAGTAACCTGCAGGCGCTGCATCCTGCGGCAACGGTTCCAGTCACCATCACCCGCGCCGATGGACAGCAGGAAGTCATTCAGTGTCGCTGTCGTATCGATACCGCGACTGAACTTACCTACTATCAGAATGACGGCATTCTGCATTATGTGATTCGTAATATGCTGTAAAAGAAAGGGCCAGCGAATGCTGGCCCTGATTCATTCTGGAGCTGACTTATTTATTCAGCAGATGCCCCATCTTGGCCGCTTTGGTATCCAGGTAGTGTTCGTTTTTCGGGTTACGGCCGACGATGAGCGGAACGCGTTCGACGATATTGATTCCCGCCTCGGTCAGAATTTCGACTTTCTTCGGGTTATTGGTTAACAGTCGAACCTGCTCAACGCCGAGCAGTTTGAACATATCGGCGCACAGCGTAAAATCGCGCTCATCGGCGGCAAAACCTAGCTGGTGGTTGGCTTCGACGGTATCGTAGCCTTGATCCTGAAGCGCGTAGGCGCGAATTTTATTCAGCAAACCGATATTACGGCCTTCCTGACGATGATAAAGCAGGATCCCGCGCCCCTCTTCAGCGATGTGCGACAGCGCCGCTTCCAGCTGAAAACCGCAATCACAACGCAGACTAAAAAGGGCATCGCCCGTCAGACATTCTGAGTGTACGCGAGCCAGTACCGGGGCTTGCCCCGAAATATCGCCATACACCAGCGCGACATGATCCTGCCCGGTTGCCAGTTCTTCAAAGCCCACCATCAGGAAATCGCCCCAGGGGGTTGGCAGTTTGGCTTCTGCCACACGTTTAAGCTGCATGTGATTCTCCAGATTCTGACAGCACCTGAATGTGCTTTCTGTTTACTACTATTTTGCCACAACGCCGCGACGTTCTCCTAATTACCAACGACCGCCTGCGCGGAAAGCGCACAAACGATCTACTTTCCGTTATGATATTCAGAAGGAAAGAGAAGGAGATATGATGCTGTTGATTGCCAAAAGGACCGCCATCGGGGCGGCGCTATTGCTTGTTATGCCCGTTATAGTCTGGCTCTCCGGCTGGCAGTGGCAGCCGGGTCAAGCCCCGGCCATGTTGAAAATGTGGTACTGGGTGACTGAAACCGTCACCCAGCCGTGGGGAATAATTACTCATGTAGCGCTATTTGGCTGGTTTTTGTGGTGTTTACGGTTTCGTCTGCGCGAAGCGCTGGTGCTGTTTCTCATTCTCGGCGCCGCCATCCTGGCAGGTCAGGGGCTTAAATCCTGGATCAAAGAACGGGTGCAGGAACCACGGCCATTTGTGATTTGGTTAGAAAGAACCCAACAGGTACCGGTGGCGCAATTCTATGAGTTAAAACGTAAAGAACGCGCTAAACTGGTGCATGAGCAATTGGCTGAACAACAGACAATACCGGGATTCTTGCGTAAACACTGGCAAAAAGAGACCGGTTTTGCCTTTCCGTCCGGCCATACCATGTTTGCCGCCAGTTGGGCGCTGCTGGGGGTAGGACTGTTGTGGCCACGTCGGCGCTGGGTGACTATCGGCCTGCTGTTGGGATGGGCTACAGCGGTCATGGGCAGCCGTCTGGCGTTAGGCATGCACTGGCCGCAGGATCTTATCGTGGCGACCAGTCTTTCCTGGCTGCTGGTTACCGCGGCGACCTGGCTCACTCAGCGTTTTTGCGGCCCGTTAACCCCGCCTGTCGAAGAGGCGACGGATATCAAAAAACGCGCAACCTGACGCCGTTTATGTTGAATTTCGCGACACCTGGCCGCATATCATGACGGGTGTCATGCTTTTCCATTTCACCACTGCGGTGAAAATGATACTTTATAGGGCTTGAACGCGTTTTACTCGCGCAACCCACAGAACGGGAAGTCATGTGAAATATTTACTTATTTTCTTACTGGTGTTAGCTATCTTCGTCATCTCTGTGACGCTGGGTGCGCAAAACGACCAACTGGTCACGTTCAACTATTTGCTCGCGCAGGGTGAATTCCGCATCTCCACGTTGCTGGCGGTGTTATTCGCTGCCGGGTTTGCGATTGGCTGGCTGATTTGCGGCCTGTTCTGGCTGCGGGTCCGTGTATCGCTGGCGCGCGCCGAACGTAAAATTAAACGCCTGGAGCAGCAGATCGCGCCAGTGACCGTAGCGCCTGCTGATGCCGGCGTCCCTGCGGTCAAGGAATAACCTTCTATGCTGGAGTTGTTGTTTCTGCTTCTTCCCGTTGCCGCTGCCTATGGATGGTATATGGGGCGCAGGAGCGCACAACAGTCCAAACAGGACGATGCCAGTCGCCTGTCGCGTGATTACGTGGCCGGGGTCAACTTCCTGCTGAGCAATCAGCAGGACAAAGCCGTAGATCTGTTCCTCGATATGTTAAAAGAGGATACCGGCACCGTTGAAGCCCACTTGACCCTTGGCAACCTGTTTCGTTCGCGTGGTGAAGTCGACCGCGCCATCCGCATTCACCAAAGCCTGATGGAGAGCGCCTCGCTCACCTACGATCAGCGCCTGCTTGCCGTCCAACAGCTGGGGCGAGATTACATGGCCGCCGGTCTGTACGATCGCGCGGAAGATATGTTCAAGCAGCTGGTGGATGAAACCGACTTCCGCCTGGGCGCGCTACAGCAACTGCTACAAATCTACCAGCTAACCAGCGATTGGCAGTCCGCCATTGAAGTCGCCGAAAGGCTGGTAAAATTGGGCAAAGAAAAGCATCGCAGCGATATCGCCAACTTCTGGTGTGAGCTGGCGCTGCAGCAGATGGCCAGTAACGATCTCGATAAAGCAATGACGCTGCTGAAAAAAGGCGCGTCAGCTGACCGTAACAGCGCCCGCGTCTCGATTATGATGGGGCGCGTGTGGATGGAAAAAGGCGACTACGCGAAAGCGGTAGAAAGCCTGGAACGGGTGATTGGCCAGGATAAAGAACTGGTTGGTGAAACCCTGGAAATGCTGCAAACCTGTTATCAGCAATTGGGTAAGCATGAGGAGTGGGAAGCGTTCCTGCGCCGCTGTGTTGAAGAGAACACCGGGGCGACCGCGGAGCTTATGCTGGCGCAAATTATCGAGCAGCAGGAAGGCGCCGAAGCCGCACAGAGCTATGTGACTCGCCAGCTTGAGCGCCACCCAACGATGCGCGTGTTCCATAAACTGATGGACTACCATCTTAATGAGGCGGAAGAAGGGCGCGCGAAGGCGAGCCTGGGGGTTCTGCGCAACATGGTTGGCGAGCAGGTGCGGAGCAAACCGCGTTACCGCTGCCAGAAGTGCGGTTTTACTTCCCACACCCTGTACTGGCACTGCCCGTCCTGCCGTTCGTGGGCGACTATCAAGCCGATTCGCGGCCTTGATGGCCAGTAACGTCTAAAAAAAGCCTGGCTTTAGTTACAACATACTTATCTGTAATTTATCGTACCCGCTTCTGTTGCCACGTGCCCGCTTTTGTCTGTAGCCGGGCAAAACCAGCCTGTCATTTTCCCTGGTTCGCAGGTAGAATGCTGCCCGTTTACCTTTTTTGCGCCGTGCAGGCGCTCATCAACAATTAAGGTCCGGTCATGACGTCTACTGCTAGCTCTTCTCCTCGCGTTATCACATCTTCTCCCGTGGTTGTTGCGCTTGATTATGATAACCGCGATAAGGCGTTAGCCTTTGTTGATCGAATCGATCCGCGCGATTGCCGGTTGAAGGTAGGTAAGGAGATGTTCACGCTGCTGGGCCCGCAGTTTGTTCGCGACCTGCATCAGCGCGGCTTTGAAGTATTCCTCGACCTGAAGTTCCACGATATCCCGAACACCACCGCACGCGCGGTCGCCGCCGCCGCAGAGCTTGGCGTATGGATGGTAAACGTCCACGCTTCCGGCGGCGCGCGTATGATGACTGCCGCCCGCGAGGCGCTGCTGCCGTTTGGGAAAGAGGCGCCGTTACTGATAGCGGTCACCGTACTGACCAGCATGGAGGCCAGCGATTTACAGGATCTCGGTATTACGCTTTCTCCAGCCGATCATGCTGCTAAACTGGCGGCGCTAACCAAACGCTGTGGTCTCGACGGCGTCGTCTGCTCAGCGCAGGAAGCCGTCCGCTTTAAACAAGAGTTAGGACAAGAATTTAAGTTAGTTACCCCAGGGATCCGCCCCACAGGCAGTGATGCTGGCGACCAACGCCGGATTATGACTCCGGAACAGGCGCAGCAGGCGGGGGTTGATTATATGGTAATCGGCCGACCGGTTACCCAGTCAGCCGATCCGGCTGCAACGCTTGCGGCGATCAACGCGTCGCTGAAATTGGAGGCGTAATGAGCGATTCTAACAGCCGCCTGGTTTACTCTACCGAGAGCGGACGTATCGAAGAGCCGAAAGCGGCGCCGCAAAGAGCGAAGGGCGATGGTATTGTGCGTATTCAACGCCAGACCAGCGGGCGCAAAGGGAAGGGCGTCTGCCTGATTACCGGTATCGATCTCGATGATGACGCGCTGGCGAAGTTGGCCGCTGAGCTGAAAAAGAAATGCGGCTGCGGCGGTTCACTGAAAGATGGAGTGATTGAAATTCAGGGTGATAAACGCGACTTGCTGAAATCACTGCTGGAAGCCAAAGGGATGAAAGTGAAATTAGCGGGTGGCTAAGATAATTTCTGCGAAATAAACAACAAGGCCACGGTATTTACCGTGGCCTTAATTATTTGTAGATGCGTGAGTCAGTAACTACGAAATTATTATTAATTTAATACGCGGGGTGGTTATTTACCAACCTGGTGGCCAATGATGCCGCCAACCGCTGCGCCGCCCAGGGTGCCCAGGGTGCTGCCGTCAGTTAATACCGCGCCGCCCAGTGCGCCGGCGCCTGCGCCGATTGCGGTGTTACGGTCGCGTTTAGACCAGTTAGAGCAAGCGCTCAGGGACATTACTACAGTAACCGCCAGTACGGCCGCAGCCATTTTTTTGCTCATCGAAGTCATCATTTTATTCTCCTGAATAATCTATTCATGGATACAACTTCCTTTAAGCATAGCAACTGACTATGACTTAAGGGTTATTCCATGAAACTTAAGTTGCGCAGGTGTTGCTCTAATCACGCAGGTGATAGTCACTTCCTGTTATATCGCTAATAATAATTCTACTTATTTTAAAATTTAACGTCAGGTAAAAAATCTTAATTGCAGGTCAGAATACTCTCAGACACAGAGGGGCTGCCAACGCCATTCCTGGGCGCTGGCGGAAGCGATTAGGCGGGGTTGACAATATCGAGGGTTAAACCGCTTGCGCAGAGCTGCTGGCGAATAGTTTCGCTCAGGTTATTGTCGGTGATGACGCGATTGAAACGGGCAATTGGGCCCAGTGGATAAGGATGCACGACGCTGAATTTCGAACTGTCGCTGAGCACAATAGCTTCGCACTGTTTTTCCAGCACTGCGTTAACCACATCGGCGCGCATCATGTCGCGGCCGGTAAAACCAGTTTCACTCTGCCAGCCGTCAACGCCGATAAATGCCTTGCTGAAGTGCACCTGCTGGATGCATTGACGGGTTAACGGGCCAACCATGCTTTCACTGCGTTTCTGATAAATGCCGCCCAGCAGAATGACCTCACCCGGCGTTTCCTTGAGTAAATGCGCGATATAGCTGCTAACGGTGATGATCGTGATATCGCCGCGTTCCGCCAGCGTGCGGGCCAGCAGGGCGTTTGAACTGCCATTTTCGATGAACACCGTCTCTCCGGCCGCTACCAGCGACGCGGCGCGCGCGGCGAGTTCACGCTTAATGGCAAAGTTGGTCATCATGCGGGTTTCGACGTCTTCGCTATCAAGCGGTACGGCAAAGCCGTGGGTGCGGCGCAGATAGCTTTGCTTTTCCAGCGAATTCAGATCCTGACGAATAGTGACTTCGGAGACACCGGTCATCCTGGCCAGATCGGCAACGCTCATGCGGCCTTTATCGATGACCATTTGTAAAATACTTTGTTGTCGGGCGTTCATAGCTACATCACAGTTAGAGGTCTATACGGCGCCCAGCAGGCCTTCGGGCGTGCTGGGGGACAGGAATGAATCAGATTTCCCACGGCGCTTTCGTTTGCCCTGAGTCCTTCTCTGGCTCGTCGTGAGACAACGCCTGCAGCTCGGCTTTGAGGATCTCCAGGTTATGGATAGCCGAGTGATAATCTCCGGCAACCAGAATATCCAGCACGGTATCGATACGTTGGGCGAGCAGGCGGGCATTCAGATCAGACATAGCATTATCCTGGTTACAAAAATGAATGAAATCAATGATGCAAAAAACGACTGCAAAAGAGAAGCGAAAAAAACGCACATCCTTGCGCAGCTGGCGATATTCACTCAAAACGAGAAATGTATGGCCCCTGGGCAGGGGCCATAAAAGCGTTACGCCGCCGGACGGGCGATGACGCTGCGGGTTTCCATACGGACTTCAGCGATAGTCACGTCGATAACATCGGTGACTTTATAAACGACTTCACCTTTAATCTGTACGGTTCCGTTCTCCTGGCTGCAAACCAGTTCATCGCGTACCGCGTGCAGGAAAGGTGCCGGGATAAAGGCGACAGCGCCGTTATCAACCAGGCGTACGCGCATGCCGCCGCGGCTGACATCAATGATTTCTGCCGCATAACGGGTATCGGTTCCGGCTTTATCGTTGAGGAAGCGAGCGTACAGCCAATCTGCGACGTCGCGTTCCGCCATACGGTTCAGACGACGACGTTCCGCCATCTGCACGGTGACATCATCCTGCGGGCGGCCAATGGTCTCGCCTTTAATGATGGCCTTTAACAGACGGTGGTTGATCATATCGCCGTATTTACGGATTGGCGAAGTCCAGGTCGCGTAAGCTTCCAGCCCAAGGCCGAAGTGTGGGCCCGGCTCGGTGCTAATCTCAGCGAACGACTGGAAGCGGCGGATGCGGCTATCAAGGAAACCTGAAGGCTGGGCATCCAGTTCGCGGCGCAGTTTACAGAAACCTTCGAGCGTCAGGACTTCCTGCGGATCAACGTGTACATCGTGCGTTTTTAGCAGCGCGGCCAGTTGCTCGGTGTTAGCCGGGTCGAAACCGGTATGCACGTTATATACGCCGAAGCCGAGGTTATCGCGCAGCACGCGTGCCGCGCAGATATTAGCGGCAATCATTGACTCTTCAACAATGCGGTTGGCGATGCGGCGAGGTTCGGCAACGATATCCAGTACTTCACCTTTCTCACCCAACACGAAGCGATAATCAGGGCGGTCTTTGAACACCAGGGCGTGGGTTTGACGCCATTCGCTGCGGCGTTGGCAGACTTCCTGCAGCAGTTTGATTTGCTGCGCGATAGCGTCATCGGCAGGTTGCCAGGCGCCGATATTTTCCAGCCAGTTGGAGACGTCGTCATAAGCCAGTTTGGCTTTTGATTCGATGGTCGCGGCGAAGAATTCGATATTATCTTCAATGGCGCCGTCGGCTGCCAGGGTCATGCGGCAGGCGAGCACCGGGCGCACTTCGTTGGCGCGCAGCGAGCACAAATCATCAGACAGTTCGCGCGGCAGCATCGGGATATTAAAGCCCGGCAGATAGTTGGTGAAGGCGCGGATTTTCGCCGCGTTGTCCAGTTTGCTGCCCTCGGCAATCCACGCCGTCGGATCGGCGATAGCGACGGTCAGCAGCAGTTTACCGTCGTCGGCGCGCTCTACATAAAGCGCATCGTCCATATCTTCGGTGCTGGCGCTGTCGATGGTCACGAACTCAAGCGCCGTCAGATCGCGACGTTCCAGTCCTTCATCGAGCATCTCGGTAGCAACGCCATTCGGCGCTTCTTTTTCCAGGTTATGACGCGCCAGCGTCACCCACCAAGGCACGAAATGATCGTCGCTGAAGGTGATGAATTGCGTTAATTCGGCATAGAATCCGCGGTCGCCTTTCAGCGGATGGCGACGCATTTCAGCCACCGCCCAGTCACCCTGTTTGAAGTCGTGTTCAACGCCACGCGCGGCGCGGCAAGTGATGGCGTCTTTCAGCAGCGGATGATCAGGAACAATAGACAGGCGATCGTCTTTTTTCTGCACTTTACCGACAAAACGGGTCAGGAAAGGCTCAACCAGCTCTTCCGGCTCGGCGCTTTCACGTTCTTTTTCCGTATGGACCACGGCGATAATACGATCGCCATGCATCACTTTTTTCATATGCGGCGGCGGAATGAAGTAGCTTTTCTGCGAGTCGACTTCGAGGAAGCCAAAACCTTTTTCCGTACCTTTAACGACCCCTTCAACGCGCGGAGTCTGGGAATGCAATTGCTGTTTAAGCTGCGCTAGCAGCGGGTTGTCCTGAAACATAATTAGGTTTTTTCGTGGCTAAAAGAGCGGCTGACATTTTTACGCGAATATGCCTGCCTCAGCAAGCGCTGTTTCAGCATTTTACGTCGCTTGACGTACCTCGCCGAGGGCGATTTTAAGCCGGTTCAGCCAGCCGCAGAGGCCGCACCACGCCAGCAGATTGATAGCCTCAACGCGGGAAAGCCCATATTCAGTGAGGGGAGTTAGCTGTGCGGCGCTAAAACGGTCCGGCGCACGGGTCAATAGCTGCCCCGCCTGCAGGAAAACGTGTTCCAAAGAATGGCTTTGCGCCCAGCGCTGAATCGTTCGTTCATCGCCGCGCAATGCTTGCAACAATCCGTTATCAGCTGTCCAGCGCGCTGCCCAGGCGTTAAAACAGCTGACGCTACCGTTGATTCGCGCCGCCAGCAACGCCGCCATTGTGCTTAAGGGCTGCGCAGAGTTATCCAGTTCAGTTAGCAGTTGATGCAGCAGCGCTAACGCCCCTTCATCCGTTGCCAGAATAGGGGCGAGAGGCTGTAGGCCGGGATGACGGTGCCATGCGGCGAGCCTTGCTTGCCTATCGTCATTGGCGTAACGCAGGTCGGCATCATCGATATCCGCAGACCACTCTCCTGTCACGTCCGTGAAGCGTTCTGACGGGGCATCTTCCTGCTGCGGCATACCCGGAAGCCAGCGTACCGGTTGTCCGAGCGCGGCCTGAAAGGCAGCTACCGCGCGGGCCTGAAAGCCCACGAAACCAATAATCTGGTTAATTAACACAATATCGCGGCTGGTCAGTCCGACCTCATCAAGCTGGCGGCGGGAGACCTCGTTGATAACCGAAGGGGAACTGGCTAACTGGCGTGCGTACTGGGTAATCTGCGCCAGTCGGCGATTACTCTCTCGTGAGGAGTCAGGGCCCGGCAACGGCGCCAGACGCGCGGCATAGTGGTTACATAAGCGCTGTACGCCGTAGACTTGAGCGACGGTCAGGGCGGTGCTGAGACGGTCGTAGGCGCTGAAGGTTTGTAATCGGGTTACCGTGACGCTGTCCGGGAAAAGTACCTTTGCCAATTGACGCGCGGGCGCCAGCCAGCCTTCATGTGGGTGGCTGACATCGGCTGCAAGCGACAGATCGAGCAAAAAACGGTCATCAACGTCAGCGGCTTCTGGCACCAGAGGAAGAACCTCGACCGGGCTGTTGGTTGACTGGGTCTCGTGATACCAGTGGTTTTTGCCATACACGCGGCGTTGCTCCATGGGCGTTCCTTGTTCGGTAGGTGGCGAACCGCCGTTTCGCGGTACCTCTATGCACAACTATCCTGGCGTAACCCTGAAGCAGGAGAAAATATTGATACGTACTAATAAATAGCGGATTGGAATAACAGAGGAAAAGCGTAGGTAGAGAGGGGTAGGAGAGATCCTCCTCACCGGGGTGAGGAGGATAAGGCACTTATTTCAGTTCCAGTTCGTTCATCGCAGCGATGTTAAAGCCGCCGTCAACGTGAACGACTTCGCCGGAGATACCTGCAGACAGGTTAGAGCACAGGAAAGCCGCGCTGTTGCCCACGTCTTCGATGGTGACGGTGCGACGGATCGGGGTGACCGCTTCGCAATGAGCCAGCATTTTACGGAAATCTTTGATACCGGATGCCGCCAGAGTACGGATCGGACCAGCGGAGATGGCGTTAACACGAATACCTTCCGGACCCATCGCGTTCGCCATATAGCGGACGTTGGCTTCCAGAGACGCTTTCGCCAGACCCATAACGTTATAGTTCGGGATCGCGCGCTCAGCGCCCAGATAGGAGAGGGTCAGCAGCGCGGAGTTCGGGTTCAGCATCGCGCGGCAGGCTTTCGCCATCGCCACGAAGCTGTAGGCGCTGATGTCGTGGGCGATTTTGAAACCTTCGCGAGTTACGACATTGACATAGTCGCCATCTAACTGGTCAGCCGGCGCATAACCGATAGAGTGCACGAAACCATCAAATTTCGGCCATACTTTCTCAAGCTCAGTGAACAGCGCGGTGATGCTTTCGTCTTCAGCCACATCGCACGGCAGCACAATGTTGGAACCCAGCGCAGCAGCAAACTCTTCTACGCGGCCTTTCAGTTTTTCGTTCTGATAGGTGAATGCCAGTTCAGCCCCTTCACGGTGCATTGCTTGCGCAATACCGTAGGCGATGGACAGTTTACTGGCCACGCCAGTGATCAGAATGCGCTTACCGGAAAGAAAACCCATAGCTTTAATCCTTATCGTTATTGCTTATTTTTACTCTAACAATCAAAAGGTTAACGTTGTTATTTCAAAATAACTCAAATTTAGCCGGGAATTATATCCCACTGAAGACCCCTTGTGTCACGATTTTTTGTGTCGCCTGTCGCAACGCAGCGCGTAATGATAAATGCGCTCGCTCCAGTATATCACCGGATAATCACTGTGTTTTAGCGACAGATCCCAACGCGTTGCCGAAATTTCTGCGGTTAACGGCGCACGATCGTGGTGAGTAAAAGCAGGGCGTCCGTCGTTAGCGGCGCGAGTTCGCCCGGCGCTTGTTGGCGCCAGAAAATACCCGATTGCGCTTCACATTGCCGTTCACCAAGTTGCCAGCGCCCCTGTAATACCCACGCGACGCCTTCGTCGCCGGGGGTCTGTACATCGTCCACGACGCGTACCTCGGCGGCGGCGCGACTGCGCTGGGTCATGATATTAAAGTCGAGACCGCGCTCGCGGATCCCTTCGCTACGCAGCTGCCACTCGCCGGCAAAAGCCCAGGGTTGCCACAACGCTAAAGGGTGATCGATAGCTTCGCCTTTCAGACGGAGCGGTTGCCCGGTCAGCAGGGTAATGACCCGATCGACGCCGGGAAAGCAGGAAAACGGACCATCATTTTGCAGAGTGGCAATGCTGGCTCGCCATAAAAAAGGGGCATCAGGTGAAGGCACACAGACTATCTCACGGGTCTCGCCTGCGCCATTTTTCCAGGGTGTGACGGGCAGAGTGGATAGTTGGACGGGAACGATCATGAGCGGTACACCTCGGTTAAGCGCTGCCTGCGCAGGCGTTAATCAACGTTATTGTTATGGTTTTGTTACTTTTTGCAATACAAAGAATTTACATATTCATCACAAAAATAGGATGCGTGCGGTGCGGGCAGTTGTCAATGCTTGTATATACAGGATCGGTCAGATGGGGAGTGAGTGAAATAATAATAGCGAGGTACCTATGTCTTCTTTTTCGTCTACAGACGGGCAATCAAAAAGTAATGAGGCAGGATTAAAGGAAACGCGGTCGATTGATTACATCCCCGAGCGCGAAAGGCATGGGCATCCCTTTAGCCAGTTTACCCTATGGTTTGGCGGCAACCTGCAAATTACCGCTATTGTCACCGGCGCTTTAGCCGTAGTGCTGGGTGGTGACGTGGTGTGGTCGCTGATAGGTCTTCTTCTTGGACAGGTGCTGGGGGCGGCGGTGATGTCGCTGCATGCGCTGCAGGGACCACGGCTGGGTTTGCCGCAGATGATAATAAGCCGCGCCCAGTTTGGCGTCTTTGGCGCGGTAGTGCCGTTGGTACTGGTCTGCATTATGTATGTCGGTTTCTCCGCGAGCGGTACCGTACTGGCGGGGCAGGCAATGGCAAAACTGTTGAGTATCAGCAATGTAGCTGGAATGCTGCTATTCAGTGCAATTATTATTGTTATTGCGGTGCTGGGTTATAAGGTGATTCATAAGCTGGGTAAACTGGCGAGCATTATCGGCATTCTGGCCTTCGTCTATATGTTCGTTACCCTGCTGATATCGGCGGATCTCACGGCCCTGGCGCAAAATAACCATTTCTCCCTGCCGATGTTCCTGCTGGCGGTGTCTCTATCCTCGTCGTGGCAAATCGCTTTCTGCCCGTACGTGTCCGACTATTCGCGCTACCTGCCACGTAATGTATCGGCAACGAAAACGTTCTGCTCGGTGTTTTTCGGAACCGTATTGGGAACCCAGACATCCATGACGCTGGGTGTGTTTACCGCCGCGATTGCCGGCAGCGCATTCCCCGGTCATGAAGTGAGTTATCTGGTGGGATTAGGTAAAAGCCAGGTGATGGCGATGGTTATCTATTTTGCTATCTGCTTTGGCAAAATCACCTTCACGACGCTCAACGCCTACGGCAGTTTTATGTCTCTGACTACCATTGTTTCCGGTTTTCGCCGTCAGACCGCGTTGTCGCAGCAATGCCGCGTTGCTTTCGTCGTCCTGATGGTGGCGGCTTCATGTATTATCGCGCTGCTCAGCGAACCGGCTTTCTTAAAGCACTTTACCCATTTCCTGTTATTCCTGCTGGCCTTTTTTGTTCCCTGGAGCGCCATCAGCCTGACGGATTACTACATTATCTCTAAAGGCGCGGTCGATATTCCGGCGCTTAGCGATCCGCATCAGCGCTATGGTTTCTGGAATTGGTATGCCATTACCATTTATATCATTGGCGTGCTGATTCAACTGCCGTTTATTGAGAACCCGCTGTTCCATGGTTCGCTGACGTGGATATTCGCCGGCAATGATGTGTCATGGATTATCGGCTGGGTAGGTACCGGATGGTTGTATTTTGCGCTGCGCCGCTTCGACCGCCGTCCATTACCGGCGCAGAGCGTGTTCCCGCAGTCATAAACAGCAGGGGCGGCTATTGTGCCGCCCCTGAAGGAATGTTAACGCTATTTGCCATCTTTTCGCCAGGCGTCGGCAGTCAGCGCCTCGCCGAAATGGCCGGCGATCAGCCGTTTGGTCAGTTCATGGAGCGGCGAGGCCAACACATCGGCGGTGCTTCCGCGTTCAACCACTTCGCCCTCATGCATCACCAGCACCTGATCGCTGATATGCTTCATCATCCCCAGATGCTGGGTCACGTAGATGTAGGATATTCCCTGTTTCTCCTGCAGCTCCAGCATCAGGTTGATTAGCTGCGAACGCATCGACATATCCAACGAGGCCAGCGCCTCATCGCAGATAATGACTTTCGGGCGCAGGATCAAGGCGCGAGCAAGCCCCAGGCGCTGCTTTTGCCCCGGCGCCAGCATATGCGGATAGTAGCTGACGTGGTCCGGCAGCAGGCCCACCATGCGCATGGTTTCGATAATCTGCTTTTCCCGGGCTTCCGGTTCGAGATCGGTATTGAGACGCAGCGGGAAATCGAGGATCTGCGAAATACGCTGACGCGGGTTGAGCGAGGTCGAGGGATCCTGAAAAATCATACGAATACGCTGGCTACGGAATGAGTAGTCGCCAAACTCCAGCGGATGGTCGTCAATCAACAGTTCGCCGGTGGTCGGCTCGACCATGCCGGCCAGCATTTTGGCCAGCGTGGATTTCCCGGAGCCGTTTTCACCAATAATTGCCAGCGTCTGCCGCTCGCGCAGGGTAAAGCTGAGCGGCTTCACCGCCTCTACCGTCTGGCGATGGAACCAGCCGGTACGGTAGCGAAAGGTCTTACTCAGATTGCGAACTTCCAGCAATGTTTCGACCATTTCACTCTTTCTCCATGTTCAGCGGGAAATGACAGGCGTACAGATGATTACGCGCGCCGGTCAAACGCGGCGTGACGATACACTCGCGTTGCGCATAGGGACAGCGCGGCCCCAGCCGACAACCGATGGGCAGCTGTTCCAGCAGCGGAATGGCGCCGGGCAGGGTATTCAGCCGGCTTTTATGCGGCATTGAGCTGCCAAAGTCCGGGATCGCGCGAATCAGCGCCTGCGTGTAGGGGTGATGAGGGATGGTCACCAGCTCTTCGCTCGGGGCGGTTTCCACCGTCTGCCCGCAATACATGACGTTAATTTTATCCGCCCATTTGCTGAGCATCTGCATATCGTGACTGATCAGCAAAATAGTGGTGTTGTTATTCTGGTTGAGCCGGGTAAGCAGGCGAATAATCTGCGCCTGAGTCGTCGGTTCCATGGCGTTAGTGGGTTCATCAGCAATCAGCAGCCGCGGCTGGTTGGCAAGCGCGATGGCGATCATGACCTTCTGACATTCGCCGTCGGTCAGCTCGTAGGGGAAGCTGCGCATAATATCTTTGTGATCTTTAATCCCCACCCGGTGCAGCAGTTCGATAGCGCGGCGCTTGCGCCAGCCAAAGCGTTGCCACCAGTGGCCTTTAAAGGTCCAGCCGGGGATATTTTGCATCAACTGCAGACCGATACGCTCGGAAGGGTCGAGACAGGATTGCGGCTCCTGGAAGATCATTGACACGTTGTGGCCAATCAGTTTGCGGCGCTCTCGGTTAGACAGGCGCAGCAGATCGATATCATCAAAACGCATACGGTCGGCGGTGACCCGCCAGTTATCTTTGGTGACGCCGCAAATCGCCTTGGCGATCAAGCTCTTGCCGGATCCAGACTCACCGACCAGACCACGGACTTCACCTTCAGCCAGCGTCAGGCTGACCCGGTCGACGGCCTTTACCCAGCCCTCGTTGGTTTTAAACTCAATGGTAAGATTACGAATATCCAGTAACGGCATTATTGAACCCCGGCAATAATTGCGCGGCGAATACCGTCGCCCAGCAGATTGATGAGCAGTACGCTTATCATGATGGCCGCACCCGGCAGCATAACCGTCCAGGGGGCGACGTAAATCAGTTCCAGCGCATCGCCGAGCATGGCGCCCCATTCCGGGGACGGTAGCTGGGCGCCGAGGTCGAGAAAACCGAGTGCGGCAATGTCGAGGATCGCCATTGACAGCGCGCGGGTAATTTCGGTGACCAGCCCGGCGGTAATATTAGGCAGAACCGCAAACCAGAGAATATTGAGCGTGGAAGCGCCGTCGAGGCGGGCGGCAATCACGTACTCTTTTTCAAGTTCATCGTGCACCATGCTATAAACCGAACGCACCATGCGCGGCAGCAGCGCCAGCCAGACGGCGAACATTGCATGGCTCAGATGCGGCCCGGCGAAAGCGACGACGATAATCGCCAGCAGCAGCGACGGAATCGACAGCAGGGTGTCGAGAATGTGGTTCATTATCGCTGAACGCAAACCATGGGTGGAGCCGGCAATGACGCCAAGCACCAGGCCGAACAGCGCGGCGCCGAGCGTGACCACAAAGGCGCCGCCAACGGTCGGCGCCGCGCCGCTGAGCAAGCGGCTCAGAACGTCGCGGCCGAGATCGTCGGTACCGAGGAAGAACGACACTTCGCCGTAGCGCGACCACGAGGGCGGCAGCAGCTGGTAGCCGAGGAACTGCTGATCGATGCCATAAGGCGCGAACCAGCCGCCGAATACGCATAGCAGCACCAGCGCGCCGCAGCCGTATAAACCAATCATCGCGGTGGTATCGCCGTAGAATTTACGCCATACGGTGCGCAATGCGCCGGGCGGGCGCTTTTCAAGATAGACGCTATCGTAGGGCATACCATTCCTTATGTTTCAGTGGGTTAGCCAT
The DNA here is from genome assembly GCF_057624675.1 of Klebsiella sp. PK01. NCBI lineage: Bacteria > Pseudomonadati > Pseudomonadota > Gammaproteobacteria > Enterobacterales > Enterobacteriaceae > Klebsiella > Klebsiella sp. PK01. Next base: position 83,525 of record NZ_JBYEZM010000001.1, read on the forward strand.
GGCTCCTAAAATATCCGAGATGACGTTGACGATAATGACCAGCGCGCCGATTACCATCACTCCGGCGGAAATCGCCGCGTAATCCTGTTGGCGGATGGCGTTGATCAGCCAGCGCCCCAGACCCGGCCAGCTGAAGACCATTTCGGTAATCATCGCCAGCGTTAGCATGGTGGAAAACTGCAGCCCCAGGCGTGGGATCACCGGCGGCAGGGCATTGTGCAACACGTGACGATGCAGGATTGTCCGTCGGGTGACGCCGCGTGTCGCCGCCGCTTTAACATAGTTTGTATCGTAGACTTCGCTGGTACTGATGCGCATCAGGCGGATCACTTCGGTGGTCGGCGCGACGGCCAGCGTCAACACCGGCAGCACCATATGCCGCGCGGCGCTGACGATCATCTCATGGCGCCACGGCGAATCAGAGAGCCAGGCATCGATGAGCGCGAAGCCGGTCACCGTCTTCACTTCGTATAATAAGTCAAAGCGACCGGATACCGGGAACCAGCCCAGCGTCAGCGAGAAGAACAGGGTAAACAGTAATGCCAGCCAGAATACCGGAATGGAGAACCCCACCAGCGCCAGGGCGCTAATGAGCGTGTCCGGCCACTTATTACGCATGATCCCGGCAATCATTCCCACGGGAATGCCGACCAGCAGCGCAAAACCAAATGCCAGAATGCACAGCTCCATTGTGGCCGGGAAGACCACTTTCAGCTGTTCGGAAATCAGTTGGCCATTGATGCTGGAGACGCCAAAGTCCCAGTGCAGCACCCCTTTGAACCAAAACAGCCAGGCATTCCACAGCGATGCACCCTGCAGCGGCGCGTGCGGCGTGAAATAGCTGAGGCTAAAGCCGATAAAGGTGAGGAAAAACAGCGTCACAAGTAACAGCAGCAGGCGGCGCAGGGTAAAAATAATCATGGTTTTTTCACCTCTTCTTTTTCGCGCGACACGCCTGCGAAGGAGGCGTTGCCAAACGGACTCAGCACCAGTCCTTTCATATCATAACGATAAGCCTGCAGCCGCAGCGAAGAGGCCAGCGGCAGCACCGGTAGTTCGCGGGCGAGAATATGCTGTGCCTCTTTATAGGCTTCGATGCGCGAGGCCAGCTGCTGAGAAATCAGCGCTTTCTGTAACACCTCGTCAAACTCGCGGTTGCACCAGTGGGCGAGGTTGGTCTGCGAACCAATCGCCGCGCAGCTCAACAGCGGGCGGAAGAAACTGTCCGGATCATTACTGTCGGTGGCCCAGCCGGAAAGCGTCAAATCGTGGCTCATGTCCATCAAACGCGCCTCCTGGAAGCGGCCTTCAACAGGAATAATAATCACTTTTACACCCACCTGCGCCATATCCGCCTGTATCAACTCGGCGGTTTTCAATGGGCTGGGGTTCCACGCCTGAGAACTGGTCGGCACCCACAGTTTTAAGGTCAAATTACTCAAGCCCAGCGCCTGCAGGCGACGACGCGCCTCCGCGGGGTTGTATTCGGTGATTTTAGCGTCGTTGTCGTAGGCCCACGAGGCGCGCGGCAGCATTGAAGCCGCGGTTTCCGCGGTGCCGTAGTAGATCGATTGCATCAGCCGCTGGTTGTTGATCGCCAGCGCCAGCGCGTGGCGAACTTCCGGGTTATCCAGCGGCGGTTTGGCGGTGTTGAAAGCCAGCCAGGCGATATTCATACCCGGGCGCAGCGTCAGACGCAGGCGCGGATCGTCGCGCAGGATGGTGAGCTGGCTGGCGGCCGGCCAGGCGAGCACATCGCATTCGCCGGTCAGCAGTTTTGACAGCCGGCCGGTGCCGCCGGAACCGAGATCCACCACCACCTGCGGCATCAATGGCTTGCCGCGCCAGTAGGCCGCGTGGCGCTGCAGGCGGATGTACTGCCCGGTACGATACTCTTCTAGCTTGAACGGACCGGTACCGACGGGCTGGCGGTCGAGTTGTTCTTCGCGATCGCTTTTGGTCAGCTGCGCGGCATACTCTGCGGACATGACCGAAGCATAGTGCGTCGCCAGGTGCCACAGGAAAGAGGCGTCGGGACGTTTCAGGCGAAACTCGACGGTATGGTTATCCAGTTTCCGAACGCTTTCTACGGTGTCGGCGAACTGCAGACTATCGAAATAGGGGAAGCTACTGCCGTTGACGCTGTGCCACGGGTCGTCACGGTTAAAGATGCGCCCGAAGGTGAATATGACATCATCAGCGTTAAAAGCGCGGGTCGGTTTAAACCAGTCGGTGGTCTGGAACTGGACCTTATCGCGCAGATGGAAGCGGTAGGTGGCGCCGTTATCAAGCACTTCCCAGCTTTCCGCCAGTTCAGGCACCAGACGGTAGGTATAAGGGTCGACGTCGAGCAGGCGATCGTAGATCTGGGCGGCGAGGGTGTCGACAATCAGGCCGCTGCTGACTTTTTGCGGGTTAAAGGTATTTACCTGCCCGCTGACGCAATAGACAAATCCGCTATCGCGGATATCGGCATTAGCTGGCAGCGCCGGAGTCGGGGCCGGCGCGGCAAAAGCCTGCCCGCACAGCATCGAGGCTGCCGCTAAAAGAGAGGACAATTTCAGGCGCATATTTTCTTTTTGATCATAGAGCAGAGCTCTATCTTATTAATATTAAATGACATTTACCACCACCTTTACGACATCGAGGGGGATAATGCGGTCACCGGCAGCGCATGTTGTCCAGCCAGTTGGTCAAAATAGTGTCGGAACTAAACCAGTATTATCAAACATGGTATCTTTTTATTGCCAATTTCTCCAGTTAGCCATCTGCAGGCGTTCTGGTATCGGCGCGGGTGGGCTGTGGGGATCAGAGCGGAAGGAGCTGATTATAGCGGGCAATATAATCTTTTGGCGTGATCTCCAGTTCTCCGCCATCGCGATGGATGGCGACGAAAGTACGCAGCACGAATCCGCTTTTACGCTCTGATATCTCCCAGCCTTGTTCATTGTAGGCATCACGGGTGGAACGCACGCAGAGATCCGAGAAAATCATCATTAATGAGAGGGCCGGGGCGTGATGATTTTTCATGGTGTGGATCAAACTGGCATGGGCGGCATAGCGGGTGAGCGTATGAGAATTAACCGGAATCACGTGAATTTTCAATCCATTGAATGATATTACCGTCGATGATAATTCACATTAAGACATCTTACCAGTTACATATTATTAACTCCTCGCGTTTTTATATGTGAATTGATAGTGACGTTGTCACGTTTTAATCCTCCAGCGGTGTGAATTCATATAACGCCAGCGCATTGCTCTGCAGTGAATCCACCCGTAGCCAGCCATCATCCAGTTGTTCCTCATGCACGCTCAGCGCCGGACGGGCGTGGTGCTGGAGCCAGCGATAATCTTCTTCGTCAGGGCCGCTGCGGCTACGAAATGCCTCAAATAGCGGGAATAGCGCGCCATGGTGCTGATCGAACAGATGCTGTTTGATGCGCCAGCGTCCCTTCAGCCCTGCAAGCCGCAGGGTATAGGGCTGGCGAAAACGCTGGGTAAAGGCCTCTTCGCTCGACAGCCAGGGGTTGAAAATCACCGTATTGCGCAGTAGCAACTGGTAGTGTCCGTTATGGCGCAATAACAACAGGTTTTTGTCATTGATTAAGACTTCGCCGCGTAGACGCCGCCACAGCCATAATACCCAGTACACCGGGCGCGGCAGACCATGCAGGTAGTGCAGCGCCAGGCTGGAGGTGTCGAGTTTACCGTTGTCCCGCGCTTCCCCCTGAAGACCTGAATTAAGCCAGAAGCCGGCCAGCCACACCCGATCGGCAATGCCCAACAGGTTATCCATCAACAGCGCGCCGCGGAAAAAACGCCCGTTGGTATCGCGTGTATCGCCGGTTAAGGTATTCCACGATAGCAGCCACAGCGGTAACGAGAGCTGCCGTTGCCGTAGGGCATTATGGATTTGGCGTAATTTTTGTCGTGGATAGTCTTCGCTGGCGGATAGTTTGCTGCTATCGGCCTGCGCCAGGTCAAGCAGTTCGTTGGCATCCGCCTGGCAGGCGAGAAAGTCGGCCTCGCTGAGCAGCGGGGAAGACAGTAGCGGATCGTCGCCAATACCGCTTTGCGGGAAACGATGCCAGATACCCATTTGCGGTTGTTGCAAGGTGGACGCGAGCACTTCTCGCTGTTGTCGCCAGGCCAGCTGTCGCGCCGCTTCACTGGCCTGCGGCGACCAGTGCCAGACAAAACGCCAGCTCGCGAGCGTCGCGGGTGGGAAGTGATTGGCGGCGAGTTGCAGAAAACGTTGTAATAAATCGCAGCGGGTGGTTAAGCCGGTATGTAGCAGCACCGTCCAGCCTTTCTGCGCCAGCCAGCTAAACAGCTGCTGAAGATTGTACCAACAGGCATAGCCTGCGAGCGTCGGGTCGTCCCAGCCCTCGCCAAACAAGCGGCTGCTGAGAAACGGATCGTGAATATCGATGCCGTAAACGGGTAGCGTTTGCTGCAGTTGCTCCAGCTCGCGTCGCACATCTTCGCGGAGTAAATCATCGAGTTCACGGACGGTAACGATGGTACGGGTATGGCGCAATACCGGCGCGCGCGCTGGCAGCTGGCGGATATCCACCAGCCGTGTCTGACGCGGGTTGAGCAGCAGCGGCGGCGTATCATCGCTGCTTTTTTCCGCCTCGTTAAGACGGGCGTAAAGCCTCTCGACCGCGACCGGGCGCCAGATTTCGCTGGCGTTCGCTCGTGGACGAGCGCTGGACTGCGGCTGCTGCTGGCGAAATTGTCGCGGTGTGACGCCGTGCTGGCGCTTAAACAGATCGCTCATGATGCGAGTACTGGCGAAGCCGTTATCCTGCGCCACCTGCTGAACCGAGCGGCGGGTAGTCAGCAGTTGCTCGGCGGCTTTGCCGAGACGCAGGGCGGTAATGTACTGAACGAAGCTAATGCCGACCTCTTTATGGAACAGGCGCGAAAGCCAGGCCTCAGAGACAAATTCGGCGGCAGCCAGTTCCTGCAGCGAGATCCGCCGCTGATAGTTGGCTTCGATGCGCGCTACCACGTTGGTAATTCGTCGGCTCCAGTTCTCGGCCCCGCGGCGCAGGCTGGGCACGATAGGTTGGGTAAAACGGGTTGCCAGCAGCAGGGCAATTTCACTCAGCCAACGGTTGGCCTCCAGCCGATAGCGCGACTGATGATTGACCAGCCCGGCTACCAGCAACTGGCGCATCAGCTGGCGTAGATTATCTGTGGCATCCCTGGTTTCGCTGCTAACCCGATAATCACTGGCAAAAAAATCGCTATCAAGGCGGGTGAGCCAACCGGCGGCAAGGTTGAGGATCATGACCGCATTGGCCTCTTCGCCGGTAATCTGCCAGCGCTGGCGGCGGTTAATAATCGCCAGTTCATCAACCCGCATCGGTTGCGACGATTCGCCGAGTTGCAACGTTGCGCTACCTTCCAGCAGCCATAGCAGCGTTAATCCGTCGTTTTCCGGCGGGCTGAAATGGCGAATATCGCGAACAGTGAGGCTGAAATCGCCGAGATGATGTTCCATGCGCCGCTCCTTAAAAGACAAAAAATAGCAGGCTGTTTTTTGTCATAACAGAATTGTATAGAAAATAGTCATTGATATTTCGTCAATATAAAACAAAAAAAGGCATTTTAAAGCCGGTTGGGACGCATAAACTCGAAAGTGTCGTGCAAACACAACACAGGAATAATAAAAATGACACATCCACTGATTGAATCCTTGCAAGTTAATGAAGCGCAGTTTGTGGCGTTACGTCGCCGCTTCCACCAACAGCCCGAGATTGGCTTTGAAGAACATAAAACCAGCGATGAAGTCGCCCGGCTGCTTACTGAGTGGGGGTATGAAGTGCATCGCGGCCTCGCCGGTACCGGCGTGGTCGGGACGCTGAAAGTCGGCAGCGGCGAAAAACGTCTGGGATTGCGCGCGGATATGGATGCACTGCCGATGCAGGAAATGAGTGGTAAAGCATGGGCAAGCCAGGTCGACGGGCGTTTTCACGGCTGCGGCCATGACGGTCACACCACCACGCTACTGTATGCGGCGGAATATCTGGCGCGCACGCGTCAGTTTAACGGTACGCTGCATTTAATTTTCCAACCGGCGGAAGAGCTGCTGTACGGCGGACGGGTGATGGTCGAAGATGGCCTGTTCACGAAATTCCCCTGTGACGCCATCTTTGGCCTGCATAACATGCCGGGCCAGAAACTGGGCAAAATCGGCCTGCGCGACGGCGCGATGATGGCCTCTTCCGATACGCTGCATATCGAGGTGAAGGGCATTGGCGGCCATGGCGCGGTGCCGGAACATACCGTCGATGCGACGCTGGTGGCCTGCCACATTACTCTCGCGCTGCAATCAATCGTTTCACGCAACATCACGCCATTTGAACCCGCGGTAGTCACCGTCGGTAGCATTCAGGCGGGCCATGCGCCGAACATCATCAACGATAAGGTATTGATGAAGCTAACCGTACGTACCCTTAACCAGCAGGTGCGCGAGACGGTGCTGCAGCGTATTCACGACATCGCGGTCGCTCAGGCGGAAAGTTTTAACGCCAGCGCTACCTTAACCCACGTCAACGGCAGCCCGGTATTGCGTAACGATCCGGCGGCTAATGAGCTGGTCCGTGAAGTGGCGACCACGCTGTTTGGCAAAGAACAGGTTGGTACCGTGAATCCATTTATGGGCAGCGAAGATTTCGCCTTCATGCTGGAGAGCAATCCCAACGGCTGCTATTTCACTATCGGCGCGGGTGATGAAGCCGACCGTTGCATGGTGCATAACCCAGGGTACGATTTTAACGATCAAATCCTGCTTACCGGCGCGGCGCTGTGGTGCGGCCTGACGGAACGCTATCTGCGTTAACCTATCGCGACGGGGGGACCCGATTATGAGTTCTGTATCGTTAAGCGAATCTCAGTTCGTCGGTAGCGATCGCCTGCTGGCGGGTATTGTGCTCAGCGTGCTGACGTTCTGGCTGTTTGCGCAATCGGTTATCAATGTTGTTCCGGCGATGAAAAGCAGCCTCGATATTTCACTGGAGACGCTAACCCTGGCGGTGAGTCTTAGCGCCTTATTCAGCGGCTGTTTTGTGGTGGCCAGCGGCGGGCTGGCGGATAAATTCGGCAGGGTGCGGATGACCTATATCGGCCTGGCGCTGAGTATTATCGGTAGCGCATTTCTGGCGGCGTCGCAGGGGCCGGGGCTATTTATCACCGGCCGTATCCTGCAAGGGCTCTCGGCGGCCTGCATTATGCCGGCGACGCTGGCGCTGATTAAAACCTGGTATGAAGGCAAAGCGCGGCAGCGGGCGGTGAGTTTCTGGGTCATTGGTTCCTGGGGCGGCAGCGGGCTTTGCTCGTTTGTCGGCGGTGCGATTGCCACCGGTCTTGGCTGGCGGTGGATCTTCGTGTTCTCGATTGCGGTGGCGCTGCTGGCGTTGCTGCTGCTGCGCGGCACCCCAGAGAGCCGCAGCGCCAGCGCCGATCGGCATAAGCTGGATGTGGGCGGATTATTAAGCCTGATCGCGTCGCTGGTGCTGCTTAATCTGTTTATCAGCAAGGGTCATCAATGGGGCTGGAGTAGTGGTTTATCGCTGTCGATGCTGGGTGGCGCGGTGCTGGCGGCAGCAGTATTTATCCGCAGCGGCCTGCGTAAAGGTGAAGCGGCACTGATCGACTTCGCTTTATTTCGCAACCGAGCCTACGGCGCGGCGGTGCTATCGAACTTTATGCTCAACGGCGCTATCGGCACCATGATGATTACCAGCATCTGGCTGCAACAGGGGCATCATCTCAGTCCGCTGGAAACCGGCATGATGACGCTGGGCTATCTGGTGACGGTACTGGCGATGATCCGCGTCGGGGAAAAGCTGCTCCAGCGCTACGGCGCTCGGCTGCCGATGATGACCGGGCCGGTCTTTACCGCCATCGGCATTTTGCTGATCTCCTGTACCTTCCTCGATAAGTCGCTCTATATCGGGACCGTCTTCTTCAGCAATATCCTGTTTGGCCTCGGGCTCGGTTGTTACGCCACGCCATCGACCGACACCGCCGTCGCCAATGCGCCGGAGAATAAAATTGGCGTCGCGTCAGGGGTGTATAAGATGGGAAGCTCGCTTGGCGGCGCGATGGGTATTGCCGTGACGGCGTCACTTTTTGCGCTATTCCTGCCGTTGGGGATGGCCAGCGCCGCGCAGTACGCGCTGTGGTTTAACGCCGCGCTGTGTTTAGGCTCAATGCTGGTCAGCGCGGCGATGCTGCCGCGCGTCGCTCATAGCTGATGCTTCTTCAGTAATGCGCGTAGCTGGTGGTAGGTAAGCCCCAGCAGCTCCGCCGCCTGCTTTTGATTGTACTTCGCCTGCTGCAGGCTTGACTGCAGCAGGCTTTTTTCTTGCTCCAGCTGAAAGGCGCGCAGGTCCAGTGGTAGTTTGGGAAGCGCAGATTCATCGCCTGGAGCAGGCGCTGGGGCCGCGCGGCGAAATGGGTTGATAATGATATTATCCAGCTCGCTATCACTGCTGCCGTGGCGGTAAACCGAGCGTTCAACCACGTTTTTCAGCTCACGAATATTGCCCGGCCAGCGGTATGCGAGCAGCGTGTCGACGGCTCGCTCGCTAAAGCCGGGAAACAGAGGAAGCCCCAGTTCGCGGCACATCTGAATAGCAAACTGGTTGGCAAGCAGCATGATGTCGCTTTGGCGCTCGCGCAATGGCGGTAGTTGCACGACATCAAACGCCAGCCGGTCGAGCAGGTCAGCGCGAAAATGGCCTTCTTCCACCATTTTAGGTAAATCCGCGTTGGTGGCGCACACCAGCCGTACGTTAACCTGCAGCGGTTGGCTGCCGCCGACGCGTTCCAGTTCGCCGTATTCAATTACCCGCAACAATTTTTCCTGCACCAGCATCGGAGCGGTGGCCAGCTCATCGAGAAACAGCGTGCCGCCGTCGGCACGTTCAAAGCGTCCCGGATGCCGTTTGCTGGCGCCGGTAAAGGCGCCGGCCTCATGACCAAACAATTCGGAATCGAGAAGGTTTTCATTCAGCGCCGCGCAGTTGAGCGAAATAAACGGCCCCTGCCAGCGCGAAGAGAGAAAGTGCAGACGGTTGGCAATGAGCTCTTTGCCGGTCCCGCGCTCGCCGATCACCAGCACCGGTTTATCCAGCGGCGCCAGCTGCGAGACCTGCTCGAGCACCTCCAGAAAGCTGTTTGCCTCGCCAAGCAGGTTATCCTTGTATTCCGTCATGATGAATTTCGCCATTAAGTAGTGTGATTCACCAACTCACTGTAGCAAGCAGGCGGCCATTCCTCAACCACCTTGTTTAAAATCAATAAGATAAAAAGTTGGCACGCCATTTGTATTAACTACTGCACAGGCCGCTGCCTGCTATCAGAACTATGAGGATTGAAATTATGGGTATTTTTTCTCGCTTTGCCGACATCGTGAACGCCAACATCAACTCTCTGCTGGAGAAAGCGGAGGATCCGCAGAAGCTGGTCCGTCTGATGATTCAGGAGATGGAAGATACATTGGTTGAAGTGCGTTCTACCTCCGCCCGCGCGCTGGCGGAAAAGAAACAGCTGACCCGCCGTATCGAACAGGCGCAGGCGCAGCAGGTGGAATGGCAAGAAAAGGCCGAGCTGGCCCTGCGTAAAGAGAAAGAAGATCTGGCGCGTGCGGCGCTGATCGAAAAACAGAAGCTGACTGACCTTATCGGCAGCCTGGAACACGAAGCGCAACTGGTGGATGAAACCCTGGCGCGGATGAAAAAAGAGATTGGCGAGCTGGAGAATAAGCTCAGCGAAACCCGCGCTCGTCAGCAGGCGCTGATGCTGCGTCATCAGGCTGCCAGCTCTTCGCGCGATGTCCGCCGCCAGCTGGATAGCGGTAAAATGGATGAAGCGATGGCGCGTTTTGAGTCGTTCGAACGCCGTATTGACCAAATGGAAGCCGAGGCGGAGAGCCATCGTTTTGGCAAACAACAATCGCTGGCTCAGCAGTTTGCCGAACTGAAAGCGGATGATGAAATCAGCGAGCAACTGGCGGCGCTGAAAGCCAAAATGAATCAGAATAACCAGTAATGCATATTGCGCGGCGCGGTGTTGCGCCGCGGCTCACCACCTGTAAGGAGTACACATGAGCATGCTTTTTCTTGCCATCCCGCTCACGCTGTTTGTGCTGTTCGTGTTGCCGGTCTGGTTATGGCTGCACTACAACAATCGCTCGGCGGACGGGGCATTAACCCAGAATGAACAGCAGCGCCTGCTGCAGCTGACCGATGAGGCGAAACGGATGCGCGAGCGTATTCAGGCGCTGGAAGCGATCCTTGATGCGGAACATCCGAACTGGAGAGACAAATAATGGCCGGATTGGATTTTAATAAAAAGCTGTGGCGCATTCCGCAGCGCGGCATGGTGAAAGGGGTCTGCGCCGGTATCGCGCAGCACCTGGATGTGCCGGTGAAGCTGGTGCGTTTGATAACCGTACTGGCGATGATTTTTGGCCTGTTCTTTTTTGTGCTGGTGGCCTACATCATTCTGACTTTCGCGCTGGATCCGATACCGGATAGCGAACTGTACGGCGAGAAAGGACCGAGCAATGGCGATTTACTGGCCGCAGTGGATGCCGAACTGGCTTCCGGCGAACAGCGCCTGCGTGATATGGAGCGTTACATCACCTCCGATACCTTCACGCTGCGCAGCCGTTTTCGTCAACTGTAAAACTTTTTCCATATAACCCATGAGGCAACGCATGAATATGAAATGGCAACAGGCAGGGCAAAAAGTGAAACCGGGTCTTAAGATCGCCGGTAAGCTAGTGCTGCTGACCGCGCTGCGGTACGGCCCGGCGGGCGTTGCCGGTTGGGCGGTGAAATCGGTGGCGCGTCGGCCGCTGAAAATGTTGCTGGCGGTAGCGCTTGAGCCGCTGCTCAGTCGGCTGGCCAATCGTTTTGCCCGTGGAATGAAATAATTCCTCAGGGGGAGGAATACCGGTGCGCTTTATATTGGCCCTGATTATCCCCATCTATTTAGCTTATCATTAAACGACATTCCTTCTGGGCATAACGGACTGGCGATGAAGCGACTCAAAACTGAATTCAATGCGCTGGTCAACCGCGGGGTTGACCGGCATTTACGTCTTGCCGTGACCGGGCTAAGCCGTAGCGGTAAAACGGCTTTTATCACCGCGATGGTTAATCAACTGCTGAATATCCACGCCGGGGCCCGGTTGCCGCTGCTGAGCGCGGCGCGCGAAGAACGTCTGTTGGGCGTGAAACGGGTTCCGCAGCGTGATTTCGGTATTCCGCGTTTTACCTATGATGAAGGCCTGGCACAGCTTTATGGCCAGCCCCCGGCCTGGCCGACGCCGACCCGTGGGGTGAGCGAAATTCGTCTCGCGCTGCGCTATCGCTCTAACGATTCTCTGCTACGTCATTTCAAAGACACTTCAACGCTGTATCTGGAAATCGTGGATTATCCGGGAGAATGGCTGCTCGACCTGCCGATGCTGGCGCAGGATTATTTAAGCTGGTCGCGGCAGATGACCGGGCTTTTACAGGGGCAGCGCGGGGAATGGTCTGCCCGCTGGCGACAGCTGTGCGATGGGCTCGATCCGCTGGCGCCCGCCGACGAAACCCGTCTGGCGGAGATCGCCGCCGCCTGGACCGATTATCTGCACGCCTGCAAGCGCGAGGGGTTGCACTTTATTCAGCCGGGGCGGTTTGTGCTTCCCGGCGACATGGCGGGCGCGCCGGCGCTGCAGTTCTTCCCCTGGCCGGATGTCGATGCGATTGGCGAAGCCAGACTGGCGCAGGCTGATAAACACACCAATGCCGGGATGCTGCGCGAGCGTTTCAAATACTACTGCGAGAAAGTGGTGAAAGGCTTTTATAAAGATCACTTCCTGCGCTTTGACCGCCAGATTGTACTGGTGGACTGTCTGCAGCCATTAAACAGCGGGCCGCAGGCGTTTAACGATATGCGCCTGGCGCTGACCCAGTTGATGCAAAGCTTCCATTACGGCCAGCGAACGCTGTTCCGCCGCCTGTTTTCACCGGTTATCGACAAGCTACTGTTTGCCGCCACCAAAGCCGATCACGTGACCGTCGATCAGCATGGCAACATGGTGTCGCTACTTCAGCAACTGATTCAGGACGCCTGGCAGAATGCCGCCTTTGAGGGCATCAGCATGGATTGTCTGGGGCTGGCGTCAATTCAGGCTACCCAGGGCGGGCTTATCGAGGTTAACGGCGAGAAGATCCCGGCGCTGCGCGGCGATCGTCTGAGCGATGGGCAGCCGCTCACCATTTTCCCGGGCGAGGTGCCGGCGCGGCTGCCGGGTCAGGCCTTCTGGGAACAGCAGGGCTTCCAGTTTGAGAACTTCCGCCCGAGAGCGATGGATGTCGATAAACCGCTGCCGCATATTCGCCTCGACGCGGCGCTGGAATTTTTGATTGGAGATAAATTGCGATGAGCGAGCCGATAAAACCGCGGATCGATTTCGATGGCCCTTTGGAAACGGAAAAGAGCCAGACCTTAAAATCGGCCCGCGCCTTTGACGCGGCCGATGCGCAAACCTTCTCTCCGATGCTGCCTGAAAGGGTGGCTGAAGAGGAGGGGGCCGCCGAAGCGGTGGTGGAATCGGTACTGCGCCCGAAACGCAGCCTGTGGCGGCGGATGGTTAGCGCCGGGCTGGCGATTTTTGGCATTAGCGTGGTGGCGCAGGGCGTACAGTGGACGGCGACGGCCTGGCAGACCCAGGACTGGATTGCGCTCGGCGGCTGTGCGGCCGGGGCGTTGATTGTCGGCGCGGGCGTGGGCTCGGTGGCGACCGAATGGCGTCGCCTGTGGCGTTTGCGCCAGCGCGCGCACGAACGCGATGAAGCGCGGGATCTGATGCATAGCCACGCGGTGGGCAAAGGGCGCGCGTTCTGTGAGAAGCTGGCGCAGCAGGCCGGGCTCGATCAATCGCATCCGGCGCTGCAGCGCTGGTATGCGGCCATCCATGAAACGCAAAACGATCGCGAAGTGGTGAGCCTGTACGCGCAACTGGTACAGCCGGTGCTGGACGCGCAGGCGCGGCGGGAAATCAGCCGCTCGGCGGCGGAATCGACGCTGATGATCGCCGTCAGCCCGCTGGCGCTGGTCGATATGGCGTTTATCGCCTGGCGTAACCTGCGGCTGATTAACCGTATCGCCACCCTCTACGGTATTGAACTCGGCTATTATAGCCGCCTGCGTTTATTCCGCCTGGTGTTGTTGAATATCGCCTTTGCCGGCGCCAGCGAACTGGTGCGTGAAGTCGGAATGGACTGGATGTCGCAGGATCTGGCGGCCCGCTTGTCGGCGCGCGCCGCCCAGGGTATCGGTGCCGGCTTGTTGACCGCCCGTCTGGGGATTAAGGCGATGGAGCTGTGCCGTCCGCTGCCGTGGATCGCGGATGATAAACCGCGGCTCGGCGATTTCCGCCGCGAGCTGATCGGCCAGTTGAAAGAGACGCTGCAGAAAAGCAAAACCGGCGCGGAGAAATAACGCCGGCAAGCGTAAATGCCGGGTGGCGGCTGCGCCTTACCCGGCCTACGGTTCGTGCGGCCTGTCATTAATTTATTCACCGCGCTGGCTGAAACTGCCGGTGTTGGCGGCCTCACCCTCCCCGGTGGCGCTGCCGCTTACCAGGGCTACAGCGCTTTGCGATTTGGTAGCCCGGAGAAGGCGCAACGCGCCGCCTCCGGGAAAACCCCTTAAAAAAGTGGTAAACCGATAACAGTATCTACGGTCCGTGCGGCCTGCCTTTAATTTATTCACCATGCTGACTGAAACTGCCGGTGTTGGTGGCCTCAAAATCGCTGAGACGTTCCCGGCAGGCCGGGGCAGCCCGCATGGATGCGGGCTGAGGGCCGTGATTTGCAAGGACGCTGCCTCGGCCCGACCCGAAGCCTGCCGGGATAAGTCGAAGGTACCACGAAGTGGCGATTTTGGCGGCCAGAGCCCGGGAGTACAGAGGGCGGCGGCGACTGGCCGCCCTCTGTGCGCTCCCTGCGCCACGGAAAACATGTCGCAGAAAAATTAACCAGGAGCGCAAGATACTCTGGAGCGAAACGAGATAAACGCTTTTCTCAAGCTAAAAGGTTGCAAACCGATAACAGTATCTACGGTTCGTGCGACCTGCCGTTAATTTATTCACCACGCTGGATCCCCCGGTGGCGCTGCCGCTTACCGGGGCTACAGCGCTTTGCGATTTGGTAGCCCGGAGAAGGCGCAACGCGCCGCCTCCGGGAAAAAACCTAGCGACCAGCGCCCTCTGTGCCATGAGAGCCATAACGCAGAAGAAATATCGGGAGCGCAATGTGCTCTGAATTAACACAACGCATATGCTTTCCTGGACCAAACGATACGCTGCGTCTGCTGTAATTGATGAAATCCTTTAAACAGTTTACTGTTGCCCGCATAACTTTACGGCATAAAGCCCATTTTTCCGCCATACTGTCAATAATTGTTGACAGCTATCTTCACGTAAGCCCATATCTGTCCTATCATTCATCCGTCATTGGCCTTTTTAGGGTGAAAACTCCTATGCGTCTGGAAGTCTTTTGTCAGGACCGTCTTGGTCTGACCCGTGAATTACTCGATTTGCTGGTGCTGCGCGGTATTGACCTGCGCGGTATCGATATCGACCCGATTGGCCGAATCTACCTTAATTTCGCCGAGCTGGAGTTCGCTAGCTTCAGCAGTTTAATGGCGGAAATCCGCCGAATCTCCGGCGTAACCGATGTACGTACCGTGGCGTGGATGCCGTCAGAACGGGAACATCTGGCGCTGAGCGCGCTGCTGGTGGCAATGCCGGAACCGGTGCTGTCGCTGGATGCCAAAGGCAAAGTAGAGCTTGCCAACCCGGCCAGTTGCCAGCTGTTTGGTCAAACCCAGGCCCGATTACGCAGCCATCCGGTGGCGCAACTCATTACTGATTTCAACCTGCAGCGCTGGCTGGAAGGCAATCCGCTGGAGTCGCATACCGAGCATGTGGTCGTTAATGGCCAAAACTTTATGCTGGAAGTAACGCCGGTGTATCTGGAAGGTGAACACGCCGAACGTGTGCTAACCGGCGCCGTGGTGATGTTGCGCTCCACCGTACGTATGGGGCGTCAACTGCAAACGCTAACGACCCAGGATACCAGCGCCTTTAGCCAGATCCTCGCCGTTGGGCCGAAAATGCGCCACGTCGTTGAACAGGCCCGCAAGCTGGCGATGCTTAGCGCCCCGTTGCTGATTGTCGGCGATACCGGTACCGGTAAAGATTTGCTGGCCCATGCCTGCCATCTGGCCAGCCCGCGCGCCAGCAAACCGTATCTGGCGCTGAACTGCGGTTCGATTCCGGAAAACGCGGTGGAGAGCGAGCTGTTCGGCGATGCGTCGCAGGGGAAGAAAGGTTTCTTTGAGCAGGCCAACGGCGGCTCTGTGCTGCTGGATGAGATCGGCGAAATGTCGCCGGGCATGCAAACGAAGCTGTTGCGCTTTCTCAACGATGGCACTTTCCGTCGCGTCGGTGAAGATCACGAAGTGCATGTCGATGTCCGCGTTATCTGCGCGACGCAAAAAAATCTCGTCGAACTGGTGCAGAAAGGGCTGTTCCGCGAAGATCTTTATTATCGTCTGAATGTGTTGACGCTGAACCTGCCGCCGCTGCGTGATTGTCCGCAGGACATCATGCCGCTCACCGAACTGTTCGTCGCGCGCTTTGCCGATGAGCAGGGCATCCCGCGGCCCAAACTCTCTGCCGACCTTAATACCGTGTTGACCCGCTATAGCTGGCCGGGCAACGTGCGTCAGTTGAAAAACGCAGTGTACCGGGCGTTAACCCAGCTTGATGGCTTCGAACTGCGCCCGCAGGATATCCTGCTGCCAGATCACGATGTGTCGTCGCTGCCGGTTGGCGAAGAGGCGATGGAAGGATCGCTCGACGATATTACCCGCCGCTTTGAGCGTTCGGTATTGACGCAGTTGTATCGCAGTTTCCCCAGCACGCGTAAATTAGCCAAACGTCTCGGCGTTTCGCATACCGCGATTGCTAACAAGCTGCGTGAGTACGGTCTGAGCCAGAAGAAAGGCGACGAGTAAGTCACAGGTTGCGGCCGGCTCGGCGCGGCCGCAATTATCTGCGTTTTTTTAGCGATATTTCTGTATATACTTATTTTATTATTCTTTTTTCCGGGAAGGTGACGGTTGGTGCTGCAACGGGATTGGCCTCAGTGGATGATATTACTGGTACTCTCCGCCGTGCTCTCCTTTGTGCTGTTCCGCTTTCATCTCCCTGCCGCGCCGCTGCTTGGCCCACTGATCGCCGGAATAATCCTCAGCCTTCGCGGCGCCACGATTCGTCTCCCTCGTCCCTTCTTTATCGCCGCTCAGGCTATCATCGGCTGCATGATCGCCCGTGCGCTCACGCCGTCTATTTTCGGCGTTCTGGCCGCCAACTGGGCGCTGGTGTTGATTATCCTCTTTTCCACGCTAGCCATCAGCGCGCTGACCGGCTGGCTGCTGGTGCGCTACAGTTCGCTACCCGGGGCAACCGGCGCGTGGGGAAGCTCGCCGGGCGGCGCATCGGCGATGGTGGTGATGGCGCAGGAGTATGGCGCCGATGTTCGGCTGGTGGCTCTGATGCAGTATCTGCGGGTGCTCTTTGTGGTCGGCGCGGCGGTGATGGTGGTGCGTTTGGCGCTTGGCGGCGAGGCGCAGGAGATGACCCAGCATATCGTCTGGTTCCCGCCACTGACTTTTAATCTACCCTTAACGCTGCTATTGACCGCGGTCGCCGGTTGGTTGGGGTTACGTTTACGCATCCCGTCCGGGGCAATGTTATTACCGATGCTGGCCGGCGCGTTGGCGCAGGGCGAGGGCGTGCTGTTGCTGGAGCTACCGGAATGGTTACTGGTGCTGGCGTATACCGCGCTCGGCTGGACGGTTGGCCTGCAGTTTAATCGCGAGATTTTTCTGCTGGCGTTGAAGACGCTACCGCAAATCATCGCCGCCATCGTTGGCTTGATCGCGCTGTGCGCGCTGATGGCTTTTGCCTTAACGCACCTGCTGCCGCTGGATTTTCTCACCGCCTATCTAGCGACCAGCCCCGGCGGCCTGGATACGGTAGCGATAATCGCCGTCGGGACCCGGGCGGATATGTCTTTTATCATGGCGATGCAAACGCTGCGCCTGTTTACCATATTGCTCACCGGCCCGGCCACCGCGCGGTTGATTTCGCGCTATGCGCCGCGCAAAGAAAAAAGCCTCCGTTGAAGGAGGCTTATAACAGAAGGAGGGCGATTACGCTTTCAGCGCAGCCAGCGCCGCATCGTAATCCGGCTCTTCGGTGATTTCGTTAACCAGTTGGCTGTAAACCACCTGGTCGTTTTCATCGATAACGACGACTGCACGTGCTGCCAGACCAGCCAGCGGGCCTGCGGAGATAGCAACGCCATAATCTGCCAGGAACTGCGGCGCGCGCAGGGTGGACAGGGTGACCACATTGCTCAGGCCTTCTGCGCCGCAGAAACGGGACTGCGCGAACGGCAGGTCAGCGGAGATGCACAGCACCACGGTGTTGTTCAGCTCAGAAGCCAGTTGGTTGAATTTGCGAACCGATGCCGCGCAGACGCCGGTATCGATGCTTGGGAAAATATTCAGTACTTTACGTTTACCAGCGTATTGGCTCAGCGTGACGTCAGAGAGATCTTTGGCGACCAGCGTAAACGGCTGCGCCTTCGCGCCAGCCTGCGGAATGGAGCCCTGAACGGACACTGGGTTACCCTGGAAATGTACGGTTTGCGACATGGTTATCTTCCTGTTTACATATAGTTAACGTCGTAGTTAGTGTATGACATCAGCCAGCAACACGGCAAACTCTATTTAACATTTACCTAAGAGGCCCAGGGAATGCGCAACCTTCGAGTTTTTGAAGAATCATGGCCGCTACACACGCCGTTTGTTATTTCTCGCGGCAGCCGCAGCGAGGCCATAGTTGTCGTGGTGGAAATAGAAGAGGATGGGGTAAAAGGGGCCGGAGAATGTACGCCTTATCCGCGCTACGGTGAGAGCATCGCCTCGGTGATGGCGCAGATTATGGCAATCGGCGAGCAGCTTGAGCGCGGCGCTACTCGCGAGCAGGTGCAACAGCTACTGCCGGCAGGAGCCGCGCGCAACGCCGTCGACTGTGCGCTGTGGGATCTGGAGGCGCGCCGCGCGGGGAAAACGTTGCCGCAGCTGCTTGGCGTCAATCTGCCGCGCGAAGTGGTGACGGCGCAAACCGTGGTAATCGGCACGCCGGAACAGATGGCGGCCAGCGCCGCCGCGCTGTGGGAGAAAGGCGCGCGGCTGCTGAAGGTCAAGCTCGACGATCATTTGATTAGCGAGCGGCTGGTTGCTATTCGCGACGCGGTGCCGCAGGCGACCTTGATCGTGGATGCTAACGAAGCGTGGCGTGGCGAGGGTCTGGCGGCGCGCTGCCAGCTGCTGGCCGATCTTGGCGTGGCGATGCTGGAGCAGCCGTTGCCGGCCGGCGCGGATGAGGCGTTGGAAAACTTTATTCATCCGCTGCCGATCTGCGCCGATGAGAGCTGTCATACGCGGGAAAGCCTGCCGGCGCTGGCGGGCCGCTACGAAATGGTCAACATTAAGTTGGATAAAACCGGTGGTTTGACCGAGGCATTGCTATTGGCGCAGGAGGCTGAGCGGCTGGGCTATACGCGGATGCTGGGCTGTATGCTCTGCACTTCACGGGCTATTTCCGCCGCGCTGCCGCTGGCGCCGTTAGCCCGTTTCGCGGACCTTGATGGACCGACCTGGCTGGCGGTGGATGTCGAGCCGGCGCTGCAGTTCAGCACCGGCGTGCTTCATCTGTGAGTGTGCCAGTGCAGTAAATCGGTCATCGCCGCGAGGTACTTTTCTGTGGCCTCGTCGGCGGAGACCGGTGGGAATTCGGCGGTAATGCACGGCAGGCCGATATCGGCGCACCAGCTGCCGAAAGAGCCTGGCGTTTCGTAACCGACGCTGCCCACCAGCGGTAAATTAAAAGCCCCGGCGAGCCATTGTCCAAGCTCGCTGTGGCCGGGGTCTTCAATGCAGGCTAGCGGATCGTGGAAGGAGACCACCCACGCCGGGTGGATCTGGTGGATCAGCTGGCACAGCGCCTGGGTTTCGGGTTCCGAACCTGGCTTTTCACCGGTCAGCAGCACTACATCGCGCTCTTCCGCGGCGCTATTCCAGCGATACACCGTTTCTCCCGCCTTCCAGTTAGCGGCCGGAAAGTTACGGTTGAGATCGATGCCGCGGGCGTTGGCGCGTAGCCCTAACTGACAGCCATCGGGGTTGACTGTGAGAACGACGTGATGGCGACGCAGCTCCGGTTTTAGCGTGCGCAACGCGCAGGATAGGGTGACGATCGACGAGTTTTCGTCGCCGTGCGTGCCGGCGATAATCAGACCGCTGCGGCTATCGGCCAGCGGAGCGGGGAACCACAGCAGCGGCGCGCCGAGATGCGACTGGCCGTAGCGTTGCGTGCCTGGCGGGAAAGCGCCGCGCAAGGGGCGAGGGCGTGAAACGGGCATAGGGTATCCTGTCATCAGGTTATTGTTAGCAGTGTTGTAGAAAAGCGCCCCGGAATCAAATAGTTTCCATGGCTGGCGAAAAAACTCGTCATGTCAATTTTCTATCATAAGCCGTTTGCAATTTCAGCTGGGGAAACAAATAATTATCGCTCTGCCAGCACTGGTTTGTTCATTTAAAAGGGGATCTCATGAAGTATCCTGTCACATTGACATGCGGCGCGCTGTGGTTAGCCAGCGTTTCTTCTCTTACCTGGGCGGCTGACGTGCCTCCGGGAACCGTATTAGCTGAAAAACAGCAGATGGTACGCCATATCAAAGACGAGCCCGCTTCATTAGATCCCGCTAAAGCCGTCGGCCTGCCGGAAATTCAGGTTATCCGCGATCTGTTCGAAGGGCTGGTGAACCAGGATGCGAAGGGCAATATTATTCCTGGCGTGGCAACCCGCTGGCAGAGCAACGATAACCGCGTCTGGACCTTTACCCTGCGCGATAATGCGCGCTGGTCCGACGGCACTCCGGTGACGGCGCAGGATTTCGTCTATAGCTGGCAGCGGCTGGTCGATCCGAAAACCACCTCGCCATTTGCCTGGTTTGCCGCCTTAGCGGGTATCAGTAATGCGCAAAATATTATTGATGGTAAAGCGGCGCCAGACACCCTCGGGGTGACGGCGGTAGATGCCCACACGCTGCGCGTGCAGTTGGATAAACCGCTGCCGTGGTTCAGCAACCTGACCGCCAGCTTTGCGTTCTACCCGGTGCAGAAAGCTAACGTTGAAAGCGGCGCTAACTGGACGCGCCCGGGCAGCCTTATCGGCAACGGCGCCTATGTGCTGAAAGACCGGGTGGTGAATGAGAAACTGGTCGTCGTGCCGAATACACAGTACTGGGATAACGCCAAAACGGTGATTAAGCAGGTGACTTTCGTGCCGATTAACCAGGAATCCTCGGCGACCAAACGCTATCTGGCGGGGGATATTGATATCAC
The DNA here is from genome assembly GCF_057624675.1 of Klebsiella sp. PK01. Taxonomy (NCBI): domain Bacteria; kingdom Pseudomonadati; phylum Pseudomonadota; class Gammaproteobacteria; order Enterobacterales; family Enterobacteriaceae; genus Klebsiella; species Klebsiella sp. PK01. The sequence continues at coordinate 104,093 of NZ_JBYEZM010000001.1, forward strand.
CGAATCCTTCCCGAAAAATATGTATCAGAAGCTGCTGAAGGATATTCCCGGACAGGTCTACACGCCGCCGCAGTTAGGTACCTATTATTACGCCTTCAATACCCAGAAAGGGCCAACCGCCGATGAGCGCGTGCGCCTGGCGTTAAGCATGACTATCGACCGGCGGATTATGGCGGAGAAGATCCTCGGCACCGGCGAGAAACCGGCCTGGCGATTCACGCCAGATGTCACCGCAGGCTTTACCCCGCAGCCTTCGCAGTTTGAAAGTATGAGCCAGGCCGAGCTTAATGCCCAGGCTAAAGCGCTGCTATCGGCGGCAGGATATGGCCCGGACCGTCCGCTGAAGCTGACGCTGCTGTACAACACGTCGGAAAATCACCAAAAGATCGCCATCGCCGTGGCGTCAATGTGGAAGAAAAACCTCGGTGTCGACGTGAAACTGCAAAACCAGGAGTGGAAGACCTACATCGATAGTCGTAATACCGGTAATTTCGACGTTATCCGCGCGTCGTGGGTAGGGGACTACAACGAGCCGTCGACCTTCCTGTCGCTACTCACTTCTACTCATAGCGGTAATATCTCGCGGTTTAACGATCCGGCATACGATAAGATCCTCGCTCAGGCGGCGCAGGAAACCTCGGAAAAAGCGCGTAACGATGATTACAATGCGGCAGAGAAAATCATCATGGCCAAAGCGCCTATTGCGCCGATTTATCAGTATACCAATGGCCGCCTGATCAAGCCGTGGTTAAAAGGATACCCGATCACCAATCCGGAAGACGTGGCCTACAGCCGCACGATGTATATTGTGAAGCATTAATCGGTATTGGTTTCCTGATACCACAAGGTAACCACGTATAAACCCAGAGCTGGCGCGGCTTGCAGCGCCAGTTTCTCCTTCTGACCATCTCCCGCCGCAGATGAAAACATCACTTTTCTGACTCATAGTTATCCTGCCGTATTCGGTGGGATAACAAATCAATAAATATGTCACTAAAACTACGGCTTTCTGGTGCTGGCGCGAACTTGTAACGCTGAAGGTAATTCAATGAATTTATCCGTTGAATTACCCGCCAGGAGCTCCAGCAATGTCTGTCCTGCGAGGGTTCCCGTTTCACTCCAGGGAAATTCGACGGCAGTCAGCGCCGGTGAACAAACGGCGGCAAGAGTCCCCCCGCTCAGGCTTGCCAGTGCCAGAGAGTCGGGCACTTTTTGCCCCGCGCCATGGCAGGCCATAATGCAACCGCAGGCGATTTCATCGGATGTGCAAATCAGCGCATCCAGTTCGGGCCAGGTGATACGAATATCGCCGAGCAGGTTCAGGCCGGTCGTAATACCTGCCGCCAGGTGAGAGGTCACCACGCGATGCGGAGAGTGGTTAACGGAGAGCATCGCGCTGTTCCAGCCGCTCAGTACCTGGCGAAACATAATGTTATTGGAAGCCGTGCAAAGCAGGCCGATATTTTTATATCCGGCCTGTACAAGCGAGGTGACCAACTTTTTGATGGCTGCAGCATAGTCAACACCAATGCTAACCCAGCTCGCATCGCGATTGATGGCGCCAATCTCAACCACCGGCACGCCGGTATTACTTATCATTTGCGAACAACTGCTGATGTTATCAATATTGAATTGAACAATCGCAGCCGGGTTGTAAGCGAGCATTTGCGCAAAAGCTTTTTCTTCACTCTGTCCACCCTGGCCGGATTCGATAAACATCATGCTATAGCCCTGGGTCGCGAGCACAGTCTGCAGTGATTCGGAGACGGCAAGAAAGCCTGGGGAGGAAAAAGAGGGAACCACGCCCATCACCAGGCTAGAGTCAGCGGAGGCAAGGTTGCGGGCCTGCAGATTTGGCACATAGCCCAGTTCGCTTACCGCTGCTTCAATGCGTGTGCGCAGTTCAGGATTCACTTTTTCAGGCATCCGTAACGCGCGAGACACGGTCATTGTGCTAACGCCAACCAGTTTTGCTACTTCAGCGAGCGTAATTTTACCGGTATTTTTTCTGCGTTTTTCTCTCGCGCCATCGTCCGCTTCTAACGTCTGCACTGATTTCCTCCTTTCGCCTGACTGGGCAGCCATTGTAAATGATATTTAGCGCTTTGCGCATTGCCCAACAGCAAAGTAATGATAAGTATGGTTTATCAAGTTAGCGGTAACAATAATTTTAACATAGTTACTATGTTAGCGCTAACTTTGCGAGGGAGATCACGGTAAGCCGTAAAGGCATTCCACTATAGTAGGCGCACCTTCAACGCCATCGGGGTATTTATGATTACGACCTGGCTACCCACGGAAAATATCCAGATTGTAGATTCAATTAGTGACTGGAAACAGGCAATTACATTATCGGCCCAACCGTTATTGGCGAAAGAGGCGATTACTGAAAATTATATTCAGGCCATTTTTAACAGCCACCAAAAACTTGGTCCTTATTATGTTTTAGCGCCTGGTCTGGCGATGCCACATGCTCGCCCGGAGCAAGGGGCTATTAAAAACGGGCTATCGCTATTACATATTAAAAAAGGCGTTTCTTTTGATTCGGAAGATAATGACCCTATTTACGTCGTGATTATGCTGTGTGCGCTTTCGGGAGATGAACACATCAATATGATTACAGCACTGGCGGACATTTTTAGCGATGATGAACGACTCTCAGCACTGCTGAAAGCATCATCAATGAAAACAATTCAAGCCGTTATCAATGGATAATGAGGTAGAGATGAAAAAGATTCTGATTGTTTGCGGTAACGGTTTAGGTAGTAGCTTTATCGTTGAAATGAACGTAAAAAAAATTATTACAGAGCTAAATAAAGAAGCAGAGGTTTCCCATACCGATCTGACTTCAGCAAAAAGCGAAACTGCCGATATTATTCTTAGCGCCAGGGATATAGCTGAACATCTGTCCAGCCATTCTGCACAGGTTTTTGGTTTATCTAACCTGCTGGATAACAATAAAATCAAAGAAATTCTTTCCGAGAATCTCTGATTAATTATTTGCGGCCTTACGGAGTCATTCTATGCTGCAGTTTATTATTCATGATGTGTTGGGCACACCAGCAATACTGGTCGGTCTGTTTTCCCTGATCGGCTTATTATTGCAGAAAAAAGCAGTTTCCGATGTTATTTCCGGAACCCTCAAAACCATAATGGGTTTTGTGATATTAACATCCGGGGCGGCGATTGTCGCCACGACGTTAACGACGTTTAGCCAGCTGTTTGAGCACTCCTTCCATATTCAGGGTGTTGTCCCCAATACTGACGCCATGGCGGCGCTGGCGCAGAAAAACTATGGTACCGCGACAGCCATGATCATGGTGCTGGGGATGTTGTTTAACATTGTCCTTGCCCGAATTACGCCGCTGAAATACATCTTCCTGACGGGCCACCACACGCTGTATATGTCGGCGATGCTGGCCGTCATCCTCTCTGTCGGTGGTCTGTCACCGTTCTGGGTGGTACTGGTGGGGGCGGTGATCCTCGGCATCATGATGGTGGTCTCTCCGGCTATTCTGCAGCCATTTACCCGCAAAATTACCGGCACTGATGACCTTGCGCTGGGCCACTTTGGTTCAACCGGGTATCTGCTATCGGCGCTGGTGGGGAAGGCGATCGGTAAAGGCAGCCCGTCGATTGAAGAGCTAAAGGTGCCGAAAACGCTGAACTTCCTGCGTGACTCCTCGGTGGCCATCTCGCTGACGATGATGATTCTGTTCCTGATTCTGGTACTGGTCGCAGGTAAAGAGTTTGTTGAGACCAGCATCAGTGGTGGCCAGAACTTTATTATCTTCGCCATTATCCAATCGCTGACCTTCGCGGCAGGCGTGTGGATCATCCTTGCGGGTGTTCGCATGATTATTGCCGAAATTGTTCCGGCCTTTAAAGGCATCGCCGACAAGCTGGTGAAAGACGCGAAACCGGCGCTCGACTGTCCAACCGTTTTTCCGTTCGCCCCGAACGCGGTGATCGTCGGCTTCCTGTCAAGTTTTGCCGCTGGTCTGGTGAGTATGTTCCTGTGTCCGCTGCTTGGCCTGAGCGTCATTGTTCCCGGCCTGGTGCCGCACTTTTTCTGCGGCGCGACGGCGGGCGTTTACGGCAACATCTGCGGCGGTCGTCGCGGCGCGGTGGTGGGGGCATTCGCCCACGGTCTGTTGATTTCTTTTTTGCCCGCGATTTTGCTGCCCCTGATGGGCGACCTTGGCTTTGCATCCACCACCTTTGGCGATGCGGACTTTGGCGTTGTTGGCATCATTCTTGGGCATGTCGTGTCACTGTTTAACTAACTAATTTTAAAGAGGTGAGGTATGGCAGCTAAATTTTCGCCCTCGTTAATGTGTATGGATTTAACGCAATTCAGAGAGCAAATTACGGCAATGAACGGTCGGGCTGATTTTTATCACGTCGATATTATGGACGGTAACTATGTGAAGAATATTACGCTATCACCGTTTTTTATCGAAAACCTGAAAAAAATTACCGATGTGCCGATCGACGTACATCTAATGGTGAATCACCCGGAAGATATAATTCCAATGTGTATTGATGCCGGGGCCGATATTATCAGCTTCCACCCTGAGACGGCAAATAACAAAATATTCCGTCTGTTGAACCAGATTAAAGACGCTGGTCGTCGCTGCGGCGTGGTGTTGAACCCAGCGACTCCGGCGGAGGCTATTAAAGAGTATGCGCATCTGCTGGATAAAGTGACCGTCATGTCGGTTGACCCAGGCTACGCAGGTCAGAAGTTTATCCCGGAGTCGCTCAATAAAATTAAACAGCTGATCGCGATGCGCGAAGCGCATGGGTACCACTATCTGACCGAAATTGACGGCTCCTGTAACGAGAAAACTTTTAATGTTATCTCCCAATCGGGCGTTGACGTCTTTATTGTGGGAACCTCGGGCCTGTTCTCGCTGGCGGATAATGTCAGCGATGCATGGGATAAAATGGTCGATATCTATCAACGCGAAATCGCTGCCTGAAAATTGCAGCGCGCTCAGCCGTATTGAGCCATTGTGCGGTGCAAAGAGTCTATTTAACCGGTCTGTCTCTTTGCCTTCGCGTTAGATTTATATGGTTGAGAGCGCTGTAACCCTTTTTATATCTGGAGTTCGCTTGCGACGCCTCTTCGTACGCTTGTGGATGCTATCTATTATGCTGTCCGGCCCCGACGGGTTTGGCAGACTACGTGGTGGCAGAAGCTGGTATCGCTGATTACTGATGATTATTTATATTAACGAAGGTAACTTATGGATATTTCGAGTGTACTGAACGTAAAAAATATAAAATTGAACATGATGGCTAAGAGTAAAGAAGAAGCAATTGAAGAATTAGCTGACTTATTAGTACGTGATGGAGCTGTTATTAATAAAGATATTTTTTTGAAAGATGTTTGGTTACGTGAAGAACAGGGCTCCACTGGATTCGAAAATCATATAGCGATCCCGCATGGTAAATCCTCAGGCGTAGCCCGTACGGCATTGGCCATTGGACGAACCCAATATCATATCCCCTGGGAAACGATGGATGGTAGTGACGTTCGTTGTATTATTTTATTTGCTGTATGCCTGGTGGATCAAAATACCACCCACATCCGATTATTATCCCAGGTTTCAGGTTCACTTGCCGATGAAGAGATAGTAGAAAAATTGCTGATGGAAGATTCCCCTCAAAAAATTATTGATCTTTTAAATGCTGAAGGTGCCAGCGCTTAAATTAATTGTCAGATCTGCCATAGTATCTAAAAAACCATTCTGGAGAATAGTTATGAATATTGTTGGAATTACAGCCTGCACTGTAGGTATTGCACACACCTATATTGCGCAAAAGAAAATTGAAATAGCTGCAAAAAAGGCCGGTCACAATGTCAAAATCGAAACGCAAGGCACTATAGGTATTGAGAATGCCTTGACCGCTGAAGAAATTGCACAAGCCGACATTGTTCTGTTAGCCGCCGATGTTAAAGTTTACGGTGAAGAAAGGTTTGCCGGAAAGAAAGTCGTCAAAGTACCAACGGAAATGGCAGTTAAATCACCAAATAAGCTTATTGAAAAGCTTGGTGAATTAGTCAATTCATAACCCCTACCTATGCGTATCCTATATAAAATAAAGGGCGTAATTTATGAATATAAAAGAAATATGGAAAGCAGCAAACCCTAAAGGTCATCTGCTGACTGCCATCTCATTCTTGATTCCGATTGTCTGTGGCGCTGGGTTTATTATTGCCATCGGTATGGGTTTTGGCGGGACAGTTCAGGACACTTTAGTATCGGGTCAATTTGATCTGTGGCAGGCTTTCGCTACCATGGGAGCTAAGGCGCTCGGACTATTACCCGTCGTTATTGCTATCGGAATTTCCGGTTCGATCGCAGGTAAGCCCGGTATTGCCCCTGGTTTTGTTGTCGGTCTGGCCGCTAATGCTATTGGTGCGGGTTTTATCGGGGGAATGATCGGCGGCTACATTTCCGGGTATATTGCTCTTGCTATCATTAAAAATGTGAAGGTTCCTGGCTGGGCTCGGGGTTTAATGCCGACATTGATTGTGCCATTTTTTGCATCCATTTTCAGTGCTCTGCTCATGGTCTATATCATCGGCACGCCTATTGGTATTTTTACCGATGCACTCACATCGTTCCTGAGAAGTATGGGAACTTCATCTAATTTAGTGTTAGGTGCTGTTATTGGGGCGTTGTGTATCGTTGACTTTGGTGGGCCGATCAATAAAACGTGCTTTGCATTCGTCTTAACCCTCCAGGCACAGGGTATAAATGAGCCAGTTACGGCCCTTCAGTTAGTCAACACGGCAACACCTATCGGTTTTGGGCTTGCATTTTTTATCGCTAAGCTGCTTCGCAAAAATATCTATAATAACGAAGAAATCGAAATGTTGAAGTCAGCGGTTCCTATGGGGGTAGTGAATATTGTTGAAGGATCTATCCCTATAGTGATGAATGATATCGTTCGCGGTATTGCAGCAGCGGCAATCGGCGGTGCTTGTGGTGGTGCAATCACCATGGTGTATGGTGCGGATGCAACTGTACCTTTTGGCGGGGTATTAATGCTCCCAACAATGTCAAATCCCATGGCAGGTATTATGGCATTGATAGTTAATATATTAGTAACAGCAACCATTTATGCTGTCATCAAAAAAGATGTTCCTCGCGATGTTGTTATCAATAACGATCAAGAAGAGGAAGATATCAACTTCGATGATATTAAGATTAGTTAGATATATGCATAATGGCATGCCGTAACATGATGTGCGTTCACAATGTAATGTGATAATAGAATGTTATTATTATCGCGACATATATTATTTCTGCATTCTGTTCTAATCGCCACGAGTAAAAAATGGGTCGCCATGGTGGCCCATTTTTTACAGGCATGTTATCAGAGTTACTTAAAAAGACTATCTAATAATCAATTACGGCCCTGACGATTAACGTTGGGTGAAGAGCATGAGGGTAAATAGCAGCAATATTTTGTGGTTCAGTCTTAATCGTCGTTTCCATATCCGGCATTAATTCAATACGTTCGCCGCTCTGTAGCGTTGCGCCAATCAAACATGCCTGTATTTATGAATTCAATGCATAGGTCAAATCAGAAATGACAGACTAATCATGCTGGCATTCCGGTCCTAAAATGATGTTTTCACATGACGGGAGCCTTTTCATGGAATACACAGTTTTAAGTAACAACCTCAACATGCCGATGGTCGGTTTTGGCGTGTTTAAGGTTACCGATAAAGAAGAGTGTAAGCAGTCGGTATTAAGCGCTATTCGTACCGGTTATCGCCTGATTGATACCGCTGCCGTCTATGGCAATGAAGACGCCGTGGGCGAGGCGGTTCGTGAAGCTATCGCCGAAGGGCTGTGTACCCGTGAGGAATTATTTATTACCTCAAAACTGTGGGTTCAGGACATGGCCAACGGCGATATGGCCAAAGCCGGTATCGAGGCGTCACTGAAAAAATCGGGCCTGGATTACTTCGATCTCTATTTATTGCATCAGGCCATGGGCGATTATTTCAGCGCCTGGCGCGCGTTGGAACAGGCTTATGAAGCCGGTAAATTGAAAGCCATTGGCGTGTCCAACTTCTATGCGCATGTCTTGGCCAACTTTTGCGAAACCGTCAGAATTAAACCTATGGTCAATCAAGTCGAACTGCATCCTTACTTTGCGCAACCCGCAGCGCTGGAAACCATGAAGCATTATAACGTTCAGCCTGAAGCCTGGGCGCCGTTAGGCGGTGGCAGATATAAACCTTATGAAAATGCAATGCTTCAGGGGATTGCCGCCGCTCATCAAAAAACCATTGCTCAGGTTGTCCTGCGCTGGAACGTGCAGCGCGGTGTCACGGTGATTCCTAAATCCACTCGGCAGGAACGGATTGCAGAGAACTTTGCAATCTGGGATTTCTCACTGACTGACAGCGAAATGGCGCAAATCAGCGCACTGGATTTAGGCTATGTGGGTGAAGCGGTGAAACACTTTAATCCTGAATTTGTTCGCGGTTGTCTGGGGGTTAAAAAGCAGTAGAAAAGTCATAATGAGACGGTGGGGGAACCCACCGTCCTGATATAAACATTGCCAATCCACAGATCTTCGCTTTCATCTTACCGGGTTAACCTGCGCCAGGTTGACTATAAAAGATGTTCATCAAACTAATCAGCACGTAACTCGCCAGCCTCCCAGCTATAAACATCATCGCCAATTAATGAGTCGCCCAGTTCCTGATAATCGAAATGGTAAAACTCGGCGCTGACGTCATAACCGGAGTAGTCTACTGCAGCAAGACCTACAAATGCCCCGGTAAAGAAACCGCCATAGCTCTGCAGGACATAGTCATCAGAAAGAACAGCGGCATCTAATATCACCGGGATTTCAATAAACGCGATGCCGTCAAAACTATACTCATAGCTATAGGTCTGCTTCCTGACTTTCGTCCGTAACCATACGTATTCGACGTTTTCAGGAACCTTAATCGCATTATCTTTCAAATATGAAGTATATTTTCCACGGTTGTTTTCGGCGACCTCAATGACTCTACCGTTAATTTCATTCCAGGTGATAAAAGCAAAACTCCAGTGGCGATCGTTGTAGTAATTTGTTAACCCGGCCATTTGTTGGTAACTAAAGGGATTAAAGACTACTTTAACTTCAGCATTAAAGTAAAAGGCTTGCCAGCGGCGGGCAATCAACGACAGGTCATGGGTGTTCGCTAATGACCCCTGGCCGATTAAGGTTAGCTTTCCGTTGCCTGTGCTACCCATTTTTTCGCTAAAAGGTACCCGAAGGGTATTCCAGTTGAGATTGAGCGCTGGCGTTGTAAATTCATCATGTTGGCTGTTGTCTTTCGTGCTTTCGGTATAAATGGCGTCTTTTGGTCCCTCGACAAACGTTCTACCGCCGTGACCGCCTTCCACTCGTGGCCAGCCATCGTCATCCCAGTACACCTTTTGGATAGCCGTTTCCCGGCCAAGCGTGGACCAACCGCGTGGATCATAAATTGACTCACCAGGGCGATTCCATGGACGAGCGCACAGCGAAGCATAATACCACTCGCCTTCGGGCGTCGAAACCAAAGCCCCGTGTCCTTGTTTTTGGATATAGCTGTCAGGAGTATCAACGTTAGTTAAAAATACCTCCCCAGGCTCAGTTTCAAAGCTATCGGCGTTTAATGTCGTGGAACGCGCCACCACCTCCTGATGAGTAAATACCGTTCCCCCCTGAGCGGCAAAGAGATAGTAATAGCCGTGCAGTTTATAGAGATGCGGCCCCTCAACGAGCGCCACCGCGGTACCGCGATAAATGGTTCTTGCTGTTTCGGGCATCAGTTTTAGCGTTTTAGTATCGAGTTCAGTCAAGGTAATGCCGTCAAAAGGATGATTGTACTCTCGATGGTCCCACGTTTGCTGCACGATATATTTACGGCCATCATCATCATGAAAAAGTGAAGCATCAAAACCTACGCCATTAAGTTTGACCGGCGAACTCCACGGGCCGCGAATATCAGTTGCGGTGGTCAGGTAGTTTGTCATGTCTTTAAAGGCACCCTCGGTGACTTTCACATCGGTATACACTAACCAGAATTTGCCATCCGCATAAGAGAGCGCCGGAGCCCAGATGCCGCCTGAAGACGGATTGCCTTTCATATCTAAAAGAGTAGTGGTCGACAATGGTGACGGCAGCAGATTCCAGTGCTGCAAATCCTTTGACTCATGCAAACGGACGCCGGGAAACCATTCAAACGTCGAGTTGGCTATATAGTAGGTGTCCTCAACACGGATAATGCTGGGGTCGGCATTAAAGCCACGCAAAATAGGGTTTTGGATAAGAGACATATCATTATACCTTTATAAATTTAATCGTATTGGTTTTACACCCGAATCTCATCAAGTTGGCGGTTAATGTCGCTGACGTGTTTGTCTGAGATAGGATAAATTTGCATGATGATCATCGAGACAATCGCTAAGGCGATGGGGATCCAGACCGCTGTCATCATGATCCCGTCGATAGCGCTCGCGCTTTGTTGCGCGCCGGTTTCATTAAAACCATAGACGGCCAGCAACCACAGAGGAATAGCGCCCCCGATGGTAAAGCCAATCTTGAAAAAGAGTCCCATAATCGCGTTGATGATTGCCGCATTTCGCTTACCAGACTTTAATTCGCCATAGGCAATCACTTCAGGTACCAGTGCCCACATAAATCCGGTGGCTGAGGTTAAGCCCCACTGTTTAATAAATGTGGCGATATAAGCAAGCCACAGCGCATCGTGCATACCTTCCCGTGACCAGACATACGTTAATAACTCACCGACAATAAACATCCCCAGGAAAATGTGGAAGAAGCCTTTCTTACCAAAAATTTTCTTAAGTTTTGGCCAAAAAATAGGGAACGCAATACCCGGTATTGAGGCGACCAGACCGACGGCGCCCATCCACTCAGAGTGACCAACCACATACTGATTGAAAAAGCCATTTACCGTGTTCATAAAGAACATAAAGGTAAAGGCCAGCATGAAAAATAGTCCAAGAATGACAAGAGGACGGTTATTTTTGAGCTCAAGGAACAGATCGGTTGTTTTGACATTCGCCGTCTGTTCTGCGGTTGCAACGACGCGTTCTTTGGTGAATTTATAACAAATAAAAAGTGCCACCGCGCCTAATAACATATAAACGGAGTAGACGCCAAACCAGGCGTAATTCGCTGATGGGTCGGTATAGTTACCAAGGTTGAGTTCAATGCCAAAAAAACCAGTATCCTTGAGGCTACGATCTTTTGGTGAAGCCATTTGTACGAACATCGGAAACAGGGTATAGACCAAAAGGTTGGCGCTATTAGCCAGCATCATTCGCGTACTGGTTAATTTATCAATGGATTCGGGATCTCTGGTTAGCGAGGCATTAAGAGAACCGTAAGGAATATTGACCAGGGAATAGACTAAATCCAGCGCTAAATAGATGATAAAAGCAAACGGTACGGAGCCTCTGACGCCCGGAATGGGGGCAAAAAGCAAAGCGGAAAGGAGCACTAGCGGCACTCCGGCTCTTAATAGCCAGGGACGATATTTCCCTGCCGCGGAGGTCCTTTTGTCCACATAGGTTCCAACCATCGGATCCCAAAAAACATTGATGATTCGGACAAAAAGAAAAATGAACCCCGCAGTGGCTGTACTGATCGTATTTACCGTCAACATATGTAGAGCAAGAAAGCCGCCGATCGTGCCGAAAACCAGGTTTTGCGCAAAATCGCCCATACCGTAGCCAATACGTTCCCCGCGAGTTAATTTATGATATTCATCATTGCGATTTTGCATTATGTTTTTACTCATTCTGAGCAGACTCCGGTTTGTTGTGTGAATGTGAAACACTTTCTGACACAAAAGATCGCGAAGAATCTATTACGTTTTTAAATTAATTAATTATGTTTTTTTACTTCTGTGATCCTCAAAGCAAAGGCCGTTTGGCATTATCTCTGTACTCTATATGGATTTTATGATGTTGAATATATGAAAGTGATATTTGCGAGATGGCTCACATTTGAGTGTTTTCTCAATCGCTGAGTGAAATAACGTAATTGAGCAACCGGTTTATAGAATACAGGATGTGTCATAGTTGTTACATTTCTTACATCCACCAATATTGGAGTGTTCATGCAATCTTAGGTCAAGTGCAGCGCGATTAATGGTTTTGTTCACCATACAATGAAATTCATCTGGCAAGTCTCTGCGGCGTTGCTTGTTTTAGCGCTAATCATTAATTTAATTGTGGGAAAGGAGAACGTTATTCGTATAAAACCTCTGTAGTCGAACAAAATAAAAATTAAATTGTTCTCACAGTAGCAACATATTCTGCGTGGCCAGAGTCAGATTGTTATTGCCTGAATAAAATTAACCTCTATTGAGATAATGATGACAATGATAAGAAAGCTTCCATTAACTATGGCGGTCATCGCCGTGTTTTCTCCGCTTACCTCTGTAACAGCCCAAGAATTTACCCAGGAGCAGATCGACGCCATCGTCGCGAAAGCTGTCGATAAAGCGCTGGCCGACCGCCAGGCCAAAATCGACGCCGCGGCTAATAAGAAGGTCGATGTTATAACCAACCCGCAAACCACCGCGGCTTCGCCGGATCTGGCGATCCCTTTCGGCCTGAAATTTAGCGGTTACGCCCGCTATGGCGCCCACTTCCAGACCGGCGACCAGAAATATGTCGGCGTCGACGGCTCCTATAACGGCGCCTCAGCGATCGGTCGTCTCGGTAACGAAAGCAACGGTGGGGAATTCCAGATCAGCAAAGCGTTCAAAAGCGCGCAGGGGGCTATCTGGGATCTCAACGTCATGTTTGACCACTGGAGCGACGAGGTTAACCTGAAAAAAGCCTACGTCGGCGTCACCAACGTCCTCGAATCTAACCCCAACGCCTATATCTGGGCCGGCCGCGACTTCCACCAGCGCCCGCAACAGGGGATCAACGACTACTTCTGGATGAACCACGACGGCCAGGGCGCCGGGGTGAAGAACTTCGATATCGGCGGCGTGCAGTTCGACGTGGCGACAGTGACGCAGGTGAAATCCTGTAGCCCGGAAGTGATGGCCGACGAGACCAACCCGTCGCGGATCACCTGTACCGGCAGCTCCGATACCGGCGATAACGGCCACTACGCGCTGACCACTAAAACCCACAACATCAAGGCCGGGCCGATCGACGTCGAGGTATATGCCAACTACGGCTTTGACTCAAAAGCGGTGGACAGCGACGCGCGCCTCGATGCCTGGCAGGGCGGGCTGGTGCTGAGCCATAGCAACGACAGCGGGGTGAACAAAGTTATTCTGCGTTACTCCGACAACTCGGATAACAGCGTCTATAACAAGACCGACGACCTGACCACGGTCTATGCCAGCTTCGAGGGCAGCCATAAATTCACTCAGCAGGCGCAGATCGAGTATCTGCTGGCCTTCCACGATTACGACAACGGCAAGGACAATACCGATAACCGTAAAAACTACGGTGCGATCGTCCGGCCGATGTACTTCTGGAACGACGTGCACTCGACCTGGCTGGAAGCGGGCTACCAGCGCGTTGACTACGACCAGGGCGGGGATAACCACGGCTGGAAGCTGACGCTGTCGCAGAACATCGCCATCGGCATGGGGCCGGAGTTCCGCCCGATGCTGCGCTTCTATGTTACCGGCGGCCAGGTGGATAACGAGCACACCGCGAAGGTCAACGACACCAGCGACGAGCGGCTGGATTCGCTGAACATCGGCGGTATGTTTGAGGCCTGGTTCTGAGAGAATGTTTTTTACGGGAATACCAGACTGGCCTACGCCAGTCTGGTAGTTTTTGACACCCAGAATGCTATTTTATTAACGTCTCTATTAATAGTTCCTTTTAATAATTCATTTATTAAAAGGAATGAGTTTATTTCGACGCTGAAAGTTGAATTTATCACATTTAAATAGTTTCCATCTGTGATTGAGTGAATTATATATTGGTTATCGTGTTGAGATTGCATAAGTTATTGGTTGAAATGATTGCTTGCCGGCGATATTGATCTATGCCAATTAAATGACTTGTTATCTCTGGATCTTCGTATCTGCTGGTTGATATATTGCCCTGATTTCTTTAAACATAACGTTGTGAATAAAACGAAATTTACTCCACAATCATTCCTTAAGGAAAAGGGACCGCTATGGCTGATTCATTCCAGAATGAGGTGCCGAAGGCACGTATTAATTTAAAATTATCCTTACATACCGGGGGGGCGCAGAAGAAGGTTGAACTACCGCTTAAATTGCTCACCGTTGGTGATTTCAGTAATGGAAAAGAGTATCGACCATTGGCCGAGCGCCAGAAAATAGATATCAATAAGAATAATTTTAATAGTGTGCTTTCTGAATTTAACCCAGAGATCAATCTCACCGTTGAGAATACGCTGGCTGGGGATAACTCAGAAGACAATGTTAAACTGCGTTTTTCCGATATAAAAGACTTTGAGCCCGAACAGGTTGCCCGGCAAATCCCTCAACTCCGCGCCATGCTGGCGATGCGTAATTTATTACGCGATCTCAAATCGAACCTGCTTGATAACGCTACTTTCAGAAAAGAGCTTGAGAGAATCCTTAAAGATCCAGCTCTGTCCAGCGAATTACGCGCCGAAATGAGTGCCCTTGCCGGGAAGTAAACGGCGGTCATCTCTTTTAATGGATTAACCGGGAATATGCTGATGTCTGTAAATACTGAAACGAACCCCGCACAGGGGCAAACTGCCGTAATGAACAAAGAAAGCGTTTACGCTTCTCTGTTTGAAAAAATCAATCTGAGCCCGGCATCAAGCCTTGGCGATATTAATGTCTTTCTGGACGACACGGCGCTATCAGAGGCCACGGCGGGGGAACGCCTGACCGCGGCGATGCAGGTTTTTATGGACTGCATTCGTCAATCCGGCCAGCAGGTGGAGAAACTCGATAAAACGCTTATTGACCACCACATCGCGGACCTGGATTTTCGTATAAGCCGTCAACTTGATGCTGTTATGCATCACCCGGAGTTCCAGAAGGTGGAATCTCTGTGGCGCGGCCTGAAGCAACTGGTAGATAACACCGACTATCGCCAGAACGTGAAAACCGAAATCCTCGATGTGTCCAAAGACGATTTACGTCAGGATTTTGAAGATGCGCCAGAGGTGATACAGAGCGGCCTGTACTGGCATACTTACACCGCCGAATACGACACCCCCGGCGGCGAGCCGATAGGATCGGTAATATCGGCGTACGAGTTTGACGCCAGCCCGCAGGACATGGCGCTGTTGCGTAATATTTCGAAAGTCTCCGCTGCGGCGCATATGCCATTTATCGGCGCCGTAGGGCCGAAATTTTTCCTCAAGGATTCAATGGAAGAAGTCGCGGCAATTAAAGATATCGGCAACTATTTCGATCGCGCTGAGTACATTAAATGGAAATCGTTCCGCGATACCGATGACTCGCGCTATATCGGCCTGGTCATGCCGCGGGTATTGGGCCGTCTGCCGTATGGGCCGGACACGGTTCCGGTGCGCAGCTTTAACTACATTGAGCAGGTAAAGGGGCCGGATCACGAAAAGTATCTGTGGACCAGCGCGTCATTCGCCTTCGCCTCGAACATGGTACGCAGCTTTATTCAAAACGGCTGGTGCGTGCAAATCCGTGGCCCGCAGGCGGGCGGCGCGGTGAAAGATCTTCCCATCCACCTCTATGATCTCGGCACAGGAAATCAGGTGAAAATCCCTTCCGAGGTGATGATCCCGGAAACCCGTGAGTTCGAATTCGCCAATCTGGGCTTTATTCCGCTGTCTTATTATAAGAACCGTGACTATGCCTGCTTCTTCTCAGCTAACTCAACTCAGAAACCCGCGCTGTACGACACCGCGGATGCGACAGCCAATAGCCGTATCAACGCCCGCCTGCCGTACATCTTCCTGCTATCGCGCATCGCCCACTACCTGAAACTGATCCAACGCGAGAACATCGGCACCACCAAAGATCGCCGCCTGCTTGAGCTGGAGCTCAATACCTGGGTTCGTGGCCTGGTTACGGAAATGACCGATCCGGGCGACGAGCTGCAGGCCTCACATCCGCTGCGTGATGCGAAAGTGGTAGTGGAAGATATCGAGGATAACCCTGGCTTCTTCCGCGTCAAGCTGTTCGCGGTGCCGCACTTCCAGGTGGAAGGCATGGACGTCAATTTGTCTCTGGTTAGCCAGATGCCGAAGGCGAAAGGGTAACACGCCTGTCACTATCCAAGTCGTCTGGCTCGACAGGCTACAGCCTGTCTTGCGACAGACAACACACCCGCGCCATCTCAGGATGATGGCGTGTTAAAAAATGAAATGGAGTAATTAACATGGCAATACCAGTCTATTTATGGTTGAAAGACGACGGCGGGGCGGACATTAAAGGTTCCGTAGATGTGAAAGATCGTGAAGGCAGCATCGAAGTAGTGGCGCAGGAGCATAACCTGTACATCCCGACCGACAACAACACCGGAAAGCTAACCGGCACGCGTATCCACACGCCGTTTCTGTTTACCAAGGAAATCGACTCCTCAAGCCCCTATCTCTACAAGGCGGTGACTACCGGCCAGACGCTGAAGTCTGCCGAATTCAAGTGGTACAAAATCAATGATGCTGGTCAGGAAGTGGAATATTTCAACACCAAACTGGAAAACGTGAAAGTGGTGAAGGTCAATCCGCTGATGCACGACATCAAGAACCCAGCCTACGAGAAGCACAGCCATCTTGAGCAGATTGAACTGCGCTACGAAAAAATCACCTGGACCTATAAAGACGGCAACATCATTCATTCCGATTCATGGAATGAACGAACGACAGCCTGACGCCCGAAGCAGGCGGTTCGCCGTCTGCTTTTTTGCTAAGCGCCAGTGACCGTTGGCTTTTAGCAAAAATAATCAGCCTGCCCGACCTTGTGCGCTTTGGTCTCCTGCATCACGGGAAACGGCGATGGGCGGTAGCGTGTCCGGAATCGACAAAGAGAGAGCCTCATGGAAAACCCAGCCATTCTGTTACGCCGTTTAAACCCTTATTGCGCCCGCGCCCTGGAAGGCGCCGCTTCGTTGTGCCAGGCCCGCGCGCATGCGCAAATCCTTCCCGAACACTGGCTGCTAAAACTATTGGAGCAGGGCGAGGGAGACCTGACCGTATTAGCGCGGCGTTATGAGTGGGATATGGACGCTATCTGGCAGGATCTGCTCTCTTTTCTGGAAACGCTTCCGCGCTCGGTACACAGCCGGCCGCAGCTGTCCGGCAGCATCCAGAGCCTGATGCAGGAGGCGTGGTTAAGGGCTTCACTGGCGGGCGAGACCTCTCTACGCAGTGTTCATCTACTGATGGCGTTAGTCAGCAACCCAACGCGGGTGCGCTGTGACAGTCTGTGGCCGCTGTTAACGTTGGGACAAGCGCAGCTTGAACACCTGCGACCACTATTAGATATGCAGTCTGATGAGCGCCCGGAATTACAGCCAGATGAACCAGGCCACGTTGGCGATGTGGAGTTTGTCGGCCGCCCCGTGGAATCGGCCGTGAAGTCCGCTGAGATGACCCCTGCGTTACAGAACGCGCTGGACAAATTTACCCTTGATATCACTGCTCGCGCCCGCGAAGGCAAAATCGACCCGGTCTTTGGTCGCGATAACGAAATTCGTCAAATGGTGGATATCCTGTCGCGCAGGCGAAAAAACAACCCAATCCTGGTTGGCGAACCCGGAGTCGGCAAAACTGCGCTGGTCGAAGGGCTGGCGTTGCGTATCGCGGAGGGCAACGTGCCGGACAGTCTGAAGCCGGTTTCATTGCGTACGTTGGATCTCGGCTTACTGCAGGCCGGCGCAGGCGTTAAAGGGGAATTCGAACAGCGGCTTAAGAACATTATCGAAGCGGTACAGCAGTCGCCTGTTCCGGTGCTGCTGTTTATCGATGAAGCTCATACTATCATCGGCGCAGGCAACCAGGCCGGTGGCGCGGATGCCGCTAATTTGCTCAAACCGGCCCTGGCGCGCGGCGAACTGCGAACTATCGCCGCCACGACCTGGAGTGAGTATAAGCAGTACTTCGAGCGTGATGCCGCGCTGGAGCGCCGCTTCCAGATGGTCAAAGTCGACGAACCGGACGATGACACCGCCTGTCTGATGCTACGCGGGCTAAAATCTCGCTATGCTCAGCATCACGGGGTACATATCACCGATGAAGCCATTCGCGCTGCCGTGACACTTTCCCGACGCTATCTCACCGGCCGCCAGTTGCCAGATAAAGCGGTGGACCTACTGGATACCGCATCGGCCCGCATTCGCATGGGAATCGATACGGTGCCGGAATTGTTGACGCGTATGAAAGCGCAAATCACGGCGCTGGAAATGGAAAAACAGGCGTTGCTGGAAGATGCCATGGTCGGTAGCGGTAGCGACGAAGCGCGGCTGGCGGCAATTGAGCTGGAAGAATCGCGTATTATTTTACAGCTTGGTGATCTGGAAACGCAGTACGGCCTGGAACTGAAGCTGACCGAGCAACTGCTGAGCTGCCGAGCCGATCCTTCCCGCCGCAAGGAGATCGGCGCATTACAGAGCCAACTTGCCAGCGTCCAGAATAACCATCCGTTGCTGGGGCTGGATGTCGATTTACGTACCGTAGCAACGGTGATTGCCGACTGGACCGGGGTACCGCTCTCTTCATTGCTGAAGGACGAGCAGACGGAACTGCTGAGTCTCGAATCTCATTTGGATAAACGAGTGGTGGGGCAGGATATGGCGCTAAACGCCATTGCCAAGAGACTGCGGGCGACCAAAACCGGGCTTGCACCGGATAACGGCCCGCAGGGCGTATTTCTGCTTGTCGGTCCGAGCGGCACTGGAAAAACGGAAACCGCGCTGGCGCTGGCTGATGAGCTGTTCGGTGGTGAGAGATCGCTGATTACCATCAACCTTTCCGAATATCAGGAGCCGCATACGGTGTCCCAACTGAAAGGTTCGCCTCCCGGTTATGTCGGCTACGGTCAAGGGGGGATTCTCACCGAAGCGGTACGCAAACGCCCGTACAGCGTGGTACTGCTTGATGAAGTGGAAAAAGCGCATCGTGATGTGATGAATGTGTTCTACCAGGTGTTCGACCGTGGCTTTATGCGCGATGGCGAGGGACGCGAAATCGACTTTCGCAATACGGTGATCCTGATGACCTCAAACCTCGGCAGCGATCGGCTGATGCAGAGGCTGGAGGAGCGGCCGGAAGCGACAGAATCCGATTTACATGACCTGTTGCGCCCGGTGCTGCGAGAACATTTTCAACCAGCGCTGCTCGCGCGTTTCCAGACCATTATTTACCGTCCGCTCAGCCAGCTGGCGATGCGCAAAATTGTCAACATGAAACTCAACCAGGTTAGCCAGCGTTTGTATCGTCACTACGGTATGACAACCGATATTGCCGAAGGCTTGTACGACGCGTTGACGGACGCCTGCCTGTTGCCGGATACCGGCGCACGTAACATTGACAGCCTGCTTAATCAACAAATTCTACCGGTGCTGAGTCAGCAACTGTTGAGCCATCTGGCGGCAGGGTTGAAGCCGCAGAGCCTTTCTCTGGATGTCGATGAAGAAGGCGACGTGGTCATGGAATTTAGCCACTCC
Source organism: Klebsiella sp. PK01 (assembly GCF_057624675.1). NCBI lineage: Bacteria > Pseudomonadati > Pseudomonadota > Gammaproteobacteria > Enterobacterales > Enterobacteriaceae > Klebsiella > Klebsiella sp. PK01. The sequence continues at coordinate 123,766 of NZ_JBYEZM010000001.1, forward strand.
TGATGAGAATTTCTTAGCGTCAACCCCATCCCGGTACAGGATGGCGCGGGCGATGGGCAAGCAGAACACTATCTGCAGGGCATTGCGGTCTTATGGAGAAAAAATATGACCTGGATGAGTTCGTTGGGCCGTGAGCGCAACACAACCGCAGGAGCATAACCTGCATGGTTGGGAATATGAATTTAATCTCAAGCAAAGCTACCCAAAACGCGAACAGATAAACCAGTATCGCGAGAGCGACCTGGCGTTTATTCAGCGCCTGCTGGCTGAAGTCGGCATATTCTATTATTTCACCCTGCAGGAAGAGGCGCAGAGCGAAGTGGTGAATTTCGCCGATGCGCAGCGCACGTTGATATTTGGTAAGACACTCCCCGTCAACAGCCCGTCGGGAATGAGCGACAGCGGGGCGGAGTCCGTATGGGGCTGCGAGGCGGAGAGTGAACAGCGCAGGGAGGATCTTTATTAATGGCATCAGTTCTTACATTGATTAGTGCGAGCCAGGTAGCGCCGGAAGCGCTGGCCGCACAGACCCAGCAGCGTTTGCTGCTGTGGGAAAACTGGCTGCAGCCGGTCACGACCGAGCAACCAACGGGCGATGATCCCGGCTATGACGATGATTTCCAGTTGATGCGCGAAGAAGTGAATAAGCTATCCGGCGCCAATACCGATCTGATTTGTCAGCTTGCGGAAAAGCTGCTGACCACCGTCACCCAGGATATCCGCGTCGCCTCATACTACGCCTGGGCCCGCCTGCTCCGCGATGGCGAAGCGGGTCTGGCTGATGGGCTGGAATTACTGGCTGGATTAATGCAGCGTTTTGGCGTGAGTCTACACCCGCAGCGGGATCGCAGCAGGAGAGCTGCCCTTGACTGGCTGGCGAGCCAGCGCATGCTCGACAGCCTGTCGTTATACCCGGAGGTATGCAACAGCGATGCGCTACGTATCACCGGCGCGTTGCTGATCATGGAGCAGACGCAAGAAGGGGCGGTCCCCGGCGCGTTGTGCGCCGCCCTCGAAACCCGGTTAATGAAATCCGGCGGGCCAGAAGCTGTGGTCCCGCAGAATATCAGCGATGCGCCGCTAGCGGCGGTGGGGGGCAGCGCGCCAGTGCTCAGCGGTATCACCTCTGGTCAGGAGCTGCTGACGCAGGCGCGGGTGCTGGCAAAGTATCTCAGCGACCAGCCGGATGGCTGGCTCTCTGCCCATCACCTGATAAAGAGCATTCGCCATGATACGCTGCATCAGTTGCCGCCGTTACTGGCGGACGGCAGAACTCGTATTGATCCGCCAAAACCGGACCAGCGGGCGCTGCTGAAAAGGCTGTATCTCCAACAGAGCTGGATGGAATTACTCGAGCAGGCCAGCGAGATGTTTTCCCGCGGCGCAAACCATCTGTGGCTGGATCTGCAGTGGTATGTTCACCAGGCGCTGTTGAAATCCGGGCGCGACGCGCAGGCCGCTATTATTCAGCATGATCTGCAAGGACTGCTGGCACGTTTGATCGGCCTGGAAGGGTTGGCGTTTAACGATGGTACGCCGTTTGCCGATGAGGTGACGCTGAACTGGATACAGCAACAGGTGCTGGATAATGCAACCATCTGGCTGGACGACACCGCTTCCCGCGCCGTCACCGCTTCCGGCGACGACAACATCCTTCAGTTAGAGCCGGAGGCGCTGGCTCTGGTCGACAGCGATGGCGCTGAGGCGGCGCTGACCTGGCTGCAACATCGTCCGGGTATCACCACCCCCAGAAGCCGCTGGTTACTGCGATTATTGATGGCGCGGATTGCCGAGCAGAGCGGGAAAAACGAACTGGCGCAACATCTGCTGGCGGAACTGGACGTGCTGGCAGCCACGCTGTCACTGGCGCAATGGGAACCGGAACTACTGTTTGAAGTCCGAGCGCGTCATCTGCGGCTGTTGCGCGGTAAGGCCGGACGCAGCGAAACGGAAAGAGCTCGTCTGCAGTCGCAGATGGACCGTTTGCTGGCGGACCTGATTGCTATTGACCCCGCCCGCGCGGCGGTGCTGTGCGTTTAAACGCCTGATGATCGTCATGGACGAGTAACGGATAACATACGATCGATGATTTAACCTTGTGCTATTTCGATGCTGGATCTCGACAAAGCCGGTACGCCGGATCCCTACGTAGAGCGTCTGTTTGAAGGGGTTGCTTTTTCCATGGAGCGCTTGCGGGAAAAGATTGATGACGACCTGCCTGAGCTTACCGAAGGGCTGGTTAGCATGCTGTGGCCGCACTATCTGCGCACCATTCCGTGGCTATCGGTGGTGGCGCTGACGCCGGAACTACCGACGATGAAGATGGCGGAAACGGTGCCTGCCGGGCTGGAGATATATTCCCGCCCGTTGGGGCCGAAAAATACCGTCTGCTGCGCCGCCTGCGCAGAGCGTGGGGCCGCGTGAGGTACCGTTTATCGACAAGGATCGGCTGGACCACGCGGCGTGGGGCTATGACTTTGCCCACACCGGCATCGTGGCGCAGCTGGGTTCGCCGCAGATGCTGGATTTTTACGATAATAGCGTCCTGCCGGGCCTGCGAGTAAAACAATTATTGAACTTAATATCGGCGAAATAATTAATACACGCACGAACGGATATGAAATAACTGCTGAGAATATTTATCGTGGCCAATATTCATTGACCGCTACAAATATCATCATCAGTTATATATGGAGGTTCATCTATTAGCATAAATACAAGCATTTAATTACGCCATTTATTAATAAGTCATCACTTTGTATTTGTAAGGACACATCAATGATAAAGCATATCCGTATTTTGCCCGGCGGGCTGGCGGTGCTGGCCGCCGTTTTTCTCTGCCTGCTGACGGCCTGCCGCGATCACAGTCGCGACGGCATGAGCGGCGCTGATATAAACGTCTTAAACCACGGTCCGGATGCCATTGTTTCGGTGCAGGTGAACGGCTACGGCGGGCCTGGAGCCAATTCCTACGGCGGCGGCGGCGGCTTCTGCTGTGTGATGGTGCCCAACGACTGGCGGCCGGGGCTGACGGCAAAAATCACCTGGACTTCCGACCCTAACTCCTGGATGAAAATAAGCGATATGCCTGACAACTATTCACAATACTATCAGCGCCATGGACCGATCACCGTTCCCATTGAGCGCTGGGAGAAGGGACAGGCCTGTGGCTTTGAAGTGCATATTTTTCCCTGCGATAAGGTAAGAATTGTTCGTTCTTGTCACGATCGCTCATCTCCGGAATATCCGATACATCGTGCGCCCGATGAGGATGAAAAAGCGAAAAAAATATTATTTGACCATGTTAAGGAGAACATCGTATGTCCGACACCGCAGACTCCACGCTGAATGCCCTGAAGGCGCTTATTGCGGCTTTTCAGACCGGTGCCACTCCGGTCGCAGTCAAAACCTCCACCGCAGAAGCGGCCAGCCTACCGCCAAAGTTTCCCGGGCCGGATGACAAAAAGCCCGCGGATAACTCCACGCAGCAGAAAACCGAATACAACGAGCGCGGCCGCCTGCCAGCGAGCAGAACGCAGACCGAAGGCAACTACGCCAGGCAGTACCTGGAGGGGTATGTTAAAGAGTCCGATCATCCCTCGGACAAAAAAACGGAGCCGGGCTGCCCGGCCAGCCTGCATATCAGCCTGTTCTTTGACGGTACCTGCTGTAACGAAGAAGATGGTGATGAAGTCTACGGCTCGCGAAACCCGCCGCTGACCAATATCGGCCGACTCTACCATGCGGCAAACTGGTTAGATAAGGCGGAGAATGATGGTTACTTTTGTTACTATTTTCCCGGCTGCGGGGCGCGCTTTCCGGAGATTGGCGAAGAGCACTACTCGCTGGACGGCGAGCTGTTTGCCAACGGCGGTGAGGACCGTATCAACCAGGCGCTGCTTAAAACCTACAGCAGCATTTGCTATGCGGTGAAAAAGGAAAGGATCGAGGACAGCGAACTGGATACCTTTCGGCCTCAGATGGCCACCGTCTGGCCCTTCTCGCGGCTGACCCAGAAGTTCAACCGTAAAAGCGCGCTTGACAAATTCTGCGACGACCATCTGGGGGGCGTGGTCAACCAGTGGCCGCGGCAGCCGACGCGGCTGTATATGCAGCGCTCGCAGCGGCGCATCGCCAAAATCAAGCTGTTCGTCTACGGCTACTGCCGGGGGGCCGCCACCGCCCGCGCCTTCGACCGCGGGCTGGAGTCGCTGCTCGATGACGCTAAAATGCCGCTCGATGCGACAAATATGCTGCCGGCGGGGACGGTGGTTCCGGGGGGACCCACGCTGCTGGGCATCCCCATCAGTATCGAGTTTATGGGACTGCTGGATTCGGTCTCTGCGGTTGGTGTGCCGCATATCCTGCCGTCGGCCACCGGTCATCTGGGCTGGGCGGCCAACAGCCTGCGGCTACCGACCACCAAAGGTTTTTTAAAAAGCTGCTACCACTTTGTCGCCGGCCACGAGCAGCACGGCGACCTGCCGCTGGACTCTATCCGCGGTCCGGACGGGAAATACCCGGCGGGAGCGGTGGAGGTGGTCTACCCCGGGATGCATGCCGATGTCGGTGGCGACTGTAAGCCTGCGGAGCTCGGCAAGGTGCAGACCGACGCCCGCAGCCTGTTGTCAAAGATCGTGCTGCATGATATGTATGCCGCCGCCTTCGATGCCGGGGCGCCGCTGAGCGTACCTGAAGAAGTATTACCCGGTGGGGCTCAGGACAAAAAATATCGGGTAATGCAAGGCTACGTTGCTGATTATTTCAAAATCTCCGAACAGGCGATCGCCCTGTTTAACGCCTGGCAGCAGGCCGGGGCGCAGCAGGCGGGGGCGAAGACCGAAACGCCGGCCGTCAACGAGGCGGAGGTGGTGGCCATCGCCGTGGCTCAGGGCCGGGATCCGGTCGCCGCGCTGAAGGCGGCTCACGACAAGGCGGATAGCGATAAGGCGAAAGCTGCGGCCGCCGCCGCGAAGCCGCCGGAGAACGGTCCGCTGGGCAAACTGCCGGATCCGGTGTATGTGCCGCTGAAGGCCAAAGCGCTGGAGGTGATGCTGGCGGACCAGCTGAGCTGGATCACCGCCTGGCGCACCGAGCGCTTTGCCAGCCCGCAATACGCCGATAAGTATTATCAGCGTAAGCCTTTTTATCAGCAGGCGCTGAATGAGCAGACCGGCGCGCTGCCGTCGGCGACGGCGCCCGCGGAAAGCGAAGGGCCGCGAGAAGTGCCGTTTATCGATAAGGATCGGCTGGACCGCGCGGCGTGGGGTTATGACTTTGCCCATACCGGTATCGTGGCGCTGCTGGGCCAGGTGCTGCTGGATGTGATCCCCACCACGCAAACCGACCAGCTTGGCGGTCCGCTGGTGGCGGCGCAGGAGTCGGAATATATCCAGATCAAGAAAAGCGGCGATGCCCGGCGGGCGGCGCTGATGGGCTCGCCGACGATGCTGGATTTTTACGATAACTACGTGCATGACACGCTGGCCAAATATAATCATGATCCGCTGCATTCCTCGTTTTCCCACGGTTATTTTGCGTCGCGGACGATTTACGATAACGATGACGATACGTGGGATTCGGTGAAACAATTTGGCCAGCGGGTAAAAGCGATTATTGATATTAATGTTGGCGATATATTAGTGCAGGCGCGAACGGATATGAAAGATCTGAATACGGTATCGGGCGTGCTGGGGAAAATATATCGGGATATAAAAAGCGAGGCTTTTAAAATACTGCTTCCCTGACACTTTAATTACCATATTACTATGGACGGCGTCGTAAAAATAAAAATCTGAAATTACGTCATCTCTTAATAATTCATTACTTTATTTTATTTTTGTAAGGATACATCAATGATAAAGCATACCCGTATTTTGTCCACAGGGCTGGCGGTACTGGTCGCCGTTTTTCTCTGTCTATTGACGGCCTGCCGCGATCACAGTCATACGGCATGAGCGGCGCTGATATAGCCGTATTAAACCACGGACCTGATGCCATCGTTTCGGTGCAGGTTGATGGCTACGGAGGGCCCAGGGCGAATCCCTACGGTGGCGGTGGCGGATTCTGCTGCGTGATGGTGCCTGATGTCTGGCGCCCGGGACTGACGGCAAAAATCACCTGGACCTCCGATCCTAATGCCTGGATGAAATCGAGTGAGATGCCCGATGATTATGAGACTCACTATCAGAAACATGGGCCGATTACTGTCCCCATTGAACGCTGGGAGAAGGGGCAGGCGTGCGGTTTTGATGTGCATATTTTCCCCTGCGATAAGGTGCGGATAGTCCGTTCCTGCTACGGTCGCGCAGATCCGAAATACCCGATACTTCCTCATCCTGATGAGGATAAAAAAGCAGATAACGTTATTTTCAAACATATCAAGGAGGAGATCGTATGTCCGACACCGCAGACTCCACGCTGAATGCCCTGGCTGGGCGCCCATTTGGATGTACGGCTACAGCTGTATGTGGCCCGCCATTTATTACCGGCTGCGCAACGCTCTTGCCAACCCAAAAACGCGGCGCGGTTAGGGCAGACCGCGGTACTGCGCCCGCTTAACGCGCAATACCCTGCTACTGACATTATCACCATTCATCTGGGGCGTTATCAGCGCGTCCGAAAAATATTCACCGAAGGGAGAACGATGAAGATGGCAACTATCGCTGGTAAAAATTGCGCCACATTGCTGCCCATCACTCTCACTGCAGCCTTAACCGGCTGCGGCCTGACGCAGAGCGTAAAAGATGGAGCCGTCTCAGTGACCTACGCTATTTTTTATAAACAGATCAAAACGCTGCATTTGGATATTCGGGCCTGGGAAGGGGTGAACCACAATGCGCAAGGGGCGTCATTGGCAACCGTAGTGCGAATTTACCAACTCAAAGAGCGCAAAGCGTTTGACGCCAGCGATTATCCCTCGCTATTTGCTGACGATAGCCGGGCAATACCAAGCGATTGGCTGGCCCAAAAAGATATCCGTCTACACCCGGGGGAATCCGTGGCGCTGGATATGCCGCTGGAGACGGCGGCGCAATACGTCGCGGTGGCGGGGATGTTTATCGCGCCGGATCGGGTCAAGGACAGCTGGCGGTTAGTGTTGACCCGCGACGACCTCGACCCCGACAAGCCGCGTATTATCGAAGCCGGTCACAACCGGCTGACGCTGCAACCGTTAAAAGGTAACTAAAATGCCGCGCCCCTCACTTTACGACACCCTGTTTGGTAATTTCTCCGGCGGTCTCGAGCTGCATCAGATCGGTGAAGAAAATCAGGTCATTTTATCGGTGCTTGATAATATGCAGCGTATCCTCAACTGCCGGGCTGGCACGCTGGCGCATCTTCCGGATTACGGTCTGCCGGATATGACAAAAATTCTCCAGGGGATGCCGGGTAGCGCGCACCAGTTAATGACCACGCTGTCCGCGGTACTGCTCAAATACGAACCGCGGCTGAACAGCCTCCGTGTGGAGATGCTCGAACAGACACAGCCAGGCGAACTGCGTTATGCCATCGACGCGGAACTGAAGGAAATTGGTCTGGTACGCTATGGCACGGAATTTATGCCTGAAGGCAGGGTTCTCCTTCGCCATCTGAAACAGCAACAGTATCTGAATGCCCGCACCGCTATTTAGCCCTCACTCTGGTTACCCCTATGACAACTTATCCTAAGCGTCACCTGATTACCGGCGGCGACCCGCGCACGCTGGCAGACTACGCAAAGCTGCGTGAAGAAATGCACAAACTCAGCCACCCGGCGCGCCCCGACGTTGACTGGCTATACGCAGAACGGCTTTGCCTGTCATTATTTGACCGTAACGGCGTAGAGCTGCAGACCGCGGCTTGGTATACGCTTGCCCGTACGCAGTTAACCGGCTTATGCGGGCTGAATGAAGGACTGGCTATCCTGGAAACGCTGATTACCCGTCAGTGGGGGAGCCTTTGGCCACAGCCGGTACACGCGCGGATGGAAATCCTTAGCGGTTTGGGTAAACGGCTACTGCAAGCGCTGCGTACGCTGACGCTAGCCTATGTCGATCTTAGTTTGATTTATGAGGCGGAAGTGCATCTGAAAGCGCTGGATGCTGCGCTGCAGCGTCTGGAATTAAAGCACGCCAGTCAGTTTGATGCGTTGCTCAATTTGATGCATAACGCGGCTGTACGGCTGGAGAATAGCGATGGCGTGACCAGCGCTGATACCCTACCGCACGTAGTCACGATGGAGAACGCGTCCACCCATTTGGATGAGCGGGTTGAGCGAACAAAGTGGGTTTATATTGCGCCGCCGGAAACGCTGCCAAACGTGCAAGTCGGCAATGAGCGTCAGAACTCTGAAAAACGATGGCGACCTTTTATGGCCGGTATGCTGACGATGCTGGTGCTGACCGCAGCGGCAGGGTGGGGGTGGCAGGCGATGAATCAACCAGATCCGGAACAGCAGCAATTCGCTCTCAGTCTGGCGCCATTGCCGACGGTACTTTCGCCAGATCAGTTACGCTCCTTTTCTCTGCACGCACCGTCAGCAGACAGTGGGATAAAGCAGACCCGGCAGCAGCTTACACATCTGGCTCAACTCAAACCTAATTGGGCCATCGACTATAGCGATCAACTGGTACAACAGGCACTGGCGCTATGGCCGGAGCAGGCGAAAACATTGTCCTCGCAGTGGCGGCAGCAGATCATAGCTGCCGCGCTGCCAGCGGAAAACCTCACCGGGTGGTATCAGGGAATGCAGCAACTGCAGCAATTAACTCAGCGTCTGAATGCCCTGGATGAGCAGAAGGGAAAATACCTGACGGTCAGTGAACTGAAATCCGCGGTGTTCGCCATTACTCAGTCTCTTAATCGAACCGTTCCGGCTGAAGAACAGTTACGCCAACTATCGGCGATGACAGAAGGGCAAATCAGCCGCGCCGCGCAGCAGCAACAAGCGGAACAGCACCTGCAGCAGCTGATAGTCTCTTATGCACTAGTAAAAAATAAAACCGTGGAATAGCTTCGCGCAAGGAGTAAGGGCTGGGGGGCATATCGTACCGTAGCGACTCCAGCCCTGGAAAAGGCGCTTACCGCTGCAACACCTCGGCAAATTTAGCAAGCCACTGCGGGTGGGCGGGCCAGGCGGGAGCAGTAACCAGATTGCCATCAACGTGCGCCTGGTCGATACCGATATCGGCGTAATGTCCGCCACTGAGGCGAACTTCGGGAGCGCAAGCTGGATAAGCGCTGCAGGTACGGCCTTTAAGAATGCCGGCGGCCGCGAGAAGCTGTGGGCCGTGGCAGACGGCGGCAATCGGTTTACGCGCAGCGTCAAAAGCCTGTACCAGCTTAATCACCTGCTCATTCAGGCGCAGATATTCTGGCGCACGGCCGCCGGGGATGAGCAGTGCGTCGTAGTCTTGCTCATTGGCGCTATCGAAGTCAGCGTTCAGTACGAAGCGATGACCGGGTTTTTCGCTATAGGTTTGTGCGCCGTCAAAATCATGAATCGCCGTCATAATATAGTCGCCTTTGTTTTTATCCGGGCAGACAGCATCGACCTGATGGCCAATCATCTGTAATGCCTGAAACGGGACCATGGTTTCGTAATCTTCAGCGTAATCACCCACCAGCATTAAAATTTTCTTGCCCATTGCAACAGATCCTTGATGAATAATGATGCCTAAGGTATAGCCTGGTAAAATGAATAATGCCAATGGTTAATGCATGAATAAGAATGAAAGCAGCAATGTCGATAAAATATAGACCTGATGTATCGGATCAAGAGAAATAAATTTAACGCATGAATTAAATTCCGCACCAGGGAAGTTTACATTAAAAAGAAATGACGCCTGAATATTGCGTTTTGCTTTTTTTGTTGACGGGGAGGGTGTATTTGTTAATATCGGCTGGCTCTTTTTATTGGCGTGCGAATCTTTGGGATATATTCTTTATCTTATGTGTGTATTGTCTTTTTTACATGCGAGAATATATTCGGATATTTCGAATTGTTGAACGGCGCCAGGTGTTAAAAATGCCTTTTGTTATTGGCGGCATAGTGTAAACCTATTAATTAAATTAATATGTTGCGATGAGTAAGCATAATGGAGTATGAATGAATAAAATTCACCGTCTGACATTGATTGGTATTATAATTAACTTAGCCATGTTTCTTTTGGTGCTCAATGAGGTCAACTCGCTTTCAGATTATTATGGCTACGATCGAACGCTGCGTTTGATTAAAGATTTGGTCACAATTGTACTTCCCCTTGCTATAGTTGTTCAGGTGGTAAGCGTTTTTTTATTACCGAAAGCCCCGCGTGTTGGTATTGTGTTTGCTTATATCGGTGGGATTGCTATGGTGCCGATTGGTTTGTTGTTTTTAATCGGTTATATTTTTAGCTACGAAAGATACTGCAATGCAAACCTTGATGTTTATAACCCTGAAGCAGAGGTTGATATATCTAAGCCTGAAGATAAAAACTATAAATTAACATGCGATACATCCCGATTTGCGCCTACTGGTGCTATTGCTTTATGCATGGGAGTTATTGTGCTGGTGATGGGCGTGGGAATTGGCTATTTATTTGTCGCAGTAGGCATTCTCAATATCTGGAATGGGGTACGCCTCAAGGAGAGCGTTATGATTGGTCTTTCTGGTGATAAATTGATAGTTAAACCAAAATTGTACTCAGATACTTTTATCGTACCGCTGAATGAAATCGTATTAACAGGAAAAGGTGTTACTAATGACACTGTCTCCCTAAAATTCTTACGTACAGGCCGGGCGTTTAGCGTGCGGAAGAAAATGCTGGCAGGTGAGAATATTGATGAATCACTCGAATATATTATTTCAAAAATCCCCACCGCCTGATTGGTTCTCACCAAAGTGAATATAAAACGGCACCTTTGAGGTGCCGTTTAGTCTTTTCTGGCGATATCAAAGGGTTGTGTTAATCCACGTTAGTAAAGTAATCGCGAGCGACGGCTTCCACACGCTTTGCTTCCAGGCCGGTCTTTTCGCTGATCCCGGCGATAAACGGCTTGAACTGCTCGGCCATCACGTGACCGCCGTCCCAATGAGCAACGTAGTAACGGCACTGATAGCGATAAAAGTGGAGGGTCTTTTCTCCTAACGTGTAATACATGACATTCTCCTGTCCAGTGTGTCGGGTTGCGTCCGCAGAAGCTGATGGGGCGTTACCACAATAATCAGGTATTTGATTATATCCTGCTCCCAAATGTGGGAAATTTCCAGCAGGCAATAGGCAAGCGGAGCACATTTTCTTCTGGTTGCGATCGATGCCATTTGCGGTTGAATATTGATCACACATAATGTATTTAATTAGACGAATTGTATTAAATCCTGGTTACTCATTGAACAACAAGGTGAAACAATGACTCTACAACTTCCCGATTATCGCGACGTGGCAGCGGCCGCCCGGCGGATTGCCGGTTACGCCAACTCTACTCCTGTGATGACCTCCCGGACCCTGGATGAGCAATACTCAGCGCAGCTGTTTTTAAAGTGTGAAAATTATCAGCGCATGGGGGCATTTAAATTCCGCGGCGCGATGAACGCGTTGCAACAGTTTAGCCCAACGCAAAAACGGGCCGGGGTAGTGGCGTTTTCTTCTGGTAATCACGCGCAGGCCATTGCACTAGCGGCTAAACTACTGGACATTCCGGCGACTATCGTCATGCCACACGATGCGCCTGTGGCTAAAGTCGCCGCCACTCGGGGCTACGGTGGTAAAGTCGTTTTTTATGACCGCTACACGGAGGATCGCGAGCAGATCGGTCGCGATCTGGCGCAACAGAATGGGTTAACCCTTATCCCTCCTTACGATCATCCGCACGTGATTGCCGGGCAGGGGACGGCGGCGAAAGAGCTAATAGAAGAGGTCGGTCCGCTGGATGCGCTATTTGTCTGCCTCGGCGGTGGTGGGCTGTTGTCAGGCTCGGCGCTGGCGACGCGTCATCTGTCTCCAGGGTGTAAAATCTATGGCGTAGAGCCAGAAGCTGGCAACGACGGCCAGCAATCTTTTCGTTGCGGCAGCATTGTGCATATTGAGACGCCGAAAACCATCGCCGACGGCGCGCAGACCCAGCATCTTGGGCAATATACTTTTCCGCTAATACAGCAACACGTCGACGATATCCTGACCGTGAGTGACGATGAATTGGTCGCAGCGATGAAATTTCTCGCCGAGCGGATGAAAATGGTGGTCGAACCGACCGGCTGTCTGGGCTTCGCTGCCGCACGGAGCGCCATGGCGCATCTGCGGGGTAAAAAAGTCGGCATTATTATCAGCGGCGGTAATGTGGATATGAGTCGTTACAGCGCTTTATTGGCCACCGGGAACGAATTATGAGTAGCGAGATGTCGCCCTTGTTGGCACAGCTTGATCTCATCGCCCAGGGGTTAAGCGAAACCTTCGCGCCGTTTTGTGAAGTGGTCGTCCATGACCTGACGCATCCTCAACAGGCCATTTTATCAATCCACAATAATCTCTCCGGCAGAGAGGTTGGTCAGCCGGCGACCGAGATGGGGTTAGCGCGGATTGCCAGCGCCGAGTTCCCGGCCGTCGTTGCCAACTATGCCAATCAGTTTGCTGACGGACGTGCGGTGAAAAGTACCTCCATCGGTATTAAGGGCGATAACGGTGAATATGTTGCCGCCCTCTGTCTTAACGTCGATATGACGTTGTTTCGCGGTATGCAGAGCGCGTTGGCGCGCTTTACCGCCACGGAAAGCGCCACGGTGGTTGAACATCTTGAACCGGGCGGCGCAGCGGCCATTCGCCAACGAATTGATGCATTCGCCGCCGCGCGGGCGACAACAGCCAGGGCGCTGAGTGCGGCGGATCGTAAAACGGTGATTCGACAATTGCGTAAAGAGGGGCTATTGGATCTGCGCAAATCAATGGAAATGGTCGCGCAGCATCTCGGCATTTCGCGGGCGACCGCCTATTTATACGCCCGACAGGAGAGATAAGCGTAGCGGCCGCGCGGAGCTGCAGCCGCTATTCCATCAAGGGATTACTGAAGCCCGGTCAGTTCGTCGGTGGTTAACGCCAGCTTTTGCACGCTGCCGCTTTCTGCTGAAGCAACAGCGGCTTCCAGCACCGCCATCACCGCCAGCGCCTGTAGCGGCGGCACCGGGTTGGCGATTTTGCCCTGCAGGGCATCGCGAACCTGAATATAGTACTGACGCTGATCGCCTTTCGGCGTGGCGAGCGTGTGCGCCTGCAGGCTGGCGTCGAACAGCGTCATGCTGTCGTCATCCTGGCCCCAGCTTTCGCTCCCTGGGATGACCCCAGCCAGCAGCTGGCTCTCTTGCTGGTCTGCTTTCAGTTTAACGAGGCTGCCGCTATCGCCGTGGACCGTGAAGCGCGAGACGCCGCCGGCCACCAGCATGCTACAGTGCAAAACCACTTTGTGCTGCGGATAATTCAGCACCACGTGCGCCCAATCGTTGATCTCCGCGCCCTGTCGGAGGGTAGCGATATTGCCTTGTACCGATTGCGGCAGGCCGAAAAGTTGTAGCGTCTGGTCGATCAGGTGCGGGCCGATGTCAAACCACAGGCCGCTGCCCGGCACGTTTTGCTCGCGCCAGCGAACGCGTACTTCCGGGCGGAAGCGGTCGATATGCGACTCGAAATGCTTAACCTTGCCGATCAGCCCCTGCTCGATGGCCTGCTTAACGCCGAGATAATCGCTATCCCAACGGCGATTGTGGAAGACTGAAAGCAGTCGTTGCTTTTCGTCCGCCAGCGCGATCAGCTCGCGCGCTTCCTGGATATCGAGAGTGAAGGGCTTATCCACCACCACGTGCTTACCGGCGTTCAACGCCAGTCGAGCCAGTGGGGCGTGGGTGGCGTTCGGCGAAGCGAGTACCACCAGATCGACATCCGGATGCTGAATGGCCTCTTCCGGAGAAGCGATTACCGTGACATCTGGCAGGTCCTGCTTCACTTTGGCTTCGTCGCGGGAGGCGACGACGGCAAGCTTTAACCCCTCGACCGAGTTAATGAGCGGCGCGTGAAACGTTTTGCCGACAAATCCATAGCCGATCAGCGCAATGTTAATAGGTTTACCTGCGCCGGTGATAACTTTATGCATGACTTTCTCCACGTTATTCAGCGTCAGCAATGCTGACCTGCATTGAATTGTCTTCGCCAAGCGCGTGCCATGGCTTGTCGAGGAACAGACGATCGATGTGTTTCAGTTCGGCGACCAGGTATGGTTCGCAGCGATTAAGTTTCAGATGGTCAGCCACCAGCCAGTGCTCGACGCTGGCTGCCAGCATCGCGCGCTTTACCTCCGCATCCGCTTCCTGGCTGGCGCTAAGCCCTTGTTGCGCATGGATCGCGCAGGCGCCGAGAATGGCGATATCCGCGCGGTAACGAGAAAGCAGCGCCAGCGTGGCGCTACCGGCAAACAGCCGCTGCCGCATATCCCATTTTCCGCCAAGTAAAACCAACTCGATATCGGGCCGTTCGCTAAATAGTTGGGCAATATCCAGCGAAGGGGTGATGACCGTCAGCGGTCCTTTTAGATGAGCGGCGACGGCCAGTACCGTGCTGCCGGCGTCTAAAAATAGCGTTGATCCTGGAGGAATCTCACGGGCGACCAGCGCGCCGAGGCGTTGCTTAGTCTCGGGCAGCAGCGCATTGCGCGCCTGACGATTCATAGCTGGAAGATCGAGAGCGATAGCGCCGCCATGGTTTTTCTGTACCAGTCCGCGTTTTTCCAGGTCACTAAGATCGCGGCGAACGGTATCGGGCGAGACCTGCAATCGTTCGACCAGTTCGCTGATACTAATTTGACCGTTTTCGCTCAGTAGTTCGAGTAAAAACTGTTGTCGGGCGGTTTTATGCATAATCGCTGTTCCTGCAAAAGACTGCAATAAACCGCATAATACAGCATGAAGTGAGAATGTGAATCGCAAAAAGCAGCAAAAAATGCGTTGCCAGCTAAAAGGGGGGATTGTGCATCGCTTTTTGGGAAGGGGGACCGGCTCAGCGCAGACTACAGAGCGTTAAGCCGGTCTATTTAAAGGTACTCCGCTCAGCGCATTACCCAGTGCTGATTACCGACTTGTTCGTAGCGGCGCGTCGGCGGCTGCCAGTCTTTATCGCGAAACGGCGAGGGTAGTTCATCGTTATTGGCTTCGCGCAGAAGATGTCGGCGAGACGGATCGGTTTTCGGGATCGCCGCAATTAACTTCTGCGTATAGGGGTGTTGCGGATTGGCGAAAATTGCCTGCCGCGGGCCAATTTCGACGATTTCGCCGAGATACATGACCGCTACCCGGTGACTGATGCGTTCAATCACCGCCATATCATGAGAGATGAACAGAAAGGCGATTTTCATCGTTCGTTGCAGTTCGATAATCAGGTTGACCACCTGCGCTTTGACCGACACATCCAGCGCCGACACCGACTCGTCGGCGATAATCACCTTGGGATTCATCGCCAGCGCGCGGGCAATGCAGATGCGCTGGCGCTGACCACCGGAAAATTCATGCGGATAGCGGTTAAGCACCGCGACGCTGAGTCCCACTTTCTCAATCAATTCATGGGCGCGCGCCAGCGCCAGCTGGCGTGTGGCGAGGCCATTTTCCAGCAGTGGTTCAATCAACGTTTCCTGGATTTTCAGCCGTGGATTCAGGCTGGCGAACGGATCCTGAAAAATCATCTGGATATCCTGACGCATCCGTTTTTGCTGTTGGCGCCCGGCTTGCAGGACGTCATAGCCATTAAGGCGAACATGGCCGGATTGCGCCTGGACCAGGCGAATGAGACTGCGACCGGTGGTCGATTTACCGCAGCCGGATTCGCCCACCAGCGATAGCGTTTCGCCGGGCCATAGGTCAAAGCTAACGTTTTCTACGGCGTGGATATGCCCGGCTAACTGATTAAAAAAGCCTTTTTTAACCGGAAAACGGGTGACCAGATTTTTGACCGATAATACCGGCTCGTTGCTGGTCAGGCTGAGGTCAGGCTCTGGCGAGTAACGACGGATTTCCCCGGTTTGCAGGTTCACCGATGGGAACTTACAGGGGGTCGAGCTTATATCCATTTCACCTGCCGCGGGTACCGAGGCCAGCAGCGTACGGGTATAGGGCTGCTGCGGGGTGGCGAATAGCGTCGGCGTACGCTCGCATTCGATGGCATCGCCGCGAAACATCACCAGCGTATCGTCGGCGGTTTCCGCGACCACGCCCATATCATGGGTAATAAACAGCACCGCGGTATTGTTTTCTGCCTGTAGGGTTTTAATCAGATCGAGGATTTGCCCCTGGATAGTGACGTCCAGCGCGGTCGTGGGTTCATCGGCGATCAGCAGTTTCGGCTTCAGGGCCAGCGCCATCGCGATCATCGCACGCTGGCGCATACCGCCGGAAAACTGATGCGGATATTCATCGAAACGTTGCGCGGCATGCGGAATGCGGACTTTTTCCAGCAGGGCGATGGCCTCCTGCTTCGCCTGGCGCGCCGATAAGCCCTGATGGCGGATAAAAACTTCCGCTATCTGATTGCCGATGGTAAATGCCGGGTTAAGACTGGTCATCGGCTCCTGAAAAATCATCGCCACCTCGGCGCCGCGCACGCGACGCATCTCCTCTTCATGAAGGTCGAGCAGGGATTTGCCGCCGAGCAGCACCTGTCCCTCGGTACGGCTATGCCGGGCAGAAAGCAGACGCATAATGGCCATCGCCGTCACGCTTTTACCCGAGCCGGATTCGCCGACGATCGCCAGCGTCTTACCTGGATAGAGGCTAAAACAG
This sequence comes from Klebsiella sp. PK01, assembly GCF_057624675.1. NCBI lineage: Bacteria > Pseudomonadati > Pseudomonadota > Gammaproteobacteria > Enterobacterales > Enterobacteriaceae > Klebsiella > Klebsiella sp. PK01. The sequence continues at coordinate 140,537 of NZ_JBYEZM010000001.1, forward strand.
ATATTACGCACCACTTTCTGCCAGCTATCGCCGTGGCGGAATGCGACGCTCAGATTGTCGACGGCCAGCACTGGCGCAGGCGTTTCACGGTTCATGAGTCAGCACTCCCCGGCAAAGGGCGCGCGAGCGGAAACCCGCACCAGTGGGGTGAATTCGAGATCACGCTTAAATGGCCAGGTCGGTGTCAGCATCCGCAGACGCGCCACCCGTTCAATATCCTGATCGACCACCCCTTCCGAGAGCGCCATCAGGTTCGGATTGGCCAACGGCGCCAGCTCCGGCGATAAATAGCCGGATTTGACCACCAGGATTTTCACCTGCCGCGGGTTGAGCCCCAACGCGCTAAAGTCAGCGATATCGTGATACGGGCGTCGGCGGTCGGCTACCACCACGGTAACACCACCTGTCTGTAGCACCGCCTGATTGGCCGGGCGCTGCGGATCCGCCGCCAGCAGACCGGTGACGGTAAAACGCGCGCTCGCGCTGACGCCCGCCGGATCGAGGCTGGCGCCGATAGTCAACTGCAGTTCTGCGCCAATGCCGGCCTCAAAGGCCGCACGCGTCGCCGGCGCGTCGGTAATGCCGGCCACCAGGGTATTTTGCGCCTGCTGGCGTAGCAGCTCGGCGAGCACATCGCCGCGATCGCCGACGCCGCCGCCGGTTGGATTATCGCCAGAATCCGCCAGGATAACCGGGCCCGTGGCGCTGGCGATGGCCTGAGCGACGCATTCGGCGACGCTGCCCGTCCGACAGCCGAAAACAAAATCTTCCCGCGCGTCCCAATAGGCCTGCGCCAGTTTTGCGGCCTGTTGCTCCAGTACCGCGCGATCGGTGCCGGTAAAAATGGCCGCGGCGGTGGCGCGCGGTTCATCGGCCCACACGTAGCCGACCATTAATGAGCTATCGAGTACGCCGTCGATCTGGTCGCTGTGCGGCAACATGGCGTACAGGCTTTTTGCCGGTTCATCTTCCGTACTGGTTCGCTCGCCAGGCAGTAATACCGGGATAGGGGCCCACACTATGCCCGGGCGCACGCCGCTTTGCAGACTATTCACCAGCATACTGACCGAACGGCGCATGGTCTCTTCGATATCGATATGCGGCGCGGTGCGATAGGTTGAGTAGATATCGATGGCGTCGATGATGCGCTGGGTCACGTTACCGTGAAGATCGTAGCTGACGGCAATCGGGCAGTCATCGCCGACGCAGGCGCGGGCGGCGGTGATCCAGTCGCCTTCAGCGTCTTCCATACCTTCAACGTACATTGCGCCGTGCATCGCAAGGTACAGGCCGTCGATCGGCAGTTGCGCCTGCAGCCGGCTTAAGAATTCGGCCTTGAACTGCTCATAGGTCTCTCGCGCCACCGGGCCTCCGGGAATCGCCCGGGTGTGCAGCGTCGGCAGAAATGTCGCCGGATAATCGCGTAAAAACTGAAAGTGAGGCGCTTCCAGCAGGGCTTCGCCCTTGACGGTGCGAAACTCCGCTTCATGAGTCAGGACCGGATTAAACGTGCTGCATTCAATATGTATTCCGCCAACGGCAATGCGCATAAGGACCTCGAAATTATCCTGGAAAGAGAACGTGAGTCAGTGCGACGCTCGCCGCGGCGAGCGCCCAGCTGTCCTGAGCCAGCGGACGATAGATAAGCGGCGTTTTTCCCGCCATCCCCGGCAGCAGGTTGGTTTCAATGGCTTGTTGCATCACGGTATTCAGTAAACCGTTAAAGCTTTCCGGCTGGTGGGCAAGCATGATCGCCGCCGGATCGTGAGTCTGGATCTGATGTGAAATGGCTAACCCTAAGGCATCGCCGGCCCGATGCAGGATCTGGATGGCGGCGCTGTGGCCCTTACGCGCCATGGCTTCCAGTTCATCCAGTTGGTCAGTGTCGATACCGGCCATACGCGCCTGTTCAAAGATGGCGGTGAGAGACGCAATGGTGTCGAGACAGCCACGCTTCCCGCAGCGACAAGGCGTGCCCGCTGGTACGATGGTGCAGTGGGCTATTTCTCCCGCGCCGCCGTGGGCGCCGCGCCAGATTCGGTTACAGATGACCGCCGCGCTGCCGATGCCGCTGCCGTGAGAAATCACCACTGCGCTCTCCAGCTTGCGTAGATGGCCAAAAGTTTTCTCCCAGTTCGCCAGCGCCCGGGTGTCGTTTTCAATCAATACCGGGATCCCGCCGGTCGCGCGGCTTAACAGTTCAGCTAGCGGTACCTGATGCCAGCCCAGCAGCGCCGACTGTACGCAGACCGATTGCGCGGCGTCGACAAAGGCAGACAGAGCAAAACCGATGCCGACCAGCCGTTGGCGCTCGATAAGCGTATCGTTTAACAAACTGCGGATTTCATCCGCCAGTTGCTGGATTAAGGCGGGGATTTCAAGCAGCGGCGTGAGCAGCCGCTCGGCGATTTTCTCACCGCTGGCATTCATCAGTACCAACACCAGCTGATTATCAATCAGCGAGATGCCGATGGCGTAAGCGGCGTCCGGCGCCAGCGAAAGGGTGACGGAGGGGCGCCCTTGGCCGCCGGAAGCGGCCATATCGCTCTCCTCTAGCAGCCCATCGGCCAGCATCTCTTTTACCAGTGCGCCAATGGCCGCTTTACTCATACCCGTCAGGCGGGCGAGGTCTGCGCGGCTGGCGCCTTCCTCGCTACAGACCAGATGAATCAATTGTTGGTGGAGTTTGTTCAGCATAGTTACTCAGCCATAACGCTTTTTTCTGAACATAATCGCGGGCTGGCGCTTTAGCAACCAGTTTATTTTCAAAAATAACTAAACCATCACATATAAGTTAAATTTATTACCTAATTAAGCGTTAATCATGGCTAATATCACATTTATGGGACTCTGTTTTGGGTAAAAAGAAAACCTAATCGCAACATAACAGCCACAACTGGCGACATAACAGACAGGTAGGGGTTAACGGATGAAGGCAATTATGAATAAATATCGACTTGCCATTCTGGCAGGCTTACTGGCAACCGGCGGGGCGACGGCGCTGCAGGCAGCGACGCTGAACGTGATGCAAAACGAACCTCCGCGTAGCATGGATCCGGGCGACCAAACCGCGACCTTTACCGATACCGTTTTAAAACCGATGTATGAAGGTCTGGTGGATTTGTCGCCGGATTTCAAAATCGCCCCGGCGCTGGCCACCGCCTGGAAGGTCAGCGATGACGGTAAAGTCTGGACTTTTACCCTGCGTAAAAACGTCACTTTCCATGACGGCTCGCCGTTCAATGCCGATGCGGTCGTCGCCAATATTGAACGACATATCGACCCGAAAGGCGGACTGGCAGCCAGTTCGCGGATGCGCAACGTGATCGCTTCCGTGAAGAAGCTCGATGATGACAACGTCGAGATTACGCTGAAAAAGGTCTATCCCTCTTTCCTCAATCTGTTGACCGGCGGCTCGGCGAAGATGGTGAGCCCCACGGCGGCGAAAGCCGGCACCATTGGCCGTAAAGCGGACGGTACCGGCCCATATATGCTGCAGGAGTATAAAACCGGTGAATATGTGCTGGAGAAGAAAAACCCGAAATACTGGGGCGAGAATCACGGCCCGGATGAGATTAAGTGGACCTGGAGCGCGGAGCCGTCGGTGATGAACATGGCGCTGCTTTCCGGCCAGGTCGATGTGATTAACCCGGTACCGCCGCAGTTTGGTCTGCAGTTGAAAAGCAACCCGCAGGTGAAGCTGGAGCAGGGGCAGGGAGCGTCGGTATTCTGGGTAGCGCTCAACGTTGAGCAAAAGCCGCTGAATGATGTCCGCGTGCGTCAGGCGCTGAACCTGGCGACCGACAAAGAAGCGCTGCTGAAGGCGGTGATGTTTGGTTTTGCTTCTGCCGCCAACTCGCCGCTGGCGCCGGTGAACGAAGGATATGATAAAACCCTCAACGACTATCCGTGGGATCTCGATAAAGCGAAAGCGCTATTAAAAGAGGCCGGGTACCCGCAGGGCTTTGAGATGAACATCGCCGTGCAGGGACCGGATGCGCGTACCGCGCAAATCCTGCAGGCGATGTGGGGCAAAGTTGGCGTGAAACTTAACATCCAGCAGATGGAGAGCGGCGTCTGGAGCAAAGCGGCGTTTGCCCCGGCGGCGGAAAAGTTGGCCAACCGTACCGATGCGGTGCTGGCCTCCTGGTCTTCCGGCCTTAATGGTTCTGATTTGCAACTGCGCCCGCTGTACTACTCACAGAGCGCCGCGCCGGCCGGGGCTAACCTTGGTTTCTACCGCAACCCGCAGGTAGATGAGCTGTTAGATAAAGCCGCGACCACCATGGATAACAACGCGCGTATCGCCGAATATGTGGCGGCGCAAAAGGCCATTATGCAGGACGCGCCGCATGTGATGCTCTATTTCCAGGACGATCTGTACGCCACCCGCGCCACCATTAAAGGCGTGCGGATGGAGCCGGGCGGCGAAATTATCGTAACCGAAGCGCAAAAACCGTAACGCTGGGGTCAGGGTGGAGTTGTTATGAAAGCTTATGTGATTAAAAAACTGCTTTCTTTGCCGCTGATCCTACTGGGCGCATCGCTGATTGTCTTTCTGGCGATCAGGATGCTCCCCGGTGACCCGGCCCGCCTGATGGCAGGGCCGCAGGCCACCCAGGATGATGTCAGCCGTATGCATACGCGCCTCGGCCTGGACGATCCGCTGGCGGTGCAGTATGGCCATTTCGTCAGCGGAATGCTGAAGGGGGATTTTGGCACCTCGCTGAAGTCCGGCCAGCCGGTCTCCACCGAAATGAGCGAGCGGGTTCCTTATACCTTAGGCCTGGCGCTGCTGGCGTGGATGATGGCGGTGATCCTCGGTATTCCCATGGGGATGTGCGCGGCCATTTACCGCAATCATGTTGCCGACCATGTGCTGATGCTGGTGGCGATTGCCGGCGCGTCGATAGCCAACTTCTGGCTGGCGCTGATCGCCATGGATACTTTTTCGGTGAAGCTGGGCTGGCTGCCTTTGCTGGGCGCGGATGGCTGGAAAAGCTATATCCTGCCGTCGGTCTGCCTGGGGATTTTCCCAATGGCGGTAATGTCGCGGATGACCCGCTCCAGTATGGTTGACGTGTTAGGCGAAGATTATATCCGCACCGCGCGGGCCAAAGGGCTGGCGCCGTTTCAGGTCTATTTTAAACATGCGCTGCGCAATGCGCTGATCCCCATCGTGACCATTATCGCGCTTAATTTCGGCAGCCTGATCGGCGGCGCGGTGGTGACCGAGTCGGTGTTTAACTGGCCGGGGATAGGCCGCTATCTGGTGGATTCGGTGCGCTATCGCGATTATCCCGTTATCCAGGGCGTGACGATGATTACGGTGGCAAGCGTGGTGGTGATGAACCTGGTTGGCGAGATGATTATCGCCAGAATCAACCCGAAAATAAGGTTTGACTGATATGTCGGAAATTTCACTCGCCAAATCGCGCAGCGGCGTACTCAGCGGCCTGCGTTGGGGGATGGAGCATCCCTCGCTGACCCTCGGCGGCATCATCGTCGCCTTAATCGTGGTATGCGCCATCTTCGCGCCATGGTTAAGCCACTACGATCCCTACGCGCAGGACCTGCTGAATATTCTCTCCGCGCCGTCGGCCGACCACTGGTTGGGCACCGATGACTATGGCCGCGATATCTTTTCCCGCACTATTTACGGCGCCAGGATCTCACTGATTGAAGTGGTGGTCAGCGTGGCGCTGTCGCTACTGATGGGGCTGCCTCTGGGCATCATCGCCGCGTTGTGCGGGAAAAGTGTCGATCACCTGATTATGTGGGTGATGGATGTCATTTTCGCTTTTCCCGGCATCGTGCTGGCTATCCTGCTGGTCAGCGTCCTCGGCGCAGGGTTGCTGAATATGCTGTTGGCGATCGCTATCTTCTCCGTGCCGGTTTACGCGCGCCTCAGCCGTAACCTGACCTTGGGTATCAAGAATATGGAGTACATGGAAGCGGCGCGGGCGCTGGGAATTGGCTATCGCCGACAGATAATCCACTACATTCTGCGTAATACCCTGGGGCCGATTACCGTGCAGGCGACATTGACCGGCGGCTCGGTGATCCTGGCCGCCGCTTCGCTCTCCTTCCTCGGCATGGGCGTGCAACCGCCGATGCCGGAGTGGGGAACGATGATGAGCGACGGGCGTAACTTCCTTGGCATCAGCCTGGGGATTTCGCTGTGGCCGGGGCTGGCTATTGTCTTTTCGGTATTAGGCTTCAACCTGCTGGGCGATGGCCTGCGTGACATCATGGACTCTCGCCTATGAGTAATAGCGTGCTGTGCCTGGATATTGGCGGAACCTTTATTAAAAGCGCTATCTCTCCGGCGCCTGGCCAGGTAGTAATGCCGCGTCAGCGGGCGATGCCGCTGACTTCCTGGCCGGCATTCATCGACGCCGTACAGGAGATTATCGCGCAATATGGCGATGCGATTAGCGGACAGAGTCCGTTGGCGCTCTCCTGCGCCGGAGTGGTGGATGTTGCCAACGATCGTATTCTGTCGAGCAACATTCCGCCGTTTGCCGGTATCGATATTATCCAATCCCTGCAGGCTGAGCTCGGGCGCCCGGTGGCGATGGCTAACGATGCTGACTGTTTTACCCTGGCCGAAGCGCGTTTCGGCGCGGCAAAAGATCTGCCGGTGGTGTTAGGGGTGATCCTCGGCAGCGGGATCGGCGGCGGGATTGCCATCAACGGCAAAATCCTCTACGGCAATCAGGGGATCGGCGCCGAGTGGGGGCACGGACCCATTACGCGCACTCATCTGCGGGGAGTTGAGTTGCCGCGGCTGCCCTGCGGCTGCGGACAGCAGGGGTGTCTTGACACCCTTGGCGGGGCAAAAGGGATGCAGCGGCTGCATCAACTGCTCAGCGGTCAGGCGCTAAGCAGTGTCGAGATCGTGACGCAGGGCATGGCCGGAGAAGAGATAGCGGCGTTCACCCTTGAAGTATGGCTTGATCTGGTGAGCGAACCGTTGGCACATGCGGTAAATATCCTCGGGCCGCATAAAATCGTCGCAGGCGGCGGGCTGGCGAGCGAAACGTCTCTGCTGGCGCGCCTTGATACCGCGTTGCGGGCAAAGATTCTGCTGAAGAGCGCTGAGCCACTACTGGTCGCCGGGCAATTTAGTCGCGAAGGGGGATTACTGGGGGCATCGGTGCTGGGCTGGGAAAAATTTTAGCCAGGAATGTGGCAAATCTGACGGAAGCTTCTAGGATTAGAGCCTATCCCAGTAGGCGTAATTGGCGCAGCCAGTTTGAACACGGACAGCGCGCAGAAACCGGAGCGTACACGTAGTACGTGAGGATTTCGAGCACTGCCCTGGTTCAAAATGGCAAGTAAAATAGCCCTAATGGGATAGGCTCTTAGTCTGCTTATAAAAATGGAGTAATAACCATGTGCACCAATTTACACGATAACGCCCGCCGCTATGCGGAAGAGAAAAAATGAACGCTTGCTGCTAATCCCGTCCTGTGCCCGCCCAGACGATGGCAAGGGTTACTACTGTGGATTAGCCGACGACTGATACGAACTAATAAGAACCCGCCAATGGCGGGTTCTCCCTTTATGACGGCCTGACCAACTTACTTGAGCATTTTGTTATAGACGTAAAAATCCGTATCACGTACGAAGCCGCTACGCTCGTATAACGCCTGCGCTTTAGTATTATCGGTTGCCGTGCTAAGCATAATAAATGCTGAATCACTCTCTTTTGCCAGCTGTTCGGCACGGGCAATCAACTGCTGCGCTACGCCGTGCTGGCGGGCAGACTCATCAACGTACAGATCGTAAAGCAGCCAGATGCGCTTCATTTCCAGCGAGCAGAACAGGGGATAGAGCTGGGTAAAGCCCACCGCTTTGCCGTCCACTTCTGCGAAGAAAATGACCGACTCATTCAGTTGCAGGCGCTTAAGGATGAACTCCCGCGCCTGAACGAGATTTTCTTCGACCTGATAGAAACGACGATAGGCGAGATACAGCGGCAGGACGGTATCGACATCCTGGGGCTGGGCTTGATAAATATTCATACTAAAACCTCATTAAAATTACGGATGTAATTGTAATACAAATATGATCAGCTGTCGCCAAAAGCGGTATGCTGCCTATTTGTTAGGCGATTGCGACGATTGCGGGAGGCGAAATTCAGCCGAATAGCGTACCTTATGGATTATTCACGCTTTTTACAGGCATGCATTAATGGAGGTTCAGTGGACGCGATTAAGGGCTCGGAGCTGAAAGTGCCGGACGCCATCTTTGCATGGGTGCTCGACGGGCAGGGCGGCGTAAAGCCGCTGGCTGATAACGATAATATCGATAAGAGCAATCCCTGCTGGCTACATCTCAATTATACCCATACCGACAGCGCCGACTGGTTAGCCGCCACGCCGCTGTTGCCGAATAACGTTCGCGACGCGCTGGCCGGAGAAAGTACGCGCCCGCGGGTAACGCGCATCGGCGACGGCGCGCTAATCACCTTGCGTTGTATTAACGGCAGCACCGATGAACGCCCCGATCAACTGGTGGCGATGCGTCTGTATATGGACGAGCGGCTGATCGTCTCCACCCGTCAGCGTAAAGTACTGGCGCTGGATGATGTGCTGGGCGATCTGCAGGAGGGCAACGGGCCGACGGATTGCGGCAGCTGGCTGGTGGAAATCTGCGATGCGTTGACCGATCACGCCAGCGAGTTTATTGAACAGCTGCACGACCGGATTATCGACCTTGAAGATGACCTGCTTGACCAGCAGGTGCCGCCGCGCGGTTTTCTGGCGTTGCTGCGTAAGCAGCTTATCGTGATGCGCCGCTATATGGCCCCGCAGCGCGATGTCTACGCCCGCCTCGCCAGTGAACGCCTGCCGTGGATGAGTGACGATCATCGTCGCCGGATGCAGGATATTGCCGACCGTCTTGGACGGGGGCTTGATGAGATTGACAGCTGTATTGCCCGCACGGCGATCATGAGCGATGAAATCGCACAGATTATGCAGGAGTCGCTGTCGCGGCGGACTTACACGATGTCGTTGATGGCGATGGTCTTTTTGCCCAGCACCTTCCTGACCGGGCTGTTTGGCGTCAACCTTGGCGGTATCCCGGGGAACAGCTGGCATCTTGGTTTTTCGATTTTTTGCGTAATGTTAGTTGTTCTAATTGGCGGTGTTACTTGGTGGTTACATCGTAGTAAATGGTTGTAAGAAATTGTCTTTACAGGCGATTTTGCCGTTGAAACCCCGGCAATATTTGAGCGAAATCAATAAACCTTCTACCCATTCAGGGCAATATCTCTCTCGCAGGTGAATGCAACGTCAAGCGATGGGCGTTGCGCTCCATATTGTCTTACTTCCTTTTTTGAATTACTGCATAGCACAATTGATTCGTACGACGCCGACTTTATTGAGTCGGCTTTTTTTTTGCCCTCTGCCAGCTAACTTCTACGCTTAAAGAATAGTCCTGTAAATAGAGGGGATAAACTATGCGTAAAATGGCGCTATCATTGCAGTCGATACCCATCGGCCCTGAGCCTAACGATCCGGTGCCCGTTCCCGATCCGCGGCCTCGTCCACACCCGCTTCCCGACCCGCCGCCGGACGATGACCCGATTAAATTGTCGCATCAAGAGCGGAGATCTGCGAGGATACGCGCCTGCAGATTGTCCGCCCTTTAATGCGAGAAAACATTGTGACCGCTTTTTCAACACTGAACCTTTTGCCCGAAGCTCAACTGAACAACCTTAACGAACTGGGATACCACGCGATGACGCCGGTGCAGGCCGCCGCGTTGCCGGCAATCCTGGCAGGGAAGGATGTGCGCGTACAGGCGAAAACCGGCAGCGGTAAAACGGCGGCCTTTGGTCTGGGATTGCTGCAGCACGTTGACGCCGGTCTGTTCCAGACCCAGTCACTGGTTCTGTGCCCGACCCGCGAACTGGCGGATCAGGTTGCTGGCGAACTGCGTCGCCTGGCGCGCTTTTTGCCAAATATTAAAATATTAACCCTCTGCGGCGGCCAGCCTTTCGGCGCCCAGCGCGATTCCTTACAGCATGCGCCGCATATTATTGTCGCCACGCCGGGTCGCCTGCTTGACCACCTGCAGAAGGGGACCGTGTCGCTGGATGCGCTGCAGACGCTGGTTATGGATGAAGCCGATCGCATGCTTGATATGGGCTTCAGCGATGCTATCGATGAAGTGATTCGTTATGCGCCGGCTTCGCGCCAGACTTTACTGTTCTCCGCGACCTGGCCGGAAGCCATCGCTGCGATCAGCGGCCGGGTGCAGCGGGATCCGCAGACGATCGAAATCGATAGCGTTGATGCGCTGCCGTCTATTGAACAGCAGTTCTTCGACGTTTCGCAAAGCGGTAAAATCAAGCTGCTGCAAAAATTGCTCAGCCAGCATCAGCCGGCTTCCTGCGTGGTATTTTGTAATACTAAGCGCGATTGTCAGGCGGTGTGCGATGCATTGAACGCTGCCGGCCAGAGCGCGCTGTCGCTTCATGGCGACCTGGAACAGCGTGACCGCGATCAGACGTTGGTACGTTTTGCTAACGGTAGCGCCCGCGTACTGGTGGCGACCGACGTCGCGGCGCGCGGCCTGGATATCAAATCGCTGGAGCTGGTGGTTAACTTTGAACTGGCGTGGGATCCTGAAGTGCACGTTCACCGTATCGGGCGAACCGCCCGCGCAGGCGAAAGCGGCCTGGCGATTAGTTTCTGCGCGCCGGAAGAGGCGCAGCGCGCTAACATTCTTGCCGAAATGCTGCAGATCAAACTCAACTGGGCTAACGCGCCGGCGGGTAATCATATTGCGCCGCTGCAGGCGGAGATGGCGACCCTGTGTATCGATGGCGGTAAGAAGGCGAAGATGCGTCCGGGCGATGTGCTGGGGGCGTTAACTGGCGATATGGGGTTTGATGGCGCCGATATCGGTAAGATCAACGTTCATCCCGCGCATGTTTATGTCGCTATCCGCCAGGGCGTGGCGCAGAAGGCGTATAAGCAGTTGCAAAACGGCAAGATTAAAGGCAAGTCCTGCCGCGTACGTCTGCTGAAGTAAGGGGCGGCAAGTGACGGTCTCCGGCGGTTGCCGGAGACGTGTTGCTTGTTATTTTACTTCAACCACATTCAGACGCAGTTCATCTAACTGAGCGTCTTCTTCTTCCGGCTGCCAGCCCGCAGGCTGCAGCGGGATCTCTTCGCGGTCAAAAGCCAGATCGCCGCCGTCAACCACCGCCGATCCGTGAGTGATGGATTTAAAATCAAACAGATTGACGTCGCTCAGGTGCGACGGCACCACGTTCTGCATTGCGCTAAACATGGTTTCGATACGGCCAGGATAGCGTTTATCCCAATCGCGCAGCATATCGGCGATCACCTGACGCTGCAGGTTAGGTTGGGATCCGCACAGGTTGCAAGGAATGATCGGGAAGCCTTTGGCTTGCGAGAAGCGTTCGATATCTTTTTCGCGGCAGTAGGCCAGCGGGCGGATAACGATATGCTTGCCGTCATCGCTCATTAGCTTCGGCGGCATACCTTTCATTTTGCCGCCGTAGAACATGTTGAGGAACAGCGTCTGCAGGATATCGTCGCGGTGATGGCCGAGCGCGATTTTGGTCGCGCCCAGTTCGGTCGCCGTACGGTAGAGAATGCCGCGGCGCAGACGAGAGCACAGTGAGCAAGTGGTTTTGCCTTCCGGGATTTTCTCTTTAACGATGCCGTAAGTGTTCTCTTCGACAATCTTATACTCAACGCCCAGCTGTTCCAGATACGCCGGCAGAATGTGCTCCGGGAAGCCCGGCTGTTTCTGATCGAGGTTAACGGCTACCAGCGAAAAAGAAATAGGCGCGCTTTTTTGCAGGCTGCGCAGAATTTCCAGCATGGTATAGCTGTCTTTGCCGCCCGAAAGACAGACCATAATACGGTCGCCATCTTCAATCATGTTGAAGTCGGCGATCGCCTCACCGACATTACGGCGCAGACGTTTCTGCAGCTTGTCGATGTTGTATTTTTCTTTTTTACTAATTTCTTGATTTTGCAGCATTTAATAGTGGCTCAATTCATAGTGTGGCATCAGAAGAGCACGCGTTGTGCCAGTCGCTGGAGCAATTCCCGCTGGCGCGTAGCAATGAGTGAGGTCTGATAGAAAACCGTGGCGTGTATGGTACGGATTCGGGGGGGCAATGTCAGCATCTTTCCGGCACTTTAATCCGCGAGGAGTAAAGATAATAAAGCCCGCCGGGCGGCGGGCTTTGCGATTATCTGACGACCAGTACCGAGCACTCGGCATGGCGCACTACCGCCGCGGCGTTAGAGCCGAGCAGATAAGTGGTGATGTCCGGGCGATGCGAGGCGATAATGACCAGGTCGGCAGGCAGCGATTTAGCCAGCGCCAGGATCTTATCTTTTGGCGAGCCTTCGGCAACGTGGAAATGCATTCTGTCTTCCGGAATGGCGAAGCCTTTGGCCAGTTCACGCAACTGTGCTTCCGATTCGGCGCGCAGTTCATCCATTGCCGGCAGTTCAGCGGTATAGGCCATACCCAGAGAGGCGTAGTAGGGTAGCGAAGGGATAACGGTGAGGAAATGCACCTGCGCGTCATCGACGCGTGCTTCGGATTCAACGTGGCGGATCACACGTTGAGTAAATTCTTTATCAGAAATATCGATGGGTACCAGAATCATTCTACTCATAAAACCTCCTGTTTTAATAACCACCAAAACAGTATGCCATCAGGATTGAGGTTCTGCTACTGCGTGAATCACAAATTGGTACGACAACCGGCAATTTATTGTTGGTTTAAGTGAAACGCCCGCCGTGAAAGGCGGGCGCAAGCATTAGAACTGATATACCAGACCCAGTGCTACGATATTGTCGGTAGAAATACCGTTGTCTTTATAGAAGTCGTCATTGCCGTCGAGCAGGTTGATTTTGTAATCAACGTAGGTGGACATATTACGGTTGAAGTAATAGGTCGCGCCGACATCCATATATTTAACCAGGTCTTGATCGGCATACTGACCTTTGTAGACCAGATCTTTACCTTTGGATTGCAGGTAGGAAATTGCCGGACGCAGGCCGAAATCGAACTGGTACTGTGCGGTAACTTCAAAGTTCTGCGTTTTGTTAGCAATGGTGCCATTCTGATTGCCGTATGGCGTCATGTTACGGGTTTCGGAATACATGGTCGCCAGATAGATGTTGTTCGCATCATATTTAACGCCTGCGGTCCAGGCGTCGGCTTTATCGCCGCCCGCGGTAGACTGATGGGTCTGCTCGTTGGTACGGTCAGAAGAGCTGTAGGCTGCGCCGAAGCTAACGCCCATACCTAAATCATAGGTAGAGGAGATACCGAAGCCGTCGCCATTGGAGTTTTTGACGCTGCGGCCATCGCCGTTAGCGGTTCCTTCCTGGCTGGCGGAAGAGTTAAATTCATGGCTGGCTTGGTTTTCGTTTTTACCCTGATACTGAAGCGCGAAGTTCAGGCCGTTAACCAGGCCGAAGAAATCGCTGTTACGATAGGTCGCGACACCGTTGGCGCGGCCGGTCATAAAGTTGTCGGACTGGGTATAAGAGTCGCCGCCGAACTCTGGTAGCATATCGGTCCAGGCTTCCACGTCGTACAGGACGCCGTAGTTACGGCCATAGTCGAATGAACCGTAGTCGCCCGCTTTGATCCCGGCGAACGCCAGACGAGTCCATGCCTGATCGCCGGAGCTTTCGGTGTTGTTGGCCTGAACGTTGTATTCCCACTGACCATAGCCGGTGAGCATATTGTTAATTTGCGTTTCACCTTTAAAGCCGAAACGCAGGTAGGTCTGGTCGCCGTCTTTGCTGGAGTCGCTGGAGAAATAATGTAAACCGTCTACCTTGCCGTAGAGATCTAATTTGTTGCCATCTTTATTATAAATTTCTGCCGCGTGAGCAGCGCCGGCAGCCAATAATGCCGGGATAACCAATGCCAGTGCTTTTCTTTTCATTTGGATATTCCTTTAACTATTTTTGTTTTAACTTCCTGGGTGGAAGTACGGCCATGCTAAAGGAGCGCATTCTGATATGATAAGTATCAATTGTTACAATATAAGTAAATTCTAAAGTAAATAAATATACAGTAATGATAATTTTCCGCATGAATGGTTTGCGGGTAAATATATAAAATAAAAATTATACAATACAGATTGAATATCGTATTCTGACTGCGTTATATGCCTTTATTGTCATTGAATCCTTATATTGTTGCCGTCTCATTCATATTGAATGATTAATTCGTCGGAAAATGACAAGCCCGAATAGATTTACTATTCGGGCTTTTTTTATAGCACCAGATTTGCGTCAGCCGGTTTAGCTTTCGGTTGTCGGTTTCTCCGCTTTACCTGCCAGCTGGGCCAGGAAGTCATAGCGTTTTTGTAGGTCGGCGGCCGCGTCTTTCCACAACTGCTCGGCAACTTCCGGCTGCTGGGCGTTCAGGCGGCGGAAGCGTTGCTCGTTGAGCAGCGTCTCAGCCAGCGCGTCTGACGGCGGGCGCGAGTCCAGCGCCAGCGGCAGCTTACCTTCATCGGCGCGACGCGGGTCGAAGCGGTACAGCGGCCAGAAGCCGGTTGCCGTCAGCTGGCGCATCTGGTCGTGGCTTAGCGCCAGGTCGTAACCGTGCTCCTCGCACGGGCTATAGGCGATAATCAACGAAGGACCCGGATAGGCTTCCGCTTCCTGAATGGCTTTCACCGTCTGGTTAAGCTGCGCGCCGAGCGAAATCTGCGCCACATAGACATGACCGTACATCATCATGCTCACGCCGAGATCTTTGCGTGCCTTACGTTTGCCGTGCTCGCCAAACTTGGTGACCGCGCCGAGCGGCGTCGCCTTCGATGCCTGCCCGCCGGTGTTTGAGTAACACTGGGTATCGAGCACCAGGATATTGACGTTTTCCGTCAGGCTCAGCACGTGGTCAAGGCCGCCAAAGCCAATATCATAGGCCCAGCCATCACCGCCGATAAGCCAGACCGATTTCTCAACTAACGCATCCGCATCGGTGAGCAGCTCTTCGGCTCCGGCGACGCCCGTCAGCGCCTGACGCAGTTCGGCGACCTGTTCTCGGCGCGCTTCCGGCGACGCTTGCGCATGTAGCGCGGCATTCAGTTCAGCCGGCAGCTTATCGGCAAATTCGCTCAACAGCCGCATTACGCGCTGGCGGTGTTGATCGACGGTTAAGCGGAAGCCCAGGCCGAATTCGGCGTTGTCTTCAAACAACGAGTTGGCCCACGCCGGACCGCGGCCGTTAGCGTCAGTGGTATAAGGCGTTGAGGGAAGGTTGCCGCCGTAAATAGAGGAACAGCCGGTGGCGTTGGCAATCAACATCCGATCGCCATACAGCTGGGTCAACAGTTTGATATACGGCGTTTCGCCGCAGCCGGAGCAGGCGCCGGAGTATTCAAACAGCGGACTAATCAGCTGCGAGGTACGAATATCAATGCGCTCAAGTTTCGTGCGATCGATTTCCGGCAGATTGAGGAAGTAATCATAATTGACTTTCTCTTCTTCAACGTGCTCAAGGCGTGACATCATATTGATGGCCTTGATGTCCGGATTCTGGCGATCTTTCGCCGGACACACTTCGACGCACAGGTTGCAGCCGGTGCAATCTTCCGGCGCGACCTGCAGAACGTACTTCTGCCCGCGCATATCGCGTGATTTCACATCCAGCGAGTGCAGGCTGGCAGGGGCGTTTTCCATCTCTTGCGGTGAGACCACTTTGGCGCGGATTGCCGAATGCGGACAGGCGGCGACGCAGTGGTTGCACTGGGTACACAGCTCCTCCTTCCAGATAGGGATCTCTTCGGCAATGTTGCGTTTTTCCCAACGGGTTGTGCCCATGGGCCAGGTACCATCTGGCGGCAGCGCGGAAACCGGCAGCGCATCGCCAAGACCGGCAAGCATCGCCGCGGTGACGGTTTTGACAAAGTCCGGCGCGGCATCGGAGACCACTGGCGGACGATTAGGGCTGCTGGCGTTAACCGGCTGCAGCGGCACTTCCGCCAGCGATTCGCGGGCCAGCGCCAGCGCCTGCCAGTTGCGTTCCACCAGCTCCTGACCTTTACTGCTATAACTTTTGGCAATCGCACCCTGCAGTTCGGCCAGCGCGCTGTCGCCCGGCAGGATTTGGGTTAAATGGAAAAAAGCCATCTGCATAACGGTGTTGATGCGCGCGCCAAGGCTGCACTCGCGGGCGATTTTCGCCGCGTTAACCACATAAAAGCGTGCTTGCTTTTGATTCAGCGCGGCCTGTACTTCCTGCGGCAGGCGGGACCAAACCTCATCAGCGCTGTAGGGCGTATTGAGCAGGAAAATGCCGCCGGGCTTCAACCGCTCTACCATCTGATATTTATCGATAAATTGCAGCTGGTGGCAGCCAACGAAATCGGCCTGCGAGATAAGATACGACGAGCGGATCGGTTTTTCGCTAACACGCAGGTGCGAGACGGTCAGGCCGCCGGCCTTCTTCGAATCATAGACAAAATAGCCCTGCGAGAACCACGGCGTGGAGTTGCCGATAATCTTGATATTGTTTTTGGTCGCCGAGACGCTACCGTCGCTGCCGAGGCCGTAAAACAGCGCTTCCAGCTTCGCTTCCGCAGGTAGCGTGTTTTCCGCCAGCGGCAGCGAAAGGTTCGTCACATCATCGTATATGCCAACGGTAAAACGAGGCTTGGGCTGTGCGGCTTGTAATTCATTGAAGATAGCCAGCACGCATTCCGGGCCAAACTCTTTGGACGAGAGACCATAACGGCCGCCAATAGTACGCGGTAGCGTTTCGCGCTCGCCGCGGTTGAAGGCTTCCGCCAGTGCGGTCATAACATCGAGGTATAGCGGTTCGGCCAGCGCGCCGGGTTCTTTGGTGCGATCCAGTACGGCAACCGCGCGGGCGCTTTCCGGTAAGGCCTGCAGCAGATGCGCGGCGGAGAACGGGCGATAGAGGCGAACTTTCAGCACACCGACTTTTTCCCCACGGCTCAGCAGTTCATCAACGACCTCTTCACAGGTACCGATAGCGGACCCCATGATGACAATAACTCGTTCCGCCTGCGGATGACCGTAAAATTCGAACGGTTTGTACTGGCGACCGGTGGCGGCGGCGAAATCATTCATCGCCGTTTCAACGTGCTCGTACACCGCGTCGTACCAAGGGTTGGTTGCTTCACGGGACTGGAAATAAGTGTCGGGATTGGCGGAGGTGCCGCGAATGACCGGATGCTCCGGGTTAAGGGCGCGTTGGCGATGCTCGGCGATTTTATCCTGCGGCAGCAGGGAACGAATGGTGTCATCCGCCAGCGGAGCGATTTTGTTGATTTCGTGCGAGGTGCGGAAACCATCAAAGAAATGAATAAACGGCACGCGGCTTTGCAGCGTGGCGATATGGGAAATCAGCGCGAAGTCCTGCGCTTCCTGGACGCTGCTGGCGCAGAGCATCGCGCAGCCGGTCTGACGCACGGCCATCACGTCGGAATGATCGCCGAAAATTGACAGCGCATGAGTGGCGACGGTACGGGCGGCGACATGCAGGACAAAAGGCATCAACTGGCCGGCCAGCTTGTACAGCGTCGGGATCATCAGCAGCAGGCCCTGCGATGACGTAAAGGAAGTGGAAAGGGCGCCGGTCTGCAGCGCGCCGTGCACGGCGCCGATAGCCCCGGCTTCCGACTGCATTTCGACCACGCGGGGGACGTCCCCCCAGACGTTTTTCAGCCCATCGCCAGACCAGGCGTCGGCCTGCTCCGCCATCGTTGAACTGGGCGTAATCGGGTAGATGGCGATAACTTCACTCGTGCGAAACGCGACTGAAGCGACCGCGCCATTACCGTCAATCGTAATCATAAGAAGACACCCTTACATTGCGCAAAAAGAAGGGACTCGTGAAACGGCGACGAGTCCTGTTGTTATTTCCATATTTTAGCAAACGCCCGCCGCGACCATTTTCGCATTTGTGTCCTTGGGAATGTCCTTATCTATGTTTGGATCAATTTTTTGGCGGAAAAACAGAAAAGTGGCTGACCAGAGAGCTCAAAAGGTAGTGACGGATACCGGCGATGCATCGCTTAAACAAAGCAAAATATATTTTTAAATTTAATAGCTTTTAGCCAACCGGCAATCGCGTGCTATTTATTTGCTGCGGTGAATTCCCCTCTGCGGCGGAGCGTTCAGTTCAGTTCCCTGTTGGCGAAAATTAGCACGCGAATTAGCTCGAACTGGCTAATTCACCGGGAGGCACCCGGCACCGCAATCATCATGTGCAAACTATGCCGCCCGGTCGCTGCAACCGTGATTTTTTCGTCGGGAAAATATTTCGGGCTGGGATGAAAGCCTCGCTGGTAAGGCGCTTTGCCTGCCGAGATCAAGCTTTAAGCGGAAAATTTGCTAGAAAATGTTAATGAGGCGCATAAATACGTATTTCGCCTCTCGACGGCAGGCGCTGCGCTGCCTATTATTCTTGAGTTTGTTTATTCTAAGATGTTTCTGAAAGGGGGAGAGGATGCGAGCTGCGTTTTTAGTGGGGTGCGCTGCGTTATTACTGTCGGCTTGTAGCAACGAGCCGGTGCAACAGGCCACCGCGGCACACGTACCGCCCGGCATGCGCGCGGCGATGAGCGACAGCGGCCAGGCGAATTGCGCGATGGTTGGCGGTTCATTATCCGTTGCCCGCCAGCTTGATGGCAGCGCTATTGGCATGTGTGCGCTACCGAATGGTAAACGCTGCAGCGAGCAGGCATTAGCGGGCGGAAGCTGCGGAAACTACTAATACGCAACGCGTCTCGCTACATTAAATCGGCGAGTTTATACACCAGTGATTGGTCGGCGGTCGCCAGCGTGAGCTGATTCTCCGTCAGATCGACCTGCGCGCCATCGCGCAGCATTTTGCTGAGGGTATTATCCAGCGCGTTCCGTTGCGGATCCGCGCACAGCTTACGCGTCATCGCCAGCTGTTCAACTTTTAGCTCGCCGTCAGACAGCTTGCCCTGGCCGCTGAAGCCGTTGCACATCGTGCCTGACACATACATTTTTTCGCCGAAGCTAATTTCCGGCGGTGGCGTCTGGCCTGTCGGCAGCGCCTGGCCGTTAACGCTGGTCAGCACAAAACGATGATGTTGCAGTTGTTCGGCGTTGGTAGAAACTTTACTGTTGTATACGCAGCCCGATAGCAGCATTCCCGCCGCCAGCAGTGCAGCAAACTTATTCATTCGTACTCCAAAACATTTGTCATATCAATAAAACGAAAAACAGTGTAACTGTAATGCAGGCAGGATCTGTGGGGATTGTCTGAATGTGCCCCCCGCTAACGGGGAGCACAAAAGGGGAAAGAAGCTTAGACCAGCGCGTTCGGGCAGGTTTCGCCCTTAGCAACCTGCTGAAGATTACTCAACGTTGTTTCGGAAATACCGATCAGCGCTTCAGCCGTCAGGAACGCCTGGTGGCCGGTAAACAACACGTTGTGGCAGGCGGAGAGCCGGCGGAACACGTCATCCTGAATGACATCGTTCGATTTATCTTCAAAGAACAGATCGCGTTCATTTTCATACACGTCCATTCCCAGCGCGCCGATTTTCTGATGCTTCAGCGCGTCGATAGCCGCTTGAGAATCGATTAGCGCGCCGCGGCTGGTATTAATGATCATCACGCCGTCTTTCATCTGATCGAAGGCTGCCTGATTGAGCAGGTGATAGTTTTCGTCGGTAAGCGGGCAGTGCAGCGAGATAACGTCGGACTGCGCGTACAGCGTCGGCAGGTCGACATATTCAACGCCGAGATCCAGCGCCGCCGCGCTCGGATAGGGATCAAACGCCAGCAGGCGCATACCGAAACCTTTAAGGATCCGCAGCGTCGCGACGCCGATTTTGCCGGTGCCGATCACTCCCGCGGTTTTACCGTACATCGTGAAGCCGGTCAGCCCTTCCAGCGAGAAGTTGGCATCGCGGGTACGTTGGTAAGCACGGTGGATACGGCGGTTCAGGGACATCATCATACCGATGGCGTGTTCTGCTACGGCTTCCGGCGAGTAGGCAGGAACGCGCACGACGCGCAGACCCAGCTCTTTAGCACCGTCAAGATCGACGTTGTTAAACCCGGCGCAGCGCAGCGCGATGTATTTCACGCCGTGGGCTTTCAGCTCTTCCAGCACCGGACGGCTACCGTCGTCGTTAACGAAGATACATACCGCTTCACAACCGTTGGCCGTTTTTGCGGTCTTTTCGGTCAGCAGGAAGTCGAAAAATTCCAGTTCAAAGCCGTATGCGTCGTTAACATGCTGCAGATACTTTTTATCGTACTGCTTGGTACTATAAACAGCGATTTTCATAAGGCTTTCCTCTAGTGATAATACCGTCACGGTAGCATAATTAAAATAATCTTACAAATATTAAAAATTAGTTTAATCATCAGGTTATGATATTAATTCTAGAGCATATCGCAGTCTTAAGAAATCTCTTTAAAAGACAATACGTTTCACCAAAAACTAAGGCTAAATGCTCCCGGCGCCAGCAGGATAAATGGCCAGAGTAAACCCGATGCAACGTTGGCCACCTGAAAACGCCATAGCGGCGTACCGCTGGCGCCGGTAACCAGCGGTAACGTTGCTCGCAGCGGCGACAGAAAGCGGCCAAAGAATACCGCCCAACCGCCGTGACGGCGCAGGAATAGCTGGCTGCGCAGCACTCGTTCGGCGCTGAGCCAGCGCAGACGCTGCAGATGATGCTGATAGCGACGGCCAATTTGCCATGAGAGCCAGAATCCGCCGATTGCGCCGAGGCTGGCGCTTAGCCACATTAGCAAGAAATGACCGATACTGGTTGACGCCAACGCCCCGAGCACCAGCAAACCGGAGGTCCCGGGGATCACAAAAGAGATGAGGGCGCAGGATTTACTGAAGGTCAGCAGGAAAACAATCAGTAATACCAATGAATAGTGGCTCTGCGCGCGTTCGATCAGCGAGATAATGAGCTCCACGGAATAACGGCTCCTTATTACCTGTTTTTCCAAGTGTCGCAGGCATAATTTAAACGAAGACTAAATATTTTTTCAGCAGAAATGAGTGCGGCTATCCTTAATCTGGACGTTAACTTTCACTCGCGGGTCGAACGTGCCACAATAGGCACTTATCGGCTTTTACTTAGAATCAGGATTTGACTGCCCATGAAGGGTAAATATAAAGCCGCTCTTGCGCTGTTATTAGCTCTAATTTTGCTGCCGTTGGCCCTGCTGGCCACATTAACGCATTGGGTTCCGACGCTGGCGGGTATCTGGCTGCCGGTCGGCACGCGGATCTCGCTTGGCGAAAGTCCGCGCCTGACGCGCTCCTCGTTGGTTATCCCCGATTTACGCTACCTGGTGGGCGATTGTGAAATTGCTCGCGTCAGCAACGCGCGTCTTACCCGTCCCAGCCGCTGGCGGTTACACCTGAGTGAACTGGATATCAATAGCGCCTGCCTGGCTAAGATCCCCGCCAGCGAGCCGCTCTCCGGCGCGCCGCGAACCCTCGCCGAGTGGCAATCGATGCTGCCGTATAGCTGGTTAACTATCGACAATCTGCGCCTGTCGCCGTGGGAAAAATGGCAGGGAAAACTGGTGATGTCGTTGACGCCTGGGCAGCAGGATATCGGTTATTCAGGCAAAGAGGTCACACTACAGGCGAAACTGCGCGGCCAGACCTTAACGGTCAGCAATTTCAGCGCGCGGCTGGTGGAAGATCAGGCGCCGGTTAAGCTGGTCGGTGAATTCGAAATGCCGCTGGTGCCGGATGGCCTACCGGTCGATGGTCATCTGGTCAGCACTTTCGAATTCCCGCAAACGCCGGGTCTGGTGGATGCGGAACTGGAATGGCAGAAAAATCGCGGCCAGCTGCTGGTCACGCCGCGCGGTGAGGTTGAGCCGATGCTGGATTTGCCTTGGGAGATAACCCCTGAACGTATCACCATCAGCGACGGGCGCTGGAACGCGGTTTATGCCGGCTATCCGCTTAGCGGGCGGGTGGCGCTATCGGTTGGCGACTGGCAAAAAGGCACCGAAGAGATGGAAATCAGCGGCCGGCTCAATGTGTTAACGCACGGTGAAGCCGGTAAGGGGAACGCCGTGCTGAACATTGGCCCAGGTAAGCTAAGCATGGATCACAGCGACATGCCGCTCAGCCTGACCGGCGAAGCCAAGCTCGACGATATGATTTTTTACGCCGTGCTGCCCGCCAAACTCAGCGGGCCGCTAACGACGCCGGAGCTGGCTTTTCATCCCGGCGCGCTGCTGCGTTCGCGCGGGCGGGTGATTGACTCGCTGAATATCGATGAGATCCGCCTGCCGTTGGCGGGAGTGAAAGTGACTCAGCAGGGGGTGGATGGCCGCCTGCAGGCGATACTGCGCGCCCACGAACAGGAAATGGGCGATTTCATCCTGCACCTGGATGGGCAGGCCGACAACTTTATGCCCGACCGCGGTCGCTGGTCGTGGCGATACTGGGGAGATGGTCACTTTACGCCGATGCAGGCGCGCTGGGATGTGAAGGGCGCCGGCGAGTGGCGGGACAGCGCCATTATTCTTAACAGCCTGTCGACCGGGTTCGATAAGCTACAGTACGGCACCATGCTGGTCAGCACGCCGCGCCTGACCCTCGATAAACCCATTCACTGGCTGCGCAATGAACAGCATCCAAAATTCAGCGGCGCGTTGTCGCTTGATGCCGGTAAAACCACTTTCAGCGGCGGCAGCGTTCTGCCGCCGTCAACGCTCAAGTTCAATATTGATGGCCGCGATCCGACCTGGTTCCTGTTTAACGGCTCATTACACGCGGAGAAAATCGGCCCGATTCGTCTGACCGGCCGTTGGGACGGCGAACGCCTGCGTGGCCAGGCCTGGTGGCCGAAACAGTCGCTAAGCGTATTTCAGCCGCTGATCCCGCCGGACTGGAAAATGACCCTGCGTGAAGGTGATATGTATGCGCAGGTAGCATTTTCCGCGGCAGCCGGGCAGGGCTTTGAGGCCGGTGGCCACGGCGTCTTAAAAGGCGGTAGCGCCTGGATGCCGGACAACCAGATCAACGGCGTCGACTTTGTTCTGCCATTCCGCTTCAGCGGCGGAAGCTGGCAGCTCGGTACCCGCCGTCCGGTTTCGCTGCGTATTGGCGAAATCGTCAACCAGTTTACCGCCAAAAATCTCAGCGCCGATCTCCAGGGAACATGGCCCTGGAGCGAGCAGGATCCGCTGGAATTGAGCAACGTCAATGTTGATATCCTTGGCGGTAAGCTGACCATGCAGCAGCTAAGGATGCCGCAGCATCAGCCGGCGCTACTGCGTCTGCAGAATATCTCCAGTAGTGAATTAATCAGCGCCATCAAAGTAAAACAGTTTGCGGTGTCTGGCGCGTTTAACGGCGCGTTACCGTTATGGCTGAACAACGATCAGTGGATTATTAAAGACGGCTGGTTTAGCAACCCCGGCCCGATGACCATGCGTCTGGATAAAGATACCGCCGATGCGCTGGTGGCCGACAACGTTTCCGCCGGCGCGGCGATCAACTGGCTGCGCTATATGGAAGTCTCGAAATCCTGGACGCGTATCAACCTTGATAATCTCGGCAAGCTGACGATGAGCGCGGCGATTAGCGGCACCAGCCGGGTGGACGGAAAAAGCAGCACTGTGCATTTAAACTATACCCATGAAGAGAATATTTTCGATCTGTGGCGCAGCTTGCGCTTCGGCGATAATTTGCAGGCATGGCTTGAGCAGAATGCGAAACTGCCCGCCCCGCGCTGTACGGATACATGTAAGGAACCAAAATGATAAAACTGTTCGCCGCGGCGCTGGCGACCCTGCTGCTGGCAGGCTGTACGCCGCGTATTGAAATCGCCGCGTCCAAGGAGCCGATCACCATCAATATGAATGTCAAAATTGAGCATGAGATTCATATTAAGGTGGATAAGGACGTCGAAAATCTGCTGAAGTCGCGTAGCGATCTGTTCTGAGGCGATAATGAAAAAACGACTGCTGACAGCCACTCTGGCGTTAATGCTGTTGAGTAGCCCGGCGCTGGCGCTGACCTTGAATGAGGCGCGGGCGCAGGGGCGGGTGGGGGAAACGCTGAACGGCTACCTGGCGCCGCTGAAACAGGATGCGCAGACGTTGGCGTTAGTTAAACAGATTAATGCCGCGCGCAGCGAAAGCTATCAGCAACTGGCGGATGACAATAACCTGCCGGTGGATGAAGTGGCGAAAATGGCCGGGCAGAAGCTGGTCGCCCGGGCGCAGCCGGGGGAATATGTGCAGGGTATTAACGGCAAATGGCTGCGCAAATAGTTAACGATAGCGCTTACGGTATTCGCCGGGCGATACGCCGAAGCGCTGCTTAAACGCAGTCGAAAAATGGCTATGGTCGGTAAAGCCCCAACTGTAGCCAATTCCCGCCAGCTTCTCTTCATCGTGGGCGTTTTGTAGCGCCCGTGCGCACAGGTCGAGACGCCGGTTTTTAATATACTGCGCGACCACCAGCCCCTTATCGGCAAACAGGCGGTACAGGCTGCGTACAGACATGCCGGTTTCCCCGGCCAGCCACTCCGGACGCAGCTGCTCTGACTGTATCGACTCATCTATCAACGCCATGATTTTTTGAAATTGCTTGTCCCGGCGCGTCGGCGGCGCGTCATGCTGCTGCAGCATTGGGCGTAACAGGCAGACGATAGCCTCCAGCGCCGCTTCGCCTTCGCTTTCTGAGAGCGCCGGGCTGCGCATACTTTCTTGCAGCAGCCGTTGGCTAAGCTGGACCATCGGCAGCGTTTTATTCAGCCGGGTGGCGATGCTGATGTCGCTGCCGTGCAGCTGGCTTTCCACAAGCTGGCGGGGCAGCAGCAGCGAAGCCTGTTTTGACGTTTGTTGCCAGAATATAGAGCAGGGACGTGAGGCATCAATGAGCGTGATATCGCCGGCCTCAAGCACTACCTGGCGCTCGTCCTGCTCGATAGCCGCCTGGCCCTCGAGCTGAAAAACGGTATAGAACCAGGCGTCGTTGTCGCGTTTAATTTCATTACGGGTGCGGTAAAGATTGACGCCGCGGGCGGTGACGGTACTGACTTTGAGGCTGCCGGTATAGCTTGCATCAATCTCGCCATGGAACGCGCCTTCCAGCGGACGGGCGGCAAAATGGCCGCATACCTGATTAATCTTCGCTAACCAACGCTGATAGTCCTGCCCGCTTTCTACCGTCGCCATCGTCTGCACCCTGTAAAAATAATGTTTCTGTATTGTTGCATTTACGCCGTGAGTGGCAAGAGCGCAGCGTGGAGTATATGAAAGAACTATTACCTACGGCACATTTCGCCGCCTGCCAGGGTGCTTAATTGCGGGACCTGTCACAGCGGCAAAAATGATTGTCACAGAGAAAAAAGCGCAAATGGCTGACCCGTCCTAGACTGTGTGCACTATCCGCGAACAATAAGGAAGTCGCATGTCCACATCACAGGTCGCGCTGCTCGCCAGCGTACAGCAATTTCTCGACAGACAGCATGGCTTATATATTGATGGCAACCAGCAGGCGGCACAGAGCGAAAAACGCTTAACCGTCTGGGACCCGGCCACCGGCCAGGCGATTGCCACTACGGCAGATGCTAATGCCGCCGACGTTGACCGCGCGGTGATGTCCGCCTGGCGCGCTTTTGTCGCCCGTAGCTGGGCCGGGCGAACGCCGGCCGACCGCGAACGGATCCTGCTACGTTTCGCCGATCTGGTGGAACAGCATGGTGAAGAGCTGGCGCAGCTCGAAACCCTTGAACAGGGGAAGTCGATCAATATTTCGCGCGCGTTTGAAGTCGGTTGCACCCTCAACTGGATGCGCTACACCGCCGGATTGACCACTAAAATCAGCGGCCGTACGCTGGACGTTTCCATTCCGTTCCCGGAAGGCGCGCGCTATCAGGCTTGGACCCGTAAAGAGCCGGTTGGGGTGGTGGCGGGGATTGTTCCCTGGAACTTCCCCCTGATGATCGGCATGTGGAAGGTGATGCCGGCGCTGGCCTCCGGTTGTTCCATTGTGATTAAACCCTCTGAGACCACGCCGTTAACCCTGCTGCGAGTCGCGGAGCTGGCCACGGAGGCCGGGATCCCGGACGGCGTCTTTAACGTCGTCACCGGTAGCGGCGCCGAGTGCGGGGCGGCCTTAACGACCCATCCGCAGGTGGCGAAAGTGAGCTTCACCGGTTCGACCGCCACCGGCAAACAGATTGCCCGCGCGGCGGCCGATCGCCTGACCCGTGTAACCCTTGAACTCGGCGGCAAAAACCCGGCCATCGTGCTGAAAGATGCCGATCCGCAGTGGGTGATTGAAGGGTTAATGACCGGAAGTTTCCTCAATCAGGGGCAGGTATGCGCCGCCAGTTCGCGGATCTATATCGAAGCGCCGCTGTTTGATAACCTGGTCGCTGGCTTTGAGCAGGCGGTCAAGTCGCTGCAGGTGGGGCCGGGAATGGTTGAAACGACGCAAATTAACCCGGTGGTGTCGCAGGCGCACTGCGCCAAAGTGGCCGCTTATCTGGACGAAGCGCGTAAGCAAAACGCCGAGCTGATCAGCGGTAACGTTGGGCCGAATGGTAACGGTTTTTATATTGCGCCGACGCTGGTGATTAATCCGGATGCCGGGCTGCGCCTGAATCGCGAAGAGGTGTTTGGCCCGGTGGTGAACCTGGTGCGCGTCGCCGATGGCGAAGAGGCGCTACGCTTAGCCAACGACAGTGATTTTGGCCTCACCGCCAGCGTCTGGACCCGCGACCTGACTCAGGCGCTGAACTATACCGATCGTCTGCAGGCCGGTACAGTATGGGTCAACAGCCATACGCTGATTGATGCCAACCTGCCGTTCGGCGGGATGAAGCAGTCCGGTACCGGGCGCGATTTTGGTCCGGATTGGCTGGACGACTGGTGCGAAACCAAATCGGTGTGCGTGCGCTACTGATTTTTTGTCGGATGGCGCTACGCTTATCCGACCTACGGTTCGTGCGGCCTGCCTTTAATTTATTCACCACGCTGGCTGACACTACTGGTGCTGGTGATCTCAAAACCCCCCGGTGGCGCTGCCGCTTACCGGGGCTACAGCGCTGTGCGATTTGGTAGCCCGGAGAAGGCGCACATACCTCTTCCCCCCGAGCGCTGATTTGCTATGATCGGCGCTCTTTTTTTCTGATGTTGCCCCGCTATGTGGAATGATGCGCTTTGCTATCAGCAGTACGGCGCGCCGGAAACGGCGCTCGCGCTGCATCACCTGCCGTTGCCGCCGCTGGCGCCCGGACGAGTACGCGTGCAAATGCGCTATGCGCCGGTCAACCCTTCCGATCTGATTCCCATTACCGGCGCTTACCGCCATCGTACGACGCTGCCATCGGTAGCGGGCTATGAAGGTGTTGGTGTGGTGATTGAAGACGCGACGAGTGGGCGTCCACGACTAGGGCTGCGGGTTCTGCCGCTGCGCGGCGCCGGAACCTGGCAGCGTTATCTTGATATTGACCCGCGCTGGCTGGTGCCGGTCGCTGAAGAGATAGATGACATCCTGGCCGCGCGCGGCTATATCAATCCGCTGACCGCAATGCTGATGCTGACGCGCTGGCCGGTGGCGGGGAAACATCTGCTTTTGACCGCTGCTTCATCGTCCTGCGCCAGCCTGCTGGGACAGTGGGCGCTCGCCATGGGCGCGCGTTCGGTAAGCGGTATTATTCGCTCGCCGGAGCACATCCCGCGCTTACAGCAGTATGGCGTCTATCCGCTACTCGAAGGTGACAGGGCGCTGATTGAACAAGTGAGTCAGTACAGTGATCTGGTGTTTGATGCGGTGGGCGGTGAGCTGGCTGACTTTCTGCTATCGGTACTGCCGCAGTCGTCAACGCTTGTCTCTTACGGCCTGCTAGCCGGTAAACCGCTCACCCAGACGCGAGGCAGCGCATCGGTACGCAAATTTCATCTGCGGGAGGCCTTACCAACACTCAGCGTCGATGCCTGGCAGGCTGCTTTTAAGGCGATCTGGCGCCAGCTGTCGACCACGGCGCAGCCTGCAGCGCAGGTGATAAAGCTGCGCGACTGGCGTGAAGCGATTGCCGCCGCAGGCCAGCCGGGAAGAAGCGGTAAAATCCTGCTCGATTTTACCGCGGGTTAAGATTATTTTTTGTTCTCGCCAAGCGTTGGGGTTTCGTCAAAGAAGTTCCACGGCTTGAGCAGCGCGTGCGCCCACTCGGTCGGCATGATCGGCCACTCTTCGGCGCGCGCGACGTGCGTGGTGCCGGTGGTAATCCATACGACGTCATCGTGGTTAGTCAGCGACTCATCATCCTTTGCGTACTGGCCTAAGCCGGTATCCTGGGCGGAGCGGTTGGGATATTTTCCTTCCGGATAACGTTCGCCTGGATGGTAGCGCGTCACCCACAGCTGTTTATCCATAAAGCTCAGACGATGATATATCCACTCGTCCGGGGCGAACCGGGCGCCGGTCGCCGCCGGGTGCGTGCCGCCGGCATAAGGGATAATCTGGTAAGAGACCGGGTTACCCATGCGGTTCTCTTTGCTGGTGTTGCTCAGCAGGCGGATGGTGCCAGGGTCGAATTTCTGCGCCGCTTTCTGCTCGCTATCGATTGTGTACTGATTCACCTGCATGGTGCTGGTGCGCGGGCCGCCGGCGGTGTTTGGCTTCACTTCAGGATCCATCGCCACCAGGGTGTTGTTTTCGCCGTCCACGTCGAGATCGAGGCGGAAATTATAAATATGCTGGTGGGTGGTGCCGACAATATTATGGTCGATCAGCGTCCCGTAGCGGGTATCCTCTTTGGCGCTGGGGTCGTGCATGGTCTTCGCCATCACGCCTTTAACGGCTTCAATCCCGGTGGCGCCGGCATCGATGCCGATGGTGCCGTTGTCGTGGAACACCCAGTCAAAGATATAATCATAGTTCCCGACGGTACTGATCCAGCGTACCACCAGTTCCCGGCGCTCGGTGCTGACGTTAGGTTTGCCCATTTCCAGATGCTTATATTCCGGCCCGGCATAGCGTTCAAATATGGCGACCGCGCCGGGAATCGTGGTCGGTTTGCCGGTGTAATCGGCGATAGTTTCATCCAGCAGTACCGCATTCGATGGCGCATCTTTGCCGCGGACAATCGGCGATGTCAGAGTG
The DNA here is from genome assembly GCF_057624675.1 of Klebsiella sp. PK01. Lineage (NCBI taxonomy): Bacteria > Pseudomonadati > Pseudomonadota > Gammaproteobacteria > Enterobacterales > Enterobacteriaceae > Klebsiella > Klebsiella sp. PK01. Next base: position 169,700 of record NZ_JBYEZM010000001.1, read on the forward strand.
CCCATGCCGTAATCGCCGGAGTCGAGGTAGGCTTTGAAATACCAGCCGACGTCCGGGTCGCCGTAGGGCACGATCATCCCGCCGAGGGAACCTTCATACATCACCTGGCGTTTTGTGCCGTTATCGTTGTAAGTCACCGTCGAGAGAATGGGCCCGACGCGCGAGTTAAGGCGCAGGTGGAAATCCCAGTTCCGCCAGTGGATGGTATCGCCGGTAATCGTATAGTTTTTGCCTTCCGGTTCGGTAATATCCAGCGGTTTCACCGCCGCGGCGTTGCGGTCCCGGCCATCATAAGGTCGTGGTTCCATTGGGACCGGGATCACCGGGCCTTCTTCAATTTTGATAATTTTCTTCGCTTCAAGGTCGACCACCGCCACCAGGTTTTCAATCGGGTGCGCCCAGTAGTTGCCGTCGCCGGTATCCAGGTAACTGACGACCTTCAGCAGACGCGCATCCTGCTGCAGGCCATCTTTGCCATCAAAGTAGCCAACGGTGAGCGGGGTGGTGACCACTTTGCTGGGATCGGTGATACCGTGCTTTTTCAGCACCTCAGCGAATTCGCTGCTGGCATTGATAATGTTCTGCACGCTGACAAAATCATCGAGCAGCACCATCCCGTGGGCGCCTTTAATTGGCGTCCATGAGAGGATTTTTTTGTTTTGCAGATCGACGACGGCTTCAATGACATGTTTGCCATCGAGCATCACCACATCGGCGGTGCGCGGGGCATCAACGGGCGTTCCCTGCAGGGCAAAGGCCCATACCGCCGCCTTGTCCGGCTCGTGTAAGGAAATCTCAGTAAAGCGGGTATTCGGCTGGAACTCCGGCGCAGCTTTAACAATGGTCACCGCTTCACCGATTTCCGCCGCCGAGAGCGAGTTTAACGGGTGAGGGCGCTTTTCTACCTGGAAGGTCTGATCGAGACCGGACTGGAACACATCGTTGATAAAGGTATCGGAGACCCAGGCTTTACCTTCCTTCATTACCACCGGCACCTGTAGATCAAGGGATTTACCGTTGACGATCGCCGTTTTGGCGCCGGGCTTGACTTTGACGTAAGCGCCGTCTTTTATCAGGGTAAACATTTGCGCGTAGTCATCCCACTGCACATCGGCGCCGAATTCCTGCAGCGTTTTATCCAACGGCACCATGTGCGCTTCGCTACCGTGAGCGAAGACCGGTGATTGCCAGGCGCAAATCACCGCGACAGCGAGGGCCAGCGCGGTTTTACGAGGGGAAAACATTAAGCCGTTTGCCATTGTGACCTCATCTTATTGTTGTGTTGTTATTGCCGCTGCGAATGTCGGCTTTGTTACGCTTACCCTAGCAGTCTGCCGCCCGGGAACGTTTGTTTGCTTTTGCCAGCTTGTTTGTCAGTTTTGCCAGACGGACGTAAAAAATGCCTCCGTAGAGGCATTGAGAACGTGCGCCGATTTTTTTGCCGGGTGGCGGCTGACGCCTTACCCGGCCTACCCAACCGGGTCTGACTGTCTGTAGGCCCGCGCAAGCGCAGCGCCGCCGGGCGATTTTTTTGCAGATTACGCCGGGAAATCTCCCTGCTGGCGCGCCACCAGGGTAAGAATGGAATACAGCGCCACCGCCTGCTGGTGCTGGTTGAAAATCTCAACAGCCCATTCCACCACGCCGGTGGCTTTCTCATCGGCGCTGCGCTGACGTTTGACCGTTTTCCGCTTACAGGTCAGGCGAACCTGAATGGTGTCTCCCGGTTTGACGGGTTCAATAAAGCGCAGGTTTTCCATGCCGTAGTTGGCGATAACCGGCCCGACGCCGGCATCGACGAATAGCCCGGCCGCTGCGGAGATCAGGAAATAGCCGTGAACCACCCGCTCGCCGAAAATCGACTCGGCGGCGGCGATTTTGTCCATATGCGCATAGAAATGGTCGCCGCTCAGGCAGGCGAAGTTAACGATATCCGCTTCGGTCAGGGTTCTCCGCGGGGTCAGTAAACTGTCGCCGGGCTGGATTTCTTCGAAGTATTTACGGAACGGGTGAATGCGGTCTTCGCTAACCTGCGCGCCACGCACCCACTGCTGGCCGATGGTCGCCAGCATCGTTGGGCTGCCCTGGACCGCGGTACGCTGCATATAGTGTTTCACCGAGCGCAGCCCGCCAAGCTCTTCTCCGCCGCCAGCGCGGCCGGGGCCGCCGTGTACCAGCTGCGGCAGCGGCGAGCCGTGGCCGGTCGACTCTGCCGAGGACTCCTCGTTAAGGATCTGAATACGACCATGCGCGCGCGCGGCGCCAAGGATAAACTCGCGCGCCAGTTCGCCGCTGGCGGTGACCAACGTCCCGGCCAGACTACCGCCGCCGGCGCGCGCCAGCGTCAGCGCATGCTGGCGGTCACGATATGGCATCAGTGTCGCCACCGGGCCAAAAGCCTCAATGGCGTGGACTGCCGGCGTTTCATCCGGCTGTGAGCAGTACAACAGGGTCGGCGGGAAGAACGCGCCGTCAGCATTAAGATCTGCCTGTCCGCCAAGCAGGGCTTCGCAGCCGGCGGCAATCAGTTTATTGACGTTATCCTGCACATCCTGACGCTGTTCGCTATTAACCAGGGCCCCCATTTTAACGCCCTCCTGCGCAGGGTCACCGACGGTTACTTTATGCAGGCGGGAGATCAGTGCATCGCTAACCGCATTAATCTGAGCTAGTGGCACAATGATTCTGCGGATAGCGGTACATTTTTGCCCGGCTTTCGCCGTCATCTCGCGGACCACTTCCCGAATAAACAGCGCGAATTCCGGTTGCTCCGGGGTGACATCTTCGCCTAATACGCAGCAGTTGAGCGAATCAGCTTCCATGGTAAAGGGAATGGATTTGGCCACCAGGTTAGGATGCGACCGTAGCTGCTGGCCGGTGGCGGCAGAGCCGGTAAAGGTCACCACGTCCTGGCTATCGAGATGGTCGAGAAGATCGCCCGCGCCGCCGCAAATCAGGCTGATGGCGCCTTCCGGCACCAGGCCGCTGTCGACAATCGCTTTTACCATCGCCTGGGTGAGCTGGGCGGTAGCGGTTGCCGGTTTAATGATAGCCGGCATACCGGCAAGCCACGTGGGCGCCAGTTTTTCCAGCATTCCCCAGCAGGGGAAGTTGAAGGCGTTGATATGTACGGCGACGCCCGACTTCGAGGTCAGCACGTGACGTGCGGCAAAACCGCCCTGTTTGGAGAGCGGAATTAGCTCGTCCTCCGGCCACAGGATATCGTCCGGCAGTTCGCGACTACCCAGCCCGGCATAAGTGAACAAAGTACCGATACCGCCTTCAATATCCACCCAACTGTCGGCGCGGGTTGCGCCGGTTTGCGCCGAGATGGCGTAGAACTCGGCTTTCTGCTCCAGCAGGTGTTTCGCCACTGCTTTCAGCATCGCGCTACGTTCAATAAAGGTCATCGCCTGCAGGGCTTTGCCACCGCGTTCAATCGCGAAGCGGCGCGCCTGCGCCATATCCAGTCCTTCACTGGTCACCTCCCAAAGCGCCGCGCCGGTAATGGCGTGATGGATAGTACGGGCGCGGCCCCGGCCGGTCTGCCAGGCGCCGGATAAGTAACTGGCTAACTGCTGCATCGCAAATCTCCAAATATGTTACGTGTGATATCTATAAATAGTTCTTTTATGAATCATAAAAATCAAGCCCGCATTTAATATTTTATTAACATTGTGATCGGTGGTTAATTGGTTGTTGTGCTTATCTCGCTGTTTTATCTGTCATTTACAAAAGGTTTTGCGGTTATCATCACAAAAAGAACAAACAAAATTTGTGGTTTTATTTAACCAATATGTAACCTTCAATAAAAAAAGTGATTCACATAAATGTTTTTGTTGTGAATATCGGAATCATAAAGGTGATGACGTGACAGAAGAACAACGCTTTGACCAGCGCATCGCGCAGGAAACGGCCATCGAACCGCAGGACTGGATGCCGGATGCCTATCGTAAGACCTTGATTCGGCAGATAGGCCAGCACGCGCACTCGGAAATTGTCGGCATGCTACCGGAAGGCAACTGGATCACCCGCGCGCCGACGCTGCGCCGCAAAGCGATCCTGCTGGCTAAGGTACAGGATGAGGCCGGGCATGGGCTTTATCTCTATAGCGCCGCGGAAACGCTGGGCTGCGCGCGGGAAGACCTGTATCAGAAAATGCTCGACGGGCAGATGAAATACTCCTCCATTTTTAACTACCCGACCCTCAGCTGGGCGGATATCGGCGTGATCGGCTGGCTGGTCGATGGCGCGGCCATCGTCAACCAGGTGGCGCTGTGCCGAACCTCCTACGGCCCCTATGCCCGGGCGATGGTCAAAATCTGCAAAGAAGAGAGCTTTCACCAGCGTCAGGGATTTGAAGCCTGCATGGCGCTGGCGCAGGGCAATGACGCGCAGCGGCAGATGCTGCAGGACGCCATTAACCGCTTCTGGTGGCCGGCGCTGATGATGTTTGGCCCCAACGATGACAACTCGCCGAACAGCGCCCGCAGCATGGCGTGGAAAATCAAACTGCACTCCAACGACGAGCTGCGTCAGCGCTTCGTCGATAACACCGTGCCGCAGGTAGAGATCCTCGGCATGACCGTACCGGACCCGGATTTGCGCTTTGATGAAGCCAGCGGCCACTACCGCTTTGGCGAAATCGACTGGCAGGAATTTAACGAGGTAATTAGCGGCCGTGGGATTTGCAATCACGAACGGCTGGCCGCCAAGCGTAAGGCCTGGGAAGAGGGCGAGTGGGTGCGCGAGGCCGCGCTGGCTCATGCGCAAAAACAGCAGGCCCGCAGCGCGGCATGAGGAGAGAGAACATGAGCAAAGTTTACTGGCCGTTATATGAAGTGTTCGTTCGTAGCAAACAGGGATTATCCCATCGCCACGTTGGCAGTCTGCACGCCGCCGACGATCAAATGGCGCTGGAGAACGCCCGCGATGCCTATACCCGCCGCAGCGAAGGCTGCTCGATTTGGGTGGTGAAGGCCAGCGAAATCGTTGCTTCGCAGCCGGAAGAGCGCGGCGAATTCTTCGACCCGGCGGAAAGCAAAGTCTACCGTCATCCGACTTTCTATACCGTGCCGGACGGCATGGAACATATGTGAGGCGGCGATGAATACCCCTAACTCCGTAGCCACCTACGCCCTGCGTCTTGGCGACAATGGTCTGGTTCTGGCCCAGCGTTTAGGCGCCTGGTGCGGCCATGCTCCCGAGCTCGAGATCGATCTTGCGCTGGCCAACATCGGCCTCGACCTGCTCGGCCAGGCGCGCAACTTTTTAAGCTATGCCGCCGAACTTAACGGCTGCGGCGACGAAGATACGCTGGCCTTTGGCCGCGATGAGCGCCAGTTCAGCAACCTGCTGCTGGTGGAACAGCCAAACGGCAATTTTGCCGACACTATCGCCCGTCAGTTCTTTATCGACGTCTGGCACGTCGCCCTGTTCAGCCGCCTGGTGAACAGCCGCGACGCGCAGCTGGCGGCCATTGCCGCTAAAGGGCTGAAAGAGGTGCGTTACCACCAGCGCTTTAGCCGCGGCTGGCTGGAGCGTCTCGGTAATGGCACCGAGGAATCAAATCGCAAAATGCAGCAGGCGGTCGACAATCTGTGGCGTTTCACCGGCGAACTGTTCCTTGCCGATGAAGTAGATCTCCTCCTGGTCGAGCAGGGCATTGCGGTTGATCCGCGCGAGCTTCAGGGTGAATGGCAAAGCGCGGTACACACGGCGCTGCTCGACTCAGGCTTACAGATCCCGCAGGAAGCGGCTTTCCGCAGCGGCGGCAAACAGGGGCTGCACAGTGAACATCTCGGCCCGCTGCTGGCGGAGATGCAGTATCTGCAGCGTTCGCATCCCGGACTGCAGTGGTAAGTGAGGTGACTATGCAACGTCTTGCCGACATCGCTCCAGCAGAGGTTCGTACCATCTGGGGATTATTAAGCGCGATCCCGGATCCGGAAGTGCCGGTACTCACCATCACCGACCTCGGAATGGTGCGTAGCGTCGCGCGCCACGGCGACGGCTGGGTGATTGGCTTTACCCCGACCTATTCGGGCTGTCCGGCGACGGAGCATCTGCTGGGCGAGATCCGCGCGGTCATGAGCGAGCATGGCTTTGTGCCGGTACATATCGTCCTGCAGCTGGATCCGCCGTGGACCACCGACTGGATGAGCCAGGATGCTCGCGAGCGCCTGCGCCAGTACGGCATCAGCCCGCCCCAGGGGCACGCCTGCCATGCGGACATGCCCACCGAGGTGAGCTGCCCGCGCTGCGGCAGCATCCATACCTCGCTGATTAGCGAATTCGGTTCCACGGCCTGTAAAGCGCTCTATCGCTGCGACAGCTGCCGCGAACCTTTTGATTACTTTAAATGTATTTGAGGTTGCCATGACGACGTTCCATTCGCTTAAGGTGGCGAGAGTCGAGCCGGAAACCCGCGATGCGGTGACCATCACTTTTGCGATTCCGCAAGCCCTGCAGGCGGACTACTGTTTTCGTCCGGGCCAGCATCTGACGCTAAAAGCCCGTCTGGGCGGCGAAGAACTGCGCCGCTGTTATTCCATTTGTCGCAGCCGCACGCCCGGCGAAATTAGCGTCGCGGTCAAAGCTATCGACGGCGGGCGCTTTTCGCGCTACGCCCAGCACGATATCCAGCAGGGTATGGAGCTGGAAGTGATGGTGCCGCAGGGGCATTTCGGTTATCAACCGCAGGCTGAACGGCAGGGTGAATATCTGGCGATTGCCGCCGGTTCCGGGATCACGCCGATGATGGCGATCATTAGCGCGACGCTGGCGACCGAGCCGCAAAGCCGCTTCACGCTGATCTACGGCAACCGCAGCAGCCATAGCATGATGTTCCGCCAGGCGCTGGCCGATTTAAAAGACCGCTATCCGCAGCGCCTGCAGGTGATACACCTGTTTAGCCAGGAGTCGATGGACAGCGATCTTTTACAGGGGCGCATTGACGGCGACAAACTGCGCCAACTCTCCGCGCGTTTACTGGATTTCAGCCGTTTCGATGACGCCTTTATCTGTGGACCGGCGGCGATGATGGACGACGCGGAAGCAACGTTACGTGAACTTGGCGTAGCGGAGAAATCGATTCATCTCGAACGCTTTAATACACCTGGCGGCAATGTGAAGCGCGCCGCCGGCGTACAGGCGGAAGGGCGCACGGTAACCATCCGCCAGGACGGGCGCGATCGGCTGATCGCCCTCAGCGCCGAAGACGACAGCATCCTGGATGCCGCATTGCGTCAGGGCGCGGATCTACCATTTGCCTGTAAGGGCGGGGTATGCGCCACCTGTAAATGCAAAGTGCTGCGTGGCGAAGTGGCGATGGCCGCCAATTACAGTCTGGAAGCGGATGAGCTGGCGGCGGGTTACGTACTGAGCTGCCAGTCGTTACCGACCAGCGGCGATGTGGTAGTCGACTTTGACGCGCGGGGGATGGCATGAGTGACCTGCTGATCCACCGTCATGGCCGGGTGTTACAGCTGACGCTGAACCGCCCGCAGGCCCGCAACGCGCTGAACAATGCCCTCTTAACCCAGATTGCCGAGGTGCTGGAGGCAGCGTCAATTGATGACAGCGTCGGCGTCTGCGTTATCAGCGGTAACGCGCGTTTTTTCGCCGCCGGGGCTGACCTCAACGAAATGGCTGAAAAAGATCTGCCTGCCACCCTTGATGATATTCGCCCACGGTTGTGGGGGCGAATCGATGCCTTTACTAAACCGCTCATCGCTTCGGTCAACGGCTACGCGCTCGGCGCCGGCTGCGAGCTGGCCCTGCTGTGCGACCTGATTGTCGCCGGTGACAACGCCCGTTTTGGCCTGCCGGAAATTACCCTCGGCATTATGCCGGGCGCTGGCGGCACCCAGCGGCTGATCCGCAGCGTAGGTAAGGCGCTGGCCAGCCGGATGGTGCTGAGCGGCGAAAGTATTGACGCCCGCCAGGCCCAGCAGGCCGGGTTGGTCAGCGATATCCATCCGGCGGCGTTAACCGATGAGTACGCCCTGAAACTGGCGGCCACCATCGCCCGCCATTCGCCGCTGGCGCTACGGGCGGCAAAACAGTCGCTGCGCCTGTCGCAGGAAGTCAGCCTGCAGGCCGGTCTGCAACAGGAGCGCCAGCTGTTTAGCCTGCTGAGCGCCACCGAGGACCGCCGCGAAGGCATCGACGCCTTCTTACAAAAACGTACACCGGAATTTAAAGGACGCTAATCGTGGAAGCTTTCATTCTCAGCGCAGTGGAACAGGGCGTCATGACCATTACCCTCAATCGCCCGGACCGCCTCAACAGTTTTAACGATCTGATGCATCAACAGCTGGCGGAATGTCTGAAGCAGGCCGAGCGCGATGACGGCATACGTTGCTTGCTGATCACCGGCGCCGGTCGCGGCTTTTGCGCCGGCCAGGATTTGAACGACCGCAATGTCGACCCCAGCGGCCCGCGGCCGGATCTCGGCATGTCGGTAGAACGCTTTTACAACCCGTTAGTGCGCCGTCTGGCGGCGCTGCCGAAGCCGGTCATCTGCGCGGTCAACGGCGTGGCCGCTGGCGCAGGCGCTACCCTGGCGCTGGGCTGCGATATCGTGCTGGCCGCGCGTTCGGCCAAATTTGTGATGGCGTTCAGTAAGCTCGGCCTGGTGCCGGACTGCGGCGGCAGCTGGTTCCTGCCGCGGGTGGCCGGTCGCGCTCGCGCAATGGGGCTGGCGCTGCTGGGCGATAGCCTAAGCGCGGAACAAGCCGCGCAGTGGGGAATGATATGGCAGCTAGTGGACGATTCAGAACTGGCGGATACCAGTCTGCAGCTGGCGCGCCATCTGGCGGCGCAACCGACGTTTGGTCTTGGGCTGATTAAAAAGGCGCTGCTGGCTTCTGAAACCAACAGTCTCGACGCGCAGCTGGACCTGGAGCGCGACTATCAGCGTCTGGCCGGGCGCAGCGATGATTACCGCGAAGGGGTCAGCGCGTTTCTGGCCAAACGACCACCACAGTTCAGCGGGAAATAGGCCATGACAACATCCTTATCCACGGTGGCAGTGATCGGCAGCGGCACCATGGGAGCTGGTATTGCTGAAGTGGCCGCCGCAGCCGGACATCCGGTGCGTATTTTTGATATTAACCCTAAGGCCGTAGGCCAGGCGATAGAGGGTATCGCCGGGCGTCTGGCGTCGCGCGTTGCGCGGGGCAAACTGGCCCCTGAGCAGGCCGACGCACTGCTGGCGCGCCTGCATCCGGCCCACGATTTAGCCGCGCTTGCCGATGCAGATTTAGTGATCGAAGCGGCCTCTGAACGTCTGGAAGTAAAAAAGGCGCTGTTCGCGCAGCTGGCGGAGATCTGCGCGCCGTCAACGCTGTTGACCAGTAATACCTCGTCTATTTCGATTACCGCCATCGCCGCCGGGGTCAAAAATCCGGAGCGGGTGGCCGGGCTGCACTTTTTTAATCCGGCGCCGGTGATGAAGCTGGTCGAGGTGGTGAGTGGCCTGGAGACTTCTGCGGAGGTGGTAGAGCAGCTGTGCCAGTGCGTAAACGGCTGGGGGAAACAGCCGGTGCACTGCCGCTCAACGCCCGGTTTTATCGTTAACCGCGTAGCGCGTCCGTTCTACGCCGAGGCCTGGCGCGCGCTGGAAGAGCAGGTTGCCGCCCCTGAGGTTATCGATGCCGCTTTGCGTGACGGCGGCGGTTTTCCGATGGGACCGCTGGCGTTGACTGACCTGATTGGCCAGGACGTCAACTTCGCCGTGACCTGTTCGGTGTTTAACGCCTTCTGGCAGGACCGCCGTTACTTGCCGTCGCTCCTCCAGCAAGAGCTGGCGCTGGCCGGGCGATTGGGTAAAAAGAGCGGTCACGGCGTCTATCGCTGGCCCGCGGAGACGCAGCCGGACGCGGCGCTGCCGTCGGTATCTACTGGCGTTCAATCCATTACGGATGTAAGTGACAACGTCACTGAATTAGATGATCTCTTGTTGCTGGAGACCGAAGGCGAGACGGCGCTGGCGCTGAGTGTGAAGCACCACCGCCCGGTGGTGGTGTATGACCTGTGCGCCAACGATACGGTGGTGTTGGCCGCAGCGGCGACCAACGCGCCAGCGGCCACTGATAAGGCCGTGTATTACTTCCAACAGCAGGGCAAGAAAGTGCTACGTATCGCCGATTATCCCGGACTGCTGGTGTGGCGCACGGTGGCGATGCTAATCAACGAAGCGTTGGATGCGGTGCAAAAAGGGGTCGCCAGCGCGCAAGACATCGATACCGCCATGCGCCTTGGCGTCAACTATCCGCAAGGCCCGCTGGCGTGGGGAGAAAGCCTTGGCTGGCGACGGGTGCTGCAACTGCTGGAGAACCTGCAACACCATTATGGCGAGGAGCGCTATCGCCCCTGTTCCCTGTTGCGCCAGAAGGCGCTGATGGAGAAGCACCATGAGCAATGATCCGTGGCGCAACGCGCGCGTGATGTACGAAAAAGATACCTGCGCCAGAAAGATGGGGATCGAACTTATCGAAATGGACGACGGTTTTGCGCAGATGAGCATGACCGTCTCGGCGGACATGCTTAACGGCCATCAAACCTGCCACGGCGGTCAGCTATTTACGCTTGCCGATACCGCTTTCGCTTACGCCTGTAACAGCCAGGGGCTGGCGGCGGTGGCCTCGGCGGCGAGCATTGATTTTCTTCGTCCGGCGTTTGCCGGCGACAGGCTGGTCGCTACCGCCAGGGTCAAACAGCAGGGCAAGCTGACCGGCGTCTACGACATCGAAATTGTTAATCAACAGCAAAAGATTGTGGCCCTGTTTCGCGGCAAATCGCACCGCATCGGCGGCACAATCACGGGAGAAGTGTAATGCGCGACGCCTTTATTTGTGACGGGATCCGCACGCCGATTGGCCGCTACGGCGGAGCGCTGGCCGGCGTCCGCGCCGACGATCTTGCGGCGATCCCGCTGCGTGAGCTGCTGAGCCGCAATCCCGGGCTCGACCCGGCAGCGATTGATGATGTGATTTTCGGCTGTGCTAACCAGGCCGGTGAAGATAACCGCAACGTAGCGCATATGGCGACGCTATTGGCCGGTTATCCGCATACCGTGCCGGGCACCACGATTAACCGCTTGTGCGGATCGGGTCTGGATGCAATCGGTTTTGCCGCCAGGGCGATCAAAGCCGGCGATGCCGATTTGTTGATTGCCGGCGGCGTGGAATCGATGTCGCGCGCGCCGTTCGTGATGGGAAAAGCCAGCGCGCCTTATCAGCGTCAGGCGGAACTCTTCGATACCACGATTGGCTGGCGTTTTGTGAACCCGCTCATGGCGCAACAATTCGGAACTGACAGCATGCCGGAAACGGCAGAGAATGTAGCTGAATTGTTAAATATCAGCCGGGCCGACCAGGACGCTTTCGCCTGGCGCAGCCAGCAGCGCACGGCGCAGGCCCAGCGCGATGGCATTCTGGCGCAGGAAATCGTGCCGGTGCAGATCATCGGCAAGAAAGGCGCGGTCAGCGCGGTACGCGATGATGAGCATCCCCGCCCGGAAACTACGCTTGAGCAACTCGCGCTATTAAAAGCGCCGTTCCGTAAAGGCGGAGTCATTACGGCCGGGAATGCATCCGGCGTTAACGATGGCGCAGCGGCGCTGATTATCGCCAGTGAACAGCAGGCCAGCGTACAGGGACTCACGCCGCGCGCGCGTATCGTGGCGATGGCGACGGCGGGTGTTGAGCCGCGCCTGATGGGTTTGGGGCCGGTACCGGCGGTGCGTAAAGTGCTGGAGCGCGCCGGACTCAATATTAACGATATGGATCTGATAGAGCTGAATGAGGCCTTCGCCGCGCAGGCGCTGGGGGTGCTCAGACAACTCGGCGTGCCGGATGATGCGGCGCACGTGAATCCCAACGGCGGCGCCATCGCGTTAGGTCATCCGCTGGGCATGAGCGGCGCGCGGCTGGCGCTGAGCGCCAGCCTTGAGCTGCAACGCCGGGGCGGGCGCTATGCGCTGTGTACGATGTGTATTGGCGTGGGTCAGGGCATTGCCATGATCCTTGAGCGAGTGTGAGCTAATTTACCTGCGAGTACCCTACAATGATAACTACTACAAAATTAGATCCGATTGAAACCGCATCGCGTGACGAACTGCAGGCCCTGCAAACCCAGCGCCTGAAATGGACGCTGAAGCATGCGTATGAAAATGTGCCGATGTATCGCCGCAAATTCGACGCAGCAGGCGTGCACCCTGACGACTTCCGGGAATTAAACGATCTGAAAAAATTCCCCTGTACTACCAAACAAGATCTGCGCGACAACTATCCGTTCGATACCTTCGCGGTGCCGATGGAGCAGGTGGTGCGCATTCACGCCTCATCCGGCACCACCGGCAAACCGACGGTGGTGGGTTATACGCAAAACGATATTGATAACTGGGCCAATATTGTCGCCCGTTCGCTGCGTGCGGCCGGTGGTTCAGCGAAAGACAAAATTCACGTCGCCTACGGCTACGGCCTGTTTACCGGCGGCCTTGGCGCGCACTACGGCGCGGAACGTTTAGGCGCGACGGTGATCCCGATGTCCGGCGGTCAGACCGAGAAACAGGCGCAGTTAATCCGCGATTTTCAGCCGGATATGATCATGGTGACGCCGTCCTACTGCCTGAATCTGATTGAAGAGCTGGAACGCCAGATGGGCGGCGATGCCCGCGGTTGTTCATTGCGGGTCGGCGTGTTTGGCGCCGAGCCGTGGACGCTGGCGATGCGCGCGGAAATCGAGCGCCGCCTGGGGATCACCGCGCTGGATATTTACGGTTTGTCGGAAGTCATGGGTCCGGGCGTAGCGATGGAGTGTCTGGAAACCGTTGACGGCCCGACCATCTGGGAAGACCACTTCTTCCCGGAAATCGTCAACCCGGACGACGGTACGCCGCTGGAAGATGGCGAGCATGGCGAACTGCTGTTTACCACCTTGACCAAAGAAGCGCTGCCGGTGATCCGCTATCGTACCCGCGACCTGACGCGTCTGCTGCCGGGAACCGCGCGGACCATGCGCCGCATGGATCGCATCAGTGGACGCAGCGACGATATGTTGATTATCCGCGGAGTTAACGTCTTCCCCTCGCAGCTGGAAGAGGAGATCCTCAAGTTTGAACACCTGGCGCCGCACTATCAGTTAGAGGTGAATCGCCGCGGTCATCTTGATTCGCTGGCGGTACGCGTTGAGCTGAAAGAGAGTGGGCTGGCGCTGAGTCATGAACAACGCTGCCAGATTTGCCATCAGTTGCGTCACCGTATTAAGTCAATGGTCGGGATTTCTACCGATATTACTATCGTCAACTGTGGCAGCATTCCTCGCTCTGAAGGAAAAGCTTGCCGGGTATTCGATCTGCGTAAAGCGGTGGTTAGCGGTTAAGTCTCTCCCGGTAACCCGGCTGAGGCCTTTACGCCGTAAGCCGGGAATTTCCTGTGCTATGATTCATAAAGGAAAAATATAACAACAGAATGAATCAGATGAGTAAACTCGACGCCTTTATTCAACAAGCTGTAACGGCGATGCCGATTAGCGGCACGTCATTAATTGCCTCTCTGTATGGCGACGCCTTATTACAACGCGGTGGGGAAGTGTGGTTGGGTAGCGTCGCGGCGCTGCTGGAAGGATTAGGTTTCGGCGAGCGCTTTGTACGCACCGCGCTATTTCGTCTCAATAAAGAAGAGTGGCTCGACGTCGTCCGTATCGGCCGGCGCAGCTTTTATCGCCTGAGCGATAAAGGACTACGTCTGACCCGGCGCGCGGAACATAAAATTTATCGGGCGAACGCTCCCGAATGGGACGGAACCTGGCTGCTGCTACTGTCGGAAGGATTAGAAAAAACGGTTCTGGCGGAAGTCAAAAAGCAACTGCTATGGCAGGGATTTGGCGCGCTGGCGCCGAGCCTGCTGGCCTCGCCGTCGCAAAAGCTGGCCGATGTCCAATCGCTGCTACATGAAGCGGGCGTCGCTGAAAACGTCATCTGTTTTGAAGCCCATTCGCCGCTGGCGCTCTCAAGGGCGGCGCTGCGCGACCGCGTAGAAGAGTGCTGGCATCTCACCGAACAAAATGAGATGTACGAGGCGTTTATCGCATTGTTCCGACCGTTACTGCCGCTGCTGCGCGACAGCGAACCGTCAGAGCTGACGCCGGAGCGCTGTTTCCAGATCCAACTGCTGCTTATCCATTTCTATCGCCGGGTGGTATTAAAAGACCCGCTGCTGCCGGAAGAGCTCCTGCCTGCGCACTGGGCCGGGCAAACCGCGCGGCAGCTGTGTATCAATATTTATCAACGCGTGACGCCCGGCGCGCTGGCCTTTGTCGGCGAAAAAGGCGAAAGCTCGGTTGGCGAGCTTCCCGCGCCGGGGCCGCTTTATTTTCAACGCTTTGGCGGTTTGCCGGGCGTCTAAGGAGGTTGCATGCCGATTTATCAGATTGATGGGCTGACGCCAGTGGTGCCGGACGAGAGCTATGTTCATCCGACGGCGGTGCTGATTGGCGATGTGATCCTGGGAAAAGGGGTCTATGTTGGGCCAAATGCCAGCCTGCGCGGCGATTTTGGCCGTATTGTAGTAAAAGACGGAGCCAATATTCAGGATAATTGCGTCATGCACGGCTTCCCCGGCCAGGATACCGTGGTGGAAGAGGACGGTCACATCGGCCACGGCGCAATTCTGCACGGCTGCGTGATTGGTCGCAACGCGCTGGTGGGGATGAGCGCGGTAATTATCGACGGGGCGGTAATTGGCGAAAACAGTATTGTCGGCGCATCGGCCTTCGTAAAAGCGAAAGCGGAAATGCCCGCCAATCATTTAATTATCGGCAGTCCGGCGAAAGCGATTCGTACGCTGAGCGAGCAGGAACTGGAGTGGAAAAAACACGGTACCCGTGAATACCAGGTGCTGGTGGAACGCTGTAAGCAGTCGCTGCATCAGGTGGAGCCATTAAAAGAGATGGAGGCCGGGCGTAAGCGTCTGGAATTTGATGAAAACCTGCGGCCAAAATCGGCGAGCTGAATGTGACTATTGTTTTTATTATAGCGTGACCGCTCCGGTACAGGTTTGTTGCCGCCCGGACACGGGGCGGCGAACGTCATAATCAGCGCTTCTGCTTGTAAAAGGAATCAATTAATTCATCAATAAACTTCTGCGCCAGCATCTCTACAGCGCCGCTACGGGTAAGCATCGCCAGGCAGGCCAGGCGGTCCAGTTTACGTAGCACTGAGCGTTTAACCGACAGCGAAATAGCCTTTTTTTGATCCTTATTCAATACCACTTTACCTGATGGCATCGGCATTTTCAGGCCGCTATTGACACGGAGCGCTTCTGCCATTCGCTCCATCATATCCTTAGTCAAGGAGCCACTGGCGACAAGTTGATAGGTATGGGCGGCTTTACTATATTTTATTTCCGCCTCATAGGTGTCCCGCAACGTTTTCAACGTTCTTGATAACGTTGGATCCGAACAATCCAGCTTTTCCAGCAGTTCCGCTGAGGATACCGGTTGCCCGTTGCCGAGAATAAGCGCCAGTTTAAAAATGCGCTCTTGTTTACTATTTAATCTCATCCTGAGACCATCGCATTATCCATAGTGGGTATGTTGATTAATTTATCTAACCTTGGGCTAAAGCATCAGGGGCGAAATCATTAACAATGCCGTAATAGGCTGCTCTGGCCAGAATTGCCGCTGCCCAGTTGCGATGGGTGGCCGGTTCGCACATTGTTCCCTGAGATTTAAACACTGCCTGGCTGGAGTTAAGGATCCGTAGCGCATCAGCGTGTTCGCCGGGCGTGACCATTAGCGCACGCTCAATAGTCAGTAACTGATTGGGATGGATGGCTGTTTTTCCGACCAGGCCGTGGGCCATATCCAGTTGCAATTCCCGCTCCATGATCTCCTGGCTGTCGATATGTTCGCAGACCGGTGCTGTCAGGGCAAAATGATAGGGAGAGAAAACGGATACCAGCATTTTGATAACGTATCCCATTGGCCCGTCATACAGCGTCAGATTACGCGAACGACGAAGCGAGATAACATTCATGAGATCGTTACCACCGATACGCAAGGCAATTATCCTGGCCCGACATGGATGGGCGCTGAGCTCTCCGGCAAGCTGGCGCATTTTCTCGCAATCAAACACCTCTTCGGTTTCCAGCGTTGGCATTATGCTCAAAGGCGTGCTGCCGATCGCGCGCCACCAGCCAGCCAATGAATGATGCGTAAATTTGGGAATGACCAGACCGTCAATGGCCGTTAAATCAAAGTTCTTAATTAGCAGTTTCGCCATGGTTAGATGTCGTGGGCGAATAAATACCAGCGGCCAGTAATGATGCTCTTGCGTTGTTTTGGCACGGGCTAGCTGTATACAGAGGTTTTTGAGGTTTACCAGAGCATGTTTGATATCGCTTTCGTTAACCGAATCTTCAAGACAGATCACTAATGAGCGTAGCCCTTTAATTTTGCCGTCAATAATAGTGGAGGCAATATCGTGGCGAGTGGCGGGCATGTATAGGGTCGCTCCCAGATTCCATGCCGAGAGACGTGTTTTCATTAAAATACCTTCTTAATAATAGTGACGGCGCGGTATTGGCCAATTTCATCGCCAACTTCGCTTATATGAATACCTTTATCGCGGGCTAACGCCATCAGTAGCGCAACATCCGGATCGTTAATGGCGCGCACCAGAACATGATCGGGTACCCTGCGAAGCACCGCGCGCGTTGCTTCTGCGATGCCTGGTTTGATGCGGTTAAGATTGTCGACGGCATATCGTTCAGCGAGATGAAGCACTACCGCTTCGCTTTTGCGTCGAAGTTTGGCTTTCTGCGCTAAATCGGGTTTAATCTGCGCGGCAGAAACTAGCGTCTGTCGATAATTATCAACGGTATCAACTAGTAGTTGGCCGCATTCAAAATCAGCTAAATGATCGCATTGCACACAACCGTGAAAGCCGACCGGTGACCATAGTGAGCGAGAAATCAGACCCGATACCGGCGCTCCCATGATACCGAAGGGGATTAACCAGTCATCGTCAGACGCGGACAACCATGCGCAGCCGCAGGGGTCGGCTAACACCACCAGCTTTGGTTCGGGAGGGTAGCCTTTTCGGCCGTGAAGCGAACGCTGCAGCTGTGAGCGAATGGCGCCTTTACCGGTCCATCCGTCGACAAATACGATACCTTGCGTACCGTGACGATTTTCAATCCATTCAAGTGCGGCGCTATCAATACCGCGATCGCGAATAATGCTGATACCGTAGTGGAAGGACGTTTTACCCGCGTCGCGCAGCGCCCGCTGTAGCATCACCCCCAGCGGGACACCCGCACGCACCAAACTCACCAGGATGATAGGCGTATTGTTGAACTGCGCGATGAGCGTGTGACTGAGCTGCTGCACTTCGTTAGCCATACGTGGCGTTTCGCGCTGTAGGGCTTTGGCAAAAAGATTAAGATGCCACTGACTTGGCGCGGGCTCCTGGCTTAGCAAGTCGGAATAATGCGCTTTACCCGATTGAATCAAAGCCTCTTTTTCATCAACCGACGTCATGGCGATATTCACAGGATTGAGCAAAAAGCGGACGTCATTTTGCGCAAAAGCGCCGGAAAAGTGATGGAGCTTGTGCATATTAAGAACCTGCGAAAATGTGGTGATTGATAGCTGTGGCAAACTGGCTCTGCTGGGGGACGGCAAACCAATGGCAAAGTTGCAAAAAGCGATGGTCGCTAAGACTGTCGCCAAACCCGAGCACCGGGAACGTACCGCGCTGGGCCTGCAATTTATTTATTAGCCAACCGACGGCCAGCCCTTTATCGACAGGCTCCGGTATCCAGGCAACGTTATTGCCGTTGCGGTGAAGATAAAACCCCTGCAGCGTGAAACGCTGCGTCAGCCAGTCGGCAAAGGCGTAGAGCTCGGCGATTCTGGTGCTGTCGCGATGTTTCATCACCAGGTAAACGGGCACGTCGTCATACTCTTCGTTGATGCGCGCCCAGCCGTCGATACCTTGAATAGCCATCTGGGTAGTTATGTCGTGTTGCATGGCTTTAAGTCTGTCAGCATAGGGCGCCAGGATAGCCACCATATGATGTTGCCACTCGGTATCCGGTAGCCCTTCAGGCGTCATGATGACTGCGCCGTGGGTGGTTATAGCCCATGAGCGAAATGGGATTTGCACCCGCGTCAACTCTTCGCTCCCTCTGGCGGTGACGGGGATCAGTTCGGCGTGTTCAAGCAACCAATCGACGAACATGGCCTGAGCTTCGTTCATATAGCTGCGCGGACGCATTTCCCTGTCCAGCGCGGCGCAACGAAAGGGGGCCGCAGAAAGTTCATTGACCATTTTTCGTCTGGTCTGAAATAGCGTATCGTCGAGATCGGAAAATACTACTGGCTTATTCATAAGATAAAATCTCCAGTCGCGAACAAAGCGACTCCAGCGCGTGGGCCAGGTGGGGATCAACGCTTTTCGTAGGGGTCTCTATACATAAAATAATGCGATCGAAACGCTGGTGGGCGACGTTGTAGACAAAGTTTGGGATGCCCAGCCCGTAATTATCGTTAAATGACAACAGCGATTGGATCGCCATGCCAGGCGCAATCGGCGAGCGACTGGTCGCGCTGAACTTAACAGTGGCGCCTTGTTGCTCAAGGCGTTCGGCCAGCAAAAATGGTTCCCAGACAAACTCACCGCTGCCCAATACCAGGATAGTCTCTCCTGTGGTTGCGTTGATCTCGATGCCAAGGTCTGCCGCGGGACGTATCATTCCCAGACGCCCCCACGTCTGGCGCCGGGAAAGAGCATACTCCCCACGCGAGGTGATATTGACGGCAGGCATGTCGGGAGGCGTAGCGTTGGACAGCGGATGCCATTCCCAACGTCCTTTAACTAACGCGATCTGGCTCACCGGCAGGTTACAACGCCTGGCGAAGGCATCGCCGCTCCAGTCGGTAAGCGTCACGGAGACAGCACTTTGCAAATGTGTCAGGTGCGGGTGTAACGCGGACACGAGATTGATGAAGGTATTGCCGGTCGTGGCTTCATCGTCGATGAGCACCAGAGTTTTAGCTTCCAGCACCCGTCGGCGCATCTCTCGATCGTGGGGGAGATAAATCAAATGGTCCGTGGCATGGCTGTGCGCTTCTTTAAATTCGCACAGTAGTTCCGCCTCTTGCGGATGACGCGTAGAGGTGAGATAGATTGCCCGGTCAACGCGTTTGCGGAGTTCGTCAAACACGCCAGCGCCGAGACCAACGGCAGTCTCAGCCATCCCGACGAACAACACCGGACCGGCGAGGTCGGCGGGGAAACTTACGGCAAGCCGCTGGTAAACTGCGCGCATGGTTGCGGGCGAAACAGGAATATGCCGACCTAAAACATGGCTGACAAAGAGAAACGCCCTTTTAGGGTTGCGCCGTTCAGCGATGTCGAACAGCGCATGAAGTTCGTTTTCCTCGCCGTGGTGAAACACGCGTAATTCGCCACTTGAGAGCTGACGGAGGTAGCAGTTTTCGTTTTTCATCATTTCACCTCCGCATTATGCGAAGGCGCAAGCGCATTATTGAGTTGCTGAGGATATTGACAGCTCTCTGTCATGACTCTGATGGTTGCAGGGGTGAATTGATGCGCTACGCGCTGCACAATGTCATCCGCCGTCAGTAAACCCAGCCGCTGCGCGGCGAACAACCCGGGCAAATTCACGCCGCTGTGGCGGGTATACCCAATACCACCGGAGGGGCGTAGATTAATCTCCAGTAAAAGCGGTTTGCCCTCTGTATTGTGACGAGTCTGCACGTTTACCATACCATCAGCATGCAGTGATTCGGCGCAGGCGCAGGCAAGTTCGATCGCCGCTCCTTTATTTTCCAGATACTGCAATGCACCTTCTTTTCGCCTGCCAATGGCTGTCAGTACTTTGCCATGACTAAGCAGCATGTCGACAGAGTATTCTGGACCTGGAAGCCAGGGCATGAGTACCAGTGGAGTAAACGTCTCACTGGTCTTAACGGCTTCAATATATTGTTCCGGGCGGATACGTCGCTGTTCCGGATGATTAATAATACCTGTAGAAAGCGCGTGCTCATCAAATAGCCAAAACCCCGCGCCATAAATGCCGGTAACGGGTTTCACACATAGGCGGCTGCCGGGGAAAGGCGAAGCTTTGAGTAGATATTCCAGCGTGTTGGCATCATTGACTCGTATGGATGGCACCACGGGAAGCCCACATGCTTGCATGGCTTTCGCAAAGTTAACTTTGTCATCGGCAATTTCAAATGTGGACACCTGGCAGGCGCCCGTGGTGAGAGTCACGCCCAGCGCTTCAATCTGCCGTCGGTGCTGTTCGTACCAGCGGCACGCTTTGCCAACCTGAATTGCGGCAATGCCATACTCTTTTACTATTGATGAAATAAATGGCATCCGTGAATTGATTTCGGTGGGTTCACTTAATGAAAAATGTGCCGTTGATAATATTTCATGTCGGGGTTGACTGTGTGAGGCGTAGGTGGTTATAGGATGTTCGTTATTATTGATTGTGAAACCATTAATGCCGAAAATGATATCGCGTTGGGAGGATAGTCCCTCCATAATCCATATTTTTCTTTCCATTGATATTATTTCCACGCGTCCAGCGTTAAATTTAACTGGAGTCTAAAAGCGCTATGTTGGCATGTCAATCATAATATGAGGCGCTTTTTTTGTTTTCGGAATGATTATTTATGAAATGAATGTGTTCATATCTCCGTAATGATTTTTAAAATAATTGATCATCGGCGAGTTTTTCTTTTTCTTAATTTTCTAAATTGCCTTGTGTCAGTTCTTTATCATGATATGATTTTTTTGAGTCTTTAACGCATATTGATTTGCTAAATGTATTTAATAGGGAAGAATAAATGGTCTCACTTACTAAAAATCAGACAATATCATTAAGCAAAGTATCTCCGGCATTATCGCAGCTGACTTTTGGTCTGGGCTGGGATCCTCTGCGGGCAAAGAAAAAAGGGCTATTCGGCGGGTTGTTCTCCGGTGGCGCAGGTTCTATCGACCTTGATGCAAGCTGCATTCTATTGAATAAGAATGGCAACGTGCTGGATACCATTTGGTTTGGCCAGCTGAAATCTCGCTGTGGCGCTGTCGTGCATAGCGGCGATAACTTAACGGGAGAAGGTGACGGTGATGATGAAGTCATTCGCGTTAATCTGGAGAAACTTTCCGCTAACGTGGAATATCTGGCCTTTACCGTCAATAGTTTTCGCGGCCAAACGTTTAACGAAGTTGAGAATGCCCATTGCCGCGTGCTCGATCAAAATAATCAGGAATTGGCCCGCTATCAGCTAACCGAGCAAGGTTCTCATACCGGCATTATTATTGCTTCATTAAGCCGCCAGAACGGCAGTTGGGATTTT
Source organism: Klebsiella sp. PK01 (assembly GCF_057624675.1). Lineage (NCBI taxonomy): Bacteria > Pseudomonadati > Pseudomonadota > Gammaproteobacteria > Enterobacterales > Enterobacteriaceae > Klebsiella > Klebsiella sp. PK01. The sequence continues at coordinate 191,105 of NZ_JBYEZM010000001.1, forward strand.
ACCGCCCATGGTCAAGCAGCTCAGGGGCGCACCATCGACGATATGAAAAGTGACGTATTACGCATTGTGGTGCGCTAATGAAACTATTACCCGGAGGAAATAGCGCGGTTCCTGTTGCTAACCTTAGTATCAAAATAAGCGCGGGCAGTAGTATTGATGTGTCGTCATTTCGTCTCTATGCCAATAATAAGGTAAGAGGCGATGCGGATATGTGTTTTTACGGCCAGCCGCGAAATGATGATAATACCATTGAGCTGAGTACTAATAATACCGCTACTGTATTTCAGGTAGCATTAGGGCTGCTGCAGGCGGATGTCCAGAAAGTGGCCTTTACCGCAACCTGCGATAATAACAGGACTATCGGTGAATTAGGCCATTTGACGATCGCGGTGGAGCATAACGGTACTACGCTGATTGAGTGTCAGGTCGATGTTCACGGTCGAAATGAAGCAGCGCTGATACTGGGCGAACTTTATCGGCGTAATGGCGAGTGGAAGTTTCGCTTTGTCGCACAGGGATTTACTGGCGGCCTAAAACCGCTCGCTGAATACTATGGCGTTGATATTGCCGATGAAGCCTTGCCCCCTGCAGATGAACCCGTGAAAGTGAACCTCAGTAAGGTCACTTTGACTAAAGAGAAACCGGCAATCAGCCTCGCTAAACGTGACGATTATGGCGAGATACGCGTAAATCTGAATTGGCATCGCCAAAGCTCGGCTACAGGTTTATTTGGTTCATTATTAGGGGCAGGCGCCAGCAGCGTTGATCTGGATCTGGGCGCTTTTGTCGAATTAAAAAATGGCGATTTAAGCGTAGTACAAGCACTGGGTAATGCATTTGGGCGATATCAACAACCGCCTTTTATTCAGCTTCAGGGTGACGATCGCACGGGGACGGTTAACGATGGAGAATGGATCTGGATAAATGGTAGCGAATGGCAAAAAATTAACCAGATATTAATCTATGCCTTTATTTATGAGGGGGTCGCCAGTTGGGATAAAACAGATGGTGTCGTCACGCTACATGTTCCCGGGCAGCCGCCAATCGAAACCCGACTGACCGAAGGCAATAATCGTCGAACAATGTGCGCTATTGCTCGCTTAGTCAATGATAACGGCGCCATAAAAGTAGAGCGTATCAATCAATATTTCACCGGCCATAAAGAGATGGATCGCGCATTCGGCTGGGGATTCCGCTGGCGAGCCGGTTCAAAATAAAGAAAACCAAGTGAGGGAACGATGGGATTATTCAATAAAGTAAAATCGACATTGAGCGCCAGCCGCGTAGAACTGGTCAAACAGGTTGGGCGATTTAAAAATAAGAAATTCATGCAAGGAACTGTTGCGGTATGTGCTCGTATTGCCGTTTCCAGTGATGGTGTTAGCGCCGAAGAAAAACAGAAAATGATGGGTTTTCTGCGCTCGTCGGAAGAAATGAAAGTTTTTGATACCAACGAAGTAATCGACTTTTTTAATAAATTGGTATCCAGCTTCGATTTCGATATGGAAATCGGCAAAGGTGAAACCATGAAATATATTCTGGCCTTAAAGGATCAGCCAGAAGCTGCGCAATTGGCTGTACGGGTAGGAATTGCGGTGGGTAAAAGCGATGGTAATTTCGACCCGGATGAACAGGCGGCAACCCGAGAAATAATCGCTGCGCTCGGTTTTAACGCTGAAGAGTTTGGTCTTTAACCACAGCACTTAAAGGTATTTCATGGTCTCCACTCATTTAGGTTTTCCCGTTGAAACGGTGAGCGTTTTTATTATTCTCGCCATTGGGGCGATCGTTATTGACCTCGTAATGCATCGTAACGATAGCGTCATATCGCTGAAAAGCGCGGCGTTATGGTCACTATTTTGGGTTGCGGTGGCGATGGTTTTTGCCGGGTTTCTACTGGTGCACCACGGCGCGGAAGTGGCTAGTTTATTTGTTACTGGTTACGCCTTAGAAAAAGTGCTTTCGGTCGATAATCTTTTCGTGATGATGGCGATCTTCTCCTGGTTTGGCATTCCGGAACGCTATCGCCACCGTGTCCTTTACTGGGGAGTGATCGGCGCGATTATTTTCCGCGCTATTTTTGTCGCCATTGGCACAGGACTATTAGCGCTGGGCCCGTATGTTGAAATAGTCTTTGCCTTAATTGTGCTTTGGACGGCCGTCATGATGTTAAAAAGCGGGGAGGAGAGCGATGAAATTGAAGATTACTCGCAGCATCTCGCTTACCGTCTTGTAAAACGTGTATTCCCTATCTGGCCAAAATTAGTGGGGCATGCTTTTTTACTTACCGCGAAAGAGGTCGAGCGTGAACGGGCGAAGCCGGAAAATAAAGATCTCATTATCAGCACCGGAAAGCGCGTCGCGTTATATGCAACGCCGCTGATGCTATGCGTGGCAGTAGTAGAACTCTCTGATGTGATGTTTGCTTTTGATTCCGTGCCGGCCATTATTGCAATAAGCCAGGAGCCGCTGATTGTCTATAGCGCGATGATGTTTGCCATCCTTGGCCTACGTACGCTTTATTTTGTATTGGAGGCACTCAAACATTATTTAGTGCATCTTGAAAAAGCGGTCATCGTATTGCTTTTCTTTATTGCCTTTAAGCTTGGTCTGAACGCCACCGATCATCTTTGGCACCATGGCTATAGTATTTCGGCGACCGCCAGTCTGTATGTCGTTCTACTGGTGCTTATTGTTGGTATTGTCGCCAGTTTTGTCTTTCAGGATAAAAACGAGGAACAGCCAGGGGAGCATTAATTCCTCGCGCTGTCCTTCTTCATGTTCACTTTAAAAAGGATTTAATATGAGCGTATCACTGTCAAAAGGCGGTAACGTTTCTCTTAGCAAAAGCGATCCGTCAATGAAAAACGTGCTGGTTGGATTAGGGTGGGATGTCCGCACTACCGACGGCCAGGATTTTGACCTCGATGCATCTGCCTTCCTGTTATCAGAGACGGGAAAGGTGCGCAGCGATAGCGATTTCATCTTCTACAACAACTTAAAATCGGCAGACGGTTCGGTCACCCACACCGGCGACAACCGCACCGGGGAAGGCGATGGCGATGATGAATCGCTAATCATCAAACTGGATATGATCCCGGCCAACGTCGCCAAAATCGTCTTCGTGGTTACCATTCACGATGCACAAATGCGTCGTCAGAGTTTTGGTCAGGTGTCAGGCGCTTTTATTCGCCTGGTCAACAACGATTCACAACTTGAAGTGGCCCGTTACGATTTGACGGAAGACGCTTCCAGCGAGACGGCAATGCTATTTGGTGAACTTTATCGCCATAACGGCGAGTGGAAATTCCGCGCCGTTGGGCAGGGATACGCTGGCGGATTATCCAGCGTCTGCGCCCAGTATGGCATTAATGCATCTTAAAAACCGAGCAGCCCGACCGTCCGTCGGGCCATACAGTAGTTTATAACAGGAGGTTTAAAATGGCTGTTTCCCTCGTTAAAGGCGGTAACGTATCACTCACTAAAGAAGCGCCGTCGATGAATATTGCGATGGTGGGATTGGGTTGGGATGCGCGAGTCACGGATGGGCAAGATTTCGATCTCGATGCATCGGTCTTTATGGTTGGCGAAGATGGCAAGGTGCTATCGGATGCGAATTTTATCTTCTTCAATAATAAGAAGAGTCCTTGCGGCGGCGTAGAACATCAGGGCGACAACCGCACCGGTGAAGGTGATGGCGATGATGAGCAGGTCAAAATCACGCTTTCCCGGGTGGCCGCTGAGGTCAAGAAGCTGGTTTTCTCCGTCACCATCTACGACGCAGAAACGCGGAAACAAAACTTTGGCATGGTGCAGAACAGCTATATGCGGGTGTATAACCACGATAATGGCCAGGAAATTGCGCGCTTTGATCTATCCGAAGATGCATCAACGGAAACGGCGATGATTTTTGGCGAGCTTTATCGTCACGGTGCGGAATGGAAATTTAAAGCGGTTGGTCAGGGATTTGCGGGTGGGCTGGCGGCGTTAGCTTCCGCGCATGGCGTTAGCGTTTAATTCCTGGCAAGAATAAAACCTCCCGCTGGTGCGGGAGGTTGGTTTTATCAGGCTGCAACCACGCTGTCGATTGCCGCTTTGGCATCGGACTGTGCTTTGGCCGCAACTTCTGGACCATAGGCGATGCCTTCTGCAAATACGAAGTTCACGTCGGTGATACCGATGAAGCCAAGGAAGGTAGAGAGATACGGCGTGACCAGATCGGTTGGCGTATCTTTATGGATACCGCCGCGGCTGGTCAGAACCACTGCACGTTTGCCGGTAACCAGACCTTCAGGGCCTTTCTCGGTGTAACGGAAGGTGACACCTGCACGGGCAACCAGGTCAAAATAGTTTTTCAGCTGAGTCGGGATGTTGAAGTTGTACATCGGCGCAGCGATAACAATCACATCGTTAGCTTTCAGTTCAGCAATCAGCTCATCGGAGAGCGCCAGCGCTTCCTGTTGACGCGCAGTCAGCTGAGCATCGCTCGGACGCAGCGCGCCAACCAGTTCACCATCCAGTACCGGAATCGGATTTGCCGCCAGATCGCGCACGGTGACCACGTCGCCCGGGTGTTTTTCGCGCCATTGTTCAACAAAATAGTCGGACAGCTGGCCAGATTGTGAGTACCCTGCAAGAATACTGGACTTCAGAACTAATACTTTGCTCATGGGTGTTTCCTTTTTAATGTGATTGACGGGACAATGCCCTGGTGCCTGGTGACACTGTATTCACAATCATGCCGTAGAGATAGCGCAATATATCGAATCCTATGTTCAGTTTTTTTGAACAAGGCATGAGTTCAACAGATGTGGTAATCTACAGCAATATTTCATAAGAGATTTTTCCGGCAGAGCACTGCCCGATAACGCTATGACAGAACAACAAAAAATTACTTTCTCGCAGCTTTATGCACGGCTTGATGACCTGATGCTGCGCGATAAATCGCGCTACAGCCGTCGCCTGCATGGCGTAAAGAAGGTTAAAAATCCTGATGCTCAGCAGGCCATTCTGCAGGAGATGACGCAGGAGATAGAACAAGCAGCAGGGAAAGTCCTGCTGCGAGAAGCCGCGCGTCCGACGATTACCTATCCGGAAAACCTGCCGGTTAGCCAGAAAAAACAAGAGATTCTCGAAGCGGTGCGCGATCACCAGGTGGTGATCGTCGCCGGTGAGACCGGTTCAGGTAAAACCACTCAGTTACCTAAAATCTGCATGGAGCTGGGGCGCGGCCTGAAAGGCCTGATTGGGCACACCCAGCCGCGTAGACTGGCGGCGCGAACCGTCGCTAACCGCATTGCTGAAGAGCTGCAGAGCGAGCCGGGCGGTTGTATCGGATATAAAGTCCGCTTCAGCGACCACGTCAGCGAAAACACCATGGTTAAGCTGATGACCGACGGTATCCTGCTGGCGGAAATCCAGCAGGATCGCCTGCTGATGCAGTATGACACTATCATTATCGATGAAGCGCATGAGCGCAGCCTGAACATTGATTTTCTGCTGGGCTATCTCAAAGAGCTGTTGCCACGGCGCCCGGACCTGAAAATTATCATCACTTCCGCCACCATCGATCCGGAACGATTTTCGCGCCATTTTAATCATGCGCCGATTATCGAAGTCTCCGGGCGGACTTATCCGGTTGAAGTGCGTTATCGTCCCATTGTTGAAGAGGCAGACGATACCGAACGCGATCAGCTGCAGGCGATTTTTGATGCCGTCGATGAACTGGGGCGCGAAGGCCCCGGCGATATCCTGATCTTTATGAGCGGCGAGCGGGAAATCCGCGATACCGCTGATGCATTGAATAAGCTCAATTTGCGTCATACCGAAGTGCTGCCGCTATATGCGCGTTTATCTAACAGCGAGCAAAACCGGGTTTTCCAGTCGCATAGCGGGCGGCGTATTGTCCTGGCGACCAACGTTGCCGAAACGTCGCTGACGGTACCTGGAATTAAATACGTTATCGATCCGGGTACCGCGCGCATCAGTCGCTATAGCTATCGCACCAAAGTGCAGCGCCTGCCTATCGAGCCGGTATCACAGGCCTCCGCTAATCAGCGTAAAGGTCGCTGCGGGCGCGTATCGGAAGGTATCTGTATTCGTCTTTATTCGGAAGACGATTTCCTGTCGCGGCCGGAATTTACCGACCCGGAAATTCTGCGTACCAACCTGGCCTCGGTCATTCTGCAAATGACCGCCCTGGGGCTGGGCGATATCGCCGCGTTTCCGTTTGTCGAAGCGCCGGATAAGCGCAACATTCAGGATGGCGTTCGTCTGCTGGAAGAACTCGGCGCCATCACCACCGATGAGCAGGCAACGGCCTATAAGCTAACCCCGCTGGGCCGCCAGCTCAGCCAGCTACCGGTGGATCCGCGTCTGGCGCGGATGGTGCTGGAAGCGCAGAAACATGGCTGCGTGCGTGAAGCGATGATCATCACTTCCGCGCTGTCGATTCAGGATCCGCGCGAGCGCCCCATGGACAAGCAGCAGGCGTCCGATGAAAAGCATCGTCGCTTCCACGATAAAGAGTCTGATTTCCTTGCGTTTGTTAATTTGTGGAACTATCTCGGCGAACAGCAAAAGGCGCTCTCGTCGAATCAGTTCCGCCGCCAGTGCCGGGTGGATTTCCTCAACTATTTACGCGTGCGTGAATGGCAGGATATTTACACCCAACTGCGCCAGGTCGTGAAAGAACTCGGCCTGCCTATCAATAGTGAGCCAGCGGAGTACCGGGAGATTCATACCGCGCTGCTGACCGGTTTATTGTCGCATATCGGGATGAAAGATTCCGATAAACAGGAGTACACCGGCGCCCGTAATGCGCGGTTCTCTATCTTCCCAGGTTCCGGTCTATTCAAGAAACCGCCGAAGTGGACGATGGTTGCGGAGCTGGTCGAGACCAGCCGCCTGTGGGGGCGTATTGCCGCCCGCATTGAGCCTGAGTGGGTTGAGCCGGTGGCGCAGCATCTGATCAAACGCTCCTATAGCGAACCGCACTGGGAGCGGTCGCAGGGTGCGGTGATGGCGACAGAAAAGGTGACCGTTTATGGCCTGCCGATCGTCGCCGCGCGTAAGGTGAACTATAGCCAGATTGACCCGGCGCTGTGCCGTGAGCTGTTTATCCGCCACGCGCTGGTAGAGGGCGACTGGCAGACGCGGCATGCTTTCTTCCGCGATAACCTGAAGCTGCGCGCTGAAATCGAAGAGCTGGAGCATAAGTCGCGCCGTCGCGACATCCTGGTGGATGACGAGACGATGTTCGAGTTTTACGACCAGCGCATTAGCCACGATGTCATCTCCGCTCGCCACTTTGATAAGTGGTGGAAGCAGGCCAGCCGCGAAACGCCAGACTTGCTCAATTTTGAAAAGAGCATGCTGATTAAAGAGGGGGCGGAGCAGGTCAGTAAACTGGACTACCCGAACTTCTGGCATCAGGGCAATCTTAAACTGCGTCTCAGCTATCAGTTTGAGCCCGGTGCCGATGCCGATGGCGTAACGGTGCATATCCCTTTGCCGCTGCTCAATCAGGTGGAGGAAGCCGGGTTTGAATGGCAGATCCCCGGCCTGCGTCGCGAGCTGGTCATTGCGTTAATCAAATCTCTACCGAAACCGGTACGACGGAATTTTGTCCCGGCGCCAAACTATGCGGAGGCTTTTTTAGGCCGCGCGACGCCGCTGGCATTGCCGCTACTGGATTCGCTGGAGCGTGAACTGCGTAAAATGACCGGCGTGACCATCGACCGCGAGTCCTGGCAGTGGGATCAGGTGCCCGATCACCTGAAAATCACTTTCCGGGTGGTGGATGACAAAAATAAGAAACTGCAGGAAGGGCGCTCTTTGCAGGCGTTGAAGGACGCGCTGAAAGGTAAAGTTCAGGAGACGCTATCGGCGGTGGCCGACGACGGTATTGAACAAAGCGGACTGCATATCTGGAGTTTCGGCACCCTGGCGGAGAGTTACGAACAGAAGCGCGGTAATTATAAGGTGAAAGCCTGGCCGGCGCTGGTGGACGAGCGTGACAGCGTGGCCATCAAACTGTTTGATAATCCACAGGAACAGCAGCAGGCGATGTGGCGTGGTTTACGCCGTTTACTGTTGCTCAATATTCCGTCGCCGATTAAGTATCTGCACGAGAAACTGCCAAACAAAGCCAAGCTGGGACTCTATTTCAACCCTTATGGCAAGGTGCTGGATTTGATTGACGACTGCATCTCCTGCGGCGTTGACAAGCTTATCGATGAAGCTGGCGGTCCGGTGTGGACTGAAGAGGGCTTTAGTAAATTGCACGATAAAGTGCGCGCCGAACTGAACGACACGGTGGTCGATATCGCGAAGCAGGTCGAGCAGATCCTGACGGCGGTATTTAACATCAATAAGCGTCTGAAAGGGCGGGTAGATATGACGATGGCCCTGGGGCTGTCGGATATTAAAGCGCAGATGACAGGTCTGGTTTATCGCGGCTTTGTGACCGGCAACGGTTTCCGCCGTCTCGGCGATACGCTGCGTTATCTGCAGGCAATTGAAAAGCGTCTTGAGAAGCTGGCAATCGATCCACACCGTGACCGCGCCCAGATGCTGAAAGTCGAGAGCGTGCAACAGGCGTGGCAGCAGTGGTTGAATAAGCTGCCGCCGAATCGCCGTGATGATGACGACGTACAGGAGATCCGCTGGATGATCGAAGAGCTGCGCGTCAGCTTCTTTGCTCAGCAGTTGGGTACTCCGTATCCGATCTCGGACAAACGCGTATTGCAGGCGATGGAGCAAATTACGCCGTAGCCTGGCTGGTTGTCCCCGGTGGCGCTGCGCTTACCGGGGCTAGTCGCTTAAGCCTTTACCCACGCCAGAGTAAAGCCGTCCCAGCCTTTAGTGCCCACGGTCTGCAGCGCCGTTGCCGTCAACCGTGGCTCGGCGCCCATCATCTCAATGAATTGACGCACGCCCTGAACGCGCTCGTCGGCGCTCTGTGGGTTGACCACTTCACCGTCGCGTACCACGTTATCGCCAATAATTAAGGTTCCTGGGCGGGAATAACGTAGCGCCCAGCGCAGATAATGGGGATTATTCGGCTTATCGGCATCGATGAAGATCAGGTCGAAAGCGGGACATTCGCCAAGCGCCTCCAGAGACTGTAGCGCCGGCCCCTCTCGCAGCGTGACCCGCTGGTCAACGCCCGCCAGCTGCAAATTCTCCCGCGCCACCTGGGCATGATGCGCGTCGGCCTCCAGCGTGAGTAGTTGGCCGTCGGCAGGAAGTTCGCGCGCCATCCAGATGGTGCTATAGCCGCCGAGAGTACCGATCTCCAGTATCCGCTTAGCCTGGGTAAGCCGTACCAGCAGGGCGAGAAACTGCCCCTGATTGGCGGCGACATCGTGTGCCGGCAGCCCGGCTCGATGGTTGTTTTCCAGTACCCGATCGAGCACAGGATCGCCGGGGATTAAGGCCTCAATCAAATAATTGTCTACTGCCGACCACTGTTGTTGCATATGACGCTTCCCCATTTAGCTCCCTGATGAGTCAGACCAGCCGCCTCCCAGCGCCCGGTACAAATCAATCTGCGCCAGCAGCAGGTTATTTTTCACCTGCACCACGCTCAACTGAGTGGAGAACAACGTACGTTGCGCATCCAACACGTCCAAATAGGAAGAGTAGCCGTTACGATAGCGGTTCTGCGCGATACGCAACGTCTCTGCGGCGACCGATTCCTGCTCCTGGAGCTCGCTTAACTGTTCGCCGTAGCGGCTGATGGCATCCAGGCTATCGTTCACCTCTTTGAACGCGCCGCGTACCGTTTTCTCATACCCGTACAGCGCCTGATTGCGCTGGGCCATCGAGACATCAACCTGCGCATTTAGCGCCTGGCGGTTGAGTAACGGCGCCAGAATGCTGCCGCCGATGCTCCAGAGCCGCAGCGGATTATCGAGCAGTTCCGGCAGCGTCCGGTCCTGCAGGCTGCCGGTGGCGGTCAGGTTAATCGATGGCAGCAACTGCGCTTGCGACGAGGCAAGGGTGGCATCGGCGGCCACCAGCTGTCGTTGAGCCTGTACAATGTCAGGACGGCGGCTCATTAGCGATGATGGCAGCTGCGAGGGCAGCCGTAGTGGGGTAAGTTGCGCGAATTCATTGCGTTTCACCGTACCGGGATTGTCGCCCAACAGCACGCTCAGGGCGTTCTCCTGCTGGGCAATTTGATGTTGCAACGGCGGGATCTGCGCCCGCGTGGAGCGTAGCTCTGAATCCGCCTGCATGAGCTCCAGGCGCGAGGTATAGCCGGTTTCATACTGCCGTTTAGCCAGATTCCACGCATCTTCTCGCGATTTCAGCGTTTGGCGGGTGACCCGCAACTGCTCGTCTAATGACAACAAGGTGACGTAGCCGACGGCGACCGATGTCGCCACGGTCAGATTAGCCGCGGCGGCAGCGGCTTTCTGCGCTTCAAGGCTGGCCTCGGCGGCGCTGGCGGCGCTGCGGTTGGCTCCCCATATATCGACGTCATAGCTGGCGGTCAGGCCCCCTTTGTACAGCGTGCTGTGAATGGGCAGGCCGGTCGCGGCGGACTGTGCGCGAGCGCGGGTACCGGTCAGGCTGGCATCAAGCGAGGGGAATAAGCTGCTATTAGCAGCGTAGGCACGCGCCTGATACTCGTTAACCCGCTCACGGGCGATCAGGACGTCGCTGTTGTAGCGCAACGCCCGATCGACATACTGATTAAGCGCGCTGTCGTGGAAATTACGCCACCACACGCCTTCTACCGGGCTGGATGGACCCACATCGGCCCGCCAGGCGGCAGGGATCGCCAGCGTGGGCTCCGCGCGTGGTACATCGGCAGACTGACAACCGACCAGCGCCAGCGCCACGGCAAGGGTTAACGGGCGGATCATTGTTTATTCTCCGCGCGGGTATCAATCGTCACCTGCACCGACATTCCCGGGCGCAGACGATGGCTGTTTTTCTGCCCCTCATCGACCGCGATACGGACAGGAATTCGCTGGGCGATTTTGACAAAGTTGCCGGTTGCGTTATCCGGCGAGATCGCGCTGAATTCGACGCCGGTTGCTGGCGAAATACTTTGTACCTTGCCGTGGAAGGTTTCGCTATTCAGCGCATCGACCGAGAAGGTAACCGGCTGGCCGACGCGCACCTCGGCGAGCTGCGTCTCTTTCAGGTTGGCGATAACCCAGTGCTGAGGCGGTACCAGCGAGGTCAAATGCGTACCGGCGCTGACATAAGCGCCGAGGCGTACGGAGATTTGCCCCAGTTGCCCGGTCGTCGGGGAGATAATCCGCGTATTTTGCAGGTCGATTTCGGCAAGCTCGAGCGCTGCTTTGGCGCTGGCTACATCGGCCTCCAGCGAATCGCGATTGACGATAGTGGACTGCAGATCCTGGCGCGACATCTCCAGCGTGGCTTTCGCCTGTTCGATATCGGCAGCGCCTTGAGCCGCGCTGGCCCGCGCGGAATCGCGTTCGCGAATGGATAACGACCCGTCCGCGGTAAGCTCCTGGACGCGTTTTAAATCGGCCTGGGTTTTCTGATTCTGCGCGCGGGCGTTTTGCAAGGCGGCCTCGTTTTTGGCGATCGTCGCTTCGGCGCTTTTCCGCTGCTGCTGGTTGTTTTTCAGCGCCGCCTGTTTCATCGCCAACGTCGCCTGCGCCTGGTGTACCCGCTGCTTATAGATGCGATCGTCAATCTGGAACAGTACCTGTCCCGGCTGAACGGTATCAAAATCTTTGACGTTCACCGCGGTGATATACCCGTTAACCTGTGGGCTGATAAACGTCGTCTGACCGCGCACATAAGCGTTATCGGTAAACTGACTATGCCGGGTGAAAGGGGGCAACTGCCAGGCGTAAAGAATAACCAATACGCCGACGATGCCGATCGCCGCGGCGGTAAAAATAGACACCACGCGGATGTTGTTTCGGGTATTGGCCTGTTGCCTGGCCGCGTCCTGCTGACTCATAACCACTCCAGAGTAAAAATTATCTTATTATTTGTTGCCGGTTGCGCGTTTTAACGCGATACGGGCGGTGATTCGCAATCTGATTAAGCGCCAGAAAATCCACACCAGCGTTGCGGCAGAGATCGCCGCCGTCAGGAGATAAGTGTCATTGTAGGCGAGAATATTGGCCTGTAGCGTCGAGGCGTTTTGCAGCAACGTGGTAGCCTGCACGTTCAATAGCGTGCTGTCGCCAATTTGGCTTTGATACATCTGGCTATACTGCTGTAGTCGCTCGGCGATCAGCGGGTTCAGCGTGGTTATCTGATCGGCCAACTGGCTGGAATGAAATTTTTCGCGCCAGGTCTGAAAGGTACCGAGGATAGCTGAGCCGAGTAGGCCACCGATATTTTGGCTCATGCCAAACAGTACCGAGAAGCTGACCAGATTGCGTTGGTCGGCAATCACCCCGCCAATTCCCGCCAGCATGGCCGGCGCGAGGAAGAAGGCGCTGCCGAAACCAAGTAAAAACTGGCTGAACATTAACTGTTCCGGACGGGTCAGGGCAGTGGACTGACTATCAAGCAATGAGGCAATCATGATCAACGCCAGCGCGGTCGCGGTGGGCCAGTAAAGGCGCTGCGGGTTAAGCGTCAGACAACTGGCGACGATACCGCAGACGATACCGGCGAAAATCGACCACGCCAGGTTAGTCATCTGCTCGTTTTGCAAGCCGACGTACTGCAGCCAGCCGATGACCCCGGTATTCTGTTCCGCCAGTACGATACGAATCAGCAGCATAATCAGCCCCAGACGAATGATACTGCCGCTGGAAAGCCATTTGGTGTTAAGCAGCGGATTCGTTCGATTATGTTCAAAGGCGATAGCCGAAACGATCAGCACCACCGCCCCCGCCAGCGACCAGCCAAGCCACGGCGCCTCAAACCACCAGTCCAGACGGCCCAGCGACAGCACCGCGCAGACCAAAGCCATGCCGGGAGCCAGCAGGAAGAAGGTAATAAAATCCTTCTTCTCAAACACCTTTTTGCGGTCGCTTGGCGGCAGTTTCAGCGCGATGACGCAGGCCAGCGACACCAGCGCCAGCCCGAGCTCAAAGAAGTAGAGCCCGCGCCATTCGTCAATCTGCAGCAGTTCGGTCGAGAACAGACGCGCCAGCGGGATTGCCAGCGACGATCCGGTGATCCCAATGGTCAACGCCTTCAGACGGTGGCGCGCCGGCCAGGCCTGCACCTGATAGTAAATCCCCAGAGAACTCAGCGCCGCGGCCACCATACCGTGCGCCGCGCGCACCATCATTGCCGAGCTGAGGTCGTTGACGAACAGGTGGAAGAAAGTGACCAGTACATACAGTACCAGGAAGCCTTCGGTAAAGGCGCGCAGGCCAAACTGCTGGCGAAATTTCACCAGCAGCAGGTTGATAGAAACGTTAGTCATCACGTAGACCGCCGGCAGCCACGCAATTTCCGTCGACCAGGCGGCAAAAGTGCCCTGCAGCAGCTGCAGGTTGGCGGTAACGACGGCATTACCCAGCGCGCCGGTCAGACACACCAACAGCCCGACGATGCCGTAAGCGACGCGTTTCGGCGTACTGTGGATTGGCGTCGACGGCGAACCGAGCATCGCCGGCTTTTCATGCGGCGCCCAGTCGTGGGGCACATAAGGATTAGCTTCGCGACGAGGCATTATTTCTTTTCCACCTCGTGCAGCAGCTTTTCCAGTACCCGGTGGGTTTGCTCACGCTCTTCCGCAGTGATGGCGGTGAGGATCTCCTCGCGCAGGTCGTCGGCGACCGCTTTCACCTGATGGAAAAGCGCCATCCCTTTTGCAGTGGCGACCAGCAGACGCTTACGTTTATCGCTGTCAGGCTTAACGCGCTCCACCAGTTCAAGTTCGACCAGGCGGTTAATGAGCGGGACGATGGTGGCGCTTTCAACACCGAGCTCCTGCGCCAGTTCGCTTTGCGAGAGGGGCTGCTCGTTGCGGGCAATGGCTGAGACCGCCACCCATGACGCCTGGCTCATGCCAAGATTTTTCAACCGCCGGTTAACTGCCAGCCGCCAGTGATGCGCGGTTAAGTATAAGAGATGGGAAAAGTTAAGCTGTCGGTTATCCATGTTCCGCCTGCAAATTCATTAGAGCTCTAATGATTTTAGGCGCGGCGATTTACCGATTTCAAGTCACGAAGATAAAAATAGGTTAACGCAATGTGCGTTTTTTGTGGAAAAGGCCGGCTGACACGTGGAGAAAAAATAAAAAACCCGGGCGATCCCGGGTTTCGTATCTGGATTACCTGGACATTAGCCCGGATAGATGCCGCGATCTTTACGCGCCAGCAGGATGCGCTCACAGGCGACGATATAGGCCGCGGTACGCAGAGAACAGGCTTTCTCGGCGGCTTTATCGCAGACGTGAACGATAGCATCGGTCATGATGCGGTCCATCTTGGCGTTGATCTCTTCTTCACTCCAGAAGAAGCTCGCCATATCCTGAACCCATTCGAAGTAGCTGACGGTCACGCCGCCGGCGTTACAGATAACGTCCGGAACCACGATCACTCCGCGGTCGGCGAGCACGTCGTCGGCGTCCGGATAGGTCGGGCCGTTGGCGCCTTCGAGGATCAGCTTACAGCTGATTTTTTCCGCGCGCTCACGGGTGATTTGGCCTTCCAGCGCTGCCGGGATCAGGATATCCATCTCGGTGGTCCAGAAATCTTCTTTAGCGATTTCACGCGCGCCCGGGAAGCCGGCGATCTTCTTGTTCTCGGCCTGCCATGCGGTTAGCGCCTGCATGTCGATGCCGCCTTCGTTGAACAGGGTCGCGGTGTGGTCCTGGATCACGACAATACGCGCGCCAACGTCGGCGAACAAACGAGCGGCTTCGCTGCCGACGTTACCAAAACCTTGCAGCGCCACTTTCGCGCCTTCGATTTCGATACCGTTACGACGAGCCACTTCACGACCGGTGACGAAGACGCCGCGGCCGGTAGCTTTTTCACGCCCCAGCGAACCGCCGAGATGAATCGGCTTACCGGTAACCACGCCGGTGATAGTGGTGCCGTGGTTCATGGAGTAGGTGTCCATCATCCACGCCATCACTTTACCGTTGGTGCCTACGTCCGGCGCCGGAATATCTTTCTGTGGTCCAATGATAATGCCGATTTCGCTGGTATAGCGACGGGTCAGACGTTCCAGCTCGCCTTCAGACAGTGAGAACGGGTCGACGCGGATGCCGCCTTTGGCCCCGCCGTAAGGAATATTGACCGCGGCGCACTTGATGGTCATCCAGGCAGAAAGCGCCATTACCTCGTTAAGATCGACATCCGGATGGTAGCGAACACCACCTTTACCCGGTCCACGCGATAGATTGTGCTGTACGCGATAGCCTTCGAAATGGCGGATGGTGCCATCATCCATCTGCACTGGAATATCAACGATCAGCGCGCGTTTCGGGTGGCGCAGGGTTTCCACCCAGTAGGCGAGGTCGCCCAGATACGGCGCGACGCGGTCGATCTGGCGCAGGTAAGTGGTCCATGGAGATGTACTACTTTCAGATGCGTAAGATAACTTTTCCATAAGAGTCCTGTATCTCAATGTTATTTGTGTCGTGTAAAACCGTGGAATAGGTACAGCAGTAAAATCTGTGTGATGAATGTTATCACCAATTTTATAAACCAGTATTTGACGGCTATTCCGAATTTTACATTTTTGTTAGTTTTTTGGGGTTGCATTTGAATAAATAAGCACACTCTGGCGCCTGCATGTCATGCATCAATATGCATATTTTATGCAGATAAGTGAATACTGAAATAATTTTTTCATATTTTTCATTATCTTGATGATCCTCTAAAAGTGAATAAAATGATTCGTGGTTGTATTGACTTTGTTGCGCGTCAGGGCCCAGCATTAGCTCACGCAATACACAAGGTATTAACCGTGAATTAACATATACCCGTACAAATAAAATGGCTTATTTCAGTTGTGGTGAAAATATTTGTCATCGCAGCGGGACGTTTGCGCCCTGAAAACGGCTAAAGGGAATTGTTAAATTCGACTATTCACGATTGGCCAATTTATGCCGCCGATCCTCGTTCCGGAGAATTGTTATGTCAGGCAGTATCACTCGCGAAGATTTTGATGCTTATATGGTTCCGTGTTTCGCTCCCGCGCCGTTTATCCCGGTGAAAGCAGCGGGCTCCCGCGTCTGGGACCAGCGGGGCAAAGAGTACATTGACGTGGCTGGCGGCATTGCGGTTAACGCGCTGGGTCATGCGAATCCGGCGCTGGCTAACGCGCTGAAAGCGCAGCTGGATAAGCTGTGGCACATCGGCAACGGCTATACCAACGAACCGGTGCTGCAGCTGGCGAAAACGCTGGTGGAGTCGACCTTCGCCGATAAAATTTTCTTCTGTAACTCCGGCGCTGAAGCCAACGAAGCCGCGCTGAAGCTGGCGCGCAAGTATGCGCACGACAAATTCGGCGCCGACAAGAGCGAAATCATCGCCTTCAAGAACTCTTTCCATGGGCGCACTCTGTTTACCGTCACCGTGGGAGGACAGCCGAAGTACTCCAGCGACTATGCGCCATTACCGCAGGACATCACCCATCTGCCGTATAACGACATCGATGCGGTGAAAGCGGCGTTCTCTTCCCGCACCTGCGCGGTCATCGTTGAACCGATTATCGGCGAAGGCGGCGTCATGCCGGCGGATCCGCAATTCCTGCAGGCGCTGCGCGACCTGTGCGATGAGCATGAAGCAACGCTGATTTTTGATGAAGTGCAGACCGGCGCCGGGCGTACCGGCCAACTGTATGCTTACCAGCATTACAACGTGGTTCCGGATATTCTCACCAGCGCGAAAGGGCTGGGCGGCGGCTTCCCAATTGGCGCGATGCTGGCGAAAGAGGCCTGGGCGCAGGTGTTCCAGCCCGGTACTCACGGCACGACTTTCGGCGGCAACCCGCTGGCGGCGACCGTCGCTAATAGCGTGCTGGCGCAAATGGATAGCGCGCTGCTGGCGGGCGTGGGCGAACGCCATACCCTTATCGTCGATAAACTCAATGCGCTGAACGCCAAATATGATGTCTTTAGCGCCGTGCGTGGGATGGGGCTGCTGATTGGCGCCGAACTGGCTAGCCATCTGCGCGGCAAAGCCAAAGCGCTGACCAATCTGGCGGCGGAAGAGGGGCTGATCGCGCTGATAGCCGGGCCGGACGTACTGCGTTTCGCCCCGGCGCTCAATATTCCCCTGGCGGATATTGATGAAGCCTTCGTGCGCCTAGAGCGCGCCGTCGCCCGCTTAACCAGCTAATCCGGGAGACGGCCTATGATGTTATTTCGTCCCGTACGGGAAAACGACCTTGATGATATTGTCCGCCTGGCCTCCCGGGCGGGCGTGGGAATGACATCGCTGCCCAATGATGCCGTGCGCCTCGCCGCACGGATCAAACGCAGCGTAGAAACCTTTGCCGGCAAGCTGACGCGCGGCGAACAGGGGTTTCTGTTTGTTCTGGAAGATACCGAACTGAGCCGGGTTGTCGGCGTCAGCGCCATTGAGGTCGCAGTGGGGCTCGACGAACCGTTCTACAATTTTCGTATTCAAAAGACGGTACGGGCATCTAAAGAGCTTGGGGTATACAAGCATCAGGAATTGCTCAATTTAAGCTACGACCATACCGGCCATAGCGAACTCTGTACCCTGTTTCTGGACCCGGAGTACCAGAAGAACCGCAACGGCCTGCTGCTCTCCAAAGCGCGGTTTGTCTTTATTGCCGCGTTCCGCGAGTGGTTTTCGCCTCATCTGTTTGCCGAGCTGCGCGGGCGCAGCGACGAGCAGGGTAATTCGCCGTTCTGGGATGCGTTGGGGCACCACTTTTTCGACATTCCTTTCGCCGATGCCGATCGCCTCACCGGTACAGGGATGAAAACCTTTATCGCCGAACTGATGCCGGCTTACCCGATTTACATCTCGCTGCTGCCGGATGATGCCCGCGAGGTGATAGGCCAGGTTCATGCTAACACCGCGCCGGCGCGGGCTATTCTCGAAAAAGAAGGGTTTAGCTGGCGCGGGTCCGTCGACATCTTCGATGCCGGCCCGGTACTGGAAGCTGAAACCGATAATATTCGCGCTATCAGAGAGAGCTATTCGCTGCCGGCGCTGCAACTCATGACGCCGCAGGCGACGCCAACCATCGTCGCCAACGGACAGTTTGATAATTTCCGCGCGGTGCTCATCGCGCAAGAGACGCCGGGAGCGCTCGATCAGCAGGCGCTGGACGCCCTGCAGGTCAATGCCACCGACCGGGTTCACGCGGTGACACTCAATCCAGAGGAAAACAGATCATGGCGGTAAACGCACAGTTTATAGCAGGTAAGTGGCAGCAGGGCGCAGGCGCGCCGTTAACTAAGCTGGCGCCGGAAGACCAGTCCGTTTTATGGCAGGCGCAAAGTGCGGGCGCGGCCGACGTGCAGGCCGCCTGCGCCGCCGCGCGCGAGGCGTTTTATGGCTGGTCGCATCGTCCATTAAGCGAACGCATTGCCGTGGTTCAGCGTTTCGCGGCGCTGCTGGAAGAGAATAAAGAGGCGCTGGCGACGTTAATTTCCCGTGAAACCAGCAAGCCGCTGTGGGAAACCCGCACTGAAGTACAGGCGATGATCGGCAAAGCCGGGATTTCCATTGATGCCTACGCCGAACGCACCGGTTATCGCGAGTCCGCTATGCCGGATGGCAAAGCGCTGCTGCGCCATAAGCCGCACGGCGTGATGGCGGTGTTTGGCCCTTACAACTTCCCGGGGCATCTGCCGAACGGCCATATTATCCCGGCGCTGATCGCCGGTAACACCGTGGTATTTAAACCGAGCGAATTGACGCCGGCGACCGCGGAACTCACCGTTCAGCTATGGCAGCAGGCTGGGATCCCGGATGGGGTGCTAAACCTGGTGCAGGGGGCGAAAGATACCGGCCAGGCGCTGCTGGAAAATCGCGATATCGACGGCGTGCTGTTTACCGGTAGCGCCGCCGCTGGCTTCCACTTCCACCGTTACCTCGGCGGTCAGCCGGAGAAAATGTTGGCGCTTGAAATGGGCGGCAATAACTCGCTGATCGTGGCCGACGTTACCGATAGCGTTGCGGCGCTGAACGTGATTATTCAATCGGCCTTTATCTCCGCCGGGCAGCGCTGCACCTGCGCGCGTCGTTTACTGGTACCGCGCGGCGAACAGGGCGATGCGCTAGTCGAACAACTGATTGATGCCAGCCGGCAGATCCGCGCCGGTAAATGGGACGCCGAACCGCAGCCGTTTATGGGCGGGGTGATTTCGCAAAGCGCGGCGCAGGGCATGCTGGCGGCGCAGGCGAAGCTGGAAGCGCTGGGCGGCAAAGTGCTGCTGCGCATGAGCCAGCCGGACCCTCACTCTACCGTGTTAACGCCGGGGATTATCGACGTTACCGGGATTACGGTACCGGATGAAGAGTACTTCGGCCCGCTGCTTACCGTGATTCGATACGACCGGTTCGATGAGGCGATCGCGATTGCCAATAACACCCGCTACGGTCTGGCGGTCGGGCTTATTTCCGCCGACCCGGCGCTGTTCGACAAGCTGGCCGACGAAGCGCGCGCCGGGATCGTTAACTGGAACAAACCGCTCACCGGGGCCTCCAGCAAAGCGCCATTCGGCGGTGTCGGCGCCTCCGGCAACCATCGCGCCTCGGCGTGGTATGCCGCCGATTATTGCGCCTGGCCGATGGCTTCTCTGGTCAGCGAAACGCTGACGCTTCCGGCGACGACGTCGCCAGGTCTGCCATTCTGATAACCGTTTTTGTGAGGACACTATGTCTGGATTTGAAGCGAATTTTGACGGCCTGGTGGGGCCAACGCACCACTACGCCGGGTTGTCGGTAGGCAACGAAGCGTCACAAAACAACCGTGACGGTTTATCTAACCCGAAGAAGGCGGCGCTGCAGGGACTTTATAAGATGAAGACCCTGGCCGATCGTGGCTTTGTACAGGGCATTCTGCCGCCGCAGCCGCGGCCAAATATGACGATGCTGCGCAGCATTGGTTTTCAGGGCAGCGATGAGCAGGTGATCCAGCGTGCGGCCAAAGAGGCCCCGCAGTTATTATCGGCTTTTAGCTCCGCTTCCTCGATGTGGACCGCCAACGCCGCCACCGTGTCGCCGTCGGCCGATAGCGCTGATAGAAAAGTGCATTTTACGGTGGCGAACCTCAACAATAAGCTGCACCGCATGCAGGAAGCGCCGATCACCTCGGCCATCCTCAGGGCGACCTTCGCCGATGAGCGCTACTTTGCGCATCACGCGGCACTGCCGCAGCATGGCGATTTAGGTGATGAAGGGGCCGCTAACCATAACCGTTTCTGCGGGGATTATGACCGCCAGGGCGTGCAGTTTTTTGTTTACGGTAAGCGCGCCAGCGGCGGTGTTACGCCAGCAAAATACCCCGCACGCCAGACGCTGGAGGCCAGCGAAGCGGTGGCGCGTCTGCATCAGCTCGACCCGCAGTACACCGTATTCGCTCAGCAAAATCCGCAGGCTATCGACCATGGCGTATTCCACAATGATGTTATCGCCGTCAGCAACCGTCACGTACTGTTCCATCATCAACACGCCTTCCTGCAACAGCAGGAGGTGCTGGCGACGCTGAAGGAGAGAAACGCCAGTCTGAATATTCCATTTACCAGCGTTGAAGTGCCGGACGAGCAGGTTAGCCTCGATGACGCGGTGGCCTCTTATCTGTTCAACAGCCAGTTACTGAGCAAAACCGATGGCAAAATGCTGATCGTGGTGCCGGAAGAGTGTCGTCAGCGTGAAAACGTCTGGCGTTATCTCTCCGCTCTCGCCGCCGATAGCGCATCGCCTATCGATGAAGTGGCGGCATTCGATCTACGTGAAAGCATGCGCAACGGCGGCGGCCCGGCCTGTTTACGTCTGCGGGTGGTGCTTAACGATGCCGAGCGCGCGGCGGTCAACGCTCACAGTCTGATGAATGACGAACGCTACCGGCAGCTGACCGCGTGGGTTGAAAAGCATTATCGCGACCGCCTGCATGCCAGCGATCTCGCCGACCCGCAGCTACTGCGCGAGGTTTATCAGGCGCTGGACGAGCTGACGCAGATTTTACATCTGGGCGCGATTTATGACTTCCAGCGATAAGGGGCCGGGAATGGAACAAAACGTCAACGATTTACTGCATTGTAAACTGCAGACATGGACCTTTCCGCCGACTATCGAAGCCAGTTGGTTAGGCGATGGCATTCTGCAACTGCTGCCAAAAACGCCCTGGCGACAGGCGACGGTGCTTTCCGCCGGGGTGCACGGTAACGAAACCGCGCCGATTGAAATGTTGCTGCAGATCCTGCAGGGGTTAAGCCATGGCGAACAGCCGCTGACCCACGCGCTACTGGTGGTGTTCGGCAATCTGCCCGCCATTCGCGCCGGCCGTCGCTATCTGCATAACGATCTCAACCGGCTGTTTGGCGGTCGCCATCTGGCGGCGATGCCCGGTAACGAATCGCGGCGCGCTTTTGAACTGGAGATGGCCGTACAGGCCTTCTTCCGTAGCGCCGATGTCCACGGCAAGGTGCCGCGCACGCATCTCGATCTGCATACCGCCATTCGCGGGTCGAAATATCGGCAGTTTGCGCTGCTGCCCGCTCATGATGGCGACTACGGCGCGGATTTTTATCAGCTGTTACAGGCCAGCGGTATGGACGCCATCGTGCGCCATACCGAACCGGGCGGCACCTTTACCCACTTCACCAGCGAGAAGTTCGGCGCGCAAAGCGCCACGCTGGAACTGGGGAAGGTGATGCCATTCGGTGAAAATGATCTGCGCTTGTTTGCCGCCACCGAACTGGCCATCGGCGCGCTGATCGCCGATGGCATCATGCCGCCGCGCAGCAAAGCGCCGGTCGAATACTTTGTGGTGCAGCAGAGCATCATCAAGAGCGAGAACGGTTTCACCCTTAATCTCGACCCGAAAATTGAAAACTTTACCGCGCTGCCGGCAGGCTATGAAATCGCCCGTCAAGCGCAGAAAACCTGGGTGGTCAATGCCGACGCCCCCTACATCCTGTTTCCGAATGCGGGCGTCGCCGCCGGTCAACGCGCCGGGCTGCTGCTGACCGCTACCGCGCCAAGCCTTTCCATGCCTGCTTGAAGGAATCAACATGACTGAACATCAACGTGAGGGGCAGGTTCATCCTGCCGCCGACGGGGAGTGCCCGTCGCAGCTCAAACGCGGCCTTGGCGCCCGGCACATTCAGATGATTGCGCTGGGCGGCGCTATCGGCACCGGACTGTTTATGGGGGCGGGCAGAAACATCGCCGTCGCCGGAACGTCCATTCTGCTTATTTATCTACTGGTAGGTTTCTTTACCTATATGGTGATGCGGGCGATGGGGGAGCTGTTGCTGACCCGCCTGGATTATCGTTCGTTTGCGGATTTCGTCGGCGATTATCTCGGCCCGCAGGCCAGCTTCTATCTGGGCTGGACCTACTGGCTTAGCTGGGTGGTGACCTGTATCGCCGACGTGGTGGTTTGCGGCAGCTATATGCAGTACTGGTTCCCGGAGATGTCGGCGTGGATGCCCGCGCTGAGTACGCTTGGCATCCTGTTCTTGTTTAATCTGTTGTCGGTAAAGATGTTCGGCGAGGCCGAGTTCTGGTTTGCGCTGATTAAAGTTATCACCATCATCGCGCTGATTTTGACCGGCGCGTGGATGATTGCTATTGGCTGGACTTCGCCGGATGGCGTGAAGGCTTCTTTAGGCCATATTACCGACCCGACGGCCTTTATGCCCCACGGCGTGACCGGTTTCTTCGCCGGTTTCCAGATAGCGATTTTCTCCTTCACCGGTATTGAGCTGCTCGGCACCATGACGGCGGAAACACGCGATCCTGAGCGCATCTTGCCGAAGGCGATTAACGCGCTGCCGCTGCGCATCATTATTTTCTATCTGCTGTCGATGGTGGTCATTATTGCCGTGGCTTCATGGCCTGGCGTCTCGCCGGATGCCAGTCCGTTCGTGACCCTGTTCGCCAAGGCCGGGCTGCCTGCCGCCGCCGCGGTAATTAACTTTGTCGCCCTAACGTCGGCCATGTCATCGGCGAACAGCGGCGTTTACTCCAGTACCCGCATGCTCTACGGCCTGTCGGTAGAAAAACATGCGCACTGGCAGTTCCGTATTCTGTCGCGTAATACCCGTATTCCGGTACGTAGCCTGCTGTTCTCCTGCTTCTGCATGCTAAGCGGCACGTTACTGCTGTTCCTGGTGCCAAACGTGATGACGTTATTTACCATTGTGTCGACGCTGGCGGCGATCATGGTGGTTTTCAGCTGGGGTATGATCCTCGTGGCATATCTGGTGTATCGTCATAAACGCCCGGACCTGCACGCGCAGTCGAAATTCAAAATGCCGGCGGGAGTGGTGATGTGCTGGCTGAGCCTGCTGTTTTTCGCCTTCTCGATCTTCATTATGATTTTCGACCCGGATACGCTGCTGGCGCTGATGGCCTCGCCGCTGTGGTTTATCGCGCTATGGTGCTTCTGGAAAGTGAAACAGAAGCGCGAAGGGCAACTGGCTTTGGATAATGTCAACGCCTGATGATACCCGGCAGCTTAAGCGTGGCTGCCGGATTTTCCTTTTCGCCTTAGCGCGGTTTATGATGTCGCCCGGTACTTCATTGATGGACCAGGACAATAGAAGGAAAGGGTATGACAGAGCATTTCCCGGCGCTTTCGCTCGAGACGTTAGCGGCGGCCAATCAGATTGGCGCCTGGTTGGCGCAGGATGATTTACCGCAGGAGCCACAGCCGAAAATTGTCGTGCTGGCCGGCAATGCGGTGATCCCGACGATTGATGCCGCCTGTCACCTGGCGGCGCAGGCGCAGGTCCCGTTGCTGATAAGCGGCGGCATTGGTCATTCGACGACCTTTTTATATAACGCTGTACGAAAGCATCTGCACTATCAGGCGCTGCAGGTAGAGGGGCGTCCGGAATCGCATATCCTGGCGGATATCGCCGAACGTTTCTGGCAAATACCGCGCGATCGCATTGTGGTGGAAGACCGTTCAACCAACTGCGGCGAAAACGCGTGGTTTACCCGCCGGTTACTGGAAGAGCGTGGGCTGGATCATACCTCTGGCGTGGTGATTCAGGATCCGACGATGCAGCGTCGGACGATGGCGACGTTTGCCCGCGTCTGGCAGGATGCTCCGGCGCCGCCGCAGTGGTGGAGCTACCCAGGTTGTTCGCCGCGGCTCGAAAATAGCGCTACTGGCCTGAGATTCAGCGGAGATGCTAGTGGACTGTGGCCGGTGGGGCGTTATCTGGAACTGCTGCTTGGCGAGCTGCCACGTTTGCTGGATAACCCGCAGGGTTATGGCCCCAACGGTAAAGATTTTATTGCCCATGTCGATTTCCCACGCGATGTTAGCGCGGCGTGGCAATGCTTGCGTGCAGATACGCTATTGAGCCAGGCGCTGAACGCCAGAACGCTGGGGTAGGGAGAAAGGCGGATAGCCGCAGCTATCCGCAGATTCTGGGATTACTTCGCGAATTTATCCAGCACGCGGACAAGCTGGGTGACAAAACCGTACTCGTTATCGTACCAGGCCACGGTTTTCACTAGCTGTACGCCGCCGGCCTCTACGATCTCCAGCTGGGTCGCATCATAGATTGAGCCGAAATGGCTGCCGATAATGTCGGAGGAGACAATTTCTTCTTCGGTGTAGCCAAAAGACTCGTTGTTCGCCGCCGCATTTTTCATGGCCTGATTAACCTCTTCCGCGGTGACTTTCTTCGCCAGCACGGACACAAGCTCAGTGACTGAGCCTGTTTTAGTCGGCACGCGCTGGGCGTGACCTTTCAGTTTCCCGCTGAGCTCCGGGATCACCAGACCGATGGCTTTTGCCGCGCCGGTGGTGTGGGGTATAACGTTCTCCGCCGCCGCTCGCGAGGCGCGCAGGTCTTTGCCACGGGGGCCGTCGACCAGCGATTGCGTACCGGTATAAGCGTGAATAGTGGTCATGGTGCCCACGGTAATGCCGAAAGCGTCGTTCAGCACTTTAGCCATTGGCGCCAGACAGTTGGTGGTGCAGGATGCAACCGAAATAATGGTGTCATCCGGGCTCATGGTGTCGTCATTGACGTGATAAACGATGGTTTTCATCTCGCCGGCAGGGGCGGAAATCAGCACTTTCTTCGCGCCGGCGGTCAGGTGCGCCTGCGATTTTTCAGCCGACGTATAGAAGCCGGTACATTCAACAATCACCTCTGCGCCCGCGGCTTTCCACGGAATATGCTGGGCCTCTTTTTCCGCATAAACGGTAATTTTCTTACCATCAACGATTAGCGCATCTTCTGTAAAATCAACGCTCCATGGGAAAGGGCCGTAGTTAGAGTCATGTTTAAGCAGATAGGCTAAGACTTTCGGCGAGGTGAGATCGTTGATGGCCACGACCTCTAGCGGGCTATTTACTTCCAACAGACGACGAAGTACTAAGCGTCCAATACGACCAAATCCATTAATACCAAGTTTACTCATGGGTACTCTCCTGGTGGTGAAGTTGATACATTAAAACTATCTTCAGATAGAGTGGGGAAGGATATTTCTCTTCCTTTCATTGACTTAGCTATTCACCTGCGGTGTTCCAATGGCTAAGTTATCTACCTTAAGCGTCTTCGGTCACTGTCACGTGGAGCGAGATGGTGCGAAGGAAGTATAACCCTGCCTGCTTCATCATGCGGCGTTAAATGGTAAACATTACCTACATGTCGTTACGGTATTTAGGCAGGCGTCCATCCTGTATGCACGCGTATGTGGTTGAATAATGAACATATGGCGAGAGGGTAGAGCTGACGCGGTCTGAGGCGAGTTATCCACAAACTATGCGATCTGATACTGACCCGTTTTGTGGATAACCTAAAATGTTTCGGGATACTTAATTCACTCTGCGTTATAAGTTTGCGCCATACATCACGATAATCAATGTCTTCACTCGGTACCCTAATATAAGAATACTTAAATAGGGGAATAACATACCAATGAAAAAGAGCATTGCACTGACGATGGTGGCGCTGGCGTGTCTGTCGGCTAACGTTCTGGCGGCTGAGAAACTTGCGGGTAATGAAATACTTGCAGTACAAAAAGGCGGGGTGCCAGATAAAGTCTATACCCAAAATCAGCCGAAATTGCGCATAGCAACCTATAATATCGGCAAGAATGAAGCTTCTGATAATGTGGCCGATTTTACGGCACTTAATTCAGCGATTAAAAAAATTAACGCCGATATTATTGCCGTCCCGGAAGTCGATAACAAAACTCAGCGCAGCCAGAAAATCGATCAGCTTAAGACGATTGCCGATGCTAACAATATGCATTATGCCTTTGGTAAAGCGTTGGATTTCGATGGCGGAGAGTACGGTCTGGGGCTGCTGTCAAAATACAAAATCCTGCATTCGCAGGTGGTGAAGCTGCCATCAGGCAATGCGGAACAGCGTGTGGCGCTGCTGGCGCAGGTCGACGTACCTGGCTTTGATTCCGCGCCGATTATCATGGTGACTCATCTTGACTGGCAAAAAGACCCCACCATGCGTACAGAGCAGGCTCGCTATCTGCTCGATTTGAGTATTGGCGATGCGGCGTCTGATTTTAAAGATATCGCCTCCTCAATTAAGATCCTGGCCGGCGATTTTAATTCAACCCGTGAAGAACAGCCGGTGAAAGAGATCGGTTATTTCTTTAACGAAGTGTCGAAGCAGGGGACGGATACGCGTAGCTGGCCTGCTGTTAACCCGGCTATTGATATCGACCACATTTTCACCTTCAAAGGACAAAAGTGGGATGTGAAGAAGCTGGAGATTCCGCATAACTCGGCGGAATTTAACTGGTCAGCGGCCAGCGACCATCTGCCGGTCATTGCAGAACTGCAGCTCACCGAGCAGTAACATTGCCCAGGGCTCTTTGCAAAAGAGCCCTATGATCTTCAATTCGCGCCAACGCTGTTGTTTAATCCTCGGTAAAGGTTAATGAAAATTTAAGGGAAGGCGGTTATGTTAACAACATCACACTTCCATTAAGGTTTGTTCATGCGCGATAAATATTCTGGCCTGCAGATAGGAATACACTGGCTGGTCTTTTTACTGGTTGTCGTCGCCTACGCGGCGATGGAACTGCGCGGCTTCTTTCCGCGCAGCGACCGTCCGGTGATAAACATGATCCACGTCTCCTGCGGTATTTCCATTTTTGTCCTAATGATCGCACGCCTGCTGGTGCGCCTGAAGTCTCCGGCGCCGCCGATTGTTCCTAAACCCTCGCCGATGATGACCGGTTTCGCCCATCTTGGCCATCTGGTGATATATCTGCTGTTTATCGCGCTACCGGCGATTGGCATGGTAATGATGTATTACCGCGGTAACCCGTGGTTTGCTTTCGGCCTGACGATGCCCTTTGCGGCGCAAAGCAACTTCGCTTTGGTCAACACCCTGAAGGAACTGCACGGCGTACTGGCAAATATCGGCTATTTCGTCATTGGCCTGCACGCGCTGGCGGCGCTGCTGCATCACTATTTATGGAAAGATAATACGCTGCTGCGCATGATGCCGCGTAAGCGCTGAATTCCCGCTTATCACGACTGAACCCGCCGGCCGGCGGGTTTTTTGTTTCCATCACTCGCCAATAAATGATTCGCGAAATGTTACTTATGCTGCAAATTTGTATCAATTATGTAAATAAAAATGTCTAAACGAAACGAAAGGTTCTATAAGAATCTCAGTGCGGTGGATTGAATCTAGCCGGGAGGTCGTCGAAACGATACCCTGGCACGTTCAGCGGTATCCGCAGCGTCATTGGCTAAAACGCCTGCATTTTCAATACCGATGAGCAAAAGGAAACCCTGACATGACCGATAATATACCGGCCACTTCTCCGCCTGTCGCCGATGCCGATGCCGGTGGCGCTGAACGCCTGAGCCCGCGCGAGCAGGTGGTGATCAATAAATTGTTCCGGCGCTTGATCCCTTTTCTGTTTCTGCTTTTTATCTTTTCGTTTCTTGACCGTATCAATATTGGCTTTGCCGGGCTCACGATGAGCCAGGATTTGGGGCTGAGTAGCACCATGTTCGGCCTCGCGACGACGTTGTTCTACGCGATGTATGTCATCTTTGGTATTCCCAGTAACATCATGCTGGGGATCGTTGGCGCCCGTCGCTGGATTGCCAGCATTATGGTGGTTTGGGGGATTGCATCGACAGCGACCATGTTTGCGACCGGGCCGAATAGCCTGTATCTGCTGCGCATGCTGGTGGGGATTGCCGAAGCCGGTTTTCTTCCGGGGCTTCTGCTCTACTTAACCTACTGGTTTCCGGCCTACTACCGGGCGCGCGCCAATGCGTTGTTTATGATTGCTATGCCGGTGACGATGGCGCTGGGCTCGCTGGTCTCCGGCTATATTCTCAGTATGGATGGTATGCTGGCGCTTAAAGGCTGGCAGTGGTTGTTCCTGCTGGAAGGATTCCCATCGGTGCTGTTGGGGGCGGTGGTCTGGTTCTATCTCGATGATAGCCCGAAAAAGGCCAAATGGCTGAGCGATGAAGACAAACGTTGCCTTAACGAGATGATGGAAAAGGACAAACTACGACTAGTGCAACCGAACGGTAGCGCCAGTCTGAGCGCGCTGCAGCAGGGGAAAGGCAGCCTCTGGCGCGACGTCTTCACCCCGGTGGTGTTGATGTATACGCTGGCCTATTTCTTTCTCTGTAATACTTTAAGCGCGCTTAGCGTCTGGACGCCTCTCATTCTCAAAAGCTTTAACCAGGGCAGCAGCAATATCGCCATTGGCCTGCTCAGCGCCGTACCGCATATTTGTACCATTATGGCGATGATCTGGTGGAGCAAACGTTCTGACCGCTTACAGGAACGTAAGCTGCACACGTTATTGCCCTACCTGTTTGCCGCCGCGGGCTGGATGCTGGCGGCGCACGGGTCAAATAGCATCATGCAACTGTTGGGGGTGATTATGGCCTCGGCGGGTGCCTATGCGGCGATCGTGATTTTCTGGACCACGCCGGATCAATCCATCAGCCTGCGCTCGCGAGCGATCGGCATTGCGGTGATTAACGCGACAGGTAATATGGGATCGGCCATGAGTCCGTTATTATTCGGCTGGCTGAAGGATTTAACCGGTAGCTTCAACGCCGGATTTTACCTCGTTGCCGGGTTCCTGGTTTTGGGGGCGCTGGTGGTATCGCGCATCCCGATGAAGGCCAGCCGTCCACGAGCGACGCCATAAAAAAACAGGAGTAGCGATGAGAGTGAGACGCGCGGTACCCGATGAAGCCCCTGCGTTGTGGAATATCCGTAATCAGGCGATTCGCCATGGCTGTCGTCAAAGCTATGGCGCTGAAGTGATTCACGCCTGGACGCCGGAACAGATGCCCGAAGGGTATCGTCACGCCGTTGCCGATAATCCGTTTTATATCGTGGAAAATAGGCTGGGCCAACCCGTCGCTACCGGCTATCTCGATATTGAGTCCTTAAGCGTGGAAGCGATCTTTACGCTGCCGGAGTGGGGCGGGCAGGGATGCGCGGATTTGATCATGAGGGCGGTTATTGCCGAAGCTCGCCGACGGGGGCTCGAAACCATTACGCTTGAGGCGACCCCCAATGCGGCGGGCTTTTATCTACGCCATGGCTTTGTTTCACATGGTGAAAAGAGTCATTATTCGAAAATGGCCAACGCCGAGCTACGCTGTATAGCCATGAGCCTCACTCTCGATTAACGGTAAACTTGCGCCGCTATGCTATGGTTGTTAGCGGCGTTTCAATTTGCCACTTTAGCTAAATAAATATAGTATACCCCCCTATATGATATGGAGGGCCTCTCGTGCCACATTCACCAGAAGACAAGAAGCGTGCGCTTAGCCGCGTACGCCGTATTCGCGGGCAGGTTGAAGCGCTGGAACGTGCGCTGGAGTCCGGCGAACCCTGCATGACTATCCTGCAACAGATTGCCTCCATTCGCGGCGCCGCCAACGGTTTGATGGGCGAGCTGGTGGAGATGCATCTGCAGGATGAACTGGTTAGCGGCGATACTACCCCGGACCAACGCGCCGCCCGCATGGCGGAAGTCGGTCACCTGCTACGATCCTATTTAAAGTAAAATCACGACGAGGAATGGACAGTATGAAATCACGTGCAGCAGTTGCCTTTGGCCCCGGCCAGCCGTTAAAAATCGTGGAGATTGACGTCGCGCCGCCAAAGAAAGGCGAAGTCCTGGTCAAAATCACCCACACCGGTGTTTGCCACACCGATGCTTTTACTCTCTCTGGCGACGATCCGGAAGGCGTGTTCCCGGCGGTTTTGGGCCATGAAGGCGGCGGTATCGTCGTTGAAGTCGGCGAGGGCGTGACCAGCCTGAAACCTGGCGATCACGTTATTCCGCTGTATACCGCCGAGTGCGGCGAATGTAAATTCTGCAAGTCTGGCAAAACTAACCTCTGCCAGGCGGTCCGCGCCACCCAAGGGAAAGGTCTGATGCCGGATGGCACTACGCGATTCTCCTATAACGGCGAGCCGATTTATCACTATATGGGCACCAGCACCTTCAGCGAATACACCGTCTGCGCCGAGATTTCGCTGGCAAAAGTAAACCCGCAGGCGCCGCTGGAAAAAGTATGTCTGTTGGGCTGCGGCGTCACCACCGGTATCGGCGCGGTACATAACACGGCGAAGGTGAAAGAGGGCGACAGCGTCGCGGTGTTCGGGCTGGGCGGTATTGGCCTGGCGGTGATTCAGGGAGCGGTGCAGGCGAAGGCCGGACGCATTCTGGCGGTCGACACTAATCCGGATAAATTTACCCTCGCCAAAGAGATGGGTGCCACCGACTTTATCAACCCGAACGACTACGATAAACCGATTCAGGACGTGATTGTCGAGTTAACCGATGGCGGCGTTGATTTCAGTTTTGAATGTATCGGTAACGTCAACGTTATGCGCGCGGCGCTGGAGTGCTGTCATAAAGGTTGGGGTGAGAGCGTTATCATCGGCGTTGCCGGAGCGGGTCAGGAAATTAAAACTCGTCCGTTCCAGTTGGTCACCGGCCGGGTATGGCGTGGTTCCGCCTTCGGCGGCGTGAAAGGGCGTAGCCAGCTGCCGGGGATGGTTGAAGACGCGATGGCGGGTAAGATTCGCCTCGATCCGTTTATCACCCACCGGTTACCGCTCGACCAGATCAACGAAGCCTTCGATCTGATGCATGAAGGTAAATCGATTCGTACGGTTATTCACTTCGGTGATAACTAAGTATTACCGATAGCGGAACCCGGGCCATTTATCGCCCGGGTTGACTTCTGGCTGTGTTAATACTTGCGCCAGTGCTCATAGCCCGATTGCCAACGTCGTTGCTCTCGCCGTTCTCTTTCGCGTTGAATATCTGACTTTTGATCCTCCCAGACTGGACAATCCGGGCCGCTTGCCACTTCGCAGGGGGCAGAGATTTCGTTTAGCGGATTGATCTTTTTTTCTTCCCACAGCGTCGGGTCGCGTAAATCCACTTCTGGCGCTTTCAGCGCCTGGGCTGAGGTGGTTGCGGCTAATAAGAGTGCGCCGATCGGCAGGTGATGGAGGGCTCCTTTCATCTTTTATCCTTGTTATATTGTTATTGATAACTGTTCGCAATAATAACATAACGCAATAAAACATTCTAAAATTAGAGCCTGCCGAAGGCACTTATAGTGCTGACTCAGGGATCATATTGATCTTAAATTCTCCCGGCATGGTTGATATCGCTTCTACGGTTAAACCGTTTTTATCGGTTCTGCCCTTAAAGACTCTACCGTCTGGTGTGGTGATTTGGTAAGGGAGATAGGGCAGCGGCATACCCGTACGCGGATTCTTCAACACAAAGTCGTGGCGATAAAGTTGTGGTGGTTCCTCGTTGGCGCATCCCGTTAGTAACGCAGCCAAAAGCAGTGCGCTTGAGCCTTTCATCAAAGCCATAATGGCTTCCTCCCTGTTTATCCTGCCTGAGAAATGAGGTTCCATAGTAACAAAAGCCTGAAGATCGGCGCCTAAATGGAATCTGAAACCGGAGAGATAAAGAAAGGCCCCTGAACGGGGCCCTGGTTTTATTTTTGATCGGGTAAAGCGTAAGCGATGATGTAATCGCCGCGGTCGGGAGACTGACGCGCGCCGCCGGCGTTGATAATGATGTATTGCTTACCGGTTTTCGGTGAAACGTAGGTCATTGGGCCGGATTGGCTGCCCACCGGCAGGCGAGATTTCCAAATCTCTTTGCCGTTGGCGGTATCAAAGGCGCGCAGATAGAAATCCTGGGTGCCGGCGAAGAACAGCAGGCCAGACTGGGTAGACAGCGAAGCTCCCAGCGTTGGCATGCCGATAGGGATCGGCATATGCATGCGGATACCCAACGGACCGGTATCTTCTACCGTACCTACCGGAACCTGCCAGACCAGCTTACCGCTTTTCAGATCGACCGCCGACATGGTGCCGAACGGCGGCTTCTGGCAGGGGATACCCAACGGCGACAGGAAACGCTCACGCATTGCGCCATACGGCGTACCTTCCATCGGTACGATACCCATTTCGATACCGCTGGCATCTTTGGCCACTTTCGCTCGCGGCACCATGTAGTTAGCCAGTCCAAGACGCATGTCGTTGACGAACATCAGGCCGTTATTCGGATCAACCGACACGCTGCCCCAGTTCATCCCGCCAAGCGAGCCCGGATATTGCAAGGAGCGGTCCTCACCCGGCGGAGTAAAGACCCCCTGATGGCGCATCTCTTTGAACTGAATACGGCACAGCAGCAGGTCAACCGGGGTGGCGCCCCACATATCCGATTCTTTCAACGTTTCGTTGCCGATCATCGGCATGCCGACGGAGTACGGTTGCGTCGGCGAGTAGCGTTCACCTTTAACGTTACCAGCCGGGACCGGACGTTCTTCCACTTTAGCGACCGGTTCGCCCGTCGCGCGGTTAAGCATAAAGATCATGCCCTGCTTGCTGGTTTGCACCAGTACCGGCGTCGTACCGCCTTTACCGTCCGGCAGATCGTACAGCAGTGGTTGCGAAGGCAGGTCGAAATCCCACAGATCGTGATGGGTGGTCTGGAAATGCCAGCGCACTTTACCGGTGGCGGCATCGACCGCAACGATTGATGAGCTGTATTTATCATCCAGCGCCGTACGTTCGCCGCCGAAGAAGTCTGGCGTGGCGTTACCGGTTGGCAGATAAATAAGATTCAGTTTGGCATCATAGGACATCGCGGACCAGACATTCGGCGTCCCGCGCGTGTAGGTCTGTCCTTCCGGCGGCACGCCGGTCAGTTGCGGATTGCCCGGATCCCAGGCCCAGGCCAGTTTACCGGTATGCACGTCAAAAGCGCGAACCACGCCCGGCGGTTCACCGGTGGAGTAGTTATCCGCTATACGACCACCAACGACAACAAGGTTACCGGCAACCAGCGGGGTAGAGGTCTGCTGATAATAACCGGGTTTGATTTCCCCCATGCCGACGCTGAGATCGACGGTACCGTGTTCACCAAATGCTTCACAGGCTTTACCGGTATCGGCATCGATTGCGATCAGACGCGCATCGGTAGTTGGCAGGAACAGGCGGCGGGCGCAGGCGGCAGGCTGGGTCCCGGCAACGGCATTAGCCTGTGCCTGGCTATCTTCGTAGTAGCCTAAACCGCGGCAACGTTGCCAGTTCGGCGCCGTCGCTTTTGAGTCGTAGCGCCATTTCTCTTTGCCGCTATCGACATCCAGCGCCAGGACTTTGCTATATGGCGTACAAACATAGAGAGTATCGCCAATCTGCAGCGGCGTATTCTGGTCTTCCGCGCCGGAACCGTTACTCTGCGGAATATCGCCGGTATGGGCAATCCAGGCAACCTGTAGCTGGTTGATATTGTTTTTATTGATCTGATCCAACGCGGCGAAGCGGTCGCCGTGAGTGGTATTACCCCAGTGCTCCCAGTTTTTTTGTTCTTCACCCGGTTGTACCGGTTTTACCGGCACGGGTTCGCTGGCGCTGACCAGCGGCTGGGATTTGAACATCCAGCCAAAGCTGGCCAGCAGTACCACGGCCAGCACGCCCGCGAGGGTGAAGGCCGCGCCTTTTTTGGCCGGTGCGCTGGAAAGGAAAGGCCAAACAATGGCGCACAGAAAAGCCAGAACGCCAAGCGCGAACAGGCGTGAGAACAGCGGCCAGTAGGTCCAGCCGGCGTCGCTGATAGCCCAAACAATGGAAGCCGCGAAGGCGACGGCATAAAGAATGATGCCGCTGCGATGATTGCGGAAAATAAGCAGGGAGGCGATGACCATCACCAGCCCCATAATGGCGAAATACCAGGTGCCGCCGACGCTTGCCAGTTTGGCGCCTAAAATACCGATTGCCAGACCGATGATTAACATCAGTCCGGCGAGTAGCCACTGCAGGATCCGGGGGAATCCGCGCGGCACGTTGCCCGTAGCCATGTTGTCTCCTTTTACCACCCCTTGCCAGGCGTGTACCAAATGAATCAAGTGCAAATGGAAATTGCTTTTGAGTGAAGCTCCATAAAGCTTCATAAAGGTGATTTCAAAAGATGAATTCATTTCACATGAACCAAATGGTGAAATCATGGCTATGATAAATCTGTTAATGAAATGAGCGCAAATGTTAATGAATGATTTCGCACTAATTGATTAGCACGATGTATATATTAAGGGGCAGAAGAATGAACGTAGCGGTACGTTACCCCGTTGTATTCGCTCGGGGTAACAACCATGAATAATCAGGCAGGCATGGATTTGCGTATCGCGCTGAGTAGAGTTTGCGCCCCCTGCGACAAGCTGGCGTCCACTCGGGTAAGAATACCGATCGGCTCGCCGGCGCCTTCGGTGGCGATAGGTAATGAGGTTAACAAACCGCGACGCAGGTCGTCTTTCACCGCGCCGGAAGGGACGAACCAGACATAGTCATAATCGACGGTGAGCTGGCGTGAAAGCGAGGCCGACAGCGTTTCAATACAGCCGGGGGGAATTTTACAGCCCTGGCTTTGCAGCAGCGTTTCCGCATTCTGCCGCGGAATGGTCCCTTTTGGTGAGACCACCACCGGCCATTCCATCACCCGGCTGAGCGTTACCGTCTCCTGCAGCAGCGGGTGGCCGGGGCGGACGACCAGTTTTAGCGATTCAAGAAACAGCAGTTCATAGTTGAGGCCGCTCATCAGTTCCGGATCGGACATGCGCCCAATACCAATATCTACATCGCCGGATTTCAGCCCCGCCAGCAGCATGGTGTTATTCATGGTGGCGACCTGTAAGGTGATATCTTTTTGCTGTTTGTGAAATTGACCAATCACCGTAGGCAAAATACCGAGCGCTGCGGTTGGCAGGGCGCCAATCCTAACCACATCGCTATTCATGCCTTCTTTACGATTGAGAGCCTGGCCTGCGGTATTGAGAGCATCCAGTACCTTGACCGCATGGGTTAGAAACTGTTCGCCAACCAGCGTCAACTGCGCGCCAAGCCGCCCGCGCTCAAAAAGCCGGGTACCGGTCAACTGCTCAAGCTCGTTGAGGGTTTTTGATAGCGCAGGTTGGCTAAGATTCAGGGTTTCTGCCGCCCGCCCCAGGGTTCCCTGTTGTGCGACGGCGACGAAAGTATGTAAATGGCGCAAGCGAATGCGCTGACTGAAGAGACCATTTTTTTCCATAATCGATGTTAAAAACAGAGCTGTCTCGGTAGCAAGCGAAGTTGTTTAATTTTGATAACTAGTTAGCAAAATATTATTAACATTTGATCTTATTGTCTTACAAGTCATTTCTACCAGAGGCGATAAAAAGCCCCGCACTCGGCGGGGCAGGGAAAAGGGTAATTTGGGGGGAAATTAAATATCGAAGAACACGGTCTCTTTATCGCCCTGTAAATAAATATCAAAGCGGTACACGACTTCATCTCCACGTACTTCACGTTGTGCGATAAGCGTCTGGCGGCGAACTTCCCATTCAATCAGATTCAGTACCGGATCCTGTTCATTTGCCGCCTGTTCATCAGCGAAATACATCCGCGTATTCAGGCCGATGTTAATACCCCGCGCCACTACCCACAGATTGAGGTGCGGCGCCATAATGCGTCCGTCACGGCCGACGACCGCGCCGGGTTTGATGGTTTGAAAACGCCAGACGCCGGATGCAAAGTCAGAACAAGTACGGCCCCAGCCGCGGAAGTTCGGGTCCAGAGCCTTGTTCTGCTGGCGGTCGTCGGGATGGTTATAACGCCCGTCGGCGTTAGCCTGCCATAGTTCCAGCAGCACGTCGCGTACCGGGGTTCCGGAACCATCGAAAACCCGCCCTTCAATCGTAATGCGTTGGCCTTTGGTTTCCGCGCTCACTAAGTTGGGGCCAAAGTTTTTTTCAAAAATATGAAATCCTGCAGCGTCCGGCGCCAGACCAATATGCACATAGGGCCCGGCAGTCTGCGAGGCGGTTTCAGCTAAATAGTCTTTCATTGGGCGGCCCCCTGGGTACGATTTTCGAACAGCGTGGCGCGGTGGCCGCGCAGCACAAGGTCAAAACGATAGGCCAGACTGTCGAGCGGCACGGCGGCGTGGGTATCCAGCTCGGCAATCAGGGTACGCACGGCATCATCGTTATTGATGGTTCTGACAATCGGACACTGTTTGATAAGCGGATCGCCTTCAAAGTACATTTGGGTAATCAGCCGTTGCGCCCAGGCATCGCCTGAGAGCGAAAAGTGAATATGCGCCGGTCGCCAGTCGCTAACCTGATTACGCCACGGGTAGGGGCCGGGTTTGATCGTGCGAAAGCAGTAATAACCATTTTCATCGGTCAGAACCCGTCCGCAGCCGCCGAAGTTGGGGTCAATCGGCGCCAGATACTGGTCTTTCTTATGACGGTAACGGCCGCCGGCATTGGCCTGCCACACTTCGACCAGCGTATTTTTCATTGGCCGGCCAAAGCCGTCGCGCACGTAACCGTGGACGATAATTCGTTCGCCAATCGGCAGGCCGTCTTTGGCGTAGTTGAGAATGAGATCGTTATCCAGCGGGCCAAGGTCGTCGCTGCTGAACACCGGGCCGGTAATCTCAGAAAGTGAATTTTGCAGGGAGATGAGCGCATTGCGCGGCGAGCGTAGCACGCTGGTTTTGTATCCCGGCGCCAGCGCCGGCGGATGGCTATTGTAATCGCGATGTACGACCTCGCGCGGTGACCATTTATTATTCATAGGGTACTCCATCAAACGGAAGAGAGGCATGTTGTTGTAATTTCGCCAGAAACAGTCTCTGTAAATGTTTTGTTAATTTAAAGTGAAATTAAATCTAATTTTTCATAACCCACGGTTATGATTTGTACAGGCGAAACGCGGTAGCAGGTTATCCGCATCACAGTTTGTAAATTCTTCCCGCCACTCTTAACGCGCTTTCCTACACTCCAGGAAGTATTCACTGGAGGTAAGACATCATGGCGAACACCATCACGGCTGATGAGATTCGGGAAAACTTTTCACAGGCTATGTCGGCAATGTACCAGCAGGAAGTTCCGCAGTATGGAACCCTCCTGGAGTTGGTGGCGGATGTGAATCTGGCGGTCCTGGAACACAACCCGAAATTACATGAACAATTGGCTAATGCCGACGAACTGGCACGGCTGAACGTTGAGCGCCACGGCGCGATCCGCGTGGGAACGGCGGAAGAACTGGCGACCCTGCGTCGCATGTTTGCCATTATGGGGATGTATCCCGTTAGCTATTACGATCTGTCGCAGGCTGGGGTACCCGTGCATTCTACCGCCTTTCGCCCGGTCGATGACGCGGCGCTGGCGCGTAACCCGTTTCGTATTTTCACCTCGTTGCTGCGCCTTGAACTGATCGGCAACGAGGCGCTGCGCCAGCGAGCGGCCGATATTCTCGCCCGTCGCGATATCTTTACGCCGCGCTGCCGTGAGCTGATTGCGTTACACGAAGATAGGGGGGAATTCACGGCTGCAGAAGCGCGCGAATTCGTCAACGAAGCGTTGGAGACTTTCCGTTGGCACCGTCATGCCACCGTCGACGAGCAAACCTATCACGCGCTGCATAATGAGCACCGGTTGATTGCCGATGTGGTCTGTTTCCCCGGTTGCCACATTAACCATCTGACGCCGCGCACTCTCGATATCGATCGGGTTCAGGCGCTGATGCCGCAGTGCGGTATCGAACCGAAAGCGCTCATTGAGGGACCGCCGCGCCGCGAGGTGCCGATTTTACTGCGGCAAACCAGTTTTAAAGCGCTGGAAGAGCCGGTGATGTTCGCCGGCGAACATAAAGGTACGCACAGCGCGCGCTTTGGCGAAATTGAACAACGCGGCGTCGCGTTGACGCCGAAAGGACGAGCGCTGTATGACCGCTTACTGAATGAGGCCGGGGTCGGTAAAGACAACCTTAACCACCAGCGCCATTTGCAGGAGGTCTTTAGCCAGTTTCCTGACAGCGAATTTTTGCTGCGTCAGCAGGGGCTGGCGTGGTTCCGCTATCGCCTGACGCCTGCGGGGGAAGCGCATCGCCATGCTTTTGGCCCCGGCGACGATCCGCAACCGCTGATCGAGCGCGGTTGGGTAGTCGCGCAGCCGATTGTTTATGAAGATTTTTTACCGGTGAGCGCGGCGGGGATTTTCCAATCAAATCTTGGCAACGAAACGCAGGCCCGCAGCCACGGTAACGCCAGCCGTGACGCTTTTGAAGCGGCGTTAGGCTGTGAGGTCCTCGATGAGTTCGAACTATATCAACAGGCGGAGGAACGGAGTAAACGCCGTTGCGGTCTGCTCTAAAATCGGTACTCTGCATGGCATAACTTGCAAAAGGACGTTGTTATGCAGAATTCATCTATGCCGCTAGTAAAAACGCGGCAGGGCACGCTATCCGGCACTAATGAACAGGGGATCCATATCTGGCGCGGTATTCCCTACGCGCAGCCGCCGGTAGGCGAGCTGCGTTGGCGTTCGCCGCAGCCTCCAGAGCGCTGGCAGGGCGTGCGTCAGGCCGATACCTTTGCCGCCGCCAGCTGGCAGGATATCGAATATTGTCGTGAACTGGGCGGCGGCGATCCTGGCCGTTTTTCCGAAGACTGTCTGTATCTCAACGTGTGGGCGCCCGCTGCCCGCTCGCAGCCGCTCCCGGTGATGGTCTGGCTGCACGGCGGCGGCTACACCATCGGCGCCGGCAGCCTGCCTCCCTACGACGGTAGCGCGTTGGCCAGCCGCGAGGTGGTGGTGGTCACCGTCAATTATCGTCTTGGGCATCTCGGCTTTTTCGCTCATCCGGCCCTGGAAGGCGAAGAGGGCGAGCGGTTGTATAATTTTGCGCTGCTCGATCAGATAGCCGCGCTGCGCTGGGTGCAGGATAATATCCACGCCTTCGGCGGCGACGCCGCCAATATCACCTTGTTCGGCGAATCCGCGGGGGCGCGCAGCGTCCTGTCGTTAATGGCGTCGCCGAAAGCGAAAGGATTGTTCCATAAAGCCATCGTGCAAAGCGGTTATACCTTACCGGATTTACCACGGGAAAAGGCGCTGGCGAAGGGAAAGCTGCTGGCGGAACATTTTTCTCTTGCCGATGCCAGCGCGGAACAGTTGCGGGCAATCCCCGCCGATGCCTTTTGGGCGCTGACGGCGCCGCTGAATATCGGCCCGGCGCCGATTGTCGGCGATGCGGTGCTGCCGGAGCCTATGCTCGACACGTTCTTTAAGGGCCGTCAGCATGCGATGCCGGTGATGATTGGCTCCAATAGCGATGAGGCCAGCGTGATGGCGGTATTTGGCGTCGATATTGCCGGCCAAATTCAAAAACTGCGTCGCGAACGCCGTTTTGGCCTTGGGCTTATCAAACTGCTGTATCCTGGCGTCAAAGGGGATGAAGCGTTAGGCAGAGAAGTGTGCCGCGATATGGCGTTCACCACCCTGGGTTACGTGGTGATGCAGGCGCAGCAGCGTGTTGGGCAACCGTGCTGGCGCTACTGGTTTGATTATGTTGCGCAAGCGGAACATGAAACTTATCTCCACGGCGCGTGGCATGGCAACGAAGTGGTTTACGTTTTCGACAATCTGACCCGCGCCGAACCGGTGTGTCAGTACGCCAGTGAGGCGGACCGAGCCTTCGCCGCGCAGGTCGCCGACTACTGGGCCAATTTTGCCAGGCTGGCAGGCAATCAGTGTAGTGAGTTAACCGGCCCGGTGCGCTGGCCCGCCTGTTTGGGCGGGCGAGATCGGTTGCTGCGTATCGGTCTTAACAAGCGGGCGGGTTTTAAAGTCGAGAACCGCTTTATGCGCGCGCGGCTGGCGCTGTTTCGCCGGGTGATGAAGCATCATGTGACGCTGGATTAACCAGCGCGGCGCGAAAGCGCGCCAGGCCGTCGGCTTTGCTTTGCGAGCGGCGAACGACCAACCGGTAGCTGGCGCCGGTTTTGACGCTGAGCGAGAAGGGGCGGCATAGTCGCCCGGTACGAAGATCCTCGGCGATTAGCGTCTCGTCCGCCATGGCGACGCCGAGCCCCTGCATCGCGGCGGTGATGGCGAGGTCCATGGTGTCGAAATATTGGTTTTTATGCATTTTTAACGTTGGTTCATGCGGATAGTGCGCCAGCCACAGCAGCCAGTCGGTTTTATCCCGCGTCGGGTGTAAAAATGTGATGGCGGAGAGCTGCGGATCGCACGGCGTATCGGGACTGGCCACCGGCGTGAGGGCTTCTTCAAACAGCAGATCCCCGGCGCTCTGATGGGTGCCAAAGATAATCGCCGCATCGTAGGGTTCAGTCTTAAAGTTAACGTTATGCTCGGTGGTGGTGGTCAACGCCACCTGCAGTTCCGGATAACGTCGTTCTATCTCCAGCAGTTTCGGCACCAGCCAGCGGATCGCGCAGGTAGGCGCTTTCAGGCGCACGACAGTTTGCTGCTGGCGCGCCTGCTCGGCTACCGTTAACAGGCGGCCAAATGCCGACTGCAGCTCCGGATAAAGCGCGCTGCCCTGCGGAGATAGCCGCAGCCCGCGGGCGTGGCGTACAAATAGCGGGAAGCCAAACCAGCTCTCCAGCGCGGCAATCTGCCGGCTGACCGCCCCCTGCGTCAGGCACAGCTCCTGCGCGGCATGGGTTAAGTTGAGATGCCTCGCGGTTATCAGAAACGTTTCTACGGTATGAAAAGGCAGGGCGCTACGCGACATGTTGGCTCCAGCTATGCATTTTGATCATAGGCAGTATGCCACGCATCGTTGCGAAATTGGGACGATGCGTTCCGTTTTTGCCATCTAATCGTCATCCTGTGCTTACACTATTATTAGTCTCGTTGATACAACGTCTCTCACCGATTAGTTGATGTGTATAAAAGGAGCCATCATGTCTAAACCTTACGTTCGTCTGGATAAAAATGATGCGGCAGTATTACTGGTTGACCACCAGACCGGGCTGCTGTCACTGGTTCGTGATATCGAGCCGGATAAATTCAAGAACAATGTCCTGGCCCTCAGCGATCTGGCTAAATACTTTAAACTACCGACTATTCTGACCACCAGTTTTGAGAATGGCCCTAATGGTCCGCTGGTGCCGGAACTGAAAGAACAGTTCCCTGACGCCCCTTATATCGCTCGTCCCGGCAATATTAACGCCTGGGATAACGAAGATTTCGTTAACGCGGTAAAAGCCACCGGTAAGAAACAGCTGATTATTGCCGGTGTCGTCACTGAAGTCTGCGTGGCCTTCCCGGCGCTGTCGGCGATTGAAGAGGGATTCGACGTCTTTGTGGTGACCGATGCGTCCGGTACTTTTAACCCGATCACCCGTGATGCGGCGTGGGATCGTATGTCGCAGGCGGGCGTGCAGTTAATGTCGTGGTTTGGCGTGGCCTGTGAGCTGCACCGCGACTGGCGCAATGATATCGAAGGATTGGGAACCCTGTTCTCCAACCACATTCCGGACTACCGTAACCTGATGACCAGCTTTAACCTGCTGAGCAAGAAATAAGCAGCTGGCGGCCAGTTTTCAGGCCTGGCCGCCGCTTCAATCAGACGGGATTATTCACTCATCGAGGCGACAGGGCGCGACTTTGCACGTTGATTTTTCAATAGCCGCGTCGCCAGTACGCCCGACATCATCGACCCATTCACATTCAGCGCGGTACGCGCCATATCGACAATTGGCTCAATGGCGATAAAAATGCCGACCAGCGCCACCGGGAAGTTGAGCGTAGACAGGACAATCAACGCCGCAAATGTCCCGCCGCCACCGACGCCTGCGACGCCAATTGAGCCCAGAGCGATAGCCGGAAGTAAGCTTGCTAAAAACGAGAACGACAGTGGGTCGATACCCAGCGTTGGCGCGATCATGGCCACCATGATGGCCGGATAGATCCCGGCGCAGCCGTTTTGCCCCATACTGGAACCAAAGGAGGCGGCAATGTTGGCGATGGTATTCGGCACGCCGAATTTTTCCTGTGCGGTAATCGCTAATGGAATCGAAGCCGCGCTGCTGCGGGAAACAAAGGCGAAGGTAAGCACCGGCCACACCGTTTTAAAGTAGCGCAGAGGATTTTGACCGCTAATAGTCAGCAGAATCGCATGCACGATAAACATCATGGCGACTGCCAGATAACAGGCGGCGATAAAGCCTAGCAGGCTGGTGAATTGCGCTAGCTGATAGGTTGAAAAGACTTTTGCCATCAGTGCGAGGACACCGTATGGCGTCAGCGCTATGACGATACGCACCATCTTCATCACCCAAATTTGAATCGCGTTAATTCCGCTACTTAATTTTTGACCTTCCTCCGGCGCCTCTTTTTTCACCTTTAATAACGCCACGCCGGCCAGCAAGGTAAAGATGACGATGCCGATAACCGATACGCTGCGCGCGCCGGTCAGGTCGAGAAAAATATTTGTCGGGATCAGCGAAGTGACCAGTTGGGGTAGCGAAACGGCTGCGGTTTTGCTGACGTCTTCGGCGGTCAGCGTCGATTGCATATGGCTGAA
The DNA here is from genome assembly GCF_057624675.1 of Klebsiella sp. PK01. NCBI lineage: Bacteria > Pseudomonadati > Pseudomonadota > Gammaproteobacteria > Enterobacterales > Enterobacteriaceae > Klebsiella > Klebsiella sp. PK01. The sequence continues at coordinate 234,096 of NZ_JBYEZM010000001.1, forward strand.
TGCGCTGGCGTCGAGACCGATCAGGTTAGCGGTAAACAGGCCGACCCAACCCGCAATCATTACCAGGCACAGCATGCAGGCAACAATGGTTAGGGACATTCGGCCAATACCGGCGCTATTTTCGAGTTTGTTAATCGCTGACAAAATTGAAATAAAAATCAGCGGTACGGCGACAAGTTTCAGCAAATTAACATAGCCGTTGCCGACGATACTGTACCAGTCAATGACCGTTTTACGTTGTTCGTTGGCAATGAAATGGAGTGATAATCCGAGAAGGGCGCCGAGAAAGATTGCGATAAAAACGCTTTTTGATAACGAGTTGCTTTTTTGGTCGAGTTTAAAAAGTCCCCACGATGCGATTAAAAATAACGCGATATACGCTGACGTAATAAACATAAGATTTGCCTCTTGCCCCATTCAGCACCTGAAATGCCGGAAAGAGATATATTCTAAATTTCTCTAAGGCGGTCAGTAGCCTTAGAACCGCTGGGGATTATAAAGAATTGAATAGCATAAGGCATACTAAAATTGTGGTTTATACCCTGAGTGTTAGCCCTGTCATGTTTTAAAGCGTCCTGAGAGCCATGATCGGAATGCATAGCTCTTATGATAACAATTCGCTTGTCGCCTGAAGGCGCTTTGGTTTGAATGGATATGCAAATAAAACGAGAAAGGATTAATCATGGCTCTTAGTGCTTCGGTCACCACTCGCTCGAAATTGCCGGATGTCGGCACCACGATTTTTACCGTTATCGGCCAGCTTTCAGCGCAGCATAATGCGATTAATCTCTCTCAGGGCGCGCCTAATTTTGCCTGCGACCCACAGCTGGTGGCCGGCGTGACGCAGGCAATGAACGCCGGACATAACCAATACGCGCCAATGACCGGTCTGCGGGCTTTAAAAGAGCGTATCGCTGACAAAATCGCTACGTTATATGGCACGCAATATGATGTCGATAACGAAGTGTTGGTTACCGCCAGCGCCAGCCAGGGGATCTATTCCGCCATTGCCGGGCTGGTGCATGCTGGCGACGAGGTGATTTACTTTGAGCCTTCGTTTGATAGCTATGCCCCGATAGTGCGTCTGCAAGGCGCGACGCCGGTGGCGATTAAGCTCACCGTGCCGGATTTTGCGATTAACTGGGACGAGGTGCGTGCCGCGATTACCCCGCGGACGCGGATGATCATCATTAATACGCCGCATAATCCAAGCGGCCAGGTATTATCCGCCAACGACCTTAATCAACTGGCGATGCTGATCCGCAATACCGATATCGTGGTTTTGTCCGACGAAGTCTACGAGCACGTAGTCTTCGACGGCGAAAAGCATCACGGCATGGCGACCCATCCGCAGCTGGCGGAACGCAGCGTGATTATCTCTTCCTTCGGTAAGACTTACCACGTGACCGGCTGGCGCGTTGGCTACTGCGTGGCGCCGGCGGCGCTGATGGATGAGATCTGCAAGGTACATCAGTTTCTGATGTTTTCTGCCGATACGCCGATGCAGTACGCTTTCGCAGAGCATATGCAGAATCCGGCTTCATGGCTGTCGCTGGCCGCTTTTTATCAGCAAAAGCGTGATTTGCTCCAGCAACTGCTGCAAGACTCGCCGTTCCGTTTATTGCCGAGCGCCGGCTCTTTCTTCATGCTGGCGGACTATCGCCATTTCAGCGATGAGCATGACAGTGAGATGGTTAAGCGGCTGATTACCGAATACGGCGTCGCCACGATTCCGCTATCGGCATTTTATACCGATGGCACTGATAACAAACTGATTCGGCTCTCTTTTGCCAAAGATGAAGCCACATTGCGGGCCGGCGCCCAGGCGCTGTGCCGCGTTAAGCCGCGTTAAGGAGCCTGATGATGAAAATAAAAGCCCTAACTCTTGCTTTGGGAATGCTGTGTACCGTTTCAAGCTTTGCCGCCAGCGAGTTACGCTACGGCGTGGAGGCGGAATATCCGCCGTTCGAAAGCCGCAATCCGGCAGGGGAGTTGCAGGGTTTTGATATTGACCTCGGCAACGCGATTTGTCAGGCCGCGCAGTTGAAGTGCAGTTGGGTCGAAACTTCCTTTGATGCCCTCATTCCGGGGCTGGTAGCGAAGAAATTCGACGCGATTAATTCGGCGATGAACATTACCGAACAGCGGCGCAAGAGTATTGATTTCACCCAGCCGATCTACCGTATTCCTTCACAACTGGTGGGCAAGGCCGACAGCGGTATGCAGGCGACGCCGGAAGGGCTGAAGGGCAAAACCATCGGCGTGCTACAGGGCTCGATTCAGGAGACCTTTGCCAAGGAGCACTGGGAAAAACACGGCGTCACGGTGGTTTCCTACAAAGACCAGAACATGGCGTGGGCCGATCTGCTTAACGGCCGTATCGACGCCTCGCTGGTGATGTCTGCCGCCGGCCAGGCCGGATTCCTCAGTAAGCCGCAGGGTAAGGGATTCGGCTTTATCGGTAAGCCGGTGGCTGATGATACGATTCTGGGTAGTGGTATTGGCTACGGCTTGCGCAAGGGCGATGAGGCAACTAAAAAACAGCTCGACGCGGCAATTGATAAAGTGCGCGCCGACGGCACTATCACCCGTCTGGCGGCAAAGTACTTCCCCGGTATCGACGTTAGTGTGAAATAATTTTTATTTGCGGCTCTTTGCGCAGCAAAGAGCCGCCCGCATTACATCAGTACCACCGGTTTGATGACTTTACCGGAAGCTGAATCTGCGAAAGCCTGATTAATCTCTTCGAGCGGATAGAACTCGATAAGCTTATCAATGGGGAATTTCCCTTGTTTATAAAACTGTACCAGCTGCGGAATAAACAGCTGCGGTACAGCGTCGCCTTCAATGACTCCAATCAATGATTTACCTTCCGCCATCAGATCGTTTTGCACATTAAAGGTGATATCGCCGGTAAAGCCGACGACCGCCACCGTGCCTAACGGCTTAATCGCGTGGATCGCCTGCAGGACGATGGCGGCGACGCCGGTCGTTTCGATGGCGTAGTGCGCCCCTTTGCCGGTCAGTTGGCGAATGACCGCAACGCTATCTTCCTGTTTGCCATCGATCACGTGGGTTGCGCCGAGTTCACGTGCCAGCTCAAGGCGATTGGCATGAATATCGACGGCGATGATTTGGCTACAGCCGGTAAGCTTTGCGGCCATAATGGCGCTTAAACCAACCGCGCCGCAGCCGAATACCACCAGCGACTCCCCGGCAACCGGTTTAAGTCGATTCAACACCGTCCCGCTGCCGGTTTGAATTCCGCAACCCAGCGGACCAAGAAGCGAAAGTTCGACTTCACGGTCGACAACAATAGCATTCGTCGCTTTGGTGACCACATACTGACTAAACGAAGATTGGCCAAAGAAAACGGATAATTCTTGATCATCAAGACGATATGGGGTGGAGCCATCGTCTAAGCGTCCACCAAAGTTTAAGTCATTGAAACTTTCGCACGCGGAAGGATGGTTGGTGAGGCAGTTTTCGCAGCGATGGCAGGCGGCGTAGCTCAGTACTACATGATCGCCAATTTCGACCCCACGAACGGCATCACCGACGTTAACCACGATACCGGCGCCTTCGTGGCCCAGAATGGCCGGCATCGGCAGGATCCCGGCGTTATCGCGGATCACCGCGTCGGTATGACAGACGCCGGTAGCGACAATTTTTACCATCACTTCGTCTTTTTTAGGGGCGCTAACCTGAATATTTTTAATGCTGAATGGCTGTTGATAACCCAACGTCACGGCGGCTTTTACTTTCATTAGATACTCCTGACATTTTTCCCTGGAGAATAGAGATTACACCTGGTGTGATGAAAATTTATCCTGTTCGTGCTGAAAATAAACAAAACGCGGGTAAAAATGGGTAGGTATCGCATCAGTGTGTGTTCGCCAAAACAGGTCAGCGATAGCGATCGTATGGCGGTTATTCAGTCTGTTCCGGTGGACATCTTTTTTTTCATGCTTTTCGCCTGCCAACAATTGGATTATCAATCATTTTTGTCTAGAGTGAGCGGAATTCACGACGCAGATGTTTGCAACGTTGCGTATCCGTCGAACTCTTAAAAAGGACGCTTTTCCAGGCATGAACCGCAGACGTTTTCTTAAATCATCCATGGCTGTTGCCGCCGTATGCGGAACGTCAGGAGTCGCCTCGTTATTCACTAAAGCGGCTTTCGCCGCGGATTCCGCTATCGCCGATGGTCAGACGCGCCGCTTTGATTTTTCCGTGCTGCAGGCGATGGCTCATGACTTAGCCCGCCAGCCGTGGGGCGGAGCGCCGCGCGACCTGCCGCCGACGCTGGCGAATCTGACCCCTCAGGCCTATAACAGCATCCAGTATGATGCGGCGCATTCGCTGTGGAATAACGTTGAAGAGCGCAAGCTGGATATCCAGTTTTTCCATGTTGGTATGGGTTTCCGCCGCCGGGTGCGTATGTTCTCGCTGGACTCCCAGTCTCAGCAGGCGCGGGAGATACACTTCCGTCCGGAGCTGTTCCAGTACAACGACGCCGGCGTTGATACCAAACAGCTGGAAGGGCAGACCGATCTCGGTTTCGCCGGTTTTCGCGTGTTTAAGGCGCCTGAACTGGCGCGCCGCGATATCGTCGCTTTCCTGGGCGCCAGCTACTTCCGCGCGGTCGACAGCACTTATCAGTACGGCCTGTCGGCGCGCGGTCTTGCCGTCGACACCTTTACCGATACGCCGGAAGAGTTCCCGGATTTCACGTCATTCTGGTTTGAAACCGTCAAACCTGGCGCGACGGTGTTCACCGTCTACGCGCTGCTCGATAGTCCGAGCGTCACCGGTGCCTATAAGTTCACCGTGAATTGCCAGGAAACGCAGGTGATCATGGATGTCGAAAATCATCTCTATGCGCGCAAGGACATTAAGCAGTTGGGTATTGCGCCAATGACCAGCATGTTCAGCTGCGGTAATAACGAGCGCCGGATGTGCGATACCATCCACCCGCAAATCCACGATTCTGACCGCCTGTCGATGTGGCGCGGCAACGGCGAGTGGATTTGCCGTCCGCTGAATAATCCGCAAAAACTGCAGTTCAACGCGTTCCAGGATAAAAACCCGAAAGGTTTTGGCCTGCTGCAGCTGGATCGCGATTTCAGTCATTATCAGGACGTGATGGGCTGGTATAACAAGCGCCCGAGCCTGTGGGTGGAGCCACGTAATCAGTGGGGTAAAGGCGCCGTTAGCCTGATGGAAATCCCGACCACCGGTGAAACGTTGGATAATATCGTCTGCTTCTGGCAGCCGGAAAAACCGGTAAAAGCGGGTGATGAACTGGACTTTAGCTACCGCTTGTACTGGAGCGCGCAGCCGCCGGTGCGCTCGCCGGTGGCGCGAGTGCTGGCGACACGCACCGGAATGGGCGGATTCCCGGAAGGATGGGCGCCGGGTGAACACTATCCGGACAAATGGGCGCGTCGTTTCGCCATCGACTTTGTCGGCGGCGACCTGAAAGCTGCGGCGCCGAAAGGTATTGAGCCGGTGATTACGCTCTCCAGCGGCGAGGCTAAGCAGGTAGAGATCCTCTACGTCGAGCCGTTTGACGGCTATCGTATACTCTTTGACTGGTATCCGACTTCAGATTCCACCGATCCGGTGGAGATGCGCATGTTCCTGCGCTGTCGCGGCGACGCTATCAGCGAAACCTGGCTGTATCAGTACTTCCCGCCAGCGGCGGATCGGCGTAACTACGTTGATGACCGGATTATGAAATAACCCAGGCCGTCGCTACCCGCCCGCGGTGCGCTACTGCGGGCGTTGTTGTTTATCAGTGAGATATTGTCATGACTGGCGAAAACAGCCCCACCATCGAAACTATCCCGGTCAACGAACAGCTGGAGCTGCGTGCGGTTGACGAACGTTACGTCAGTGAGCTACATCAACTGGTGCTCAAAAACCGTAATTGGCTGCAGCATACGTTAAGCTGGCCTGCGGAGGTGCTGAGTGAAGATGAAACCCGGCGCCACGTGCAGGGAAACGTGATGCTGCACCAGCGCGGTTATGCAAAAATGTTCCTGCTGTTTTTACAGGGGCAGATGATCGGCGTTCTGTCATTTAACCAGATAGAACCATTGAATAAGACGGCCTATATCGGTTACTGGATCGATCAAAGCCATCAGGGGCAGGGACTGTTGTCGCAGGCGTTACAGGCATTTATCCATCATTATGCGCAAACGGGCGTCGTGCGCCGTTTCGTGATTAAATGCCGGGTCGCCAACCAGCGCAGTAATCAGGTGGCGCTGCGTAATGGTTTCGAACTGGAAGGTTGTCTGAAGCAGGCCGAGTTTTTAAATGGCGCGTATGACGATCAGAATATCTACGCGCGGATTATCGACCCGCAATAATCGGCTATAGCGAACCCAGCAGCGGTGTGCGGGTGATATGCTCGTCGCCGCTGACGATTTTGCGCCCGCGAAGATGAATTCTGTCACCCTCCAGCGCTTCGATACAGGCGTTACCGCAGATTTCTACCTGATGTTCGATAATCACATCGCCTCGAATCGTCGCGTGCCCTTCGATAAGGACCTCGTCATCCAGCAGAATGGGGCCGCCGAGAAGATGGGCGTGCCCGCCGACCATCACACGATGTTTTAACAAGCAGTTGCCTTCGACCACGGCGTTTTCGCCCACCTGGGAACTGTAGCGCAGGGTTGGGATCTGATCCTCGCCGCGCCCGGCGACCAGCCGCGCGCAATCGTAGACCCGGGCGTTGTCACATATCCATACGTCGTTATCTTCATTACCTTCAATACGCGCGTTATCGAACACTTCGGCACGGTGTTCAACAAAAGCGTGCTCAACCACGGCATCGCCGTAAATTTGCGCCTGGTGAACAATCCGTGAGGCGCTAACCGTAGCGCGCTGATAAATTTGCAGCACTTTATCGGTATCAGAGGTGAGTCCCTGAGCGGCAATCACCAGACAGTGGGGGAGAATACGCGCCTGGTCGGCGATTCGACAGACGCCGCGAATTTGTGAATGTCTTATTGTGACGTTGTCACTTATTCTGGCGCCGTGACTTGCCTGAACGTTATCAAGCCAGGCGTTATCGCTAATTGTCGCCCCGTGGCTTATTACACAGGTGCCGGTCAGGCGGGCGTTGTCGTCAACGCGCGCGCCAGCGAAGACGACGCTGTTGGCATCATATATCCAGCAGTCGCCGCCCTGGCTTAACGCGGCTTCATCATCGAGCCAGCCGCCTTCGCTACCCGCCTTAACGTCTGAGAAATCAATCAGCGCCACGATTTGCCGCAGAGTTACGCTATGTTTAATCCCGTCTTCTTCAAACTGATACAGGCGGACGTGGTCGCTCAGACGATATTTCTTCATCAGTATTTCTCTTTACCGTTGGTTAACACAAACATAGCAAAAATCTCCGTAGCGCGTTTTATAAGGTTCCTTTAAAATGCAACTTCAAATTAAATTGAAAGTTTAATTAAAATGAATAAAAACGCAGCGAGCGGCCAGGTGCTGAATCTACCGGCTGGCTATTTTGGTATGGTGCTGGGAATTATCGGCATGGGGTTCGCCTGGCGCTATGCCAGCACTCTCTGGCCGGTGAGCATGCTTATTGGCGATGCGCTGGTGGTGCTGGCGACGGGGATCTGGGCGCTATTGATGTTAGCGTTTATTGCACGGGCGATTCGTTTCCCGTGGAGCGTGCTGCAGGAGATGCGTCATCCGGTGGCCAGCAGTTTTGTCAGTTTGCTCCCGGCGACAACGCTGTTGGTGGCAATCGGATTTGTCCCCTGGTACCGACCGTTATCGCTGGCGTTATTTGCTGCGGGCGTTACGCTGCAGCTTTGCTATGCGGCCTGGCAGAGCGCGGGGCTGTGGCGGGGTAAACATCCGCAAGAGGCAACGACGCCCGGTTTATATCTGCCGACCGTCGCCAACAATTTTATCAGCGCCATGGCCTGCGGTGCGCTGGGGTTTAATGATGCCGGACTGGCGTTTCTCGGCGCTGGCGTCTTTTCCTGGCTCAGCCTGGAGCCGGTTATCCTGCAGCGGCTGCGCAGCAACGGCGAGCTACCGGCGGCGTTGCGGACATCGTTGGGCATCCAACTGGCGCCGGCGCTGGTGGCCTGTAGCGCGTGGCTCAGCGTCAACGGCGGTGAAGCCGATACGTTTGCCAAAATGCTGTTTGGTTACGGTCTGCTGCAATTGCTGTTTATGCTGCGCCTGATGCCGTGGTATCTGCAGCAGCCGTTTAATGCTTCATTCTGGAGCTTCTCGTTCGGGATTTCCGCACTGGCGACCACCGGCCTGCATTTGGGGCACGGTGAGCAGCAAGGTTTTTTCCATACGCTGGCGATCCCCTTATTTATTTTTAGCAACCTGATTATCGGCCTGCTGCTGCTGCGTACCTTTCTGCTGCTGGTGCGAGGTAAACTGTTCATTCGCGTAGACCGTGCCACTTTATTGCCAAACAAGGATTAATCATGACGACTCGTGACGAAAACTACTTTACTGAAAAATATGGCCTGACGCGCACCCACTCAGAAGTAGTGTATGCCGCCTCGCTGATGCAGCCGGGACAGACGCTCGACCTTGGTTGTGGCAATGGACGAAACAGCCTGTATCTGGCAGCGAAAGGTTACAACGTCACGGCGTGGGATAAAAATCCCATGAGTATCGATAATCTGGAGAACATTCGTCAGGCTGAAGGGCTGGAGAACCTGCAGACGGCGATTAAGAACCTGAATACGCTGAGCTTTGATGGCGAGTATGATTTTATTCTTTCTACCGTGGTGATGATGTTCCTGGAAGCCAAAACCATCCCTGGTCTTATCGCCAACATGCAGCGCTGCACTAAGTCTGGCGGCTATAACCTGATTGTTGCCGCCATGGATACCGAAGATTACCCCTGTACCGTGGGCTTCCCGTTCGCCTTCAAACCTGAAGAACTGCGTGACTATTATGCTGGCTGGCAGTTCCTCAAGTACAACGAAGACGTCGGCGAACTGCACCGCACCGACGCCAGCGGCAACCGCATCAAGCTACGCTTCGCCACGATGCTGGCGCGTAAACCGGCTTAAACCGCCGCCAGAAGGCACAGCTGCAGGGCGGTTAGATAGGAGGCCTCAAAGGCGCGCAGCGGCAAAAATTCGAATTTCGAATGGAAATTATGCGCGCCGGTGAAGAAGTTCGGCGTCAGCAGACCCTTTGCCGATAGCGCTGCGCCGTCGGTACCGCCGCGCATCGGCGTGGGTTTTGGCGTTATACCGAGGCTTTCCATCGCGGTGAACATCAGGTCAATAGCCCGGCGGTCTTCTCCAATGGCGTTGCTGATATTGCTGTAAGTATCGCTTATCGTGAATTCAACTCTGGCAGTGGGGTACTGGGCGGCGATTTTCTCCGCCACTTCGCCAATCTGTTGTTTGCGGCGGTTAAAGCTGTCCAGATCGAAATCGCGAATGTTGGCCTGCAACCGTGTGCTGTTCTGGTCGCCATGAATACCGTTAAACCACACGTAGCCTTCGCGCCCGGCGGTATGTTCCGGCGTCTGCTGGCGGTCGAAATGGCTCATAAAGTCGGTTGCCATTAACACCGGGTTAACTAATACGCCTTTGGCGGACATCGGGTGCGCCGTGACGCCGGTAAACCGTATCTCCGCAGAGGCGGCGTTGAAGTTTTCATAAACGAGCTCGCCCAGTTCGCAGCAGTCGATGGTCCAGGCAAAATCGACGGCGAAACGCGAGAGATCCAGCGCTTTTGCCCCGCGAAGACCCACTTCTTCGTCCGGGACGAACGCCACGACGATACCGCCATGCTTATGTTCGGCGGTCAGGTTTTCCAGCAGCGTCATGACAACGGTCACCGCCGCTTTGTTATCGGCGCCCAGTACGCTGGTGCCGTCGCTGAAAATAATCTCTTCATCACGATAGGCCAGGATTTCCGGATGCTCGTCAACCCGCAGCCAGATTTGCTGTTCCGAATTAAGACAGAGATCTTCACCAGTAAATCGCAGAATTTGCGGATGAATATCCGGCGACAGCCCGACATCAACGGTATCAATGTGCGTGATAAAGCCGATCCGCGGCGCCCCGGGGACGGTGCCTTTTTTTACCGCCGTGACGGTCGCATGCTCGTCGACAACGATATCGTCAAGGCCAAACTGACGTAGCTCGTCGGCTAACGCCTGCGCCATCTGATGTTGTCCGGGCGTCGTGGGTAACGTGGTTGCTCGTGGATCGCTTTGGCTGGTGATAGCCAGATAGCGAAAGAAGCGCTGGGTTAATTGTCTGGTTAAGGGCGAGGCCATAGTGATTCCTTCTTAATTTATTATTTCGGGTGTTTGCAATCTGGCTTTAGTGTTATCTATGGGCAATAAAACAAAAAGCTATTCATTAGTCAAAAAATGAAAAGGGAAACGCATGCAACGCACATCTACTTCAATAGCTCTGACGATAGCGGCATTAGCGGTGAGTTCCGCTGTGAATGCGAAAACACTGGTTTATTGCTCTGAAGGCTCGCCGGAAAACTTTAATCCGCAGCTTTATACTTCCGGGACCAGCGTCGATGCCAGCGCGGTACCGATATATAACCGGCTGGTGGACTTTAAAGTTGGCACCACGGAATTGCAGCCCAGCCTGGCGGAAAGCTGGGAGGTGAGCGACGATGGCAAAGTTTATACTTTCCACTTACGCAAGGGCGTTAAATTCCAAAGTAATAAGTATTTTAAACCGACCCGTGATTTTAATGCCGATGACGTTATTTTTTCCTTTATGCGGCAAAAGGATCCGAATAACCCTTATCATAATGTCTCTAATGGCAACTACTCCAATTTCGAAAGCCTCGAGTTTGGTTCGTTAATTACCGCAATTGATAAACCAGATGAATATACGGTGCGTTTTACCCTCGCGCACCCCGAGGCGCCTTTTGTCGCTGACCTCGGTTGGTATTTTGCTTCAATCCTCTCTGCGGAATATGCTGATGCGATGCTGAAAGCCGGTACCCCGCAGCGTGTTGATATGGATCCCATCGGCACCGGGCCGTTTAAGCTGGCGCAATATCAAAAAGATTCGCGGATTTTGTTTACCGCATTTCCTGATTACTGGCAGGGAAAAGCGAAAATCGATCGTTTAATATTCAGTATCACGCCTGATGCCTCAGTGCGTTACGCTAAGCTCGAGAAAAATGAGTGTCAGGTCATGCCTTTCCCTAATCCCGCCGATTTACCGCGGATGAAAGATAATCCGCAGATCAATCTGATGAGCAAAGCCGGGCTTAATACCGGTTTCCTCGCCTTCAACACCCAGAAAGCGCCGCTGGATAACGTTAAGGTGCGCCAGGCGTTGGCCATGGCGATCAATAAACCGGCAATTATCGACGCGGTGTTCCACGGTACCGGGACAGTAGCGAAAAACCTGCTGCCGCCTGGCGTCTGGAGTGCCGATGCCGACCTGCAGGACTACAGCTGGGACCTGGAAAAAGCCAAAGCGCTGCTGCGTGAATCCGGCGTGAAGAGCCCCATTACCATCGACCTGTGGGCGATGCCGGTTCAGCGTCCTTATAACCCAAATGCGAAACGAATGGCGGAAATGATCCAGGCCGATTGGGCTAAAATCGGCGTGCAGACCAAAATCACCACCTATGAATGGGGCGAATACCTTAAGCGGGTGAAAGACGGCGAGCATCAGGCGGCGTTGATGGGCTGGACTACCGCGACCGGCGACCCGGATAACTTCTTTGGCCCATTATTTACCTGTCAGTCGGCCAACGGCGGTTCTAATTCGGCGAAATGGTGCTACGCGCCGTTTGATAAAATTATCGCCGAAGCCAAAACCATCACCGACAGGCCGCAACGAGAAGCCTTGTATAAACAGGCGCAGCAGATGATGCACGATCAAATGCCGGCCGTGATGATTGCGCACTCAACTATTTTTGAGCCGGTTAATAAATCGGTGATCGGGTATGAAATCGACCCTTTTGGTAAACATATTTTTTATCAAGTGGACGTAAAATAAACATCGTAAATAAATCCGCCGCGTTGGCGGATTTATTTTTTGCAAGGAGTTGACGGACCACCTTTTTTGTCACAAAACTTAGCGTGGGAATTTGTTATAAATCTTGCCGACAAACTGCATTTACAGGGATCATCCATGCGTACAAAAATGTTATTTAAAGTAGCCGCTCTGGCCGGGCTACTGGCATTAACCGGTTGTGCATCTAAACTGGCGCAACCGGATCAGTATTCCGGGTTCTTAAAAGATTACTCTAAGTTAAAAGAGACTACCTCGGCTTCCGGCAAACCAGAGCTGCGCTGGATCTCCCCGGACTACAATCCGAACAACTATGACAATGTTGTTTATCGTCCAATCACCTACTACCCGGTGCCGAAACCAACGACTCAGGTAGGGGAGAAAGCGCTGCAGGACATCCTCAATTACACCAACAAGCAGATGAAACAGGCCATCAGCGAACGTAAACCGTTGGCGACCACGGCTGGCCCTCGCAGCCTGATTTTCCGCGGCGCCATCACCGGTGTTGATACCAGTAAAGAAGGGCTGCAGTTCTATGAAGTGATCCCGGTAGCGATGATTGTCGCGGGTACCCAGGCGGCAACCGGCCATCGCACGATGGACACGAATCTCTACTTCGAAGGCGAACTGATCGACGCGAAGACTAATAAGCCGGTTATTAAGGTTGTGCGTAAGGGCGAAGGTAAAACGCTGTCTAATGAGAGCACGCCGCTAACCGCTGATACGTTGAAGCAGGTGATTGATGACATGGCGATCGACGCGGTGAAATTCGACCCGTCGCAGAAGTAATTGATGCGTTAAGCCCGTCTGGCGCGATGCCTGACGGGCTTATTATCAGGCCAGCCGGCGGCGCATAAATAGCTGCTCGGGGCGGGCGAACATCACCAGATTTCCTACCAGTATTAACGCAAGACCTATCACCGCGTTGCTATGCCAGATGTAACCTTCATAGAAGGTGGAGATAGTTAATGCCACCAACGGGAAAAGCAGCGTGCTATAGGCCGCTTTACTGGCGCCGATACGTCCTACCAGGGTGAAATAAGCGCCGAACGCGATCACCGAACCGAACAACGCCAGATACAGCAGGGCGCCCATATAACTCCAGGTCCACTGTGGCATAAAGTTATCGCCGCGCAGCAGCGCGATCGCGCCCATCACCAGCGTGCCGTAAAACATGGCCCAGCTATTGGTGGTCAATGTCTCAAGCCCGCGGCGCTGGTGGCGAATACTCAGCATATTGCCCAATGAAAAACCGTACGTTCCCAGGGCGCTCAGGCCGATTCCCCACAGTAGCGACGCGTTCAGACCATTGGCGAGGAGATCGTCCCAGAAGAGGGTGACGATTCCGGCGAGCCCCAGCGCCGCCGCCAGCCAAAAGCGCCCCGGCGGCTGCTGGCGGAAGAAAATAAAGCTGTTGATCGCGTTAAATAATACCGCCATCGAAAAGATCACCGACTCAAGGCCGGTATTGATATGCGCCGCGGCGGTATAAAAACACCAGAAGTTAAAGCAAAAGACGCAGCAGCCTTGCAGCATGCAAAACAGATGATCGCGCATTGCCAGCGGGCGCAGACGCCGGGTAATCAGCAAAATTGTCAGCATGGTGACGCTGGCGACGGCAAAACGCCAGAAAATTGACACCGGCGCGGCAACGGGCCCCTGTTGTAAAAAGATAGCAATCCATGTGGTACCCCAGATAACCACCACCAGCCCGTAGAGTAATGCGTTCAAAATGTCTCTCCTGTTAATATGCCTGGCGTGAGTGTGCGGTTTTTCCGGGCAAAGCGCTGTCACCTTTTTGTTGCCGACTTGCAAAATCTTGCGCTTATTTTTCACAAGCTCATGGTCAATGCTGGTAAGCGGAGAGGACAATTTATAGACTAGAGGTCTGCGGATTAAAAACGATGTGAAGGCTATGGCATACGGGACGTTCGAAACATTACAACAACAAAATGCGGTGCTGCGGGGGACCGTAGAACTCAATTCCGGGATCCAGCTTGCCGCGTGGTACAACGACCTCGATCGAATCACGGTGCGCAGCGACCACCACACGTTGAGCCTGTATGTCGCCGATGGTTACGAAAGCTACCAAAAAACGCCCTACGGCTGGAAGAACGGCGGCGGGCCGGATCGTTTTTGTCTGATGCCAAAGGGCGATGAAAGCACCTGGGATATTCGCGGCGATCTTTCGTTCGTTCATCTCTATTGCACCGATGAACACCTGCGCCGTGTCGGCGAGCAAATTTGGGATCGCAGTCCTGCTTCTTTCACCTTGCAGGAAAAGACCTTTGCCAGCGATGACAAAATTACCGCGGTCTATCGTCAGTTTCTGCTCGACAACGACTGGCGCCAGCAGGCTAATCAACTGCTGTTAAGCTCGGCCAGTACGCTGCTGTTGACGCATCTGATTCAAAACTATTCGAACGTCCAGTGGCGGTTGCCGACCGTTACCGGCGGCCTGGCGCCGCATCTGTTGCGTAATCTGTTGGCGTGGATTGAGGAGCATCTCGAGCAGCCGCTAACGCTCGCCGATCTGGCCGCCCAGGCGTCGCTTAGCGAATACCATTTTGCACGGATGTTCCGCCAGTCAATGAATATGGCGCCGCACCAGTATGTGATGCAGCGGCGGATGCTCAAGGCGCAACATCTGATTTGCCATACTCAGCAGCCGTTGACCGAGATAGCGTTAGCCTGTGGCTTTAGCTCCGCCAGCCATTTTAGTCATCGGGTAAAAAGCGCCACGGGGCTTACGCCAAGCCAGCTACGCGCGGCGCAGCGCGGTTAACAGCGCATAGCTGATACCGCCGAGGACCAGCCCCCAAAAGGCCGAGCCGACTCCTGCAAGGGTAACGCCGCTGGCGGTGACCAAAAATGTTACGACTGCGGCATCGCGTTCGCTCTCATGCCCCAGCGCCTGATAGAGACTGCCGCTAATGGTTCCCAACAATGCCAGCCCCGCCAGCATCTGGATCCACACCGGCGGCAGCGCCGCCATTAGCGCGGTTATCGAACCGCCAAATAGACCCGCTAACAGATAAAAAAAACCGGCCGCCGCTGCGGCGAGCCAGCGCTTATCCGCATCCGGATGCGCATCCGGACTTTGACAGATCGCGGCGGTAATGGCGGCGATGCATACGGAATAGACGCCAAATGGTGAAAATAGCAGCGCCAGCGCGCCGGTAAATACGATTAGCGGCGAGACCGGAACCCGATAGCCTGATGCCTGAATAGTCGCCAGCCCCGGCGCATTCTGCGAAGCCATGGTGACAAGAAAAAACGGTACACCGACGCTGAGTAACAGCGAAGGAGTGAACTGCGGGGTAATCCACTGCGGAGCAACAAAAACCATATCGTTTGCCACTGGTGACAGCGCGCCGGTTAGCAGGGCGATGACCCCACCTGCCGCTAATGCCGCGACCACCGCAAAACGTGGATAAAGCGCTTTGCATAACAGCCAGGCGGCGAACATCCCGCCGCATAGCAGGAGATTATCCTGCAAACTGCCAAATGCCTGCAGACCAAAGCGTAGCAGGATCCCCGCCAGCATTGCCGCCGCCAGCGAATGCGGAATGATTTTCATGAGGCGGGCAAACAGTCCCGTCACGCCACATAGCAGGATTAGCGCGTTGGCGAAAACAAATATTCCCACCGCCTGTGCCAGCGTCGCTCCCTGTAATCCACTGACCAGTAAAGCCGCGCCTGGGGTTGACCATGCGGTGAGGATGGGAACTTTCCGCCATAACGTTAATACCAGCGTGCTGACGCCCATCGCCAGGCCAAGGGCGGTCATCCAACCGGCTATTTGCCCGGCGTCGGCGCCAGCGGCGGCGGCCGCTTGCCAAATGATGGCGGCGGAGCTGGCGTAGCCTACCAGCACGGCGACAAATCCCGCGAGCAGCGTGGGGATGGGAAGGGTAAAGGAGCGCATGAACACCTCTTGTGCGTTATAACATACGACGAAGGTAGCATTGTGCGTTATAGCGTACAACTGGTAATATCAAGAAAATGACGAGGAGCACCAATGAATATTGCCCAACATCTGGCATTGACGCTGAAAAGCCTGCGTCAGCAGCGCGGCTGGAGTTTGTCGCGGCTGGCGGAAGAAACCGGAGTATCAAAGGCGATGCTCGGGCAAATCGAACGTAATGAATCGAGCCCAACGGTTGCGACATTGTGGAAGATAGCCACCGGCCTCAATGTGGCGTTTTCGACTTTTATTGTCGCTGATGAGTCCGCAGCGCCCGCCGCCTTCGACCCGCAGCAGCAGGCGATGGTGGTGACGCCCATCTTCCCATGGGATCCCGAACTGCGTTTTGACCATTTTTCGATTACCCTCGCCCCCGGCGCGCTGAGCGAATCGACGCCGCATGAGACCGGCGTCATTGAACATGTGGTGGTCATTAGCGGTACGCTGGATTTATGTCTGCAGGGGCAGTGGCATTCATTGCAGGCGGGAGAAGGGCGGCGCTTTGCCGGCGACCTGACGCACGCTTACCGCAATAGCGGCGCGCAGACGGTGCACTTTCATTCGCTGATTCATTATCCAAAAGAAAAAGCCGCGGACTAATCCGCGGCCAATCAAGATGACTGAGACTAAAATTCACAACGTGACGAGGAAAATCCGGAATACGCAGCCACTGTAACCTTGCCGGGTTTTCATGAGAAATAGCTTTTTCTTCAATGCTTTGCCGATTTCTGCAAATTCGCTGTGCGGGCGCGGCGGAAAATGTTTTCGTCTGCGCTCAGTTCTGACTACAATAGCCGCCATTTCGACCCCCTATAACGGATAACGACGAGCGTATGCGCCTGCAAAACCATCATCTTGAACTTCTTAGTCCCGCCCGCGATGCCGGGATCGCCCGTGAAGCGATTTTACACGGCGCCGATGCGGTCTATATCGGCGGGCCGGGCTTCGGCGCGCGGCATAATGCCAGTAATAGCCTGAGCGATATCGCCAACCTGGTGCCGTTTGCGCATCGCTTTGGCGCTAAGGTGTTTGTGACGCTGAATACCATTCTTCATGATGATGAACTGGAACCCGCGCAACGTCTGATTACCGATCTGTACGAGACCGGCGTCGATGCGCTGATCGTGCAGGATATGGGGATAATGGAGCTGGATCTGCCGCCAATCGAGCTGCATGCGAGCACCCAGTGCGATATTCGCAGCGTCGAGAAGGCGAAGTTTCTCTCTGATGCAGGCTTCAGCCAGATTGTTCTGGCTCGCGAACTCAACCTCGATCAAATTAAAGCGATCTACGACAATACCGACGCGACTATCGAGTTCTTTATTCACGGCGCCCTGTGCGTTGCCTATTCCGGCCAGTGCTATATTTCTCACGCGCAAACCGGACGTAGCGCCAACCGGGGCGACTGCTCTCAGGCTTGCCGCCTGCCTTACACCCTGAAAGACGATCAGGGGCGCGTCGTGGCTTACGAAAAACATTTATTGTCGATGAAAGATAACGATCAAACTGCCAACCTGGCGGCATTGATCGACGCCGGCGTGCGCTCCTTTAAGATTGAAGGGCGCTATAAAGATATGAGTTATGTGAAAAATATCACCGCTCACTATCGTCAGATGCTGGATCGTATTATTGAAGACCGCGGCGATCTCGCGCGTTCTTCCGCCGGGCGCACCGAGCACTTTTTCGTACCGTCTACCGATAAAACGTTCCATCGCGGCAGCACCGACTATTTTGTTAACGCGCGTAAGGGCGATATCGGCGCCTTTGATTCGCCGAAATTTATCGGTCTGCCGGTAGGCGAAGTATTAAAAGTCGGAAAAGATTATCTCGATGTCGAAGTGACCGACGCGTTGACTAACGGCGACGGTCTGAATGTCATGATCAAACGTGAAGTTGTCGGCTTCCGCGCCAATACGGTGCAGAAAACGGGGGAAAATCGTTATCGCGTCTGGCCAAACGAGATGCCAGCAGACCTGCATAAAGTACGTCCGCATGAGGCGCTTAATCGTAACCTCGACCATAACTGGCAGCAGGCGCTACTGAAAACTTCCAGCGAGCGTCGCATTGCGGTTGATATCGCGCTGAGCGGCTGGCAGGAACAATTGGTGCTGACCATGACCTGTGAAGACGGCGTCAGCGTCACGCATACGCTGGATGGCGAATTTGCCGAAGCGACACAGGCGGAAAAAGCGCTGGCTAATCTGCGTGATGGCGTGGCGAAGCTCGGGCAGACTATTTACTACCCGCGTGATGTGCAGATTAATCTGCCGGCGCTGTTTGTACCGAACAGTATGCTCAACCAACTTCGCCGCGAAACGGCAGAGATGCTCGATCAGGCGCGCCTCGATGCCTGGCAGCGCGGTACGCGTAAACCGGTCTCCGTACCTCCGCCTGTGTATCCGGAAACGCATTTGTCGTTCCTGGCGAACGTTTATAACCACAAAGCGCGCGCTTTTTATCAGCGTTACGGCGTACAGCTGATTGATGCGGCGTATGAAGCTCATGAAGAGAAGGGCGACGTACCGGTGATGATCACCAAGCACTGCCTGCGTTTTGCCTTCAACCTATGTCCGAAGCAGGCTAAAGGCTCGATTAAAAGCTGGAAGGCGACGCCGATGCAGCTAATCCACGGTGATGAAGTCCTGACGCTGAAATTTGATTGTCGCCCGTGCGAAATGCACGTGGTGGGTAAAATCAAAAATCATATCCTCAAGATGCCGCATCCGGGCAGCATCGTCGCCTCCGTTAGCCCGGACGAGCTGATGAAAACGTTGCCCAAGCGTAAAGGCGCGTAAGGGCCGTTCTCACAGCGGGCCGTTATGCGCCTTTGCTTTGCGCGCATACTGCCGGTGATGATGCTCGCGCAGCGAGCTGGCGGTCTCCTCAGCCTGGCTGCGTAGCTCATCGCAATCAGCCTCGTGCAGTAACTGCTGTTCGAGGCTTTGCACCGGGAAATATTCATGCCCCTGACGCTGGGCTAACACATGGCCGGACAATAACCCGCACATCAACACAACCGCTGTCAAAAATTTTCGCCACATATCATTTTCCATATCAATAGATAACGCATGAGTAATATGGTTGATTTAATATCGGCTTTTTTGCATGGTTATCAAAGAAGCGCAAGGCTTTGTCAGGCGCGGCTGAAGAATGATGAAAAAAAAGCCTGACGCGTCAAGCGCCGGGCTAAGAAATAGTTTCTTTTATCAGGCGCGAAGCCCGGCGGCGTTCATCAGCAGGCGGAAAATCATGCTGACGGCGCCCAGCGCCAGCACGCTAGCCCCCCATATGGCCACCAGCCATAGCAAACGTTTTATCCATGATCTCTCCATCAGTGATATCCCTCGCCAGGTTGAACTTTGCCGCGGAATACGTAGTAGCTCCAGAAGGTATAACCAAGAATGACGGGAATAATCAGTAGCGCGCCAACCAGCATAAAGCCCTGGCTTTGCGGCGGCGCCGCGGCCTGCCACAACGTGATCCCCGGCGGGATAATATTCGGCCAAATGCTGATCCCAAGCCCGCTAAAGCCAAGAAAGACTAATCCCAGCGTCAATATGAACGGCAGGACGTGAGCGTCGCGTTTCCCAAGCGTGCGCCATAACCAGGCGCTGATGGCGATAACCAGGAGCGGCACCGGCAGCAGGTAAAACAGATTCGGCAGGCTAAACCAGCGCTCGGCGATCGCCGGCAGAGAGAGCGGCGTCCACAGACTAATCGCGGCTATCGCCACCAGTAAGGCCAGCAGAAGAAAGCGTGAAATTCTGCGCATGGTATTCTGCAACGGATTCTCGCTTTTCATCACCAACCAACTGGCGCCCAACAACGCGTAAGCAACGGTGAGGCCGAGGCCGCAGAAAAGGGTAAATGGCGTGAACCAATCCCACATTCCGCCGCTAAAGCTGCGACCGCTGACCGGAAAACCATGAATGACCGCGCCAACGACCATGCCCTGGGTGAATGTCGCCAGTAGCGATCCGCCAAGAAAAGCTTTATCCCAGAAAGGACGGTGCGTAGGGGTAGCTTTGAAGCGAAACTCGAAGGCCACGCCGCGAAAAATAAGGCCGATCAGCATCAGGGTTAAGGGTACCGACAGCGCGTCGATAATCACCGCATAGGCCAACGGGAAGGCACCGAAAAGACCTGCGCCGCCAAGCACCAGCCAGGTTTCATTGCCATCCCATACCGGGGCGACGCTGTTGACCATCACGTCGCGCTCTTCATCGCCGCGTACGGTAACAAACAGAATCCCAATCCCTAAGTCGAAACCGTCCATGACGATGTACATCAGCGTGGCGAACACGATGATAACAAACCAAATAACCGATAAATCAATACCCATTAGCGGGACTCCTTATGCTGAAAACCATCCATAACGGCAGAAAGCGGACGCGCGGGCGTACCTGTTGGCGCCGGTGTCTGCTCCTGCGGTCCTTTGCGGATCAGGCGCAGCATGTAGCTATAACCGACGCCGAACACCGAACTGTAGACGGCAATAAAGGCCAGCAGGCTAATGGTCATATGCAGATCGCCGTGAGCTGATACGGCCTCGGAGGTGCGCTGTACGCCGTAGACGACCCATGGCTGGCGGCCAACTTCGGTGGTCACCCACCCAGCAAGAATCGCAATCAGTCCGGAAGGCCCCATCCATAACGCGAAGCGCAGGAAAGGTTTTGAGGTATACAGACGCTGGCGATAGCGCAGCCACAGCGCAATGGCGCCAAGCAATATCATCAGCATTCCCAGACCGGCCATCAGACGAAATGACCAGAAGACAATGGTTGAGTTAGGGCGATCTTGCGGGGCGAATTCCTTCAGCGCCGGTACCTGCTTATCGAGGCTATGGGTAAGAATCAGACTGCCGAGGGCGGGGATCTCCAACCCGTAGCGGGTGCGCTCTTGTTGCATGTCCGGCCAGCCGAACAGCAGCAGCGGCGTCGGTTCGCCGGGCGGATTTTCCCAGTGGCCTTCGATGGCGGCAATCTTCGCCGGTTGGTGTTTCAGGGTATTAAGCCCATGCATATCGCCGATTAATGCCTGGATGGGGGCGACAATCAGCGTCATCCATAGCGCCATTGAGAACATGGCGCGGATGGCATGGGTTTGGTTGCCGCGCAGCAAATGCCATGCGGCGGATGCGCCCACGAATAACGCGCTGCTAAGAAACGCAGCAACGGACATATGGAATAAGCGGTAAGGGAAAGAAGGGTTAAAGATAACGGCGAACCAGTCTACGGGTACGACCTGGCCGTTAACGATTTCAAAACCTTGCGGTGTTTGCATCCAGCTATTTGAGGCCAGGATCCAGAACGTGGAAATGATGGTGCCCAGCGCCACCATACAGGTGGCGAAAAAATGCAGGCCGGGGCCGACACGGTTCCAGCCAAATAACATCACGCCAAGGAAACCGGCCTCCAGGAAGAACGCGGTAAGGACTTCATACGTTAGCAATGGGCCGGTAATGCTGCCGGCGAACTGAGAAAAACCGCTCCAGTTTGTGCCGAACTGGTAGGCCATAACCAGCCCTGAGACCACTCCCATACCAAAGTTGACGGCAAAGATTTTCGACCAGAAATGATACAGAGAGCGCCAGACAGGATTTTTTGTTTTTAACCACAATCCCTCAAGTACCGCCAGGTAACTGGCAAGACCGATGGTGATCGCTGGAAAGATGATATGAAATGAGACGGTAAAGGCGAATTGGATCCGCGCCAGATGAAATGCATCAAGACCGAACATGCAAGGCTCCACAACAAAATTGATTCTGCGCAATTTTAGAGGGGGGAGAGGCGTGATAGCAGACGCAGAAAAGCGCTTTTTTATGATAACAGTTGCGGATTGTTATTCTTTCTCTTGATGTTTCATATTTGTGAAGTTAATTTTCATGTCATCATAAATAATCAATTTCGTATTGTGAATTTATATCAGTTATACTTCACACTTTTATTTACGATTTTCCTTATGACTTGCGCTGTTTTTTGTTAATTATTCTGCTAGCCTGTGCTGGCGTTATGTTTTGCCGTCAAGTTTACCTCTTAAATATCCGTATTCATTATGTGAATTTTATATCCATTATTTTTTAATATATTAATTGATAAAGAAAGGGAGAGGGTTTGTCAAAGAAAGGCCTGCGAAGTTTACTTATCTCATTGTTGATCATGAGCATTTTTTGGCTTGCCGTGGGCGGCGGAGTCTATCTGCTTATTTGAGCTACTATTATCCCGGCATGAAATCACTTCATTTTTAGATGTGTGATGAATTTATCGGTCGGGCTGATTTAATCGCTGATTCACAACATGAGAAATAAAGCGTATCTATGTTCAAACGATTAGAGTTGGCATCGATACGTCGTGCGCATCATTCATATTTTTTCTAACTTGCGGACTTGCCTGATACTTTATTGCTATCCTCAAATGCGAATAATTCATCATTGATAATACAATTTCATGTTCTTTCAGCGGCAAGATCACCACTTGCCGTGCTATGAGATACTCGCTCAGTGGCATCTGTCAGGTATATCAGTTTTTAAAACCTGCCATTTTTGACCATCTGTTATAAGATATGGCATCCCGTTGATGAAATGGATGCGGTAATGAAAAAGTATCAGCAGCTTGCGCGACAGTTAACTGAACAAATCGCGCTTGGCGTTTGGCAACCCGGCGATCGGCTACCCTCCTTACGCGAACAGGTTGTCAGCAGCGGAATGAGTTTTATGACCGTCAGCCATGCCTACCAGTTACTGGAAAGCCAGGGACGGATTATCGCTCGTCCACAATCCGGTTATTATGTGGCGCCGCAGCCGGTGAAGCAGCGCCAGCCTGAGCCTCCCGCGCAAGTGACGCGCAATGAGTCGGTTGATATCAACACCTATATTTTCGACGTCCTGCAGGCGAGCCGCCAGGCGTCGATGCTGCCTTTTGCTTCCGCTTTTCCCGACCCGCGTCTGTTTCCCTTGCAGCAGCTAAATCGTTCGCTGGCTCAAGTGAGTAAAACCGCCACCGCCATGAGCGTGATCGAGAACCTGCCGCCTGGCAATGATGAGCTTCGTCATGCGATTGCCCGGCGTTATGCGTTGCAGGGAATGAACGTATCGCCGGATGAGATAGTCATTACCGCCGGTGCGCTGGAGGCGTTGAACCTCAGCCTGCAGGCGGTAACTGAGCCCGGCGATTGGGTCGTCGTCGAAAATCCATGCTTTTACGGCGCGCTGCAGGCGCTCGAACGGTTGCGACTTAAGGCGCTATCGGTGGCCAGCGATGTGAAAGAGGGGATCGATTTAGCGGCGCTGGAACAGGCATTGCAGAGCTACCCGGTCAAAGCCTGCTGGCTGATGACCAATAGCCAGAACCCGCTCGGATTTACGCTGACGGCAGACAAAAAAGCGCAACTGGTGGCGCTATTGACACGCTACAACGTCATGTTGATTGAAGATGACGTTTACAGTGAGTTGTACTTTGGTCGGGAAAAACCGCTACCCGCAAAGTACTGGGATCGTGATGAGATGACGCTGCACTGTAGCTCATTTTCAAAATGCCTTGTCCCGGGGTTTCGTATCGGCTGGGTTGCCGCTGGCAGGCATGCCCGCCGTATTCAGCAGTTACAGCTGATGAGTACGCTTTCTACCAGTTCGCCGATGCAGTTGGCGCTGGTCGATTATCTCTCGACCAAACGTTACGACGCGCATTTACGCCGGTTGCGGCGACAGCTTGCCGAGCGGAAACAGCTGGCCTGGCAAGCGCTACTGCGTTTTTTACCCGCCGAGGTCAAAATTCATCATAGCGACAGCGGTTATTTCCTGTGGCTGGAGCTGCCCGCTGGCGTCGATGCTGGCGAACTCAGCGCTCTGGCGTTACGGGATAACATCAGTATTGCGCCGGGTAAAATGTTTTCTACCACCGCTAACTGGACCTCATTTTTCCGGTTTAATACCGCCTGGGGCTGGGGAGAAAAAGAAGAGCAGGGAGTCAAACGGCTCGGCGAACTTATACGTCAACTTTTGTCTTAGCTTATTCATCGCTTTTTTTAATTGCCGGTTTTTATTTTTCCGGCAATTTATCCACTTCATTCTTGTATTCATTAATCAGTTTAAAATATCCACCAGCACCGGGTCGTCATAGGGAATATGCATACTCATCCCCCTGCCATAACTCCTTGTCTATAATCCATATTATCGAATCGTGGTGGCGATTTTTGCGGAATGCGCACCTGGTCACAACCTGAGGAAATTTCCCCAGAGCCCCGCAGGCCGCCGTCTACCCTTATTAAGGGAGATATTTTTACGGCACGGCTGCCGCTACTTTTATTCTGACAGGAGTAAGTTCAAATGAGCAAAAAATTTGCCCGTGGTAGCCTGTGCGCGCTGAGTATGGTTGTGCTGACAGCGCAAGCCGCTGAACCGCCGTCTTCGCTGGATAAAGGAGAAGGGCGGCTCGATATTATTGCCTGGCCGGGTTATATCGAACGCGGTCAGACGGATAAGAATTATGACTGGGTAAGCCAATTCGAAAAAGAGAGCGGCTGCCAGGTTAATGTGAAGACTGCCGCCACTTCAGACGAAATGGTCAGCCTGATGGCGAAGGGCGGTTACGACCTGGTGACCGCCTCCGGCGACGCCTCGTTGCGCCTTATCATGGGCAAGCGTGTACAGGCGATTAATACCGCGCTGATCCCAAACTGGAAAACGCTTGACCCGCGAGTTGCCAAAGGCGCGTGGTTTAACGTCGGCGATAAAGTGTACGGCACGCCCTATCAATGGGGGCCGAACCTGCTGATGTACAACACCAAAACCTTCCCGACGCCGCCTGATAGCTGGAAAGTGGTTTTCGTCAAACAGGATCTACCGGACGGAAAAAGCAATCAGGGGCGAGTTCAGGCCTATGATGGTCCGATTTATATCGCTGATGCGGCGCTATTTGTCAAAGCAACGCAGCCGCAGTTAGGAATTAACGATCCCTATGAACTCACCGAAGCGCAGTATCAGGCGGTGTTGAAGGTTCTGCAGGATCAGCATCCGCTGGTTCACCGTTACTGGCACGATGCAACCGTGCAGATGAGCGACTTTAAAAACGAAGGCGTGGTTGCCTCGGGCTCCTGGCCGTATCAGGCCAATGGTCTGAAAGGTGAAGGTCAGCCTATCGCTACCGTCTTCCCAAAAGAAGGCGTGACCGGCTGGTCCGATACGACGATGTTGCATAGTGAGGCAAAGCATCCGGTATGCGCTTATAAGTGGATGAACTGGTCGCTGACGCCGAAAGTACAGGGCGATGTCGCCGCCTGGTTTGGGTCGCTGCCCGTGGTGCCGCAGGGCTGTAAAGCCAGTACGCTACTGGGAGACAAAGGCTGTGAAACCAACGGTTACAACCAATTCGACAAGATTGCGTTCTGGAAAACGCCGATTGCCGAAGGCGGAAAGTATGTTCCTTATAGCCGTTGGACCCAGGACTATATCGCGATTATGGGTGGCCGCTAAGCGCCTGGAGACTGAACATGACGTACGCGGTAGAGTTTGATGACGTTTCGCGTTTGTATGGTGACGTACGCGCGGTGGATGGCGTGAGTATCGCCATTCGCGATGGCGAGTTTTTTTCCATGCTGGGGCCGTCAGGCTCCGGCAAAACCACCTGCCTGCGCTTAATCGCGGGCTTCGAACAGCTATCCGGCGGTTCTATTCGTATTTTTGGTCAGCAGGCCAGCGAATTACCGCCCTGGCAGCGTGACGTCAATACGGTTTTTCAGGATTACGCGCTATTTCCGCATATGTCGATTATCGACAACGTCGCCTATGGGCTGATGGTGAAAGGCGTGGGCAAAAAAGAACGTCAGCTTCGCGCCCAGGAAGCCTTAGAAAAAGTGGCGCTTGGGTTTGCGCACGCTCGCAAGCCTTCGCAGCTATCCGGCGGTCAACGGCAACGGGTCGCCATTGCCCGCGCGCTGGTCAACCAACCTCGTGTGCTGTTATTAGATGAACCGCTTGGCGCGCTGGATTTAAAACTGCGCGAACAGATGCAGGTAGAGCTAAAAAAACTTCAGCAGTCGCTGGGTATTACTTTCATTTTTGTTACTCACGATCAGGGTGAGGCGCTGTCGATGTCCGATCGCGTGGCGGTGTTTAACAATGGCCGTATTGAGCAGGTCGATTCGCCGCACTCGCTCTATTTACAGCCTAAAACCGCCTTTGTCGCCGGATTTGTCGGCACCGCGAACGTTTTTACCCCAGAAGTTTCGCAGCGCCTATGCGGGGTGTCTGGCGCGTGGTCACTCCGTCCTGAACATATTCGACTGAATGGCGGCGGTGATATTCAGGTTCAGGGGACCGTGCAGGCGGTGCAGTTTCAGGGGGCATCAACGCGTATTGAACTGAAACTTGCAGCGGGCGAAAAGCTGCTAGTCAGCCAGGCCAACGTTGATGGCGGGGCGGCGTTGAGCGCGCCGCGGTTGGGGCAACAGGTATTGGCCGGCTGGTCGCGTTCGGCGATGGTCTCCCTGGAAAGCGGAGGCTGAGATGACGATGGCGCTTGTACAACCAACGACCGGGAGGATGTCAGGGCTGTTCTGGCGAAAACCGTCATTGGGCCTGTTTTTACTGCTGCTGGGCCCGTTGATGTGGTTTGGGATTGTCTATCTGGGATCGCTCCTGACGCTGTTGTGGCAAAGCTTCTATACCTTTGATGACTTTACGATGTCGGTCACCACGGATTTGACGCTCGCTAACCTGAAGGCGCTGTTTAATCCCGCCAACTACGACATCATTGTCCGTACCCTGGTGATGGCCATCTGCGTGACTATTGCCAGCGCAATCCTGGCGTTGCCGATGGCGTGGTATATGGCGCGTTATACCCGCGGCAAGATGAAAGCCTTCTTTTATATCGCGGTGATGTTGCCGATGTGGGCCAGCTATATCGTTAAGGCGTACGCCTGGACGCTATTGCTGGCGAAAGATGGCGTGGCGCAATGGTTTCTCGGCCACCTTGGTCTGGAGAGCGTGTTAAATATGGTGTTGACCATCCCGGCGGTCGGCGGCAATACCTTATCGACCTCCGGGCTCGGGCGATTCATGGTGTTCGTCTATATCTGGCTGCCGTTCATGATCCTGCCGGTACAGGCGGCGCTGGAACGCCTGCCGCCGTCGCTGCTGCAGGCCTCCGCCGATTTAGGCGCTCGACCGCAACAAACCTTCCGCTACGTGGTACTGCCTTTAGCCATACCGGGTATCGCGGCAGGTTCTATCTTTACCTTTTCCCTCACCCTTGGCGATTTTATTGTGCCGCAACTGGTGGGACCGCCCGGTTTCTTTATCGGCAACATGGTTTATTCGCAGCAAGGCGCGATTGGCAATATGCCGATGGCGGCGGCGTTCACGTTGGTGCCGATTGTTCTTATTGCACTGTATCTGGCGTTTGTTAAGCGCCTGGGAGCGTTTGATGCACTCTGAACGCGCACCGTTGTTTCTCAAAATCGCCACCTGGGGCGGAGTGGTATTTCTCCATTTTCCACTGCTGATTATCGCCTTGTACGCCTTTAATACAGAGGATGCCGCTTTCAGCTTCCCGCCGAAAGGGCTGACGCTCCGCTGGTTCAGCGAGGCTGCCGCTCGCGCAGATATCATTGAATCAGTGACGTTGTCACTTAAAATCGCCGCTTTATCCACGGGGATTGCGCTGGTGTTGGGCACTCTCGCTGCCGGCGCGCTGTGGCGGAGTTCGTTTTTTGGTAAGAATGCCGTGTCGCTGCTGTTGCTATTACCTATTGCACTTCCTGGCATCATTACCGGCCTGGCGCTGCTGACGGCATTTAAAGCCGTCAATCTTGAGCCTGGCTTGCTAACCATCGTGGTGGGTCACGCGACCTTCTGCGTGGTGGTGGTGTTTAACAACGTCATTGCCCGATTTCGCCGGACATCATGGAGTCTGGTGGAAGCATCGATGGATCTTGGCGCTACAGGCTGGCAAACCTTCCGTTACGTGGTGCTGCCCAATTTGGGTTCGGCACTGCTGGCGGGCGGGATGCTGGCATTCGCTCTGTCCTTTGATGAAATTATCGTCACTACCTTTACCGCCGGACATGAGCGGACGTTACCGTTGTGGTTGTTAAATCAACTGGGGCGCCCGCGCGATGTACCGGTCACCAACGTGGTCGCGCTGTTGGTGATGTTAGTGACGACTGTACCCATCCTGGGGGCCTGGTGGCTAACCCGTGACGGTGAGAATAACGCCGAAAGCGGAAAATAATACACTTTACAGGATCATGCTATGCAACATAACCTTTTGATAAACGGTCAATTAGTGGCGGGGGAAGGCGAGGTGCTGCCGGTATTCAATCCTGCCAATGGCGAAACGATTATTGAGATTGCGGAGGCGACCGAGGCGCAGGTTGATGCCGCCGTCAATGCTGCAGATCGTGCGTTTGTCAGCTGGAGCCAGACAACGCCGAAAACCCGCGCCGAATGTTTGCTGAAAATGGCGGATGTGATTACTGAACATGCAGAAACGCTCGCCAAACTGGAGTCTTTAAACTGCGGTAAACCGCTACATTGCGTTATCAATGATGAAATGCCGGCGATTGCCGATGTATTTCGCTTCTTCGCCGGCGCCGCGCGTTGCCTGCCGGGAATGGCTGCTGGGGAGTACCTTGAGGGGCACACCTCAATGATCCGCCGCGACCCGGTCGGCGTAGTGGCCTCGATTGCGCCGTGGAACTATCCGCTAATGATGGCGGCGTGGAAGCTGGCGCCCGCACTGGCGGCCGGTAACTGCGTGGTGATTAAACCTTCAGAAATCACCCCACTGACGGCCTTGAAGCTGGCGGAACTTGCAAAAGACATTTTCCCGGCCGGCGTTATCAACGTGCTTTTCGGCCGGGGCCCAACTGTTGGCGACCCGCTCACCGGCCATAGTAAAGTGCGTATGGTTTCGTTGACTGGTTCGATTGCCACCGGCGCCCATATTATTGGTCACACGGCGAATTCGATTAAACGCACCCATATGGAGCTGGGCGGTAAAGCGCCGGTCATTGTTTTCGATGATGCCGATATCGATGCCGTCGTCGAGGGCATTCGTACTTTCGGTTTTTATAACGCCGGTCAGGACTGTACTGCCGCTTGCCGTATTTACGCGCAACAAGGCGTCTACGATCGGCTGGTTGAAAAACTAGGCGCGGCCGTGGCCAGCCTGAAAATGGGGCAACCGGACGATCCATCCACGGAACTGGGGCCGGTCAGTTCGCTTGCGCATCTCGAACGGGTGACAGCGGCTGTCAACGCTGCGCGCGCCTTACCGCATATTAAAGTGGTAACCGGCGGCAGCCGCGCGGCGGGAAGTGGTTACTATTTCCAGCCCACGCTGTTGGCTGGCGCACAGCAGGATGACGCTATCGTACAACGCGAAGTTTTTGGCCCGGTAGTTAGCGTGACGCCGTTTAGCGATGAGGAACAAGTATTAACCTGGGCTAATGATTCGCAATATGGGCTTGCCTCCTCGGTGTGGACGCAGGACGTGGGCCGCGCCCATCGCCTGAGCGCGCGTTTGCAGTACGGTTGCACCTGGGTGAATACCCATTTCATGCTGGTTAGCGAAATGCCGCACGGCGGACAGAAGCTATCTGGTTACGGCAAGGACATGTCGATGTATGGCCTGGAGGACTACACGGTGGTTCGTCATGTAATGGTGAAACATTGAATATTAACGTGCCGGCAGCATTACCACGCTAATAGTTGCAATAGCAATAAATGTTAAAAAAGATAAGGGGTAATATGAGAGTATTCTTATACCCCTTCAAGAGCTAAGCCATTGTGAGTGCCGGAGATAAGCGCCGGATGGGGTGTAAACAACTAAGCATGCTATTAATTGTTGATCCCTGCAGGATGATGCGGGGATTTTTTTTGCGTATCGACTTTTTATGCCGATTTAATAATCAATGTTTGTCTTTTTTTGATGGCAGGCCCGAGTGGCGGCGCTCACGAATATAAGAGATAAGACTGTAGATTGCGATCACCAATAAGACTAAAGCCATTAGCAGGGCAAGTATTCCTGACATAAGCGACCTCAAAAATAAGTAACAGGAAAAGCAAAAACGTTATAACTAATAGTAATGAACCTATGCGGAAGTTCGTGAGTTTGCAAATAATAATTTCTTTCACTTACCTGAATATAGAGCACAAAATAACACCTGGAAATCTACAGTCCGCATTAACCATAAGGTTGAGCAGTCGATTGCTGATTATCGGCAGTCGCTAATTTAAGAAAATTCTCACCTCATAAAAGCCAAGTATAGTTAGCTATCCATAATCCGGTATGCGGATTGCCAGATCATTTTGTTATTTCCAATGAAATAAATATCCTCTCGCTAGCAGAAGGGGGACATAACGGATCGCACTCCTCAGAAATGCTCTCCAGGAAGGGAATGATTGTAGCCATAATGTTAAATTCTGAATGAAATCGCCGCGGGACAGTTGTTATCGTGTAGGCGATTTGACTTTTTCGCCTCGCTCATGAGAAAATTTTACATAATTTGTTATTCTGACGTTGAATCGGTTTTGAAAAAGCTAGCATTTATCCTGTTACTCATCGGCGTAAGCGCAATGCTTTACGACAATCTCCCTGCCCAGCGAATTCGCGGTTGTGAAAGCCTGGGGGCAACTGAGGGGGTTTGTACAGCGGTCGAGTGGGATACCGAAAAGCTGAATTTCTTGCCGTCATATAACCCGGAAAGTCTTAAGACTATTGTAGTGCTTCAACAGAAAGCCGACGGGAAACGCGCGACAATTAAATCATAAAAAAAGCAGCCGCTGAGGCTGCTTTTTTAGGTTTAGTTGCTGAAAAATTACTAAAACCAACCAAAACGAACGGATAACAGGCTAATAAGCGCAAGCGCTGCGCCGACATTAATCAGAATTACGGTTTTGCTGGAAACATCCATAACGCCACCTTTATGAGTAAGCCCCTACATTTATAGTCGGTGGCGTAGAGTTGCGCTATCGGACAACACTGAATCAACCGTTTTTCCATGGTCTTTGCAGTTGCTTGTTTTGTGAAGTATTGATCTCTGACGTACTAAGTGGTGCGGGACAGGATAACGCGTGTTGCGCGATGTCTGACAGGGAAGGAAAAAATGACTTTATACCAGAAGATGCTGGTTTTTTATGCCGTAATGGGCTGTATTTGTGCGTTGATAAGCTGGTTTTTAACTAAGGAAAGCCGTTGCATTCGGCTGCTGGCAGCGCTGTTGATTGGTGCGACATGGCCGTTCAGCTTTCCTATGGCGTTGCTGGTTTCTCTATTCTGAACAACAGAAATGGCTGGCCTAATTGTCTTGATGGCTGTATATAAATACAGTTAAAAATAATAAGGTTGCCATCTGATGAACAGCTTCTATTCGCATTTAGCCGGCGCAACGGTCCGTTGGTTTGATTTCCAAGGCCAGGGGGACCCTATTGTGTTCATTCATGGGTTAGGTTGCGCCTCTTCATACGATTACCCGCCAGTGGTTTCTAACCCTATATTGAATGGGCGCCGGGCCTTACTAATTGATCTTCCAGGCTATGGTTACAGCGATAAACCGCTTCAGTTTGGCTACCGAATTGCTGACCAGGCTGCGGTCGTTGTGGAGTGGCTGAACAAATTGCAGGTCAGCCGCTGCATTCTCTACGGCCATAGTATGGGGGGCAGTGTGGCTATTGAGGCAGCGCAGCGGCTGGGCAAACGCGTTGAGGCCTTAATTGTCGCCGAGCCCAATCTCTATGCCGGTGGGGGATTCTATAGCTGTAAAATCGCCGGACAGACGGAAGATGATTTTATCGCCAACGGCTATCAGTCGATGCTGGCGGCAGAAACGTCCCCATGGAAAGGTTGCCTACAAAATAGCGCACCGTGGGCGTTATGGCGGGGAGCTACCAGCCTGGTAGTAGGCGCTTCTCCCTCGTGGTTTGAGCGTTTTATTCACCTGCAATGCCGTAAAACGCTTATCTACGGTAGTTTATCGCTACCCTCACAGGAAGCGGAAGACGTCGAAACTGCGGGTATCGCATTGGCTGTCATACCACAGGCGGGGCATTCGATGGCATGGGAAAACCCGGCCGCGCTGGCGCGCGCGATTGCCGGGCTGGTCTGAAAGCATCGCGGGAAATCAGAATGGTAATTCGCGTGGCCGAGTTTGCATGGTTATCCAGCGAAGCTCGGTGAATTCAGCGATCCCGGCGCGCCCTCCAAAGCGGCCATAGCCGGACGATTTACAGCCGCCGAACGGCATCTGCGCTTCATCATGTACGGTAGGGCCGTTAATATGGCAAATACCGGTTTGCAGATTTTGCGCTACATTCCAGGCGCGAGCGCTATCGCGGCTATAAACCGCTGCCGCCAGGCCGTATTCGCTATCGTTCGCGACGGCCAGAGCCTCTTCCTCGTCGTTAACCCGGATCACCGATTTGACCGGGCCAAAAGATTCCTCATGCCATATGCGCATTTCACGCGTCACGCCATCCAGCAGGGTGGCGCGCATTTGCGTCGAATCCGCTTTTCCACCGCAGAGTAAATGTGCGCCTTTACTTAGCGCATCATCAATCAACGCGTTGCAGCGTTGTACCGTTTTCAAATCGACCACCGGGCCGAGAAGCGTAGAAGGTAGTGCGGAAGCGCGTTGGCTGATTAATGCGACGAACTCATCCGCGATGCTCTCATCGACAATAATGCGTTCGGTCGACATACAAATCTGTCCGGCGTTGGCAAAAGCGCCGAAAATCGCGCCAGCCGCGGCTTGTTGTAAATCTGCGTCATCCAGGACTAACAGCGGCGCTTTGCCACCCAGTTCAAGTATCGCAGGTTTCAGATGCTCTCCGCAGGTGCGGGCAATAATGCGCCCCACTGGCGTTGAACCGGTAAAATTGACCCGTCGTATGGCTGGGTGAGCAATCAGCGTCTCCACCAGCGCAGGCGCATCGGCTGGCGAGCAGGTAAGATAATTCACTACTCCATCGGGAAATCCCGCCGCCGCGAGGGCATCGACGATTAAGCTTTGCGTCGCCGGTGAGAGTTCCGAGCCCTTAAGGATAACCGTATTGCCACAGGCCAGCGGCGTGGCGATGGCACGGGTCGCCAGAATGAGCGGCGCATTCCACGGCGCCATAGCCAGCACCACGCCGGCCCCCTGACGTACGCCCATCGCCAGATTGCCGGCCACGTTGGAGGGAATAATTTGACCTTCGATTTGCGTGGTTAAGGCCGCGGCTTCACGCAAAATATCTGCCGCCAGGTGTACGTTGAATCCGGCCCAGTGCGCTGTCGCGCCGGTCTCCGCCGCCATAGTAGCGATAAATTTCGCCTCTCTACGCTGCATTTGCTCGGCGGCTTCCAACAACAGCCGGCGACGTTCGGAGGGGATGGTGTCGCGCCATGAGGGGAATGCGGCGGCGGCTGCTTCTGCGCAGCGACGAGCGTCATTGATGCTCGCCGCTGCGGCGGTAGAGGCTATCTCGCTATGTTGCGGATAACGTCGAGTGAAAGTGGCGTGACCTTCGGCATCGTGCCAGCGGCCGCCGCTATATAAGCTGCAGGTTATTGTCATTAGCGTAACCTCATTGGTCTGCGGAGCGTCGAGTCTACCGCCTTACCTCATTGCGTAGCGGCGAAAGGGCGGTTATCGCACAATTTTTTTGCAGATTTCTCAGCGGGTCACAACTTAGTACAATAATGAGAACGGCGAACATGGGCCGCAGCAAACACAATCTATTCGCCACAGCCCACAGAGGATAGTTAATGTAATGGCTGTTCCTGTAGCGCGTCAGAATATTGTTTTAGCCTTTTAATTTTATCTTTTAAAATCCAGCTTAACTCGGAAATATGCATTTTTATTTCGTCAATATCGACCGAACTGCCTTCCACGAAGGCAGGCGTTGTGCCGACGACGCCGCTCGCCAACGCTTTATTTGTTTCACAGCGATAGCCGATCTCATAAAGCCTATCGCTTAGCTTTTTCTCAAAAGCGTTGAGATTGTCATAAGCCCTGAGATAGTCCGTAATTTGCGCGGCGGAATGTAATATATAAAATCGTGATTTCACGGCCGGCGTTTTATCAAGATCAATAGCAATTGAGTCGTCGGGAACGAATAGATTAACGGTGGGTATTGCCGCCGCTGGCGAACGTCGGGTTACATCATAAATCCCTCCATCGTCGGCCTGTAAGGCGGCGTGATGCGTTGCGACCAGAAAACAGCCCGGCCAGTAGTTTATCTCCCAGCCCAGCAGCATTTTTCCACCGACCTGTTCGATCGCCGCGCTGACGTTCCAGTAGGCGTTTCCCTCGGGCCCCGGTTTATCAATAACCGGGAGATAGATTGGACTGGCGCCAGGATTCAACTCTTCGGCAAATTGCAAC
Organism: Klebsiella sp. PK01; assembly: GCF_057624675.1. Taxonomy (NCBI): domain Bacteria; kingdom Pseudomonadati; phylum Pseudomonadota; class Gammaproteobacteria; order Enterobacterales; family Enterobacteriaceae; genus Klebsiella; species Klebsiella sp. PK01. The sequence continues at coordinate 268,440 of NZ_JBYEZM010000001.1, forward strand.
AACCGCGGATCGTTGAGGGTGATAGGCTGATAAATCGAATTCGTCATGTAACGCTCCTTTGACTGAAATGGGACAATGCGGCACGCGATTGGATCTTAGTCGTAAATAATCATTTTGTCGTACCGGTGCGGGAGTCGCTGATGATAGTGACGTTAAGCAAAGCAAACAGCGCTAACCTTATGAGTTAAAGTGTGAATCTAATAGCGATTCATTATTTGCTGGTTGTATTCCGCTGTGCTGTTATTAGTAGGCATATAACAAATTTATAAGGTTTATAACCATGTCTACAGGGAAATCACTACTTGCGCTGGCTTTAAGCGCGCTGTTACCGGCCGGCGCCGCGTGGGCGGCATCCAACGACACGCTGGTCTACTGCTCGGAAGCCTCGCCGGAATCCTTTAACCCGCAAATCGCCAGCTCTGGCCCTTCATTCGTTGCCAGCTCACAGGTGCTCTATAATCGCCTGATTACCTTCGACCCGCTTAAAAACACGCCGATTCCGTCGCTGGCGACCGAATGGAAAGTGTCTCCGGATGGTAAAACCTGGACCTTTACGCTGCGTAAAGGCGTGCAGTTCAACAGCAATAAATACTTTAAGCCGACCCGCGATTTCAATGCGGATGATGTGCTGTTCTCGGTGCTGCGCCAGCAGGATCCGCAGCATCCTTATCACAACGTGTCGCAGGGCAATTATGAATATTTCCACGACGTCGGTCTTGATAAGCTGATTAAAGAAGTGAAGAAGATCGATGATTATCACGTTCAGTTTGTGCTGAGCGAGCCCAACGCGGCGTTTCTCGCCGACTGGGGGATGGACTTCGCTTCGATTCTTTCTGCGGAATATGCCGATGCGATGTTGAAAAAAGGAACGCCGGAATACGTCGATAGCTGGCCGATTGGCACCGGCCCATACGCGCTCCAGCAGTATAAAGTGGATTCACAAATCCGCTATATTGCCAACCCGCACTATTGGGAAGGCGAGGTGCCGACTAAGCATCTGATCTTCTCGATTACGCCGAACGTTGAGACTCGTCTGGCTAAGCTGCAGACCAATGAATGCCAGATTATTCCCGCACCATCGCCGGTACAGTTCCCGGTGATTAAAGGGAATAAAGATCTGGCGCTACACGCGGTGGAAGCGTTGAACGTGGGGTATCTGGCATTTAATACTGAAAAGAAACCGTTTGATAACGTGCTGGTACGTCAGGCGCTGAACTACGCCACCGACAAACAGGCGATTGTGAAAGCGGTCTTCCTTGATTCCGGCAACGTGGCGAAATCGCCGATCCCGGCCAATATGCTCGGTTACAAGAAGGATTTACCGGATTACGACTACAATCCGCAGAAGGCGAAAGAGCTGCTTAAGCAGGCGGGATTGGAGCAGGGCGCAGAAGTGACCCTGTGGTCGATGCCAGTACAGCGCCCGTATAACCCGAACTCGAAGCGGGTCGCTGAAATGATTCAGAACGACTGGAGTAAGGTCGGCATTAAAGCGAAAATCGTTAGCTATGAATGGGGCGAATACCTTTCCGGGATGCGCAAGGGCGAGCATGATAGCGCGCTGTTTGGCTGGATGTCCGATAATGGCGATCCGGATAACTTCGCCGGCACGCTGCTGAGTTGTGATAATATCAAAACTGGCTCTAACGTGGCGCGCTGGTGCGATAAGTCCTATGATGCGCTGGTGAAAAAAGCGCTTCTGCTAAGCGATCCGCAGGCGCGCGCCAAACTTTACCAACAGGCTCAGGAAATTTTCTATCAGCAGGCGCCGTGGATCACGCTGGCGACGGGTAAAACTTTCTACGCCACCCGCAGCAACGTCAGCGGCTACAGCGTGAGTCTGATGGGAAGCGATTTTTCCAAAGCGAAGCTGAATTGATCAAAAAGGAGAGCAGGATGGCCCATCTGGACGATGTCATTGCCAGGGTCGATGAGACCATTGCCGGGGGCGTGATTAGCCATATGAACGAGCTACTGATTGCGTTAAGCGATGATGCTGAACTGGGCCGTGAAGAACGCTATACCCAGCAGCAGCGCCTGCGCACCGCGATAGCCCATCACGGGCGTCAACATCATGAAGATCAAGAAGCGCGCCGCGAACAGTTAACCAAAGGCGGCGAGATCCTTTAAGGGTGACGTCAAAACTGGCGTCTGGCGACCAGCCAGGCGCCGACCACCAGCATCGCCGCCCCGCATACTGGCCCGATTAACGCCCTAATCGGCACGCCGTGGGCGCGAATCAAATCAATAATCAATCCGCCTACCAGCTGACTGGCCACCAGTACCGCAATGGTCGTCGCCGCCCCTACGTTTTGATAACCGCTGATGCTGGCGAAGACGAAAAACGAACCCAGCAGGCCGGGGATGAGGGTCCACCATTTGATATTCAGCGCCAGTTCCTGAAAACCTGCCGCGCCGTGGCGCAATAGCAAAATAGTCACAAAAATAACAATTCCCACCAGCGAATTGAGCAACATGGCGATAAGAATCGTCGAGGCGGATTGGGTAATGCGGACCATCAGGGTGTTTTGCAACACCAGACCGACACCCGCCGCTATCAGGCAGGCAAGGGTGAGCGACTGATTCATGCCTCGCCGTCCGGAACCAGGCGATCGTCGAGCTGCAGCTGCATAAAGGTCAGATCCAGCCAGCGGCCGAATTTAGTCCCCACCTGCGGCATCTGCCCGCTGGTGATAAATCCCAGGGTTTCATGAAGATGCAACGAAGCGTGATTGCGGGATTCAATTCCGGCCACCATCACATGTTTGTGCAGACGCCGCGCTTCAGCGATAAGCGCGACTAACAACTTGCGGCCGATTCCCTTACCTTGATGATCGGGATGGACATACACCGAATGTTCAACGGTATGGCGGAAACCGTCAAATGCGCGCCAGTCGCCGAACGAGGAGTACCCGGTAATCACGCCGTTTTCTTCACTCACCAGCACCGGATAACCGGCAATCTGCCGGGCTTCAAACCAGGCAATACGGTTATCGGTATCGACGGTTTTGTCATTCCAGATGGCAGCGGTATGCAGTACGGCGTGATTATAGATTTCGGCGATCGCCGCGCAATCGTCTTTACTGGCATGGCGGATGGACATAGAAAGCCTCAAAGTCTGTACACTATAGTAGTACGGTATTATTACAATAATGAACGGCAGGCTGTCATCAGTTTTAGCAATAAATTTTACACAGAACGCGCAGTGTCGGGGATAGCGGACAGTTGTGTAATACGGTGGTGCGCACTATATTGTTACGCCATGAATACTATAGAAGACAACCTCAACCAGCGCATTAGCGCACGCATTCGTATCGAACGCGAGTCCCGCGGCTGGTCGTTGAGCGATTTGGCTGAACGCGCCGGGGCCTCGCGGGCAATGGTGCATAAAATTGAACGTGGCGAGAGTAGCCCCACCGCGGCGATGCTGGGCCGTCTCTCCGGCGCGTTTGGCATCAGTATGTCGACGTTAATTGCGCGCGCAGAGATGCAGGAGGGCAAGCTTTTGCGCTTTGCCAACCAGCCGGTGTGGCGCGATCCGCAAAGCCACTATTTGCGCCGGCACGTCTCGCCGCGTAGCGATCTGCCGATCGACCTAGTGCAAATAGAGTTGCCGGCCGGCAGCGATGTACCGATGCCCGCTTCTTCGTACGCGCTGGCGCGACAGCTCATCTGGCTACAGCAGGGTGAGTTAGTTTTTGTTGAAGGGAATACTCGCCATCAGATGCAGGCGGGGGATTGTCTGGAACTGGGGCCGCCCAACGATTGCCGATTTATCAATGAGTCCAGCGAGACTTGCGTCTATCTGGTGGTACGCCTGAATCAATCCGGCTCATAATGTTAAAGCGCGTTAAGCATAAAACGGCTAGCCTCAGTACAGGCCGTTAACAAGAGGAGTTTGCTATGACCGCTAATCCACAACGCCATCACCGCTGGATATTGGCTTCACGCCCGCACGGTGAACCTACCGCCGAAAATTTCAGACTGGAAGAGGGCGATCTGCCGACGCCGGGAGCGAACCAGATCCTGCTGCGGACTATTTATTTGTCACTCGACCCTTATATGCGCGGACGGATGAGCGATGCGCCTTCTTATTCGCCACCGGTGGAGATTGGCGCGGTGATGGTCGGGGGGACGGTAAGCCGTGTGGTGAGCTCTAATCACCCTGATTTTAAACCCGGTGAGTGGGTGCTTGGCTATAGTGGCTGGCAGGATTATGCGCTTTCCGATGGTAGCGATTTGGTTAAGCTCGGCGACAATCCTGAACACCCTTCCTGGGCGCTGGGGGTGTTAGGTATGCCGGGATTTACCGCTTATATGGGGCTGCTGGACATCGGCCAGCCGAAAGCGGGCGAAACGCTGGTGGTGGCGGCGGCAACCGGGCCGGTGGGGGCCACCGTCGGGCAGATTGGCAAACTTAAAGGCTGCCGCACCGTCGGCATTGCCGGCGGCGCCGAGAAATGTCGTTATGCGGTAGAGACTTTAGGCTTCGATGTTTGTCTTGATCACCGCGCTGCGGATTTCAGCCAGCAGCTGGCGCAGGCGTGTCCGCAGGGAATCGATGTCTATTATGAGAACGTCGGCGGTAAAGTCTTTGATGCGGTTCTGCCGTTGCTGAATACCGCGGCGCGGGTTCCCGTGTGCGGATTGGTTAGCGGCTACAACGCCACCTCGCTGCCGGATGGACCGGATCGGCTGCCGCTGCTGATGGCGACTATCCTTAAAAAACGCATTCGTATGCAGGGCTTTATCATCGGCCAGGATTACGGCCATCGCATTGCCGAGTTCCAGCAGCAAATGGGGCGCTGGGTACAGGAAGGTAAAATCAAATATCGCGAGCAGCAGATTGATGGCCTGGCGCAGGCGCCGCAGGCGCTGATTGGTCTGCTGAAGGGAGAAAACTTCGGCAAAGTGGTGATTAACGTCGCAGCGGACGAGTAACGTCACCGCCTTCTCTAACGCCCCCGAAGACGCGTGCGGGGGCGCTTTCGCCGCCTTTAACCAACAAAATGACTAATCCATACTTTTATTAATGGTTTGCTTTTCCGTGAGCGGCTTTTTATCCTTAAGGAAACTTAAGAGGTTAATGCGATGAAAGATGTAGTTGATAAATGCAGTACCAAAGGCTGCGCCATTGATGTTGGCACCATTATCGATAACGAAGACTGCGTTTACCGGGTCGAGAAACTTTTCCCTACCCGTGAAGAGGCGGAGTCCGCGGTAGCGGCCATTCGCGAACGCGCCGTTGCCGCCGCCAGCGAAACGCCGTCCGTAGATTACACGATTGAGCCGGTAGGTAATGAGGCGAAACTGGACGCGGCGGTGAATTTCTCCTGCCAGGCGGAAAAAATTATTTTCGAATTGTCCTTGAGAAGCGCGTTCTAACAGACTGCGGCGGAATCAAAAAGGGATCCCAATTGGGATCCCTTTTTTATCATCACCCATCGGCGGGCGTAGTTACTCGAAACGCCAGGCGAGATTCATACCGATGCCGAAGTTACGGCCCGGCGCCGGTTCGTAATAACGACCATTGGATTCGTTGACAATCACTGAGCCCGCGTAATTACGGTCAAACAGGTTATCGACCCGGCCGAACAGATCCATATCCATTTTCCCGTAGCTCCACTTATAGCCGGTGGTCAGGCCAACCACGGTCCGCGATGGCGCTTTGGCGGTGTTGGCGTCGTTGGCCATAATGTCGCCCATATAACGGATATCGCTCCCCGCGTACCAACCCTGTTCCGGCTGGTAGCCGAAAGAGGCATAGCCCATATTGCGGGCGATGCCCGGAATGCGGTTGCCGTTGCAGTCTGACGAACCGCAAACGTTCGTGCGATAGGTGGCATCGAGCCAGGTCCATGCCGCTTTTAATTTCCAGCTATCGCCAAACTGCTGGTCGAGGCCAAGTTCCATTCCCTGACGACGGGTTTTACCGGCGTTTTTATAGCTGGTGCGGCCGCCGCTGCTGGAGTCGACCACAATCTCATTGTCGGTATCGGTCTGGAACAGCGCGGCGGTGAACAGTCCGTTGCCTATCCGCGTTTTGCTGCCAATTTCCACGGTCTCATTTGTGGAGGGTTTGAGATCGAAGTTTAATCCGCTCTGATTGCCGGAACGATACGAGAGTTCATTGATTGTCGGCGTTTCAAAACCGCGCCCGGCGGAAAGATAGATATTCCAGGCATCCGTGACGGCATATTTCAATGAACCGGCTGGCAGCCATTTGTGATAGCTGGCATCGCCGCTATCGTCGCCGTTACCCGGAGTGACGTAATAGTCGTTAGAGTCAAACCACACCGAACTGTAGCGGACGCCAGCATCTAGGGTAAGCTTCTGCGTCAACTGCCACTGGGTTTGCAGGTACGGATCCAGGTTCCACATCAGATTGCGTTCATTACGGCGCAGGTCGCCCTGTTCGCCGTATTGCGGCGCGCCGTTCACCAGAACGTAGTTTTCATAGCCCTTACGTCGTTCGCTCATGTTTTCGTAATCAAGACCGGTGGTAAAGGTCACCGGCACCAGTAATTCACCGCGGTGGGTCCAGCGGGTGTCGATCCCCTGATAATGGCGAGTTAAATCGATGACGCCCCCGGAATGCGAGGGCTTCAGCTGCGGCGCCATCGGGATTGATTGGTACTGAGTGGTTTCGCGCTCGCCGGCGTACATCATCACGCTCAGATCGTCCTGCTGGCTAAGCTGGCGTTCGTAGCGTAACCCGGCCTGGGTCTGTTTCACCGTTTTACGCGTGTTGTATTGATCGCCGCGCGGCGATTGGCGCGGATTATTCTGCCACTCCTCGTAGCTCAATCCGCCCGGGTCATTAGCTTTGATATCCACACTATTGAATAGCAATGTTAATTTACTGACGTCGTTAATCCGCACGCCTAATTTGGCGTTGGCGAGATTTTTACGCGCGCCGCTGTGATCGCGAGAACCATGAGTGGTGAAACGGTTGGTCGACACCGTGTAGTCGACATCGCCTGCCTGGCTACCGTCGCCGACGGCGCCGGTTGCTTTCAGTCCGTAATGCCAGGTACCGAAGCTGCCGTAGTAGCTGCTGGCCTCGATGGTCGGCGGCTGGCTGCCGGTTTGGGTATTGACGTTAATTACGCCGCCGGAAGAGTTGCCATAGAGCGCGGAAAAAGGTCCGCGTAACACTTCCAGGCTATCGATACTGCCGATATCGATATTCGATGTCTGCCCCTGGCCATCGGGCATGGTGGCAGGGATACCGTCAACATATAGCCGCAGGCCACGCACGCCGTAGGTGGAGCGGGAACCGAAACCACGAATCGACAACTGCAAATCCTGAGCATAGTTTTGCCGGTTTTGTACCTGCAAACCGGGTACCGCGCCGAGCGATTCCGAGAGGTTAATTCGCGGGGCGGCCTGACGCATATCATCGCCATTCACTACGCTGACGGCGGCAGGGGTATCCAGTTCGGAAACCGCGGTAGGCGTCGCCGTGACGACCATGGTTTGTTCGTCGTTCGTGCTGGCGTGCACGTTGGCGACGAGAGGGAGTAATAAAGCGGGGAGCGCGACCGTGCGCATGGCAATAATCTTCATCAGAGCGACTCGCAAAGAGAAACGTACCAAATGGAACATATGTATATATGTTACACCGTTTGTAAATTCTTTGAAAAGAATTAACTAACCGGTCGTTAAGTAATGGCAAGTAAAGGTGATTCTTTTAACCAAAAAAGGCAATTAACGCTCCACATTACGATAAATAATGATTACTATTCTCATTTACAAAAGAGTGAAGTTAACCTTCACGCTGTGGAAGCCATCTCTAACCAGTAATTAATTGTTCTATAAAGGGAATCGTTATGTCATTACGTCAGTTATCCGCGCCGCGTCTGCGTCGTTCTCTGTTATTAACGTCGTTACTGTTGGCAGGCAGCTTCAGCGCCCACGCCGCCGAGGAGCTCCTGCGCAAAGCGGTCGGTAAAGGCGCGTACGAAATGGCGTATAGCCAGCAGGAAAATGCGCTGTGGGTTGCCACCTCGCAAAGCCGCTCCCTTGATAAGGGCGGCATCGTCTATCGTCTGGATCCGACCACGCTCGACATCACCCAGGTTATTCATAACGACCTGAAACCGTTCGGCGCCACCATCAATCACACCACCCAGACGTTGTGGTTTGGCAACACCGTTGATAGCAGCGTGACCGCAATAGATGCCAAAACCAGCGCGGTGAAAGGGAGACTGGTGCTCGATGACCGTAAACGTAGTGATACCGTGCGCCCGCTGCAGCCGCGTGAGCTGGTGGTGAATGAGAAAACCAATACCGTGTATATCTCCGGGCTGGGTAAAGAGAGCGTGATTTGGGTGGTGGATGGCGACAAGCTGACGCTGAAAGATACCATTGCCAATACCGGCGCGATGGCCACCGGGCTGGCGCTCGATGCTGACGCTAAACGTCTTTACACCACCAATGCCGATGGCGAACTACTGACTATCGATACCGATAGCAATAAGATCCTCTCGCGCAAGAAGCTGCAGGATGATGGTAAGGAGCATTTCTACCTGAATCTGAGCCTGGATACAGCCGGTCACCGTGCTTTCATTACCGACAGTAAGCAGCCGGAAGTGCTGGTGGTGGATATTCGTGACGGAAAAGTGCTGCAAAAAATCGCCGCGCCGGAATCCCTGGCGGTACTGTTTAACCCAGCACGCAACGAAGTCTACGTCACCCATCGCAAAGCGGGTGAAGTCAGCGTCATTGATGCTAAGACCTATAAGGTTGTCAAAACCTTCAAAACGCCGACCTTCCCGAATAGCCTGGCGCTGTCCGCCGATGGAAAAACGCTGTTTGTTAGCGTGAAGCAGGAGTCAACTCGTCAAAAAGAGGCCACCGCGCCGGACGACGTAATCCGCATTGCCCTGTAATCCCCTGGGAGGGGGCGCCCCCTCCTTACTCCGGGTCTCATCCTCTGTTACAAACCGCTATTAGCCTGATTACTATAAAGGTTATACACTTACTTTTTCCCGCGCGCGGCGGGAGAGTGGTAATCATTCTGGAGAAATTATGAAAAAGCCATATATGGTGATCTGCGCGGCGGCAATGCTGGCGCTTCTGGCTGGCTGCAGCTCTAATTACGTCATGACGACAAAAAGTGGGCAAACTATTGTGACCCACGGCAAACCGCAGTTGGATAAAGAGACCGGCATGACCAGCTATATTGATGAGTCTGGCAACAAACGCGAAATCAACAGCAGCGACGTTGCTCAACTGGTGGAAGATAATTAATTTTTCGGTGACGGTTTGCCCGCTGAGGGGCAAACCGTTATGGAAAAGCGCTTAGCGTTTTTCAACGCCCGGCGCCGTGCTGTGAACATCAGCCACGCGTTTACGTACGCCGAACCAGCCTGCGACCAGCAGCACCGCCAGCAGCGGAATGGACCCGATGGTATAGGTGCCGTTCGGGTAGTCAAATGCCATCAACACCAGTACGCTCAGCAAGAACAGCAGCGTTAGCCATGAAGTAAATGGCGCGCCCGGCATTTTGAAGCTCACATCCGCCGCTTTGCCTTCCTTGATAGCCTTACGCAGACGCATCTGGCAGATCACGATAAAGCCCCATGAAGCGATAATCCCCAGGGATGCGACGTTAAGCACGATCTCAAATACCTGCGACGGCACCAGATAGTTGAGGAAAACCCCCACCACGTAGACTGCCAGCGTCGCGAGGATCCCGGCGTAAGGGACGTGATGGCGGCTCATCTTCGACATAAACTTCGGCGCTGAACCTCCCATCGACATCGAACGCAGAATTCGCCCGGTGCAGTACAGGCCTGAGTTCAGGCTGGAGAGGGCGGCCGTTAATACCACGATGTTCATCACGCTACCGATGTATGGTACGCCGAGCTTCGAGAAGAAGGTGACGAACGGGCTTTGCCCTGCCTGATAGGCGTTCCACGGCAGCAGCAGCACCAACAGCACCACGGAACCGACGTAGAACAAGCCGATACGCCAGATCACGCTGTTAATCGCTTTCGGTACCATGGTTTCCGGGTCTTTACATTCGCCTGCCGCGGTACCCACCAACTCGATGGAAGCGAAGGCGAAGACGACGCCCTGAACCAGTACCAGAGCCGGTAACAGACCGTGCGGGAAGAAACCGCCGTTGTCGGTAATCAGATGGAAGCCGGTGGCATTGCCATCCAGCGGTTTGCCGGTACCGAGGAAAATCGTGCCGACAACCAGGAACGCGACGATAGCCAGTACTTTCACCAACGCGAACCAGAACTCCATCTCAGCGAACCATTTCACGCCGATCATATTCATGGTGCCGACGATCGCCAGCGCGCCAAGGGCGAAGACCCACTGCGGAACATCGCCGAAAGCGCCCCAATAGTGCATATACAAGGCGACGGCGGTGATATCGACGATACCGGTCATTGCCCAGTTGACGAAATACATCCAGCCGGCAACGTAGGCGGCTTTTTCACCGAGAAATTCGCGAGCGTAAGAGACGAAACTACCGCTGGAGGGGCGATGGAGAACCAGTTCGCCGAGGGCGCGAAGGATGAAGAAGGAGAAGATACCGCAAACCAGATAAACCAGCGCCAGCGCCGGGCCTGCCATTTGTAAACGCGCCCCGGCGCCGAGAAACAGACCGGTCCCGATGGCGCCGCCAATGGCGATCATCTGTACCTGACGGTTGCCCATTGCTTTGTGGTAACCCGATTCGTGCGAGTTGAGCCAGTGGCGTTTCGCGGCATGATGTTCCGCCGCGTCAGTGTGTTTGTTATTCATTGATGTACCCATTTTCCTGTCAATGTCCATGAGTGGTTGTCGTATCGCGCAGCGGCGATACATCGTGCTGGCTTTCTCACTATTCTGTCGTAGAGATAAATCATGCACGGCGCTGCATCCTACACGTAACGTGATAGTGACGCACGTAAAACATTTCACAACAGCACTTACTTAAATATCAATGAGTTCAATGACGCAACGCGTCGACGAGTAGCGCAAACGCAGCGGTATGCTGACGACGGCTGGGATAATACAGATGATAACCAGGGAAGGTGGGTGTCCAGGCATCGAGTACCCGTACTAAACGACCGGCAACCAGCGCCTCCTCGACGCAATCATCCGGCACATAGGCCAGGCCGAGACCAGATTCAGCGGCATCAATGCGTTGCGGTAAGCTATTCAGCGTCAGTTGACCCTCTACATAAACCTGAAAGCCTTTACCATCGTCGGTGAATTCCCAGGCGTAAATCCCGCCGCGGGTTGGTAGCCGCATATTAATACAGCGGTGCTGATCCAGTTGATAAGGCGTCTGCGGGGTGCCGTAGCGTTGTAGATAGTCGGGCGAGCCCACGACGACCATGCGCATGTCCGGGGCGATGCGTACCGCAATCATATCCTTTGCCACCTGATCGCCGAGACGAACGCCGGCGTCAAAACGGCCATCGACGATATCGGCCAGGCCGTTATCGACGGTAATTTCGATATTGATATCCGGATAACGCAACATAAATGGCTTTAATGCCGGCCACAACACCGCGCTGACGGCGTGTTCACCGGCGTTAAGGCGAATATTACCCGCCGGAAGGGCGCGGCTATCCCTCAAGGCGCCGAGCTCGCGTTCAATTTCCGTGAGATGCGGACGTAAATTCTGGAACAATTTTTCACCCGCTTCGGTGGGGGCGACGCTGCGGGTGGTACGGGTCAGCAGACGAACATCAAGCCGGGCTTCGAGGTTGCGCATCGCATGGCTCAGCGCAGATTGCGATACCCCAAGTTGGGCAGCGGCGCGGGTGAAACTGCGTTCGCGGGCGACTACCATAAACGACAGGAGATCGTTGAAGTTATCCTTTAACATGCTGTTACCGTATTTAATTTAGCGAATTCATGGCAGGAAATTGAGTCTAAACGCGGTAGACGGCTTTCGCCACAAGGATCTACGCAGCTGAAGAGAGTATATGCTGACTATCGGGAGAAAAAGGGGCTTGAAATCATCATGAAAATCAATGTGGTAGGCACTAGCGGCGTAGGGAAGTCGACACTTGCGCAACGCCTGGCGGCAGCGCTTTCTTTGCCCTACATCGAACTGGATAGGCTCTACTGGCGGCCAGAGTGGGAGGGGGCGCCGGATGAAGAGTTTTTCGCCAGCATCGCGCAGGCCACGGCCTCTGCTGGCTGGGTTCTTGATGGCAACTATAATCGCAGTCGCGCAGTCAAATGGCGTGATATTGATCTGGTGGTATGGGTAGATTATAGCTTTGTTCGCACACTATATCAGGCCATTCGCCGTGCGCTGAGTCGCGCCTGGCACCAGCAGGAGCTATGGCCGGGTACCGGTAATCGCGAAACCTTTCGTCGCACCTTCTGCAATCGTGATTCGATAATTTTGTGGACCATGAAAACGTGGCGCTCTAATCGTCAGCGCTATTTAGCGGATATGCATTCTGCGCAGTATGGTCATATCCGTTTCGTCCGTTTACGTAATCAGCGACAAACAGAGCGCTTTATTGCTGAAATTGTCCATCAGCAGGCAATGGCTGGCAGGGTGCATATCTAATTTCCGGCAGAGTACATGTGAATAAATTGTTTCTCAGTACGCGCTGCAGATTCTAATAATGCAGGCATGTTAATTAAAACGAGCCTGCGAAATGTCTTATCGAATCAGTATCCTGGATAAAAGTCCTCTTGCTCCTGGCGAAACTGCTGCTCAGGCGCTGGCGCGTACGTTAACGCTTGCGCAACAGGCAGAACGCTGGGGATATCATCGTTTCTGGATTGCCGAGCATCACAACGCGGAACAGCTGGCGAGCCCGTCGCCGGAGCTATTGATTGCCTGGATCCTCGGGCAAACCCGGCAGATCCGCGTCGGCTCCGGCGGCGTGATGCTGCAGCACTATAGCCCTTACAAAGTCGCCGAAAACTTTAATTTGCTCGCCAGTATTGCACCAGGACGCGTCGATCTCGGCGTTGGCAAGGCGCCAGGCGGTCTGCCGCTTGCCACTCGCGCGCTACAACAGGGCGTCCATCAGCATGAGAAGGGCAGTTTTGCCGAACAGCTTGCCCAGCTTGATAACTGGCTAACGTTGACCGAAAGCCAGGGCGAGGAGAGCCTGCGCGCGACCCCTATCCCGCCGCGCCGCGCGGACGGTTTCCTGCTTGGCGCCAGCGTCGACAGCGCCCGCCTGGCGGCCCGTCTGGACTGGAACTTTGTTTTTGCCGCGCATCTCAACGGCGATAAAAACCTGTTGCGGGAAGTGTTAACCAACTGGCGCGAATTGAGCCGCCGGGAGGTCATCGTGGCCGTACAAGTTATCGTTGCGCAAGACGCCGCCAGCGCCGCTGAACTGGCGAAGCAGGTGGAGGTCTGGGGCGTTGAACTGGCAAACGGCCAGCGGGTAACGGTGGGTAGTGAAGCTCAGGCGGCAGCCTTCGCCCGTCAGGCCGGTAGCCCGCCCACGCGGATTGAGCGCCGCGAGTCCTCGCTGTTGTTCGGTACCGCAGAAGAGGTTAAAGCACAACTCGATGCCCTTCAGGCGCAATGGGGCATTGATGAGTTTATTATTGATACCCCTATTGCTGAGGGCGGGGCGCGGCTGGAGTCGCTGGGGCTGTTGGCGCAGGCGCATTCTGGCGTGGAGGTGACGCCATGAATTTCGAACAACAGTTGATTAGCTGGCGGCGCGAACTGCATCAGAACCCGGAACTCTCATTACAGGAAGTGGCAACCACCGCGCGTATCCGCGACTGGTTGCAAAGCGGCGGCCTGCCGTTACTGCCTTACGAGTTAACCACCGGCGCGGTGACGGAAGTGGGCAGCGGCGATAAAATCATCGCCCTGCGCGCCGATATTGACGCGTTACCGATAGAAGAGGCCACCGGACTGCCGTACCGCTCGCAAAATCCCGGCGTCATGCATGCCTGCGGTCACGATATACATACCAGCGTGATGCTTGGCGCGGCGTTGCTGTTAAAGGAACGAGAAGCGCAACTGCCGGGGCGGGTGCGGATCCTGTTCCAGCCAGCGGAAGAGAGTTTCGGCGGCGCAAAAACGTTGATCCGCGCCGGGGCGCTTGACGGCGTATCGGCAATCTTCGGCATGCACAATGAGCCCAATTTACCCGTTGGCGAGTTTGCCACCCGCGGCGGCCCGTTTTATGCCAACGTCGATCGCTTCGTATTCAAAGTAACCGGCAAGGGGGCGCATGCCGCCCGGCCGCATGAAGGCAAAGATGCCATCCTGCTAGCGAGCCAACTGGTGACGCTGCTACAGAGCGTCGCCAGCCGCGAAGTGAATACCCTGGATTCGGTGGTGCTCAGCGTGACGCGGATCCAGGGGGGAAATACCTGGAACGTCTTGCCGGAAAGCGTGGAGCTCGAAGGGACGCTGCGCACCCACAGTAGCGAGGTGCAGCAGCGGGTTAAGGCGAGAGTCAGCGAAATCGCCGCCGGTTTCGCCAGCGCCTTTGGCGCGCAAATCGATGTCTTCTGGTATGCCGGGCCAACGGCGCTGGTTAACGATGAGCGCTGGGCGGCGTTCGCCAGCGCGGCGGCCGACCGCTTCGGTTATCGCACGCATCACGCCGATTTACATCTGGGCGGCGAAGACTTTGCCGTCTATCTGCAGCATATTCCGGGCGCTTTCGTCAGCATAGGTAGCGCCAGCGAATTTGGCCTGCATCACCCGGCTTTTAATCCGGATGAAAACGTCATTGCCCCAGCCGCGCGCTATTTCGCGGATCTGGCGGAACAGGCATTACATCATATTTAATTTTTGACAGGGTAAGGGGTCACTATGTCTGAAAAACGGCAATTACGTCTGGGGACGATTTTACATGGCGCCTCAGGAAATATGTCCGCCTGGCGTCATCCGGCGGCGTTGGCGGATGCCAGTATTAATTTTGAATTTGTGAAAGAAACGGCGCAAAAAGCCGAGCAGGGGAAACTCGATTTTATTTTTGTCGCCGACGGGTTATATATTAACGAAAAATCCATCCCGCACTTTTTAAATCGTTTTGAGCCGTTAACGGTATTATCAACGCTGGCGGCGGTGACCGATCGTCTGGGGCTGGTCGGTACGCTCTCCACCTCCTATAGCGAACCGTTCACGACCGCTCGACAGTTCGCCAGTCTTGATCATTTAAGCCACGGGCGCGCCGGCTGGAACGTGGTGACGTCGCCGCTGGAAGGCTCGGCGAAAAACTTCTCCCGCGCCCAGCATCCCGATCATGCGCTGCGCTATCGTATCGCCGACGAATATCTTCAGGTGGTTAAAGGATTGTGGGATTCCTGGGAAGACGGCGCTTTTGTGCGTAATAAAGAGAGCGGCCAGTTTTTTGATAAAAATAAACTGCATACGCTTAATCATCATGGCGATTTCTTTAAAGTCGCTGGTCCTTTGAATATTGCCCGCACGCCACAGGGACGGCCCATTATATTCCAGGCAGGCGCCTCAGATGACGGCAAAAAATTAGCCGCTCGCCACGCTGATGCCATTTTTACCCACCAGGAATCATTAGCCGAGGCGCAGGCGTTTTATCAGGATGTCAAAAGCCAACTGGCTGCCTATCAGCGCAGTACGGATCAACTGCATATTTTCCAGGGCGTCAGCGTAATCGTCGGTGACGACGCGGAGGATGCGGAGCGTCAATACCAGACCACGGCGGCGCTGGTCTCGATCGACGACGCGTTGAATTACCTGGGGCGCTATTTCGAGCATCACGACTTTGCGCAATATCCGCTGGATGAACCCTTCCCGGATATTGGCGATCTTGGGCAAAACAGCTTCCGCAGCACCACTGATGAGATTAAACGCAATGCCCGTGAACGGGGATTAACCCTGCGCCAGGTGGCGCTGGAGGCCGCCAGCCCGCGCCCACGCTTCTCCGGCACGGCCAGCGATGTCGCCGACGGCCTGCAGCTGTGGTTTGAACAACGCGCCGCCGATGGCTTCATTATTCAGGGCGGCACGCCGGAAACCTTCCCGCGTTTTGTTGATGAAGTGGTGCCATTGCTGCAGGCGCGCGGATTGTTCCGCCGCGACTATCCAGGCACCACGCTGCGGGAAAGCCTGGGGCTGGATTTGCCCATTAACCAATTCGAAAAATAATAAAAGAGAACCGCACTATGCAGAAATCAACGCTATTGCTGGCCTTCGCGTTGGCAATTAGCGCCCCGTCGTGGGCGCAGGACGTCAATATCAATGGCACCGGGGTTAGCCTGGAAGCCAATAAAACCCCGATTCATACGGCAAAAAATCCGCAGGCAATTGCGCTGTTGCCGAAAGATCTGCACCTGGCGGTACCGGGGAAATTTACCGTCGCGGTTGCGGCGCTGAACTCGCCGCCGCTGACGGTGTTTTCTGATGATAACAAAACGTTGCTCGGCAGCGAGGCGGATATTGCGCGTCTGGTGGCTGACAGTCTCGGCCTCGAAGTCAACGTTGTTCCGACCTCGTGGGAAGACTGGCCGCTCGGCGTCGCCTCCGGCAAATATGATGCCGCGATCAGCAATATTACCGTCACCAAAGAGCGCAAAGAGAAGTTCGATTTCGCCACTTATCGTAAAGATTCGCTGGGTTTTTACGTTAAAAGCACCAGCCCACTGAACAAGATCGACAAAGCGGAAGATATTGCCGGGCTGAAGATTATCGTCGGCTCCGGCACCAATCAGGAGGCTATCTTACTCGCATGGAATGCGGAAAACGTTAAGCGCGGGCTTAAACCGTTTATACCGGTCTATACCAAAGACGACGCCGCGCAGACGCTGGCTTTGCAAACGGGCCGCGCCGACGCATTCTTCGGCCCTAACGTCATAGGCGCCTGGAAAGCGGCCCTTACTGGCAAAACCAAGCTGGTGGGCAGCGTGGACGGCGGGTGGCCGAAGGCGGCGCATATCGCGGTGACGCTGAAGAAAGGCAGCGGGCTGGTTAATGCCGTACAGGCGGCGCTCAACGGCGCTATCGCCAGCGGTGACTATGCCAAAGTGCTCAACCGCTGGGGCGAGGGAGTGGAGAGTATCCCACAATCGGAAATCAACCCCGCCGGGCTGGGCGATTAACAGGGGGCGCTATGAGCGAAGCATTTCGTGATATTTCTCCGGACGCGCCGGAATTACAGCCGATTATTAGCGGCCTGTTTGCCGAGTACGCCGCTCGTTACGGCGACTATTTTTCTCGTGATGCGGAAGTAGAGTTAACCGAATGGTATCTGCCGCCGCAGGGGCTGTTTATTGTGCTGGAGCGTGACGGCGAAATCATCGCCACCGGCGCCTACAAGCCGAAAGACACGCACACCGCGGAAATTAAGCGGATCTGGACGCATCGTCGGCTGCGTCAACAGGGGCTGGCCGCCAGGGTTGTACAAGAACTGGAGCGTCGGGCGGTGCTGGCAGGTTATAGCCATATTTTTCTCACCACCGGTTTTCGTCAGCCGGAAGCGGTAAAGCTCTATTTAAGCCAGGGGTATGAGGCGCAGTTTGACCTCGCTCGCGACCCGGAAGAGTACAGCCGGCCGCCCTATGATGGCCGGTTGCGGTTCAGTAAAGCGCTGGCGGTTAGCGCCCTCAGCCACAGCGCTTAAGGAGGCATTATGCAATCATCTGAAACGATCAAAGTGGTTCCGGCGCGCTACCCGCTGCGCGTCGCCGGGGCGGTATTGGCGCTGCTGGTGCTGGCGGTCGTCGTGCAGTCGGTCGCGTTCAACCCGCGCTGGGAGTGGGGGGTATTCGCCCACTGGTTCTTCGACCCGGTGATCCTCGAGGGGTTGGGGCAAACGCTGCTGCTCACGCTACTTGGTACCTTTTTAAGCGTTATCTTCGGCGGCCTGTTGGCGCTGGCCCGCCTGTCGTCGTCATGGCTGCTCAGCAGCCTGGCATGGGGTTATATCTGGCTGTTCCGTTCGCTGCCGCTTATTGTGGTGTTGATCATTCTGTATAACTTCTCTTATCTGTACGACAGCTTATCGCTGGGGATCCCTTTCACCGGCGTAACCTGGGCGAGCTATCAGACTATCAATGTACTGGGGCAGTTCTCCACGGCAGTAGTTGGCCTGACGCTGGTGCAGAGCGCCTATACCGCTGAAATTATCCGCGGAGGCTTTTTGGGCGTGGATCACGGGCAGTATGAGGCCGCCGCCGCGCTGGGACTCCCCGCCTGGCGACGCACGCTGCGGATCATCTTGCCGCAAGCGCTGCGCACCATTCTGCCGGCAGGGTTCAATGAAATCATCAGCCTGGCAAAAGGGACGGCGATGGTTTACGTACTGGCGATGCCGGAATTGTTCTACACCATTCAGATGATTTATAACCGCACCCAGGAAGTGATCCCGCTGCTGATGGTGGGCGCCGCGTGGTACCTGGTGATTACCAGCGTGCTCTCCGCAATTCAGTACCTTGTCGAACGCGCGCTGGCGCGCAGCGAACGCCGCTCGGCGGTGAACAGCGTGCGTAATAATCGCGTGACCCAACCGGTTCGTCAGCCGCAGGAGGCCGTCCATGCTCAACTCTCGTAATGGTCATATTTCGATAACCGGGGTCAGTAAATACTTTGGCCGTCATAAAGCGCTGGATGATGTTTCGCTGGAGATAGCGCCGGGAACGGTGACGGTGATCCTCGGGCCGTCCGGTTCGGGAAAATCGACGCTGCTGCGCACAATTAACCATCTTGAACGGGTCGATGAAGGGTTTATCCAGATTGATGGCGACTATATCGGCTATCGCCGTAAAGGCGACAAGCTGTACGAACTGAAAGAAAAAGAGATCCTTCGCCAGCGGGTCAACGTGGGATACGTATTTCAGAACTTCAATTTGTTTCCGCATCTGACGGTGCTGGAGAATTTAATTGAAGCGCCGATTGCCCACAAACGGGCCAGTCGAAAGGAGGCCATCGCTCGTGCTTACGAATTGTTGGACATTGTCGGTTTGCGCAACAAAGCCGATGCCTGGTCGCGGCATCTTTCCGGCGGCCAGCAGCAGCGCATTGCCATCGCCCGCGCGCTGGCGCTCAATCCGCGCGTGATCTTGTTTGATGAACCCACTTCCGCGCTGGATCCGGAACTGGTTGGCGAAGTGCTTGATGTTATCAAGAAACTTGCCCGCTCCGGGACGACGCTTGTGGTGGTAACACACGAAATCGGCTTTGCCCGCGAGGTTGCCGACCAGGTGGTGTTTATGGTCGATGGCAAAATCGTTGAACAGGGCAGCAGCGATGAAGTGTTAAATCATCCGCAACACCAGCGTACCCGGCAATTTTTATCACGGGTGCTGGCATGAGGAAATTAGCTGCAGCCCTCATGCTGCTCCTGAGCATCGGCGAGGCGCGCGCCGAACTCGATTTGCGCGCCAATGAACAGCCATTGCCGGTGACGCGAGATGATAACGCGATTAGCAAAATTCCTCCGGACTATCGTTTTGTGGAGCCCGGTGTGCTGACGGTGGCGATTTCGGCATTAAATTCGCCGCCGCTGGCGCTGCTGGCCAGCGACAACCGCACGCGTATCGGCAGCGACCCGGACATCGCCCGTTTACTGGCGGGTAGCCTTGGTCTGAAACTGAAACTGGTGCCAACGGCCTGGGAGGACTGGCCTTTGGGGATCGCGTCAGGGCGTTACGATGTGGCGTTGATTAACATCGCGGTGACCGAGAAGCGCAAAGAGAAGTTCGATTTCGCCACCTACCGCGTAGACTCGCTGGCCTTCTCGGTGAAATCAACCAGTGACATTACGCGGATCTCAAATGCGCAGGATCTCTCAGGACGTAAAGTCATTGTCGGTTCTGGTACCAACCAGGAGCGGATCCTGCTGGGATGGAATGCGGAAAACGAAGCCGCGGGACGGCAACCGGCGTTACCGGTTTATCTTACCGACGATGCCTCCGGCAATCTTTATATTCAGTCGGGAAGGGCGGATGTCTTTTTTGGTCCGCAGTCGGTGGCCTCTTATAAGGCTGCATTAAACGGAAAAACCAAAGTTGTCGGGCTCGGTCCCAAAAAAGCCTGGGTGGCCACCACCACTAAAAAAGGCAATGGGCTGGTATACGCGCTGCAGGCGGCGCTGAATGGCGCGATCGCGCGTGGCGAGTATCAGCAGGTTCTCGCGCGCTGGGGGGAACAGGGGGAGGTAGTCAGGCAATCGGAGGTCAATCCGCCGGGGATAACATATTGATGCTGTAATTATTAATAGCCAGGGATTGCTATACTCATGGCTACATCGTGTGTCTTATTAATGGATTAATCTCTGTGGCCGAAAACCAACTCTTACTGGAGCAACGCTGGCAGCACCATCGTGAGCCCGCGTTGCTCGCCGCTTCCGGCGGCGCTATCGACACTATCAGCTTCATCACCTTGTTTGGCCTGTTTACCGCCCACGTCACGGGAAACCTGGTGGTGGCCGGGGCAGCCCTGGCCACCAACAGCGAAGGTATTTTATCGAAACTGCTCGCCATTCCTGTTTTTATGCTGGCGGTGGCGATCGTCACGCTGGTTATCAAAAGTCGAAAAACCATTACGCCACGCTTTCTTGGCAGCTTGTTCGTCGTTGAGATTCTGCTGTTACTCCTTTTCGGCCTGTTGGGGCTGCTGTGGCAGCCCTTTGTCGGCGCGGATAGCGCGACCGCGTTAATCACCGGCATGGCCGGCGTGATGGCGATGGGGGTGAGGAACGCCACCACCCGATTATTATTACCCACCACCAGCCCGAGTACGATGATGACCGGTAACGTCACGCAGTTAACCATCGATGTGGTTAACTGGTGCCAGGCGCCCAACCGCGAGAATAGAGAAAAAATCAAAAAATCGGGGGCTTCGGTGCTCGGTTTTCTGCTGGGAGCAGGGCTTGGGGCGCTAGGCTACATCCTGACGGGTTTCTACTCGGTGCTTATTCCGGTGGCACTGGTAGCCATCGTCGCCTGGCGCGAATTCAGCGCCGCGCGGAATTAGTGCTACGCTAAAAGTTTTCTGCCTGGGAACTGACGATCATGAAATTGTATGGTGTGCCGGGGTGGGGCTCGGCAATAAGCGAGATGATGTTGACCTTGGCCAACATCCCTTATCAATTTATCAATGTCGATGGCTTTGACCAGCCAGGCGCGCAGCGAGAGAAACTACGGGCGATCAACCCGCTGTGTCAGGTGCCCACCCTGCAACTGGCGGATGGCAGCGTGATGACGGAAACAGCGGCGATCGCGCTGATGATCCTTGATGAGCGCCCGGATCTGGCGCCGCCAGCCGGTACGCCACAGCGCCAGCAGTTTCAACGTTTGCTGATCTGGCTGGTGGCTAACGTTTATCCGACCTTCACCTATGCCGACTATCCCGAACGCTGGACAGCCTCAGCGCCTGACGAACTGCGTGAGAGCTGTCAGCAATACCGCAAATCACTCTATCTCTGGCTGGAACAGCAGCTGGCAGCCGAGCCTTACGCATTAGGCGGGAATATCACGTTGTTGGATTGCTATATTGCCGCGATGTACAGCTGGGGGCCGCGGCGCGAGTGGTTTGCCGCGCATACGCCAAAGTTTGCCGCTGTGGCTCAGGCGGTTTATCGCCGTGCGGAGCTGCAGCAGGTACTGCGTGACAATAATCTTCTCTAAGGCACAAATCGTGATTTGAGTTAGGGAATCTGTGATAGTTTTAAAATCCCAATAATAAGGAGCCTGCTATGCCACATGTCGATATCAAATGTTTTCCCCGTGAACTGAGCGAAGAGCAAAAAAGCGCGCTGGCTGCGGAAATCACTGAGGTTCTGATCCGTCATCTCAGCACCAAAGACAGTTCAGTTAGCGTTGCCCTTAATCAGGTACAGCAGAGCGACTGGCAGCGGGTGTGGGATGATGAGATCGCGCCGCAAATGGATTCTTTGATTAAGAAACCGGGCTACCGAATGTAAAGGACGGGCCGCTTTTCATCGCGCCAATTAGACTACTATCGACCAAGGTCAATTTTACTTGAGCGAAAGATATGCCACTTTATTGATCCAGATCAATAAAAGTGGCTTTTTTTTGATTTCCATACCTTTCATTAATTTACCTTTTGTAAAGTAATTGGCCATTTAAGAATAATCCTAATCAACATAAATAACTGATAATAATGCACTATATAGTGCATTGCGCTTTGTATGTATTTAAATGTAGTTTTATGTTTTGATTATTATGCATATCAAAATTGTTTAGGCGATTGCTGATTTGCCATGTAACCTGCCTTTGAAATGATGATTTTTATCATGGAGAGATGAATGATAATAGGTAGTGCGTTACTTGGTTACCAATTAGAGGATGATTTTTTTTACTTCTTGAAGTACCGGGAAATAGCTACTGTAAGTGGTAATAGAAAAAACATCCGTCTACGAAAAACGATGGCCTGTTTAATTGAGTATTTATTTGAACATGGTCTTGAAAGAATGGTTAGTGATGAAGAGTTGATGGTACATGTCTGGGAGAAAAATGATTTAAGGCCCTCATCACAACGTTTATGGCAAGTGATGCAAAATTTACGTCGGATCCTGAAGGATATCGGCATCGAACAAGAGATTATATTACGCGTTAAGACTCAGGGTTATTATATCAATAGTCATTACGTTACGAGTGTTTATTCGGTAAGAACTCATAAACCATTCTGCCAGAATAATGATGCGACCGTTCAGGTTTGTGAGCTGTCCGAGCTAAATTAATAGCCATAGGGTCTGCCGTATTCAAGGTATGCCTGTCGTTTTCATGTTAAGGTTATAAAATTGAAGGTGATAATTAATAGTAAGGATATTTGGTTCCGACTGGGCGTGGAACACTGTCTGCAACAGATAGCTTCTGACGATAATGAGATCGATTACGCTGATTTGGATTTTTGTAATCATTCTATACAGCAAGCGGATCTCATTATATTGCCGTTACATGGCTATCAAGATTACAAGCATATTTATGCGCTATCTCAATTTTATCAGGGCATGATTCTGGGTGTGAGCACCTCCAGAAACGTTCACTCACGGCGGCTTTTATTTCGCCAAAATATATTATGGATAAGCAGTCGTGAAACCATAGACAATGTTCAAAAATTATTGTTAACGATCAAGCATCGGCAATTATATCATCATGATGGTCAACCGAATTTTAGTGTAATGAAGGCAAAAGATGGGGCTCCGCTCAGCGAAAGAGAAATGATGATTATTGATCATGTCGCCAAAGGCACTCCGGTGAACGCCATTGCCAGAGCGTTGGGACTGCGGGTAAAAACCATTTATGCGCATTTAGATAAAATTAAAGCTAACTTCAACCTTAAAGGTGGAAGTCACTTTCATCGCTTCATGATAAGCCCGCCGTCTTATCACTTACTCTAAAAGATGGTGAAAGGGAATGACGGCAGAGTTGCCGTCGTTCTGTTAATTATGTGGCGTATTGGCCTGCACGTGACGTCCGCTGGCGACAAAATTACCGGTACCGAGATGGTGAATGGTATTGAGTTTATCATCGTCAAACTGCCAGCGGCCGCTGACGAAAACGCGTTCATCGGCCGCGGCGGCAACCACTTCGCCAAACAGCGTATCGTATTGTTCTTGTGCCGCGGTGGCGGGTAGCAGACGGCATTCCATCCACGCCAGGCATTTCTCTTCAATTAACGGTAACCCCAGTTCGGGACCCTGCACCGTCGGGATACCGTAAGCATTGAACTTATCTTCATCGCGCCCGCTTACGCTGCCTACCGCATAGACCCAACTGGCGGCGGCCACGCCTGGCACCACGATACCAAAGGCGCCGTTACGCTCAATGAGATCACGCGTCCAGGTGCTTTTATCCACCACAATAGCCACGCGAGGCGGGGCAAATTCAACCGGCATCGACCAGGCGGCGGACATCACGTTGCGCCGCCCTGACTGCGCGTCATAACTGGTGATCATAATGGTCGGGCCGTGGTTGAGCAGGCGACTGGCGTACTGAAGTTCGACGTGGCGAAAACGGCTCATAAGCGTTCCTTGGTGAGTGGCGAATGCCTGTAAGTAGTTTATTCACAATACAAAGGTAATCAATACGTCAACCGCGACCTAAATCAGAAATCATCTGGCGCGATCGCACAAAATACGCCGTCGCGGGGAAAAAATACGCTATAAATGTCGGACACCAAAAGCTGGAGGCGTTGATGACCCCATTTTTAAGCGCGTATTTTACTCGTCTGGCCTGGACGGGAACCCCCGATGTTTCCATTGACACCCTGCGGGAGTTGCATAGCCATCACAATAGCGCGATCCCGTTTGAGAATCTGGACGTTTTACTGCCGCGTGAAATCCACCTTGACGATCGGGCGCTCGAGGAGAAGTTAATCACCGCCCGCCGCGGCGGTTACTGCTTTGAGCAGAACGGGCTGTTGCAGCGGGCGCTAAGTGAGATTGGTTTCTCGGTTCGCAGCCTGCTGGGGCGCGTGGTGTTGGCTAATCCACCACAAATGCCGCCGCGCACCCATCGCTTGCTGCTGGTGGAGGTCGAAGGCGAACGCTGGATCGCCGACGTCGGTTTCGGCGGCCAGACGCTGACCGCGCCGATTAAGCTGCTGGCGGATATTCCGCAGCATACGCCGCATGGGATTTATCGCCTGGTGCATGAAGGCGATGAGTGGACGTTGCAGTTTAATCATCATGAGCACTGGCAGTCGATGTACCATTTCGATCTGGGTCGACAGTATGCTTCTGATTATGTGATGGGTAACTTCTGGTCGGCGCACTGGCCGCAGTCCCACTTTCGTCACCATCTGCTGATGTGCCGTCATCTGCCTGACGGCGGAAAAATGACGCTCACCAATTTCCATTTTACCCACTGGGAGAACAACCACGTGGTGGAAAAGGTGGATCTTGCGGACGTGTCGGCGCTGTATGAAGCGCTGCAAACCCGGTTCGGATTAGGTGTAGACGACCCAAAACATGGGTTCAGCGAAGCCGCGCTGGCAGCGGTAATGGCGGCGTTCGATACCCATCCGGAAGCCGGGAAGTAACGTTTATAACGGGACGAGGAAAGCGCATGGTCGCCGTAGGCCGGATAAGGCGTAGCCGCCATCCGGAATAAAGGCTGGAGCCGTGGCCGATGAATATGACCCCGGAGTCGGCGCGAGCGCCTCGTCTGGGCTACACCGCTACAACCGCATCAATGCTGACTGAAACTGCCGATGTTGGTGGCCTCAAAATCGCTGAGACGTTCCCGGCAAGCCGGGGCAGCCCGCATGGATGCGGGCTGAGGGCCGTGATTTGCAAGGACGCTGCCTCGGCCCGACCCGAAGCCTGCCGGGATAAGTCGAAGGAACCACGAAGTGGCGATTTTGGCGGCCAGAGCCCGGGAGTACAGAGGGCGGCGGCGACTGGCCGCCCTCTGTGCGCTCCCTGCGCCATGAGAGCCATAACGCAGAAAAAATATCGGGAGCGCAATGTGCTCTGAATTAACACAAAACACGTGTTTTTCCCGGACCATAACAGTTGCAAACCTATAACAGTATCTACCGGTATGGATGAATGATAAAAGCCGCTGGCTTTCAGCGCCGGGAACGCACCACCTGATAGCGGCGGGTGAAATACTCTATCGGCGCGCTCCAGACGTGAACCAGCCGGGTGAACGGGAAAATAAGGAAGATAGTCATCCCCAGCACCAGATGGACGCGATACACCCACGCGACGCCATCCAGATGCGCCGATGCGCCGCCGTGGAAGGTGACTACCGCCTGCGCCCAATCTACCAGTTTCAGCATTTCGCTGCCGTCCGGATGCTGGGCGGAGAACGGAATAGTCGTCAGCCCCAGCGCGCACTGAATCAGCAGAATGCACAGGATCAGGATATCCGCAGTGGTGGAGGTGGCGCGAATGCGCGGGTTGGTCAGACGACGCACCAGCAGGCCTATGCCGCCGACCAGGGTCAGCACGCCGCAGACGCCGCCCAGCACCATCGCCATCACCTGTTTCTGCGACATCGGCAGGAACCATGAATAGACCCAGTGCGGCGTCAGCATCCCGAAGAAGTGGCCGAAGAAGATGCCGAGGATGCCGATGTGAAATAAGTTCGACCACAGCACCATGCCCCGTTTATCGAGCATCTGGCTGGATGACGCGCGCCAGGTATACTGACCGTAGTCATAGCGCAGCCAACTGCCCACCAGGAACACGGTGCCGCAGAGATAAGGGTAGATATCGTAAAAGAAGACGTTTAAGTACTGTATCATTTCGGGCCTCCGGCGCGGATGTCGACGTACTGCGGCGCCACATCCTGGCTAAAGCGTCGTTGATAAGCTTGCATTGGCGAGCTATCGCAAGCGGTTGCATTATCTTCAATAAACTTCACCTGTTCTTCTTCCCACACCGCATCCAGCGCCTGGCGCGTGTCGTCACGCTTCTCACTCGCTACCTGCCTGGTGACACTGTCACTATTGAGTGGGCTATCCGCCAGCGTGAGGAGGGCGTCAAAGAGTTGATAGTAATCGCATTCGCGCTGCTTTAAGCGCCCACCGAGCAATGCCAGAATGGGCGCGACGTTCTGCAGTCCTTCACGGGCATCGGCCAACGGGAGAGTGCTGAGATACTCAAGATATAAAGGCAGGTGGTCCGGGAGTTCGCGACAATCGATCTGCAGACCCGCCTGTTCATACTGATTCATCAGATCGACCATCGCCTGGCCGCGGTCGCGCGATTCGGCGTGAACGTGTTCAAACAGCAGCAGCGAGGTGGCGCGACCGCGCTCAAACACCTCACACCATTCGGCCTGACGGTCGAGCAGCGGCGCCGCCAGTAATCGCGTAACAAACGGCGTCAGGGCGGGCGCATCGGCGCTGACCAGCGCCAGCGCCTCCTCGCGGTTATCCCACAGCGCGTCGTCGGGATACTCCAGCAGTAAAGCGATGACTTTGAGAAGCCGCATTACTCTCCCTCCCCATGTCGACGAACGTCTCCCACATCAATCGCGTCGATGCGACGACTGTTGAACAGGTTGAATTTAGTATCAGAACCATGGCAACCATCGCCGAAGGTAAAACCGCAGCCGTTGCGTTCAGGGAAGGCGTCTTCCGCCAGTTCGCGGTGGCTGGTGGGGATCACGAAGCGGTCTTCGTAATTGGCGATCGCCAGGTAGCGATACATCTCTTCCACCTGCTCGACGCTGAGGCCCACTTCTTCAATGGCGCGGGTATCGGTCACGCCTTCAACGGTTTGCGAACGTTTGTAATGGCGCATCGCCATCATGCGTTTTAACGCGCGCAGGACCGGGCCGGTATCGCCGGCGCTCAGCAGGTTCGCCAGATACTGAACCGGTATACGCAGGCTTTCGACCGCTGGCAGGATATTGCCGTTACTCGGCAGGCCGCCGGCGTCGGCGACGGACTGAATCGGCGACAGAGGCGGGACGTACCAGACCATCGGTAAGGTGCGGTATTCCGGGT
Source organism: Klebsiella sp. PK01 (assembly GCF_057624675.1). NCBI lineage: Bacteria > Pseudomonadati > Pseudomonadota > Gammaproteobacteria > Enterobacterales > Enterobacteriaceae > Klebsiella > Klebsiella sp. PK01. Next base: position 295,804 of record NZ_JBYEZM010000001.1, read on the forward strand.
GCAGCGGCAGCGCCAGCTTCCAGTCCATCGCTAGTTTATACACCGGTGATTGTTGCGCGGCTTCGATCACGTTATGCGGAATACCCTGCTTCAACGCCTCTTCGATGACCGCCGGGTCGTTAGGGTTGAGGAACACCTCGCACTGGCGCTCGTAGAGGTCGGTTTCATGTTCGGTACTGGCCGCCTCTTCGATGCGGTCCGCGTCGTACAGCAGTACGCCAAGATAGCGGATGCGGCCGACGCAGGTTTCGGAGCACACCGTCGGTTGCCCGGACTCAATACGCGGATAGCAGAAGATGCATTTTTCCGATTTGCCGCTCTTCCAGTTAAAGTAGATTTTTTTGTACGGACAACCGCTGATGCACATCCGCCAGCCGCGGCATTTATCCTGGTCGATCAGCACGATGCCGTCTTCTTCGCGCTTGTAGATAGCGCCGCTTGGGCAGGTCGCCACGCAGCTCGGATTAAGGCAATGTTCGCAAAGACGCGGCAGATACATCATGAAGGTGTTTTCAAACTGGCCGTACATCTCTTTTTGCATCGCTTCGAAGTTGCGGTCTTTGGCGCGTTTTTCAAACTCGCCGCCGAGCAGTTCCTCCCAGTTTGGCCCCCAGCTGATTTTATCCATCCGTTCGCCGCTAATCAGCGAACGCGGACGGGCGGTAGGCAAGTATTTGCCTTCCGGCGCGTTGTGCAGGTGCTGATAATCGTAGGTAAAGGGTTCGTAATAATCGTCAATCTGCGGCAGCACCGGGTTGGCGAAAATCTTCGACAACACGCTGACGCGGTTGCCCAGACGCGGAGTGAGCTTGCCGCTGATACCGCGGATCCAGCCGCCTTGCCACTCGTCCTGATCTTCCCAGTTTTTGGGGTAACCGATACCGGGCTTGGTTTCCACGTTGTTGAACCACGCATATTCCATCCCTTCGCGGCTGCTCCAGACGTTTTTACAGGTGACGGAGCAGGTATGGCAGCCGATGCATTTATCCAGATTCAGCACCATTCCGACTTGTGAACGTATTTTCATTTTTTCGCCTCCTGTACCTGGTCGCGACCTTCGCCATCCAGCCAGTCAATATTTTTCATTTTGCGGATCATAATGAACTCGTCGCGGTTGGAGCCGACGGTGCCGTAGTAGTTAAAGCCGTAAGCCAGTTGGGCGTAGCCGCCAATCATATGCGTGGGTTTTGGACAGACGCGGGTGACGGAGTTGTGGATGCCGCCACGGCGACCGGTCACCTCCGAACCGGGAATATTCATAATGCGTTCCTGGGCGTGATACATCATGGTCATGCCCGGCGGCACGCGCTGGCTCACCACCGCACGCGCGGTGAGGGCGCCGTTGGCGTTGAAGGCTTCAATCCAGTCGTTATCCTCAATCCCCAGTTCTTTTGCGTCGGTTTCGCTTAGCCAGACGATGGGCCCGCCGCGCGACAACGTCAGCATCAGCAGGTTTTCGCTATAGGTCGAGTGGATACCCCATTTCTGATGCGGGGTCAGGAAGTTGAGCGCTTTTTCCGGAAAGCCGTTTGGCGGCACTTCCTTCATCTGGCTGACGCTGCGCGTATCGATAGGTGGGCGATAGGCCACCAGACTTTCGCCGAAGGCGCGCATCCAGGGATGATCCTGATAGAGCTGTTGCCGCCCGGAGAGGGTGCGCCACGGGATCAGTTCGTGAACGTTGGTATAACCGGCATTATAAGAGACATGTTCGCTTTCCAGACCGGACCACGTTGGGCTGGAGATGATCTTGCGCGGCTGCGCCTGAATATCGCGGAAGCGGATTTTCTCATCCTCTTTATTCAGCGCCAGATGGGTGTGGTCGCGGCCGGTAAATTCTCCCAGCGCTTGCCAGGCTTTCACCGCCACCTGGCCATTGGTTTCCGGCGCCAGGCTCAAGATGACTTCACTGGCGTCGATCGCGCTGTCGATGCGCGGGCGGCCTTTGGCCGGACCGTCGGGTTTGACGTAGTTAAGTTTACCGAGGAAGTCGACTTCGTTTTGCGTATTCCACGAAATGCCTTTACCGCCGTTGCCGAGCTTATCGAGTAACGGCCCCAGCGAGGTGAAGCGCTCCCAGGTGGCCGGGTAGTCACGTTCAACCAGCGCAATTGACGGCGCGGTTTTGCCTGGAATGAGATCGCATTCGCCCTTGCGCCAGTCGAGGACATCAAACGGCTGTGATAGCTCCGCCGGAGAGTCATGCTGCAGCGGCACCAGTACCACATCGGTCTCTTTATCAAGGTGGCCGACGCATACTTCAGAGAAACTTTTCGCAATGTCCTTGTAGATTTCCCAGTCGCTTTTCGCCTCCCATGCCGGGCCGACGGCGGCGGAAAGGGGGTGGATAAACGGGTGCATGTCGGAGGTGTTCATATCGTCTTTTTCGTACCAGGTGGCGGTCGGCAGGACGATATCTGAGAACAGGCAGGTACTGGACATGCGGAAATCGAGGGTCACCAGTAGATCGAGTTTGCCCTCAATCGCCGCGGTCTGCCACTCGACTTCCTCCGGCTTCACGTCAGCGGTGGCGCCAAACTCCTCGTCCTGAATACCGTTATCGGTACCGAGCAGGTACTTGAGCATGTACTCATGGCCCTTACCGGACGATCCCAGCAGGTTCGAACGCCAGATAAACAGGTTGCGCGGGTGGTTGTGGCCGCTATCCGGCTGCTCGGCGGCAAAGCGAATATCGCCTGCTTTTAACGACTGGACGGTGAACTCTGCGGGGGACAGCCCGGCGGCGTCGGCCTGCTGCTTGATGCTCAGCGGGTTAACGTTAAGCTGCGGCGCGGAGGGCAGCCAGCCCATGCGCTCGGCGCGAACGTTGAAGTCGATCATATGGCCGCTGAATTTGCTGGCGTCGGCCAGCGGTGAGAGCAGCTCCTGAGCGGTTAGTTTTTCGTAGCGCCACTGGCTGGCGTGGTTGTAGAAATAAGAGGTACTGTTCATCTGCCGCGGTGGACGAGTCCAGTCCAGCGCGAACGCCAGCGGCAGCCAGCCGGTCTGCGGGCGTAGTTTCTCCTGGCCGACATAGTGCGACCAGCCGCCGCCGCTCTGACCGACGCAGCCGCAGAATACCAGCATGTTGATCATCCCGCGGTAGTTCATATCCATGTGGTACCAGTGGTTCACGCCGGCGCCAAGGATAATCATCGAACGGCCATGGGTTTTATGCGCCGTATCGGCGAACTCGCGGGCGATTTGCTCGATATGGTGACGCGGCACGCCGGTGATCTGTTCGGCCCACGCCGGGGTATAGGCTTTGACATCCGCAAAGTCACGCGCGGCATTGGCATCGTCAAGGCCGCGATCCAGACCGTAGTTCGCCAGCACCAGGTCATACACGCTCACTACCAGAGCGTTTTCACCACTGGCTAACGGCAGCTGTTTCGCTGGCAGTTGATGAAGCGTTATCGGCTCCTGCTTTACGCTGCGAAAATGCGGGTTTTCATTGCCGCCGAAGTAGGGGAAGCCGACCGACACCACGCTATCGTGCATATCCAACAGCGACAGTTTTAAGTCGACGTCACGGCCGTTAGCCCGCTGTTCGAGATTCCATTTGCCTTTTTCGCCCCAACGGAAGCCGATGGATCCGTTCGGCGCGACCAGTTCGCCGTCGGCGTTAAAGGCGACGGTTTTCCATTCCGGGTTATTACTTTCTCCCAGTCCGTTAAGCAGGTCAGCGGCGCGTAGCATACGGCCCGGCGCATAGCTGCCGTCGTCACGACGGTCGAGCATCACCAACATTGGCATATCGGTATAGGTACGGCAGTAGTTGAGAAAGTAATCGCTCGGATTATCGAGGTGGAAAGTTTTGAGGATCACGTGACCCATCGCCATCGCCAGCGCGCTGTCGGTACCTTGCTTCGGCGCCAGCCACTGGTCGCAGAGCTTGGCGACTTCCGAATAGTCCGGAGTAATGGCGATGGTTTTGGTCCCCTTGTAGCGCACTTCGGTGAAGAAGTGGGCGTCCGGGGTTCGCGTCTGCGGGACGTTTGAACCCCAGGCAATAATGTAGCTGGAGTTGTACCAGTCGGCGGATTCCGGCACGTCGGTCTGTTCGCCCCAGGTCATCGGCGAGGCGGGCGGCAGATCGCAATACCAGTCATAGAAGCTCAGACAGGTGCCGCCGAGCAGCGATAAATAACGGGTGCCCGCGGCGTAGGAGACCATCGACATCGCCGGGATCGGCGAAAAGCCCGCGACGCGATCCGGACCGTAGTTTTTAATGGTCCAGACGTTGGCCGCGGCGATCAGTTGATTTAACTCTTTCCAACTGGAGCGTACAAAGCCGCCTTTACCGCGAATTTCTTTGTAGCTGCGGGTTTTCAGCGGGTCCTGCATGATGCTATCCCAGGCCTGTACCGGGTCGGGATGCTGTGTCAGGGCTTCGCGCCACAGCTCAATCAGCCGTTTACGCGCCAGCGGGTACTTCAGGCGGTTAGCGCTGTAGAGATACCAGGAGTAGCTGGCGCCGCGCGGGCAGCCGCGCGGTTCGTGGTTTGGCAGGTCCGGTCGGGTGCGCGGATAATCGGTTTGCTGGGTTTCCCAGGTGACCAGGCCGTTTTTGACATAAATTTTCCAGCTACAGGAGCCGGTACAGTTCACACCGTGCGTGGAGCGGACAATTTTGTCGAATTGCCAGCGTTGCCGGTAGCTATCTTCCCAGTCACGGTTGTTGTCGTAGACCTGACCGTGGCCGTTGGCAAAGGTCTCGCGTTTCTGCTTAAAGTAGCGAAAGCGATCCAGTAATTTACTCATGACATTTCTCCTGCTCCGATGATGTCCGGCATCGTGCCACCCGGCCGGATGAGCGAACGAACTCGTAGGCCGGATAAGGCGTAAGCCGCCATCCGGCAGATAAATCGTTATGGTTAGGCGGGTTTACGGCGGCCATAGACCAGCCAGGTCACCAGCACGCAAACCACATAGAAGACAAAAAAGACTTTCATCGCGCCCACCGGCGAGCCGGTCATGGCCAGAGAGGTCCCGAAGGCTTTTGGAATAAAGAAACCGCCAATGGCGCCGATTGCGGCGATAAAACCGAGCGCGGCGGCGGTATCGGTCACCGCTTCGTGCTGGGCCTGTTCGTCGCTGCCGCCGCGTTTTTTCACGCTATCAATGGTGAGCTGGCGGAAGATCACGGCGATCATCTGGAAGGTGGAGCCGCTGCCAAGCCCGGCGGTTAAGAACAGGCCCATAAACACCACGTAGAAGGCGAAGAAGCTTCCGGAACCGGATCCCGGCAGGGTGAGGAAAAGCAGGCCGGTAAAGACCGCCATCAGAATGAAGTTAACCAGCGTCACCCGTACGCCGCCCAGACGGTCGGAAATGATACCGCCGAAGGAGCGCGCCAGCGCGCCGATAAACGGGCCGAAGAAGGCCAGTTTCAGAATATCGACATCTGGAAACTGGGTTTTCGCCAGCATCGCGAAGCCGGCGGAGAAGCCGATAAACGAGCCGAAGGTCGCCAGATACAGCAGGCTTAACAGCCACATATGCGGACGCTTCAATACCGGTAACTGATCGCGAATCGAGGCTTTGGAACTGGCAATATCGTTCATGCCGAACCACGCGAAAACGGTGGCGATGACCAGTAACGGCACCCACAGCAGCGGTGAGTTGCCAAGCCACAGCATGGCGCCGCCTGGTTGCTCAACGCCGCGGACTCCCAGGAAGGTAAAAATCGGCAGAAAGATAAAAATGGGCGAGACCAGTTGCATCACGCTGACCCCGAGGTTGCCGAGACCGCCGTTTATGCCTAATGCGCTGCCCTGTTTAGCCTTGGGGAAGAAGAAACTGATATTGCCCATGCTTGAGGCAAAGTTGGCGCCGGCAAAACCACACAGTAACGAAATAGCGATAAATACCCAGTACGGAGTAGTTGGATTTTGTACTGCCAACCCCAGCCATAAACAGGGAATCACCAGAATAACCGTGCTAATAACCGTCCAGTAGCGCCCACCCATTATAGGTACCATAAAGGAGTAGGGGACGCGTAATATTGCGCCGGAAAGTGAAGGTAGCGCCGTTAATAAAAAAAGCTGGTCGGTTGTGAAATTAAAACCCACTTTATTGAGATTGACCGCGACCGCGCTAAATAACATCCAGACGCAGAAGGCGAGTAACAGACAAAATACGGAAATCCATAAGTTCCTGCGTGCGATGGCTTTTCCTTTATTTTCCCAGAAGGCTTCATTTTCTGGTCGCCAATCCTTTAAAAGATAATGATTCTTTTTATCACCTTCTATCGACATAACACCCTCACTAAAGCGTACGAGATCAAAAGGATAAATAAAAAAACAGCTGAAGTTGTGCAGGCTGGAATTAAGGCTCAGCTGTTTTTAATAATTGTATTGTTTGAGAATAGATAAGAATCGAGACGTGAAAGAATTCACGCCGGCAATGAAGGGTGGTCAATTGTTACTAAATGTAACCTAAGCCTGAGGGAGTTCCAGCGCGATATAATGTTTTAAGTAACGGGTAAATGCCGCATCGTCAATGGCTTGCATCCCCAACGCGTAAATGCCATCCAGCCCGCAAACCAGGGCAATCAGACGCCAGGCGATATTTTCTGCCGTATCCTGCGGCTGAAATTCACCGGCTTCGGCGCCGCGGTTAATCGCCGTGACCGTTTCATCATGCCACATGCTCATGGTCAGCAGATACGCGGCCTTAATTTCCTCATCGCTATCGGACAAAATCTGCGCTTCCCGCCACAGGCGTATATAGGGCTCGAGACGGCCATCTTCGCTGCCGAGTAATGAAAACAGGCGTTCGCTCCAGGAGGCGTCATCGGTCAGCAGCTGAATATCGAGCATTTCGCGGATCAAGCGGATAAAGGCCTGCGCTTTTAGCTCGCCGGTCGAGGCAAAATGATGATGTAACTGACCTGCGGCGACGCCGGCTTCGCTGGCTATCTGGCGCACTGTCATGGCGCTGAAGCCGCCATTTAGCGCCACTCGCATGGCGGCCTGCATGATAACTTCCCGACGCGCTTCCCGATTTAAATAGTGCATAGCGACCCATGACAAAGAGGTGATGCGATGATGGTAACAAAAAGTTGGACAGACGTTCAACAATCCGGCAGGATCGCAATCCTGGACGCGTGTCCAATTTCGAAAATTGAGGAAAAGTAGTATGTCTCGGCAATGGTTAACGCTGATGGCGATTTTGCTGGTTTATATCCCGGTAGCAATTGACGCAACGGTGCTGCATGTGGCCGCCCCGACGCTCAGCGTCGCGCTTGGCACCAGCGGCAACGAGCTACTGTGGATCATTGATATCTATTCGTTGGTGATGGCCGGTATGGTGCTGCCGATGGGCGCATTGGGCGATAAAATCGGCTTTAAGCGCTTATTGCTGCTTGGTAGCGCAATTTTTGGTATCGCTTCGCTGTGCGCCGCGCTGTCGCCGACGGCGATAACGCTGATTATCTCCCGCGCGCTGCTGGCGGTTGGCGCGGCAATGATTGTGCCGGCGACGCTTGCCGGGATCCGCGGCACTTTCGCCGAAGCCAGCCAGCGTAACATGGCGCTGGGATTATGGGCCGCGGTGGGATCCGGCGGCGCGGCATTTGGCCCGCTGGTGGGCGGCATGCTGCTGGAACACTTCTACTGGGGATCGGTGTTCCTGATCAACGTGCCAATCGTGCTGCTGGTCATTGCCATCAACGCTAAGGTTGTACCCCGTCAGCCCGCCCGCCGCGAGCAACCGCTGAATCTGCCGCAGGCGCTGATCCTGATTGCGGCCATTCTGATGCTGGTGTTTAGCGCTAAGTCGGCGCTAAAGGGGCAGCTGGCGCTGTGGCTAATCGCGCTGGTGGCTATCGGCGGGGCGGCCATGTTGACCTGGTTTGTCCGCAAACAGCTGTCGATGCCGACGCCGATGGTGGATATGCGTCTCTTCACCCACCGCATTATTTTAAGCGGGGTGATGATGGCGATGACCGCGCTCATTACGCTGGTTGGTTTTGAATTGCTGATGGCGCAGGAGCTACAGTTCGTGCATCAGAAAACGCCGTTTGAGGCCGGGTTGTTCATGCTGCCGGTGATGGTTGCCAGCGGCTTTAGCGGGCCGATTGCCGGAATGCTGGTATCGAAACTAGGGCTGCGGCAGGTGGCGACCGGCGGTATGTTGCTGAGCGCTTTAAGCTTTTTGGGACTGTCGATGACCGACTTCAGCACGCAACAGTGGCAGGCGTGGGGGTTAATGACGCTGCTGGGCTTTAGCGCCGCCAGCGCGCTGCTGGCGTCAACGTCGGCGATCATGGCGGCGGCGCCGAAAGAGAAGGCGTCGGCGGCAGGCGCCATTGAAACCATGGCCTATGAATTGGGCGCGGGGCTTGGTATTGCGCTGTTCGGCCTGATCCTGACCCGCAGCTACAGTTCGGCGATTGAACTGCCTGCCGGGATTGGCGGTGAAGCAGCGGTACAGGCCTCATCGTCCATCGGCGAGGCGATGAAGGTGGCGCAATCGCTCCCCGCGATACCGGCTGATTCACTAATCGCGGCGGCGAAAACCGCGTTCATCAGCGCTCACAGCATTTCTCTGGCAACGGCTGGCGTTCTGCTGTTGTTACTGGCGCTGGGGATCTGGCGCGGGCTGGCCAATACGCCGGCGTCACGTTAATGTCATAGCTGAAGAGACAGCTCCATCGCCGCACGGCGCAGCGGCGCCAGGGCTTTCTCCTTCAGCGCCGCGGCGCTCATCGAAGAGGCGGGGACGCCAACGTTGAGCGCTGCCACCACCTGGCCGCTGCGCGACAGCAGCGGTACCGCAAGCGAGCATAATCCAACTTCAATTTGCCTGTCCGCCAGCGCATAGCCCTGCATGCGAACTTTGGCGATTTCCGCGCGCAGTGCTGTAGGATCGCACAGGGTATACGGGGTGTAGCGCATAAGATGTGCGCGTGACAGTGTCACTTCTAGTTGATCTTCGGGCAACGCGCTCAGCAATACCCGTCCCATTGAGGTTGTCCATGCCGGGAGGCGGCTGCCGCGGCCCAGATCGACGCTGAGCAAGTTATTGACCGCCGCGCGGGCGATATACAGTACGTTGTCGCCATCAAGCGTGGCGGCGGAGCAGCTTTCACCTAACGTCTTACCAAGATTGTCCAGCGCCGTTTGCGCCACCTTCGCCAGCGGGGTTCCCGCCAGATAGGCGTGGCCAACTGCCAGAACTCGCGGCAGCAGTTCATAGCTGCGGCCGTCCGGGCTGTGCACCATCCCCAGCGCCGCCAGGGTATACAGGCAGCGGCGCACCGCCGCGCGAGAAATTTGCGTTTTCTGACTTAACTGCGAAATGGTCAGCCGCTGGCGCTGGGGAGTAAAAGCATTGAGCACCTCCAGCCCGCGGGCGAGTGACAGCATAAAATTGGGGTCGTGCTCGGCCTGCCTGGCGCTCAGCGTAGTGTGGGTATTGTCGCTCATTGCATCTTTCTCCGTTGCAACGTAAAGCTCACGGGGAATCACTATACCGCGCGCAAACCAGGGCGCGGCGAATTGTGCCTGTTTTACCACCTCGATCACATTATTAACCGCAATTTAACAAGCGTGCCGATAATCGCACAACATTTCGATTATCGCCGTTGACCATCCGCCAGGCTGGACCCTATTGTCAAAGCACAGACATCCCCGTTATGGATGTGGGTACAAAAAGTTATGCATCTTTCAGGAACAAAAAATGACTGCGACCGTAGAACGCATTGAGAGCTGGTTAGTGGATGTACCGACCATCCGGCCACATAAATTATCGATGACCACCATGGGCTGCCAGACGCTGGTCATCGTGCGCATTACCCGTTCCGATGGCGTATGCGGTATCGGTGAAGCGACGACTATCGGCGGGCTGAGCTACGGTGTCGAGAGCCCGGAGGCTATCTCATCGGCCTTGACCCACTATCTGACGCCGCTGCTGAAAGGGCAGCCGGCGGATAACCTTAATGCGCTGACGGCGCGTATGAATAGCGCCATTAGAGGCAATACTTTCGCAAAATCTGCCATTGAAACCGCACTCCTTGATGCACAGGGCAAAGCTTTAGGGCTACCGGTATCGGCGCTGCTCGGCGGCGCGCTGCAAACGTCGTTGCCGGTGCTGTGGACGTTAGCCAGCGGCGATACCGCGAAAGATATTGCCGAAGGGGAAAAGCTGTTAGCCGAGCGCCGTCATCAGGCATTCAAGCTGAAAATTGGCGCACGGGAATTAGCCACCGATCTCCGCCATACCCGCGCCATTGTGGAAGCCTTAGGCGATCGCGCCAGCATTCGCGTTGACGTTAATCAGGCCTGGGACGCCGCGACCGGCGCGAAGGGTTGTCGCGAGCTGGCGGCGATGGGGGTCGATCTCATCGAACAGCCGGTGAGCGCGCAGGACAATGCAGCGCTGGTGCGCCTGAGCCAGCAAATCGAAACCGCGATCCTGGCGGATGAAGCGGTCGCGACCGCTTACGATGGTTACCAACTGGCGCACCAGGGCTTTACCGGCGCTTACGCGCTGAAAATCGCCAAGGCGGGCGGGCCGAATAGCGTGCTGGCGCTGGCCCGCGTCGCGCAGGCGGCGGGGATTGGCCTGTATGGCGGCACGATGCTGGAAGGGACCGTGGGGACCGTTGCCTCTCTGCATGCCTGGTCGACATTGCCGCTGCAGTGGGGAACCGAGATGTTCGGCCCGTTGCTACTCAAAGACGATATCGTCAGCGTGCCGCTGACCTTTGCCGACGGTCAGGTGGCGTTGCCGCAAACGCCAGGGCTTGGTGTGGAGCTGGATGAAGACAAGCTGCGCTTCTATTCCCGTAAAGCATAACAGGAGAAAATAATGCTATTTAAAGTTGATATGACCGTTAATATTCCGATCGGGTTTCCTGCCGCCGAAGCGGATGAAATTAAACAACGCGAAAAAGCCTATTCGCAACAATTACAACGTGAAGGCAAGTGGCGACATATTTGGCGCGTCGCCGGTCTTTACGCTAATGTCAGCATTTTCGATGTAAAAGATGCCGAAGAGTTGCATCAAATTTTAATGGGATTGCCGTTATATCCATTTATGGATATTCGCGTAGAGGCGCTGTGCCGTCATCCCTCGTCTATTCGTGAAGACGATAGCTAATAATAATAAAACATGACCTCATGCCGGGGGCACCCGGCAAATATCCTACAACGATAAGAGAGAATAATTATGAGTAATGCTTTCGTACAACAAGAAGCCGTGCAGAAATTATTACGTGAAGGCGCGGGTTTAAATGTTCCTGGCGGTAACGAACGTTTTAAAGCCATTGTCCACCGTTTGCTGGAGAATATCTGCACGCTGATCGATGACTATAACGTCACAGAAGAAGAGTTCTGGCATGCGGTGAACTATTTGCACGAGCTGGGTGGGCGCCAGGAAGCGGCGCTGCTGGCGGCGGGGCTGGGTCTTGAACACTTCCTCGACCTGCGTCAGGACGCTATCGACGCGGCGGCGCATCGTGAAACCGGCACCCCTCGCACCATCGAAGGGCCGCTGTATGTGGCCAATGCGCCGCTGGCCGACCGCCATGCCCGCATGGATGATGGCACCGACGCCGGCGAAGTGATGTGGCTGCACGGCCAGGTTAAAGATAGCCAGGGCCAGCCGATCGCTAACGCCATCGTTGATATCTGGCACGCCAATACCCTGGGTAATTACTCGTTCTTCGATCAGAGCCAGAGCGACTACAACCTGCGTCGTCGTATTCGCACCGGCGCCGATGGCCGCTATAGCGTGCGCAGCATTATGCCATCCGGCTACGGCTGCCCGCCGGATGGTCCAACCCAGAAGTTGCTGGATCAGTTAGGCCGCCACGGCAACCGTCCGGCGCACATTCACTTCTTCGTCTCCGCGCCGGGGCATAAACATCTGACCAGCCAGATCAACCTCAGCGGCGACAAATACCTGTGGGATGATTTTGCCTTTGCCACCCGCGATGGACTGATTGCCGACCCGGTGAAAGTGAGCGACCGCGAGACGATTGCACAGCGTGAACTGGACGGCGAGCACACCGAAGTGCGCTTTGATTTCACCCTCTGTAAAGCGCTGAGCCCCGACGAAGAGCACCGCGGCACCCGTCTGCGCGCCAAAGAGTAATCTGCTTTAGCGGCCCCGGCCACGCTGATGGCCCGGGCCGCGCTCTACACCCGATAATCACCATATTTGCCAAATATCTTTAATCCTGAATCCTGCAGGAGGAGTTAACTCATGCAAAAAACGCTATCAGCGCTTAAAGACAAAATTAACAACGCGTTAATTGTCGATCGTGAAAATCATATTTACCGTTGCCATCGCTCTATATTTACCGATCAGCAGTTATTTGATTTTGAAATGAAACATATCTTCGAAGGTAATTGGGTGTTTCTCGCCCACGAAAGCCAGATTGCCGAGCCGGGAGATTATTATACCCTGACGCTGGGACGGCAGCCGGTTATTATTACTCGCGATAAAAAGAATGAATTGCATGCATTAATTAATAGCTGCGCCCACCGCGGCGCCATGTTATGTCGACGCAAAACCGGGAATAAAAATTCGTTTACCTGTCCGTTCCACGGTTGGACCTTCAGCAATAACGGCAAATTATTAAAAGCCAAAGATGAGAGCACCGGCGCTTATCCTGACACCTTCAAACATGAAGGGTCTCACGATCTGCAAAAATTGCCGCGTTTTCAGTCCTACCGCGGTTTCTTATTCGGTAGCCTCAATGCGGACGTGCAGCCGCTGGAGGAGTATCTCGGCGAAACCCGCAAAATCATCGATCTGATCGTCGATCAGGCGCCGGAAGGACTGGAAGTGCTGAAGGGCTCGTCGAGCTACGTTTACGAAGGCAACTGGAAGCTGGGCGCGGAGAACGGCGCCGATGGTTATCACGTCAGCGTGGTACACTGGAATTACGCCTCAACCATGTCACGCCGCAACTATGAAGCGGAAGGGACGCATGCGGTTGACGCCAACGGCTGGTCAAAGAGCGTCGGCGGCGGCTACGGATTTGACAACGGCCACATGTTGCTGTGGACCCGCGCGTTGAACCCGGAAGTGCGCCCGGTCTATGCCCACCGCGACCGTCTGCAGGCGGAGTTCGGTGAACTGCGCGCCGACCAGATGGTCAATGAAACCCGCAACCTGTGCCTGTATCCCAACGTCTACCTGATGGATCAGTTTTCTACCCAGATCCGCGTAATCCGCCCGATTGCGGTCGATAAAACCGAAGTCACCATCTGGTGTTTTGCGCCGAAAGGGGAATCAGACCAGGCCCGGGCGTTACGCATCCGCCAGTACGAAGATTTCTTTAACGTCAGCGGAATGGGGACGCCGGACGATCTGGAAGAGTTCAGCGCCTGCCAGCGCGGCTATCTTGGCGAAAATCTGGCATGGAGCGACCTCAGCCGCGGCGCGCTACGTTGGGTCGACGGCCCGGATGAACACGCCAGGCACGCGGGTTTTACGCCGCGGCTAAGCGGGGTGAAATCGGAAGATGAGGCGCTGTATATTGCCCATCATCACCACTGGCAAACGGTCATGCTGGCGGCGCTGGAACAGGAACAGCAGCGCTACAACCAGTCCATTACCCAGCGCGTGGAGGTGGCCTGATGCTGAATCTCGAACAAGTTCGTCAGTTTCTCTATTACGAAGCCCGCCTGTTGGATGACCGTCAGTGGGATGAGTGGCTGAGTTGTTACAGCCCGCAGGTGGTCTACTGGATGCCGGCATGGGGCGACGATGACCAGCTGACGCGCGACCCGCAAAAAGAGATTTCACTTATCTACTACCCCAACCGTGAAGGACTGGAGGATCGTGTCTATCGCATTAAAACCGAACGTTCCGGCGCCAGCACGCCGGAGCCGCGTACCACGCACATTATCAGCAATGTCGAGCTGATGGGCGAGAGCGATGAGGGGCTTGCGGTGCGCTACAACTGGGTCACCTGGAGCCATCGCTATCAACACACGGATGCCTATTTCGGCTCTACCTGCTGCACGCTAATTGAGCAGGACGGCAGGCCGCAGATCGTTCGTAAAACGGTACGCCTGAATAACGACTATATCCGTCAGGTCATCGACGTTTACCACATTTAAGAGGCGCTTATGACTTTTAATATTGCTCTTAATTTTGAGGACGGCATTACGCGATTTATTCAATGCAATGCCGGAGAGAAGGTGCTGGATGCGGCCTATCGCCAGAAGGTAAACCTGCCGATGGACTGTTCTGACGGCGTTTGCGGCACCTGCAAATGTCACTGCGCCAGCGGTGAATACGACCTGGGGGAGGATTATCTCGACGAGGCGTTAAGCGACGACGAAGCGCAGGCTCGCCAGGTGCTGACCTGCCAGATGGTCCCGACCAGCGACTGTGTGATCGACGTGCCGGTGGCCGCCGCGCAGTGTAAAACCGCGCTGACGAACACCGGGGCGCAGGTACGACAGGTGAATTTACTGTCCGATACCGCCATTGAACTGGTGGTCGCGCTGGATGAGCCGCTGGCTTTTCTGCCGGGGCAATATATCAACATTCAGGTACCGGACACGCCTCATGTGCGCGCCTACTCATTTAGCTCGTTGCCGGGTTCTCTCGAAGGGCGCTTTCTGATCCGTAACGTGCCTGGCGGCATGATGAGCCAGTGGTTAACCCAGCAGGCGCGGTCCGGCGACCGCCTGACCCTCAGCGGCCCGATGGGCAGCTTCTATTTGCGCAGCGGCGAACGCCCGCTGCTCATGCTGGCGGGTGGCACCGGGCTGGCGCCGCTGCTGTCCATGTTACACACCCTGCAGACACAGGGTAGCCCGCGTTCGGTGACGTTACTGTATGGGGTGACCCGTGACGACGATCTGGTGAAAACCGACGCGCTGGATGCGTTTAAACAGCAACTGACGGGATATCGCTGGCTGCCGGTGGTGGCGGATGAAAGCAGTTCCTGCCCGCAGCGCGGCTTCGTGACCGAACATCTCGATGACGCGATGCTGAATAACGGCGACGTTGACATCTATCTTTGCGGACCGCCGCCGATGGTGAATGCGGTCGCCACGGCGCTGCGCGAACGAGGAATTTCCCCGGCAGGGTTCTGGTATGAGAAATTTATCGCCAGCCAGAGCGCGGCGGCATAAGGAGGCATGATGCGTTTTACCAATAAAGTCGTCGCTATCACCGGCGCGGCGCAGGGCATTGGTCGCCAGACCGCGGAACAGGCGGCAACTGAAGGCGCCGCCCTGTTGCTGATTGACCGCTCGCCTTACGTACATGAACTGGCTGCCGTTTTAGCCCAGGCCGGAAGTCAGGTACTGGCGCTGGAGGCTGACCTTGAGCAGTGGCAGAGTACTGAACAGGCGTTTGCCGCCGGGGTCGCGCATTTTGGCCGCCTCGACGTGCTTATCAACAACGTCGGCGGCACCATCTGGGCGCGACCTTTCGCCGAGTATCAGCCAGAACAAATTGAGAAAGAGATCCGCCGCTCGCTGTTCCCCACCTTGTGGGGCTGCCGCGCGGCGCTCCCCTGGATGCTGAAGCAGGGGAAAGGCAGCATCGTCAATATCTCGTCGGTGGCGACGGCAGGGGTGAACCGGGTGCCTTACTCGGCGGCGAAAGGCGGCGTTAATGCGCTGACCCGGTCTATCGCTATGGAGTACAGCGGCAGCGGCATTCGGATTAACGCCGTCGCGCCGGGCGGTACGGAGGCGCCGCCGCGCCTGACGCCGCGCAATGAAGAGCAGCCGAGCGAGCAGGAAAAGGCGTGGTATCAGCAGGTTGTCGATCAGACGGTGGCGAGCAGCCTGATGCGCCGTTACGGCACGCTGGCGGAACAGGCGAATGCGATCCTGTTTCTCGCCAGCGATGAGGCCAGCTATATCACCGGCGTGACGCTACCGGTGGCGGGCGGCGACCTCGGCTAACGGCGGGTGGCATACCAGCAGAGCAGGGAGCCGAGACATACCATCCCGGCCCCCTGCCAGAATGACCATGAGAGCGCGGCGCTGAGCAGCACCGCCGCCAGCGCGGAAGAGAGCACCGGCGTAAAGTACGACGCCGCCGCCAGCAGGCTGACGTTGCCGTGCAGGATGCCAACGTTCCACGCCGCGTAGGCCAGCCCCAGCGCCACGGAGACCGTAATCAGCTTAATGACCACCGGCCAGCTAAACTGCATCGGCGGCTGCGCGCTGGCCAAAAACTTCAGCCACAGGGTCAGCGCCGTTAATAAGACGAAGAGGGTAATGCCATTTTTGCCTTTGGCATATTTCGCGGTAACCGTGCAGTACGCCGCCCAGATAAACGCGCCGATAAATGCCAGAAAATAGCTCAGCGGGCTGGAGATGACGTTATTGATAATTTCATCGAGGTTGAGTCCGTGCTCGCCGCCAAGCACCCAGCTCACGCCGAACAGCGCCAGCAATAAGCCGGGGATCACCAGCCAGCTGCTTTTCTGACCGTTAAAAAGAATGGCGAATAAAATGGTCAGGCTGGGCCACAGGTAATTGACCATTCCCACTTCAATGGCCTGCTGGCGGGTGGCGGCGAAGCCCAGCGACAGGGCGAGGCAGATCTCATAGCTAACAAACAGCACGCTGCCGGCTAACAGATAGCGGCGCGGGATCTGGCGCAGGTTGGGAAAGCCGACGGTAAAAATGAGCAGCAGGCCGCTAAGGCTATAAATCATCGCCGCGCCGCCGACAGGACCTAGCCCTTCGCTAACGCCGCGAATCAAGCCGACCATCGTGCTCCATAATATAATGGCGGCGAAGCCTATTGACGTCGCTCTCTTTTTTTCCATGTTTAACCTGATAGTGACTCAAACGCAGCCAGAATTTATAACATCTTTTTGCGCCCGGCGGTTGATCTTTTCCGTAGCGCATAACTCTTTGGGGTTAGTCAAACTCGTCGCCGATGACTCTTTAGAGGGCTAGCGTGGGCGACCTTGATTTGACGCAATAAAAAAAGGGACATTGCTGTTAGTTTCCTCCGCGCGATGAACAAACATCCTGCATGGAGGAATCAATGGACGTCAGCCGCAGAAAGTTTTTTAAAATCTGCGCAGGCGGTATGGCCGGAACAACAGCTGCCGCACTGGGCTTCGCCCCGAAAATGGCGCTGGCTCAGGCACGCAATTTCAAATTGCTGCGCGCAAAAGAGATCCGCAACACCTGCACTTACTGCTCCGTGGGCTGCGGGCTATTAATGTATAGCCTGGGCGACGGCGCGAAAAACGCCAAAGAAGCGATTTATCATATCGAAGGGGATCCGGATCATCCGGTAAGCCGCGGCGCGCTGTGCCCGAAAGGCGCCGGTCTGCTGGACTACGTCCACAGTGAAAATCGCCTACGGTATCCGCAATACCGCGCTCCGGGTTCGGATAAATGGCAGCGCATCTCCTGGGATGAAGCTTTTAACCGCATCGCCAAATTGATGAAAGCCGACCGCGATGCCAACTTTATTGAGAAGAACGAACAGGGCGTGACGGTTAACCGCTGGCTTTCCACCGGAATGCTGTGCGCCTCGGCGGCGAGTAATGAGACCGGCATGCTGACGCAAAAATTTGTGCGCTCGCTCGGCATGCTGGCGGTAGACAACCAGGCGCGCGTCTGACACGGACCAACGGTAGCAAGTCTTGCTCCAACATTTGGTCGCGGTGCGATGACCAACCACTGGGTTGATATCAAAAACGCAAACGTCGTAATGGTGATGGGCGGCAACGCCGCGGAAGCGCATCCGGTGGGATTCCGCTGGGCGATGGAAGCGAAGAACAATAACGATGCTACGCTTATCGTCGTCGACCCACGCTTTACGCGTACCGCGTCGGTGGCCGATATCTATGCGCCGATTCGTTCCGGTACCGACATTACGTTCCTGTCGGGCGTGCTGTTGTACCTTATCGAAAATAATAAGATTAATGCCGAGTACGTAAAGCATTACACCAATGCCAGCCTGCTGGTACGGGATGATTTTACCTTCGAAGATGGCCTGTTCAGCGGCTACGATGCGGAAAAGCGCCAGTATGATAAATCGTCCTGGAACTACCAGTTCGATGAAAATGGCTACGCGAAACGCGATGAAACGCTCAGCCATCCGCGCTGCGTCTGGAATCTGCTCAAGCAGCACGTTTCCCGCTACACGCCGGAAGTGGTTGAAAACATCTGCGGTACGCCGAAAGAAGACTTCCTCAAAGTGTGCGAGGTGTTGGCTTCAACCAGCGTCGCGGATCGCACCACCACCTTCCTGTATGCGCTGGGCTGGACGCAGCACACCGTCGGCGCGCAGAACATCCGCACCATGGCGATGATCCAACTGCTGCTCGGCAACATGGGCATGGCGGGCGGCGGCGTCAACGCGCTGCGCGGACACTCCAATATTCAGGGGCTCACCGATTTGGGTCTGTTGTCGACCAGTCTGCCGGGTTATTTGACGCTGCCGTCCGATAAACAGAGCGATCTGCAAAGTTATCTTAGCGCCAACACGCCGAAAGCGACGCTGGCCGACCAGGTGAACTACTGGAGCAACTACCCGAAATTCTTCGTCAGCCTGATGAAATCGTTCTACGGCGATGCGGCGCAGAAAGAGAACGACTGGGGCTTCAACTGGTTGCCGAAATGGGATCAAGCCTACGACGTCATCAAGTACTTCAATATGATGGATAACGGCAACGTCACCGGCTATATCTGCCAGGGCTTCAACCCGGTTGCGTCCTTCCCGGACAAAAACAAAGTGGTGCGTAGCCTCAGTAAGCTGAAATATATGGTGGTTATCGATCCGTTGGTGACCGAGACATCGACTTTCTGGCAGAACCACGGCGAGTCTAATGATGTCGACCCGGCTACGATTCAGACCGAAGTCTTCCGTCTGCCATCGACCTGCTTTGCCGAAGAAGACGGTTCGATCGCCAACTCCGGTCGCTGGCTGCAGTGGCACTGGAAAGGCCAGGACGCGCCGGGTGAAGCACGCAACGATGGCGAAATTCTTGCCGGGATCTATCACCGTTTGCGTGAGCTGTACCGTCGCGAAGGCGGTAAGGGCGCGGAACCGCTGCTGAAAATGAGCTGGAGTTATAAGCAGCCAGATCATCCGGAATCGGAAGAGGTTGCAAAAGAGAACAACGGCTACGCGCTGGCGGATCTCTACGATGGCAATGGGGTGCTACTGGCGAAAAAAGGACAGTTGCTGAATAGCTTCGCGCTGTTGCGCGATGACGGCAGCACCGCGTCATCTTGCTGGATCTACACCGGCTGCTGGACCGAGCAGGGTAACCAGATGGCGAATCGCGATAACGCCGATCCTTCTGGGCTTGGCAATACGCTGGGCTGGGCCTGGGCCTGGCCGCTCAATCGCCGCGTGCTGTATAACCGCGCATCGGCCGATATTAACGGCAAACCTTGGGATGCGAAGCGAATGCTGATTCAGTGGAACGGCAGTAAGTGGGTCGGTAATGATATTCCGGACTTCAATACCGCGCCGCCGGGGAGCAACACCGGGCCGTTTATTATGCAGCAAGAGGGGCTTGGGCGCCTGTTTGCGCTCGATAAACTGGCGGAAGGGCCGTTCCCTGAACACTACGAGCCGATGGAAACGCCGCTTGGCACCAACCCGCTGCACCCGAATGTGGTCTCCAGCCCGGTAGTGCGTTTATACGAAGATGACGCTATTCGCTTAGGTAAGAAGGATAAGTTCCCGTATGTCGGTACTACCTATCGCCTGACCGAACACTTCCATACCTGGACCAAGCATGCGCTGCTTAATGCGATTGCGCAGCCGGAACAGTTTGTCGAAATCAGCGAAGGGCTGGCGAAAAGCAAAGGTATCGTTAACGGCGACTGGGTGAAAGTCAGCAGCAAACGCGGCTTTATTCGCGCGGTTGCCGTGGTGACCCGCCGACTGCGCACGCTGAACGTCAACGGCCAGCAGGTAGAAACCGTCGGTATCCCGCTGCACTGGGGTTTTGAAGGCGTGGCCCGTAAAGGTTACATCGCCAACACCCTGACGCCTAACGTCGGCGATTCCAACTCGCAAACGCCGGAGTATAAGGCGTTTTTGGTCAACATCGAGAAAGCGTAAGGAGCGATTAAATGGCGATGGAAACACAAGACATTATTAAACGCTCCGCGACCAACCAGATGACTCCCGCGCCACGCGCGCGGGACTATAAGGCCGAAGTCGCCAAGCTTATCGATGTCTCCTCCTGCGTAGGCTGTAAAGCCTGCCAGGTGGCCTGTTCCGAGTGGAATGACATTCGCGATGAAGTGGGGCACTGCGTCGGCGTGTACGACAACCCGGCGGATCTCAGCGCTAAATCCTGGACGGTAATGCGTTTTAGCGAGACCGAACAGAACGGCAAGCTGGAGTGGCTTATCCGCAAAGATGGCTGTATGCACTGCGAAGAGCCGGGTTGCCTGAAAGCCTGCCCGTCCGCCGGGGCGATCATTCAGTATGCCAACGGCATCGTCGATTTCCAGCAGGAAAACTGCATCGGCTGCGGCTACTGCATTGCCGGGTGTCCGTTTAATATCCCGCGCCTCAATAAAGAGGATAACCGGGTCTATAAATGCACCCTGTGTGTGGATAGGGTCAGCGTTGGTCAGGAACCGGCCTGCGTGAAAACCTGTCCTACCGGCGCTATCCACTTCGGCACGAAAAAAGAGATGCTGGAAGTGGCGCAGGAGCGGGTGGCTAAGCTTAAAAAACGCGGCTATGCCAATGCCGGGATCTACAACCCGCAGGGCGTAGGCGGCACCCACGTGATGTACGTGCTGCATCATGCCGACCAGCCGGAGTTGTATCACAAGCTGCCGAAAGCGCCGCAGATCGATACCAGTATCAATCTGTGGAAGGGGGCGCTGAAACCGCTGTCGGCGGCGGGCTTTATTGCCACCTTTGCCGGGCTGATTTACCACTACATCGGTATCGGGCCGAACAAGGAAGTTGATGACGATGAGGAGGAACATGATGAATAAATCGAAAATGATAGTGCGCACCAAATTTATCGACCGCGCCTGTCACTGGACGGTGGTTATCTGTTTCTTCCTGGTGGCGCTGTCGGGGATTTCGTTTTTCTTCCCGACGCTACAGTGGTTGACGGAAACCTTCGGCACCCCGCAGATGGGGCGTATCCTGCACCCGTTTTTCGGGGTGCTGATTTTTGTCGCGCTGATGTTTATGTTTGTGCGTTTTGTCCACCACAATATCCCTGATAAACAGGATATCCCCTGGCTGAAAGGCATTGTGGAGGTTCTGAAAGGCAATGAACATAAGGTCGCGCGCGTCGGTAAATATAACGCCGGGCAGAAGATGATGTTCTGGACCATTATGAGCATGATTTTTGTGCTGCTGGTGACCGGGGTGATTATCTGGCGCCCGTATTTTGCGGACTATTTCCCGATTCCGGTTATCCGTTACAGCCTGCTGATACACGCTACTTCGGCGATTATCCTGATCCACGCGATCCTCATTCATATGTATATGGCATTCTGGGTGAAAGGGTCGATTAAAGGCATGATTGAGGGTAAGGTCAGCCGCCGTTGGGCGAAGAAACATCACCCGCGCTGGTATCGCGATGTCGAACGCCTGGAAGCGCAAAAAGAGAGCCGTGAGGGAATGAAGTAAGCCTTTATGGGGTAAACCCGCTCCGGTGATATCGGGGCGGGCTCCCGGCATTCAGCAGTTAGTGATAAGTGTATCGATTGAATCAATGACCCCCTGACGCGCACAACTCAGATTACAGACGAAATCCTGTGGCTGGATTCGTTTATTATTTAAATTACTGATCATCGGCGTACAAAGTAAAAAGCTGTCAAACTCTATATTTATCCTTGGGGCGACATGCTGATGCCACCGAGGTAACTGTCGCGCCCGCATTAAAGGAATAATGACTCTAGTGGCCAGGTCAGCATAGTAATCATTCTGCACTATCATATAATACGGTAGGGGGTTATTTGTTTGCGCAGAACAATTTCGATAGACATTGAATTGTTCAAGCATCATAGCACCCTGAAAAACTCATCATCTGTGAGAGTACCTGCTTTTGCAATAAATTCATTCATTGCGGCAATGAATTCCTTATGTTGGCGCTGCTTATCTGTTTCTCGTAAATCCTTTCCTGTCTGCGCTGACTCCTTCTGGGCTGGCACGTCAGTACATCTTTTACGTAGCGTATTACTTTTCATAGTAGGTTCCTTGCTGGTGGTTCAGTGATTATTCTCTTTACTCACTTAAAAATAAACCTCAGCAGTAATTTTAATATTTATTTTGCGAGCCGGGTTCCAGAGCAACGCAACAGATGAAATATTAACGTTTATTGTAATAATCCTCTGCGCAGGGGGAATACTGCGCAAAGGTGATAAAGCTATTCCTTCAAAACTTCTCAGGAATAAACCGGAAAGGAAAATGGGTCGGTTTCACTTTGCCAATTTTACGTTTCGGTAAGGTAATGTGTTCCGTTGGTAGAGCCTCGTAGGGGATCTGCGAAAGCAGATGGGTAATAATATTCAGGCGTACGCGTTTTTTATCTTCCGAGCGGGCGACAAACCACGGCGCCCAGGCGGTATCGGTGGCGGCAAACATCGCATCACGCGCTACGGTGTAGTCATCCCAGCGGTTGAAGGATTTAATATCCATCGGCGATAGCTTCCAGATTTTGCGTCCGTCATCAATACGGTCCCGCAGGCGCCGTTCTTGCTCCTGCGGCGTTACCTCCAGCCAGTATTTCAGTAAAATAATGCCGGAATCGACCATCCCTCGCTCTACCATCGGCGCGCCGTCGAGGAATTTTTGCACCTCCTCCTCGGTACAAAATCCCATCACCCGCTCAACGCCGGCCCGGTTGTACCAGCTGCGATCGAAAATCACTATCTCGCCGGCGGCGGGAAGATGTTTGATATAACGCTGAAAATAGAGCTGGCTGCGTTCGCGCTCGGTTGGCGCAGGCAGGGCGACGACGCGGAAAACCCGCGGGCTGACGCGTTCGGTTATCGCTTTGATGGTGCCGCCTTTGCCGGCGCCATCGCGACCCTCGAAGACGATGCATATCTTAAGCCCTTTATGCACTACCCACCGCTGTAGCTTGACCAACTCGACGTGCAGTTTACGCAACGCCTGCTGATACTCTTTCTCGCTTAACGGCTCCGTTTTGGCGGGTATGACGGGCGCAACGGTTTTTTTCTTGTTTCCCATGACAGTCCTCATTGCGTGACGGCCTGAAAGGCAGGTCGCTGTTTAAAGTGTAATCAGACCCAGGCAAAGCGGCGGAAAACTTCTCATCCGGCGGAGAGAGAAAGATAGCCATTAAGCGCATCATCTCACTGCTGATTAATCAGGAATCGGGTAGGATAGTCTCGTCAATTAGCTAAAATCATTCAGGGAGAGAGTATGTCGAAAAAACTTTTGCAGGTGCACTTTGCTTTTAGCGGCCCGTTTGGCGATGAAATGTCGGCGCAATTAGCCGAGCTCGCGCAATCTATTAACCAGGAGCCCGGTTTTATCTGGAAGATTTGGACGGAGAATAGCGCTACGCAGGAAGCCGGCGGCATATATCTGTTCGAAGATGAACAGAGCGCGCAGGCTTATGCAAAAAAACACGCCGCCCGCCTGCAGCAATTTGGCGTGCAGGAGATGTTCTACAAGATTTTCGATGTCAATTTAGCGCTCAGCCAGGTTAACCACGGGCCGCTCAATTAAAACAAACCGTGGTTACATATAGCGCTCAAACTGCCATGCCGCCACGGCTTCGAGGATAAACAGCCCGGATACAACGAGACCCGCCACGCGATGGCGGGAATAAAATAGTATTCCCGCGACCACGGCTAACACCGGTAACGTAATGGGCCAGCAGGCGACGATAGTAATCCAGGCGATGATCAGATAATCCTTCATCATGGCGAATACTCCGTAGTCAATGTTTACCGGCGTGCACGATGCGCCGGTAAAAATCAGAATTCGACGACGCCGCCTTGTTCAATACGGTCAATATCATTGGTAACGGGATTCACCTTTTCGTTGTAATAGGTGTAGGCATTAACGTCGGGCGTCATCGTTAATTTTGGTTGTTCCGTTTTCGATTCAGGCGATTCTGCTGGTGGATTAACGGCAAGGTCTGCCGGTTCCGGTGGCGTATAATGTAACTGGTCGGCGAGATTACCCGCTGCGAAGGCGCAGGCGTTAATAGAAAGCGCGCTGATGGCAATAATTAATTTTTTTAAAGTCATGATTTTCATCCATGAGGCGAAACCCGCCACGGCGGCAGGTAAAAGAGCAAGGCTTAAGATAATACGTAAAAGAAGTTAATGTTTCAAAGCGTAAACGCCGTCTGGCAGCATAAAGTTGCTATTCATCGGCAATTCTTTATGGTGGCGACCTGTATTGCCGAGCATTCCCCATCCTCTCGTTATTAATTTCAC
This sequence comes from Klebsiella sp. PK01, assembly GCF_057624675.1. NCBI lineage: Bacteria > Pseudomonadati > Pseudomonadota > Gammaproteobacteria > Enterobacterales > Enterobacteriaceae > Klebsiella > Klebsiella sp. PK01. The sequence continues at coordinate 320,178 of NZ_JBYEZM010000001.1, forward strand.
ATTAATGCAGCAAAATTTTCACTAGTTTTGATCATCACCGCACTTTTGCACCAGCCCGGTGCGCAAGGTTGCTAAAGTCGTTCTATGTTTAGCTCACTGTCGGTATGGACACCAGCGTTCCCGGCAGGCCACGTGACGGCAACAGACCTCCTGACCTGTAAAGACTGGCGCATTGCCGGGGTGGTACCGATTGCGGTCACGCTACGCGACTATTAGTAATCGATCTGGCGATACCTCTCTTCCTGGCGGGTTTTTTGCTTTATCTACCGAAGCCGCTACGGCTTATTCCAGCATTGGCACGTTACGCTGTAAGTGGTTTTTACTGCGCCAGTTTGTGGCGTCTGTTCGATATCGCTGAGGACTATCCGAATGTCTTTAAAACTTAAAAAGTTGACTCTGCATTTTGCAATAGCAGGTTGTTTGAGCGCGGCATTTTATGCACAGGCGGATGTGAAGATTGGCGTGGCCGGCCCATTTACCGGGCCGAATGCGACCTATGGCGCCCAATACTGGAAAGGGGCATCGCAGGCGGCGGCTGATATTAATGCAGCCGGGGGAATTAAAGGCGAAAAAATTGTGCTGGTACAGGGCGATGATGCCTGTGAACCCAAGCAAGCGGTGGCAGTGGCTAACCGCCTGGTCGACGACTCCGGCGTCTCGGCGGTGGTGGGTCACTTCTGCTCTTCCTCGACGATGCCCGCCTCCGAGGTCTATGACGAAGCCGGCATCCTGACCATCACGCCGGGTTCCACCAATCCGCAAATCACCGAACGCGGAATGAAAGATATGTTCCGCATGTGCGGGCGCGATGACCAGCAAGGGGTGATTGCCGCCAACTACATGCTGGATGTGCTGAAGGCGAAGAAGATCGCCGTCATTCACGATAAAGACACCTACGGTCAGGGATTAGCCGATGCGACACGCGCGGCGCTGGCTAAACGCGGGACGAAAGAAGTGCTGTATGAAGGCTTATCCCGCGGGGAAAAAGACTTTAATGCCCTGGTAACCAAAATCGGCGCCCTGAAACCGGATGTGGTTTATTTCGGCGGCTGCCACCCGGAAGCCGGCCCGCTGGTGCGCCAGATGCGCGAGCAGGGCGTCCAGGCTAAGTTCTTCTCCGGCGACTGCGTGGTGACCGAAGAGTTAGTTACCGCCGCGGGCGGGCCGCAGTTTACCAATGGCGTGTTAATGACCTTCGGTAAGGATCCGCGCACCATTCCTGAAGGTAAAACGGTGATCGACAAATTCCGCGCCAGCGGTTTTGAACCGGAGGGCTATACCCTTTACGCCTACGCTTCGATTCAGGCTATCGCCGCCGCCTATAACGCCGCCGGTACCGATAATGCCAAAGCCAGCGAATGGTTAAAAAACCATAGCGTCGATACCGTGATGGGTAAAAAAGCCTGGGATGGCAAAGGCGACCTGAAAGTATCGGATTACGTGGTTTATCAATGGGATGATAAAGGCAAATATCATCAGCTGTAACCCGGGATTGTAGTGCGCATAACGTCCTCATCAGAGGGGCGTCGTACCACCATAAGCAGCAGACGTTAAGGCCTCTGCGTCTGCTGCACCTTGACTGGCAGGATGGTTCATATGGCGGCATTCTTTCTGCAACAACTGATCAATGGCTTAACGCTTGGCGCGGTATATGGGCTTATCGCCATTGGCTACACCATGGTTTATGGCATCATCGGTATGATTAACTTCGCCCACGGCGAGGTATATATGGTCTCAGCCTATCTGTGTGCTATCGGGCTGGCGCTGCTGGCCTACTTCGGTATTCACTCCTTCCCGCTGCTGATTTTCGGCACGCTGGTGTTTACGATTATCGTCACCGGGGTGTACGGCTGGGCCATCGAACGCATTGCTTATCGGCCGCTACGTAATTCAACGCGTCTGGCGCCGCTGATCTCGGCAATCGGTATGTCGCTGATTTTACAAAACTACGTGCAACTGAGTCAGGGCCCCAATCAACAGGGGATCCCGACGTTGATGCACGGCGTATTGCGGATTACGGTAGGTGATGGCGTGGTGCAAATCACCTGGACCAAAATCTTCATCCTGCTCGCCGCCTTCGTCGGCATGGTGGTACTGAGCTGGATAATCAACCACACGCAGTTAGGTCGGGTTTGCCGCGCGACCCAGCAGGATCGGCGAATGGCGGCCATTCTCGGCATTAACACCGATCGGGTGATCTCGCTGGTGTTTATGATTGGCGCCGCCATGGCGGGCCTTGCCGGGGTGCTGGTGACCATGAATTACGGCACGTTTGATTTTTATATCGGCTTCATTATCGGCATTAAGGCCTTCACCGCGGCGGTGCTGGGCGGGATCGGTTCGCTACCGGGGGCGATGCTTGGCGGCCTGCTGCTGGGCGTCGCCGAGGCGCAGTTCGCCGGGTTAGTGAACTCGGATTATAAGGATGTCTTCTCGTTCGCATTGCTGGTGGCGATTCTGATTTTTCGTCCGCAAGGGCTGTTAGGACGTCCTGTTGTGGCCAAGGTCTAAGGGGGACATATGACCGATATTTCCCGTTTAGACGGCATCGATGTCAAACGCAGCGTTATTGATAGCGTGCTGGCCGGTTTATGCGCGCTGATAGTCTTTGGCCCGATCGTGGGCATCGTGCTGAAGGGGTACAGTTTTACGCTTTCTCCACAGCGCGTCATCGTGCTGGTGGCGGTGGTGATGGCTGGGCGGCTGTTGCTCAGTCTGCTTTTGCAAACCCGCGGGGGGAAGCAGTTTGTCGGACGTTTTGAAGGCAACGACCAGGGTGTATTTGTCCGTCCCCCCGGCTATCGTAGTCGGCTGCGTTTTGTCCTGCCGCTGCTGGTGATTGCGGCTATCGTTTTCCCGTTAATGGCCAGTAAGTATCTGCTTACCGTTGCGATCCTCGGGCTTATCTACGTCCTGCTGGGGCTGGGATTAAACATCGTGGTGGGTCTCGCGGGGTTACTTGATTTGGGGTACGTCGCCTTCTACGCCATTGGCGCCTATGGCCTGGCGCTTGGCTATCAATACCTTGGCTTAGGTTTCTGGGCAATGCTGCCGCTGGGGGCGGTGATGGCGGCTTTGGCGGGGGCGTTATTGGGTTTTCCAGTATTACGAATGCATGGCGACTACCTGGCTATTGTGACGCTGGGATTCGGCGAAATCATCCGCCTGGTGCTCAACAACTGGGTGAGCTTTACCGGCGGCCCCAACGGCGTTTCGGTGCCATCGCCAACGCTCTTCGGCCTCGAGTTTGCCCGGCGAGCCAAAGAGGGCGGCACTCCGATTCATGAATTTCTGCATATTGCCTACAACCCCAACCTTAAATTTATCTTTATTTATGCCGTGTTGTTTATCGTAGTGTTAATGGTGTTGCTGATAAAACACCGCCTGACCCGGATGCCGATTGGCCGGGCCTGGGAGGCGCTGCGGGAAGATGAAATCGCCTGCCGGGCGATGGGGCTGAATCACGTGCTGGTTAAGCTGTCCGCGTTTATGCTTGGCGCGTCGACGGCCGGCATCGCCGGCGTCTTTTTCGCGACTTATCAGGGGTTCGTCAACCCGACGTCGTTCACCTTTTTCGAATCGGCGCTGATCCTCGCCATCGTGGTATTAGGCGGCATGGGCTCGACATTGGGGGTGGTGCTGGCGGCTTTCGTCCTGACGGTCACGCCGGAGCTTCTGCGCGGCTTTGACGAATACCGGGTTCTGCTCTTTGGCGTGCTGATGGTGCTGATGATGATCTGGCGCCCGCGCGGGCTGGTGCGCACCGGGCGTACCGGGGTGGAAATCCGCAAAGGAGTCGCGCCATGAGCGATGCAATATTGCAGGTCGAGCATCTGATGATGCATTTTGGCGGGATTAAAGCGCTGAATGATGTCAACCTTGAGGTTGAACGCGGATCGATTACCGCCCTGATTGGCCCGAACGGCGCGGGTAAGACCACGGTGTTTAATTGCCTGACCGGATTCTACCGCGCCAGCGGCGGCGCCATTCGTCTTAATGCCCGGCAACGAATGACCGATGTGATTCAGGTTCTCGGGCAGAAACTGCATGCCGATGATTTTTTCCATCCTGCGCGCCTGGGACGGCGGATGTACTACAAAATGTTCGGCGGCGCGCATCTGGTCAACCGCGCCGGGCTGGCGCGTACCTTCCAGAACATCCGCCTGTTTCGCGAAATGACGGTGATTGAAAATCTGATGGTGGCCCAGCATATGCAGGTCAACCGCCACCTGATCGCCGGGATCCTGAACACCCGCGGCTATCGGCAGGCGGAGAACCGCGCATTAGAGCGGGCCTTTTACTGGCTGGAAGTGGTGGAGATGGTTGACTGCGCCAATCGACTGGCGGGAACGCTCTCTTATGGCCAGCAGCGGCGACTGGAGATCGCCCGCGCGATGTGTACCGGGCCGGAAATACTGTGTCTTGACGAACCCGCAGCCGGACTCAATCCGGCGGAAACGCGTGCCCTGAGCCGGATTATTCGTTTTCTGCGAGAACATCATGGCGTCACCATACTGCTGATCGAACATGATATGAGCATGGTGATGGAAATCTCCGATCGCGTGATTGTGCTCGACCACGGCGATGTTATTGCTCATGGCACCCCGGCTGAGATCCAGGCCAACCTGAGCGTGATCGCCGCATACCTTGGTACCGATGAACAGGAGATTGCCTGATGAGCCAACCGTTGATGGAATTTCGCGAGGTTAATGTTTTTTACGGGCAAATCCAGGCGCTGAAGTCGGTATCGCTAACGGTCAATGAAGGCGAAACGGTGGCGTTAATCGGCGCTAACGGCGCCGGAAAATCCACGCTGCTGATGTCCATTTTCGGCCAGCCGCGTATTTCCGCTGGCAGTATTATCTATCGCGGACATGATATTAGCCGCCAGTCGACGCACTATATCGCCACCAACGGTATTGCCCAGGCGCCGGAAGGACGACGTATTTTTGCCGACATGACGGTGGAAGAGAATCTGCTGATGGGCACTATTCCCATTGGTAATCGTTATCAGAATGAAGATAAAGCGCGGATGTATCGGCTGTTTCCGCGGCTGGAAGAGCGTCGTGCGCAGCGGGCGATGACGCTCTCCGGCGGTGAGCAGCAAATGCTGGCGATCGCCCGCGCGCTGATGAGTCGGCCAAAGCTATTGCTATTAGATGAACCGAGCCTGGGTCTGGCGCCGCTGGTGGTGAAGCAGATTTTCAGCATCTTGCGCGAGTTGACCGCTCAGGGTATGACGCTGCTGCTGGTGGAGCAAAATGCGTACCACGCGCTAAAACTGGCTAACCGCGCGTATGTACTGGTCAACGGCGAAATACGTCTGAGCGGTAGCGGCGCAGAGTTGCTGGATAACCCGGAAGTCAGAAATGCTTATCTGGGGATGGGTTAAGTTTTCGTCGGTCGTAAGGGGAGAAAACAGGGTGTGAAATCGGTTACACTAGCGTCGTGAATGCACATTAAAGTGACCGACTAGATGAAGAAAACGATTTTTTCCTTAGCGCTGGGAACCTTTGGCCTCGGAATGGCGGAGTTTGGCATCATGGGGGTATTGCCTGAAATCGCCCATGATGTCGGCATTACCATCCCCGCGGCCGGCAACATGATCTCGTGGTACGCCTTTGGCGTGGTGTTTGGCGCGCCTGTCATGGCGTTGTTTTCCAGCCGTTTTTCGCTGAAATCGGTGATGCTGTTCCTGGTGGCGCTATGTGTGGCAGGCAACGCGTTATTTACCTTCTCCTCAAGTTATCCCATGCTGGCGCTCGGTCGCTTTATTTCAGGTTTTCCTCACGGTGCTTATTTTGGCGTCGGGGCGATTATCTTGTCGAAAATCGCCTCGCCGGGCAGGGTTACCGCGGCGGTCGCCGGGATGATCGCGGGTATGACGGTGGCGAACCTGCTTGGCGTACCGGCTGGCACCTGGCTTGGCCATCAGTTCAGCTGGCGTTATACCTTCACGGCCATCGCGCTATTTGATGTGCTGGTGCTATTGGCGATACTGCGCTGGGTGCCGACGCTATATGACAAATCCGCCTCCCGGCTCAGCGAACAATTCCATTTCCTTAAAACCCCGGCGCCGTGGTTTATTTTCGCCGCCACGATGTTCGGCAATGCCGGCGTTTTTGCCTGGTTTAGCTATATCAAGCCCTTCATGATGAATGTCTCCGGCTTTAGCGAGTCGGCGATGATGTTAATTATGATGCTGGTCGGATTGGGGATGGTTTTAGGCAATCTCTTTAGCGGCAGGATCTCTGGACGCTACAGTCCGCTGCGTATTGCGGCGATGACTAACGGCGTCATTGTCGCGGCGTTACTGCTCATCTTTGCCTTCGGCATACAGCCGCTGGCTTCGCTGGCGCTGGCGTTTATCTGCTGCGCCGGGCTCTTCGCACTCGCCGCGCCGCTGCAAATATTACTGCTACAAAATGCCAGAGGCGGAGAAATGCTCGGGGCGGCGGGCGGGCAAATAGCGTTTAACCTCGGCAGCGCGATAGGCGCCTACTGCGGCGGAATGATGATTACCTTTGGCGCAGGTTGGCGTTCGGTGGCGCTGCCGGCGGCAGCGCTGTCGTTCCTGGCGATGAGCTCGTTGCTGCTGTATGCGCGATATCAGCGGCGGGTAACGCGTCATCGCGTTACCCAGGCAGGGCAGGTCTGATTAATCCCGCCACGGTTCGCCAAGGGTTAGCATCAGGCGGTTAGCCCAGGCGAAGAATGCCGCCGATTGCAGCAGATCCAACTGTTCGACGATATCCAGACCCTGTTGCTCCAGCGCGCTGAGATGCGCTGAGGTTATCGCAGGCGGGGTAACGGAAAGCGCGGCGGCGGCGTCAATCTCCGCCTGCCAGCGCGGCTCTTGACCATCGCTGAGATTCTCCCCAGGCGTCACCGCCAGCAGGGTCTCCACCGCTCGCTCATCTTTTGCCAACTGCGCCGCCTTGCGCGCGTGTACCGACGCGCAGTAGATGCAGCCGTTGATTTTACTGGCCACCGTTGCCGCCAGTTCACGTTCGGCGCGCGGCAGGCCACCCGGCGTATAGAAGATCCCTTTATCGGTCAGCGTGCGCTGTTCAAGCACCGGTTGGTTGCGCGCCAGCAGGCGGAAGTAGGGGGAGTCACTGTGGCCGAACTGCGCCAGCAGCGCCTGCTCGGCGGGATTAAATTCAGCGAGCGGCTTATCGGCAATCCACGGTTCCCAGTGTAATTCATCGCGCGTAAAGGCCACCGGCGCAGGTTTACCGCGGGCAGTCCTGGGATGTGTGTGCCAGTAGCCGGCGACCACCGGGGTCTCGGCCGCGGAGGTTGGTTTGTCATTTAACAAACGCAAGCCGCTCAGCAATCGGCTTTGAAAACTGACAAACGCAATAAGCTGCGCCAGCGTTACGATACCGCGCAGGCTCCAGCCCGCGTCGCTAAGCGTTTGTAACGCCGCGGGCGTCGCTTCCACCGGAGTAAAGGTCAGCAGGCGGGCAAACCCCAGCGCGGCGGCAAGCCGTGGGGTTGTCGGGTCGGCAATGCCGAAACCGGCGTAATGCGCCGCCAGCGCGTCTGCCTGATGAAGTCTGGCCACTTTTGCGGCGATGGCGAACCGTTCCTCGAGCGGAAAATCCTCATCCTGTTGGCTAAATAGCACCTCGTAACTTCCCTGGGCGTGGCGGGTCGCAGCGTCGCGTAACGCGCGGGCCTTGCCCAGCGGTGAATCGGCGGCGATCTCCGCCAGTTCAGCCAAAATATCCTGACTTAAGCTCATAGCGACTCCTTATCTGAATTGCGGGGCAATGTGTTTAGCGATGAGTTCGATAGAACGCAGCGTGTCCTGATGCGATGGCTCCACCGAATGAACCTGAAACGAAATGTCAGTCACCCGGGCTAGCACGCTGTCTTTAGCCAGCGATGCAAGCACATGCGGCGCATCGCCAATGTGGGCATCAAGCTGGCGAGCGTAATCCGTGACAGTGTCACCAATAATCTCGTGGCCGGCGGCGCGATGGGCTGCCGCCTGTTTACTTAAACCCGGCTCTGCGGCCTGTAGCGCATACCCCTGGCTGTCGGCAATAAACGCGGTACGGGAGGCCAGAATTCGCGGCGCCACGCCGGATGGCAGCGCGGCGAGGTAGGCGTCGATAATCGGGTTCTGAATCGCATCCAGCGGCAGCTCGCTTTGACCTGGCGGGCGCGGCTGCGTGCGCGATAGCATCAACCCATGGCCGGATTTAGCGGCCCGAATAGCGCCTTCAATTGAAAAGGTGGCGATCCAAATCCGTTTTGCCAGCTGCGGCGCAGGCGGATAAAGATGATTGTCCGGATGAGCCAACGTATCGCCGCGCCAGGCGCTTTCAATCAAATGCAGATGATCGGCGAAGACCGCGCCGCGTTGTTCGCAGGCCAGGCCAAAGGGGAGAAAAGAGGTTGGCGTCCCGCCGGAGCCAAAACCCACTTCCAGGCGACCCTCAGCGAGTAAATCCAGCACTGCCGCATCTTCCGCGACGCGCAGCGGGTTTTCCATCGGCAGCGTAATGATGGCGGTACCGAGACGGATCCGTTGCGTATGGGCCGCCGCATGGGCAAGAAACACCAACGGCGACGGTAATCCGCCTTCATTTTCATGAAAATGGTGTTGCGCCACCCAGGCGCTATCAAAGCCCAGCCGTTCCGCGTGGCGGATCTGCTCCGTCGCCAGGCGATAGCGCTCTTGCGGCGTGGCGCGATCAAGTAGCCGGGTGAAAAATCCGAGACGTTTAGGCATCATGCAATCTCCATGCTGGGTGCGTGATAATGAGGAATGGCGGCGAGCAGCTCGCGGGTATAGTCGTGCTGCGGCGCGGCGAACAACTGCTTTACCTCGCCCTGTTCGATGACTTGCCCGGCGCGCAGCACCGTCACGCTATGGGCGATGCGACGCACCGTCGCCAGATCGTGGGTGATAAACAGATAACTCAACCCAAGCTGTTGCTGTAATTGCAGCAACAGGGCGAGAATTTGCGCCTGCACCGTGACATCCAGCGCTGAGGTGGCCTCATCGAGCACCAGAATCGTGGGCTCGAGGATCAGAGCCCTGGCGATAGCGACCCGCTGACGCTGGCCGCCGGAGAGCTCGCGAGCGGTTCGGTTGAGTAGCTCCGGCGCCAGCGCGACGCGGGCGGCGGCGGACTCGACCCGCTGGCGCCGCGCATCTTTGGTCAGGCGCTGAAAATTCTTCAGCGGCTCTTCGATAATGTCGAACAAGGTCTGGCGAGGATCGAGTGAGGCGAAAGGGTTTTGATAAACAAACTGAATTTTGCGCCGCAGCTGGCGCTGGGCCTCGCGGCTCAATTGTCCGCTGGCAATACCGTCAATGGACACCTGTCCGCTATCGGCCTGCTCAAAACCCAGTAAGATACGGGCGAGGGTGGTTTTTCCTGAGCCCGATTCGCCGACCAGCGCATGGGTACTGCCACGCGGTAAAATAAAGCTTACGTTATTCAGCGCCTGCAGATGGCTGCCCCCTAACGCAAAGCGTTTGCTCACGCCTTCAACCCGTATTGCCGGCGTAACAAACGGGTGAATGGCGGTGGTTAAGTGCAGGTTTTGTCCTTGTAGATCGCACAGCAACTGGCGGGTATAGCCGTGCTGTGGGGTGCGGATAACATCACCCTTGTTGCCCTGTTCCTGAATTTCACCGTGACGAAAAACTACCAGCCGGTCGGCACGCTGCGCCGCCAGCGCGAGGTCATGGGTGACAAATAGCACCGCGGTGCCGGATTCACGACGCAAATGATCGAGCAGATCGAGGATTCTTTTTTGTACCGTCACGTCGAGCGCGCTGGTCGGCTCATCGGCAATAATCAAATCCGGCTTCAGGGCGATGGCAATCGCGATCAGCACCCGCTGCTTCATACCGCCGGAGAGCTGGTGCGGATACTGGTCTACGCGCTGCTCTGGATGGCTTAAGCCGACTTTTTCCAGCAGGGCGATAACCTGTTGTCGACGCTCGATTTTACTGCTTTTTTTATGCAGGCGGAGTATTTCGCCGACCTGCGCGCCGATGGTTTGCACCGGATTCAGCGAGTTGCCGGGATCCTGCGGCACCAGGCTGATTCTGGCCCCGCGCAGGCTATCCAGCCGCTTGCCTGACCAGCGGCTAATCTCTTCACCGTTGAGACGAACCGTCCCGGCATCGAGGCGGGCGTTTTCCGCCAGCAGGCCGATAATCGCCTGGGCGGTTGTGGTTTTGCCCGAACCGGATTCGCCGACGAACGCCAGCATTTCGCCGCGTTTAACCGTAAAACTAACCCGGTGAACCACTTCGCGCCACTGCCCGCCCGAGCGGTAGCTGATGGTCAGATTTTCTACGTTAAGCACGTTCATCGGCGATCCCTATTGAGTTGTTGGCTGATACGATTGGCTGCCAGTACCACGGCAATGACCGCGATTCCGGGGAAGGTGGTGAGCCACCAGGCGGTGGAAAGATATTTACGCCCCTCGGCGATAAGTAATCCCCATTCCGGCACCGGCGGCGGAGTGCCATAGCCGAGAAAACTCAGGGTTGAGAGGGCGAGAATAGCCTGGCCGAATTGGAGGGTGGCGAAAGCCAGCACCGGCGAAAGCGAGTTAGGCAGAATATGCCGCCAGAATACGGCCAAAAAAGTGCCTCCGCTTCCGTAGGCTGCTTCGACATAGTCGCTGTGACGAATGCGCACGACTTCGGCGCGCGACAGTCGGGCGAAACTGGCGATAGCGGCAACGCCAACCGCCATGGCGGCGTTCAGGGTGCCAAAACCGAGCAGTATGATTACCGTTAGTGATAGCAGGAGCGAGGGAATAGCCAGCAGAATATCGACAATCCGCATGACGACCGCTTCGACCCGCCCGCCCAGCGCGCCGGCAACGGTGCCCAACGCCGTGCCGGCAACCAGTCCCATAGCGACGGCGGCCAGGGCCGCGGAAAGCGAATGCCCTGCGCCGTAGACGATTCGGCTCCACACATCGCGACCGAGCTGGTCGGTACCCAGCCAGTGTCCCGCCTGCGGCGCCAGACGCTGGGCGCCAGCGATGCCGTCGAGCGGATTAAACGCGGTGAACCATTGCGGCGCGAAAGCCATTAGTACCGCAACCGTCATCACCGACCATGCCAGCCACAGTCCAGGCTGGAAGGAAAAACGGCGCCAGTTCACCGGACGGCGTCGTGCCGCCGAGGCATAATCGACCAGACTCATAGCGCACCTCCGCGCAGGGGTTTTAAGCGCGGGTCGAGCATCGGCATCAGCAGATCGACCAGCAGATTGATCGCGACAAAGCCCAGCGCTGAAATCATCACCACGGCCTGAAGAATGGCAATGTCCTGATTATTCACCGCCTGCTGCGTCAGTTGGCCGAGACCGCTGCGGCCAAAAACGGTTTCGGTAATTAAGGCCCCGGCGATCAGTTCTCCCAGCAGCAGGCCAGCAATGTTTAATGTCGGCAACAGAGCATTGCCGGTGACATGCCGCCATAACACCCGCGTTTCGCTCATTCCCTTGGCGCGAGCAACGGCAACGAAGGGTTGTGCGGCGATGTGATCCATGGTGCGTAACAGAATTTGCGCCAGCGGCGCGGAAATCGGTATCGCCACCGCGATAACGGGTAGCACCAGGCCTTGCAGAGGTCCGGGATTGATAACCGGGACCCAGTGCAATTGGAATGAAAAGATTTGGATTAAGGCGATGCCGAGCCAAAAGGTCGGCAGTGAAATAAACAGCACCGGCAACGACTGTAGCAGATTGCTGATACCGCGTAGCCCCGGCAAACGCGAAGCGATTGCGATCGCAAAGGCCAGCAGAACCGCCAGCGCGAAGGCCGGCAACGCCAGCGCCAGCGTGTCGGGTAAATTGCTGGCAATCAGGGAACTGACAGGCAGTCCCGCCTGGAGTGAATAGCCGAAATCCCCCTGCAGCATGGCCAGCAAGGTATGCAAATATTGCCGCCACAGCGGGCTGTCTGCACCATAGGCCACACGCATTTCGGCGATCTGTTGCGGGCTCAGCCCCAGATCGGGGTTCTGAAACTTAATCAAAATCGCGTCGCCGGGAAGTACCTGCAGCAGAAAAAAGGTCAGGGTGAAGGCCGCCCACAGCACCAGCACGCCTTGTCCCAACCGTCGCCAAAGATAGTGGCTCATGGCGCCCCCTTAGTGTTTATCCAGCCATACGCCGTAAAACGACGGACGGCCTACGGCTTCAAAACGTACGCCTTTTACCCATGACGCGCCGGCAAAGACCTGCGGTTCTTCAAAGATAGGAATGATGTAGGCGTTATCCAGCAGGTAACGCTGTGCATCGCCAGTTAGCTGCAGACGCTTTTGCCCATCCACTTCGGCAGAGATTGCGGTTAACAGGGCGTTGAGCTTATCGTCACGGAAGGATTTTACTTTGTCGCTCGAACCGCCCTGTTGCAGCAAGGCATCGCGATTAGCCGGGAAGAACATACTCTTCACCACGTCCGGGTCGGCGCGACCAACTTCAGAAACGGTTAATGGCGTTTTCAGCGGGTCGAGATTATCCAGTACCCGGCTGCCGGCGTCGCCGGCTTTCACGCTTAAGGCCACGCCAACCTGACGCCACTGCTGCGCGACCAGCTGTAGCACCTCTTTGTTCTGCGGCTGCGGCAGGGATTCATAGACGGTGAGCGCCAGCCGTTGTCCCGCTTTTTGCCGGATACCATCCGCGCCCGGGATCCAGCCCGCCTCATCCAGCAGCTGTTTGGCTTTCTGCTGATCGAAGGCCAGTTTGTCGCTTAAATCGACGTATCCCGCGGCGGTGCGGGCGATGACGGAACTTGCCTGCGGATAGTTAGGTGAGAAAAGGGTTTCGACAACCTGTTTGGCGTTGGTCGCATGCAGTAGCGCCTGGCGTACCCGCAGGTCGGCAACCAGCGGATTATCAGGGCGGAAACTCAGGCTATCGTTAACGCCACGCGTCGGTGCGGCATAAATATTAAAGCCCTGGTCGGTCGCCTGTTTTTCATCATAGGCCTGCACCTGGCGAATAAACCCGGCCTGTCCCGCCAGCAGCGCGCCAATACGTACGCTATCTTCCGGCGTGACGATATAGGTAATACCGTCGAGGTTCGCCGGGCCTTGCTGAGCAAGATTTTTCGGCCCCCACTGATAATCTTTCCGCGCCACCAGGGTTAGTTCACGTCCGGGTTTTTCATCTTTTACCGTAAAGGGGCCGGAACCAATGATATGGCGGGCATCGCCCAGCGCCTCAAAGCTTCGCGCCAGGGTGCTGAGGGAAACCAGCCCGGAGCCAATCGTCGCGGTACCTTGCAGGAATCCCGGTGAGGGTTTTTTGAAGTAGAATTTGACGGTCAATGGATCGATGACTTCGCTATGATCGTAATTGTTGATCACTTCGGAAACCGGCAGACGTAGGGCTTTATTGCCCAAACCGTAAGTATCAAAATTCTTTGCGACCGCGTTGGCATCGAGTGGGGTGCCGTCAGAGAAGGTGACGCCAGGTCGCAGCTTAAAGGTATATTCGGTCTTATCGTCGTTGCTGGTCCAGCTTTCGGCGATCCACGGCTCGATAGCTAGCGTTTCCGGGTTCTGCCAGGTCAGCTTGTCGGTTATCTGATTAAGGATCCCGCCGTTAGGGTAAAAACCGCCGGCCGGCGGATAGAGATTGGTGTGTGGCTGTTGTTCCAGATAAATTAAGGTGCCGCCTTTGATCGGCGTTTGCGCGGCCGAAACTGAAAATGCGCCTGCGATAAAAAGGGCGGCAAGCGTAGGCAGGCGAAAGCGATTTTGCATGGTGAATTCCTTTGTTATCTATTGTCTTGCCATCATCGGGCGCGACGGAATACAAAGGAACCAACGATTTGCGCTAAGCATTTGCGAATTCTGACTATTCCCAACATGCGAGAATAGTCAGCAGGTTAGACTTTTTCGTCTGGCAGAGTCAGACAGAATTAACGGCGGAAATCGATAACCATGCGGCCGCGGATTTGGCCCTGTTCCATCTCCTTAAAGATGGCGTTGATATCGCCAAGCGGGCGCAGCGTGACTTTCGGCACCACTTTGCCTTCGGCGGCAAACTGGAAGGCTTCAATCAGATCCTGACGGGTACCGACCAGCGAACCCACTACTTCAATACCGTCCAGCACCAGGCGAGGGATATCCAGGCTCATCGCTTCCGGGGGTAGGCCAACGGCGACGACGCGGCCGCCGGCGCGAACCGCATCTACGGCGGAGTTAAATGCCGCTTTAGCAACGGCGGTAACCACGGCCGCGTGGGCGCCGCCGGTTTTCTCCTGAATGATTTTGGCGGCGTCTTCGTTGCGGGAATTAACCGTCAGATCGGCGCCCATCGAGGCGGCAAGCTCCAGCTGTCCATCGTTGACGTCAACGGCGATCACTTTGGCATTAAAGACGTTTTTGGCATATTGCAGCGCCAGGTTACCCAGGCCGCCGAGGCCATAAATGGCAATCCACTGGCCGGGTTTGATGTGTGAGACCTTCACCGCTTTATAGGTGGTGACGCCGGCGCAGGTGATGCTGCTGGCGGCGGCAGAATCCAGTCCATCCGGCACTTTGACCGCGTAATCAGCGGTGACGATGCACTCTTCGGCCATTCCGCCATCGACGGTATAGCCGGCATTTTTCACCGAGCGGCACAGGGTTTCGTTGCCGCTATTACAGTATTCGCAGTGGCCGCAGCCTTCGAAGAACCAGGCCACGCTCGCGCGATCGCCCGGCTTCAGCGACGTCACGCCAGGGCCGACTTTTTCCACGATGCCGATGCCCTCATGGCCGAGAATGACGCCGGTTTTATCGCCGAAATCGCCGTTTTTCACGTGCAGGTCAGTGTGGCAGACCCCGCAACATTCCATTTTCAGCAGCGCTTCGCCATGCTCCAGCGGGCGTAACTTTTTATCGGTTACATCAATCTGGTGGTCGTGGGTGACTACAGCAGCTTTCATGCGTTTCTCCTTGTTAATGATACGAAGGTGCTAACAGCGAAAATAATACTCATTAAGGATTAGATCTTATGTCGCTAATTACAAGCGGTATGGTTGGGAATGGGGGGATTTGCCGCATATTTGGCACAATATTCATCCGTTTATACCAATTTTAGGGGGCGCAACCCGAAAGGAGCTGAGTATCCAAGCCGTCATGCCACCGGGGCGCTGACGCTCCGGTGGCATAGGCATTTAACTCAGGTGGGTATTTATCTCTTCAATTTCCTGACGCCACTGCGCCTGTAGCTGCGGCTTTTGATGCTTCGGCTTACGCTGCAAATCGTCCGCCAATAGCTGTTCCAGCATCACCAGACGTTCCAGCAAATCCTCTTGCAGGTCGTCGACGGGCGGCGCCTGCGGCGGCGTTTGCGTCGCCGGGCTCTGAAGGCGCTCGTTGCTGCGCAGACGGGCGTACACCTCGTCGACGTCGTGCCACTCGCTTAACCCGTTTTCATCAATTAACCAGAAGCGGTTACAGCTCTGGCTGATGAGCTGTCGATCGTGGCTAACCAGCAGCAGCCCCCCGGGATACTCCCGCAACGTCGCCGCCAGAGCCTCTTTTCCCTCCATATCCAGATGGTTGGTGGGTTCATCGAGCAGCAGCAGGCTATAGCTCGCCAGCGACAGGCCGACAAACAGCAGCCGTGAACGTTCGCCGCCGCTGAGGGTGCTGACCTTCTGCCCGTGTCGCGCCCAGCCGAAGCCGGCGGAAATCAGCGCCCGCTTGCGCGTTTCCGGCGAAGGCTCAAAGGGCTCCAGCGCCTCCAGCAGGCTGGCCTCATCCGCCAGTTGATGCAGGGTTTGATCGTAATAACCCGGATGTAGTCGAGGATGTAAACGCAGCCCGGCTTCGCTAGCCGGTTGCTGCATTTGTCGCCATAACAGGCGCAGCAGCGACGATTTCCCACCGCCGTTGCGCCCCATTATCGCTACCCGGTCGCCGCTTTGCAGCCGCGCCAGACCGGTGGTGAACAGGGCGGGGAGACCGGGCGCCGGCGGCACGGGGAGATTTTCCATCTCCAGCAGACGGTCGGCGCGAACGGCGTCGCCATGCACCTCAAGACGCCACGGCGTGCCGGCGGTGAGTTCCGTCTGGCTATCCTTCAGGCGTGAAACCTGCTTTTCCATCTGCTTGGCTTTACGCGCCAGATCTTCGTTATCGTAAACCCGACCCCAGATGGCCAGCCGTTTGGCGCTGGCAGCGACGCGGTCGATCTCCTTTTGTTCCGCTTTGTGGCGCAGAGCATCGCTTGCATCTTGCTCCTGCAGCGCCTGACGGGCGGCGCTGCAGGGTAGTGAGAAAGCGTGCAGCGTGTTATCACGTAAAATCCAACTGGTATTAGTTACAGCATCCAGTAAGAGGTTATCGTGCGACACCACCACGAAGCTCCCCTGCCAGGTTTGCAAGAAGCTTTCCAGCCACAGCAGGGTCGGCAGATCGAGATGGTTGCCTGGCTCATCCAGCAACAGCAAATCGGGCTGTTGGATCAACGCACGGGCGAGCAACAGACGAGTATGTTGTCCGCCGCTCAGGGTGGCGGCTTGCTGTTGGGTCTGTTGAACCGTAAAACCCATTTCAGCGAGCAGTCGCTCCGCTTGCCAGCGCAGCGAATCCCGTTCGCCAGGCGCCAGTTTTTCCAGTACCACCTGCAATAGCGGTTGGCTGAGTAGGGCGTCAGGCAGATGTTGTTCCACGCGCGCCAGCAGGCAGTGATTAGCCCGCGATACGCTGCCAGAATTCGGCGTGAGAGTGCCGTCCAGCACCTGCAATAGCGTGCTTTTCCCGCAACCGTTATAGCCAATCAGGCCAATGCGATCGCCTTTTTTCAGGGTAAAGGAGAGGTCGTTGAAAAGTGGGCCAAAGGCCGTATCAACGTGGAGAGATTGTGCGCTTAAAAGTGTGCTCATTGTGAACTTACTCAAGAGTTACAGGCATGAGAATGCCTCGTCAAACATCGCTGACGATAACCCGGTAAGCCCGAGGAAGGGATTTAGTCGTTGGCTTCTTCGCTCAAGCTAAAGTTATCGCAGCACGATACCGATAACGCTTGAGCTGGTGCGATCGCCAAATGTATGTGAAACATTAAACAGTTCACAGTACAGCATGGGGATCCTCCTTATTTTTTCAGTAGGTTGATGGATGCAGGGAGTGTAGTGGCTAAATTGTCTTTTGACCAGATACCAGCATTGAGGATCGCGCCGCCGGTCTTATCGGCGGCGGGTATGACGATTAGGCCGGGGCCACGGTGAGTAGTAGGTTGGCAAAACGACGCTGT
This sequence comes from Klebsiella sp. PK01, assembly GCF_057624675.1. Lineage (NCBI taxonomy): Bacteria > Pseudomonadati > Pseudomonadota > Gammaproteobacteria > Enterobacterales > Enterobacteriaceae > Klebsiella > Klebsiella sp. PK01. The sequence goes on from NZ_JBYEZM010000001.1 coordinate 337,430, forward strand.
TCGCCGGAAGCGATGACCAATTGGGTCAATGGCAGCCGGGACTTTGTGTAGAAAGCTTCGCGTTCGACATATTCAAGCGGGCAGTTTGTCGGTAGAAGCTCCCGGTATTCACTGGCAATGGTGTTAGTGAATTCCGCTGGTGATGCCATCAGCGTCGCGTGTTCGACATTAACGCAGGTAAGCAGTTTTTCGACGATATAAGTTGCCGGTACCATGCCTGGCGCGAGGTTGAGCTGAATCAACGTGGCATCGGCATTGGCATTAACGCGACAGGCAAAATTGCTATCCGCGATGAGAATTTGTGATTTATGGCCGCAGCACGCCAGAGCAGCCAGCAGTTGTGGATGGATAATTTCGAATTTGATCATCAGGTACTCCCTGGCGGGCGGCGATTTCTGGCCGCCCGGTTTGCATTACATGCGATAAATTCCGCCGTTAATATCGATAGTGGCGCCGGAGATAAATCCGTCATACTCGCCGGCAAGGAAAGTGATGGCGCGGGCGACGTCATCGGGCGTTCCCGCGCGCTGAAGCGGAATTTGCCGGATGGTTTCGTCAGCCGAAGCCTGTGTGGTGTGGCGGTTATGAAAACGGGTGCCGAGAATAAGCCCCGGCGCAACCGCATTGACGCGCACGCCGTGCTCGCCCAGTTCAGCCGCCAGCGAGCGTGTCCAGGTCAGGATGGCCCCTTTTGTGGTTGAATAGGCGAGAGAACCGGCATGCCCCCCGGAGCGCCCCGCCAGCGAGGCGAGGTTAATGATGCTGGCGCCATCCGTTGCCGATTTAAGCCAGGGAAGCGCCGCCTGGGTGACGTTAAGCATGGTGGTCATATTGACGTCTAACACCGTTTGCCAGAACTGACGGTCAATTTCGCCAAGCCACTTACGCCCGACGATACCGCCGACGTTATTCACCAGGATATCGATACCGCCGAGGAATTCCGCGGCGGCCTGCACGCAGGCGGTCGCGTCCTCAGTGTCAATCAAGTCCGCATAGCGCCAGGCCGCTTTTTGCCCTCGCGCGCTGGCGATAGCCGCCAACTTTTGCGGGCCTTCTTCGCCGCTGTGGTAGTGCAAAAAGACATCGCATCCCGCCAGAATCAGTTTTTCCGCCGTAGCCCAGCCGATACCTTGTTCAGAGCCGGTGATAAATGCTTTTTTTCCAATAAGAGTTCCCATGATGTTTCCTTAAATTTTCAGGATTGAATGACGCCTTCGCGCTGTCTGGCGCAGTAGAAAATGCAAATCAGGCCGGTGATCAGCAGGCACATGGCGAGGAATATCAGGCCCGGCGTGCTGCTGTGGCTGAAGTCGTTAAGGAGGCCGACCACGTAAGGGGCGACGAAGCCGCCCAGGTTGCCGATGCAGCTCACCACGGCGAGACCCGCGGCCGTCGCTGCGCCTGCCGAGACGTTGGCAGGCATCGATAAGAAACACGGTACCGCGGTATAGATACCAATGGCGGCAATGGTCAGGAATGAGAGTGAAATCGCGACGTTGAACTTAAAGAACACCACCGCGCCGGCGAGCCCTAATGCGGCGACGACCATACTGATACCGGCAAAAACGGCGATTTTGCGTGTTTTACTGGCCAGCATACTCCATGGATAAACCAGTAGCGCCGCCAGGCCGTAGGGGATAAGGGCAATCAGGCTTACGCGAAGAATATCATCGCCGGAAATAGCGGTAATAATCGACGGTAGCCACATCCCGAAACCGTAAATTCCACACACCATCCCGAAATTCAGCAGCGCATAAAGCAGGTATTTGGGATTTTTAATACCGCTGGCGAACTCAGCCAGCGAGACTTTACTCCCTGATTTTGAACGGTTCGTACTACTCATTAACCACGCCTTTTCTTCAGCGTTGAGATAGCCGACTTCTTGCGGTGAATTCTTAATAATAAAAGGGATGAACAGGCCGATAATGATCGGCGGAATACCTTCGAGGATAAATAACCACTGCCAGGATTCAAGGCCAAACCAGCCGTTATCGATATGCAGAATTAAGCCTGAAATCGGTGAACCCACGGCGTTGGATAGCGGCTGGACAATAATGAACATGCCGAGAATTTTGGTCCGCCAGGCTGGCGGAAAAAAGATCGTGAAGTAGTACACCACTGAAGGGAAGAAACCGGCTTCGCACACGCCAAGCATAAAACGACAGATATAGAGTTCGGTCGGCGTTCTGACGAACCCCATCAAAGTGGCAAATATTCCCCAGGTGATCAGAATACGCGCGAACCACAGCCGCGGACCGAACTTAATCGTGCCGGCGTTGCTGGGAATTTCAAACATAAAATAACCGATGAAAAATATTCCCGAAGCAAAGCCAAAGGCGGTGGCCGTCAGGCCAAGGCTATCTTCCAGCGCCATTGCGGCGTAGGCCATATTATTACGGTCAAGAAAAGCCAGAAAATAAAGCAATATCATTAATGGAACAATATGCCATGTCAATTTCTTAATGGCGCTCTTTTCTATATCTTGCGCAGATTGTAGGTTCATCATTATTTCCGGTTATACTCGTTAAAGTACAAAAGAATGGGATGGAAATCCCGACATTAATATGCGTTTTGAATGTAATAGGGTATAGGTCTCCCTGCAGATAATAACTATTATCTGCACCATGCTATTTATTTATAAAAACAACTAGGGTTGCTTTATTTTTACCGACTGACGCTGTATCACTTCCGGTGCAAAGATAAATTCGTCGGTTTGTAATCCCGGCTCAGCAATTCTCTGGATAAGCCGCTCAACCATCATCGACGCCATTGCCGAAAGCGGGGCCATTACCGAGGTGAGGCCCGGTGACGATAACGCCGACAGGGAGATGTTATCGATGCCAATCACCGAAATATCTTCCGCTATTTTCAGGCCCTGCGCGCGTAGCCCAACCATCAGGCCGATGGCTAAAGCATCGTTAATCGCTACCACGCCATCCACTCGCGGCGTTAAGGCGCTAATTTTTTGCGCCAGGCTTACGCCCAGTTCGAACATCTCGGCGTCGCCGAATTCCCGATTGCCTTTGCCTTCTATCACCACGCCTCTGGCCGCTGTACCGCTTTGGGAAAGCGCGGACTGAAAGCCGAGGATTTTATGGCTGCGTCCCAGCGTTAACCCGCTTTCGGTGGCAAAGACGATATTACGGCAACCGTTGTCCAGCAGATGTTGCGCCGCCAGACGTCCCGCTTCAACGTTGTCCATTGAGACACTATCGAAGTAGCGCGCCCGAGGCGGGACGCTTTCGGCCAGCCGATTGTCATAGCTAATAATGGTCATGCCTTGTTCGGCTGCACGTACAAAGTGGGTTTTGCGTACGTCGCTGGCGGCGACGATCAATCCGCGTACGCCATGCAAAAACATATCCGCGATAAATGCCGACTCCTCGGCGGCATCGCGGCAGCAAATGCCTAATAAAAGGCGATGGCGAAAAGCGCGCGCGGCAGTATCCAGTTCATGTGCCAGCGCTGAAAAGCTCGGATTGACGATAGACGGTACCATCAGGCCGAGCATTTTGGTTGCTGAATCGGCGACCGGCGGGGCGCAACGCGGCGGGCGGTAATTTAACTCAGCCATCGTTTTGACTATCCGCTGTCGGGTCTCTTCGCGCATCTGCTGTGTGCGATTATTAAGTACGTTGGACACGCTACTAATTGACACCCCGGCCCGACGGGCGACATCACGAATATTCGCCATACCTAAACCTTCTGTTTTTGCTGCGCGCTTATTTCAGCACCGTGTTATCTGACTGCTAATTTATCGGCGACCGGGTAAGCGGGCAAGACCTTTACTCGCGGATGAGCGAGTTAATAAAGCATATGTGAAGCCACTCGTAAGGATGGACGGGTGTTTAGTAAACAGGGCGATAAATATTGCAATAAAGTGGAGCAGACAGGTACGGGTTTATTGCCGATGACGGCAGTTTGAGATGTCGCACGGAACAAAGGGGCTTGCTGAGGCTGCAACCAGGGCAGGAGTGACCTGTTTGCACTCCTGCCAGCTAACTTAACGGGTAGTTTGCTATTAACTCGTCTGTGATAGTGAAGTCGCGTTTACCAGTAATAGTGGCATTGCGCGCCAGCCAGACTGTTTATGTCGGTTTTCGTCGTATTTTACTCATCGTTCTTTTTTTGCGACGCTGACGGGGGATTTTGAGTGGCAATCCGCTGGGCACTGTAGAGTGTTTCTTTAGAGAGTCCTTCAATATCCGTAATTTGTCTACAGTTCGCGGCCATTACCTGCGGATCATCGTCCGGGTACCAGCTTTCATTGAAGCCCAGAGTTGAAAAACTTGAATATTGTTGGACTTTGCAGCGCCAGGCGCTTTTAATATTATATTTACTAAAATCCCAACTGGAGTCTTTAGTCTCGACAAATGTTTCGTATTTAATTGTGTTATTAAGATAAATACGGGTTATTCTTTCTCGCCAGAATATAGAAGTATGATAACTATTGTGGCGACTGTACTGAATGCTCAAGTCTTCGCCCGGTGTCACTTCTGGATGCAGAAAAACAAAGATGCCTGCGCAGAGAAACAAAATTGCAGGGATGATAGGGTGGTGCAGAAGGTGAAAATTGATTTTTCGAACAAGCAAAAGCCATATTAGAGGGGCGATAAAAATATAAAGCAACGCAAAAAAGAATTTACTGGGTGAATATATAATAAGACCAACGAGAGTACCGGTTGCGGTTTTTTCTGGGTCGGCATCGGGTATGATGCGCCACATATCGCCACTAAAGAGAGAGAGACCCGCGAAGATAGCAGTAAGACCTATCAGGATTAATACGACGCGGATGATTGTCTGTGTGTTTTTGTTTTCTTTGAAAGTCACATTTTCCACTTTGCATTCCTTTGTTTGATGTGGGGTTGGAAAATGTTGCATGGGTAAGGAAAAGTAGCAAGTGTTTTTATTTATATATTGGCGTAAGAAATATCAGGAGGGAAAATATAAAGAAGCGGCAGGCGGATTGGACAAAAAATAACCGGGCCCGATATTTGGCCCGGTTAGAGATAACGTATTAAATTGAGGTTCGGCGATAGTTGCGATATTCCGGTTGCCAGAAATTATCGCTAATGGCCTGAAGCAGCGCCTCGGCCGATGTTTTCACCGCCACGCCCTGTTCCTGAGCCACTTTACCGACAGCGAATGCAATAGCGCGCGACACGGCCTGAATATCTTTCAGTTCCGGCAGTACCGGGCCTTCGCCGTTATTCACCAGCGGCGAGTGGTTGGCTAAGGTTTCGCTTGCCGCCATCAGCATCTCGTCGGTGACGCGCGATGCCCCCGCGGCGATAACGCCAAGGCCGATACCCGGGAAGATATAGGAGTTATTACACTGCGCGATGGCGTACTGCTTGCCTTTAACCGTCACCGGGGTGAACGGACTGCCGGTGGCCACCAGCGCTTCGCCGTCGGTCCAGGTCAGGATGTTCTGCGGTGTGGCTTCAACGCGGGAGGTCGGGTTCGACAGCGGCATGACGATCGGGCGCGGACAATGCTTGTGCATTTCACGAATAATTTCTTCCGTGAACAGCCCCGGCTGGCCGGAGACGCCGATCAGAATATTCGGCTTCACGTTACGCACCACGTCAAGCAGCGAGAGCGCTTCGTTGGTCGTATCCCAACCTTGCAGGTTTTCGCGCTTCTGCACCAGCTTGCTCTGGAACGACAGCAGATTCGGCATGCCGTCGGTCAACAGGCCAAAGCGGTCCACCATAAATACGCGCTGGCGGGCTTCCTCTTCGCTTAGCCCTTCGCGCATGATTTGCGCGATGATCTGTTCAGCAATACCGCAACCGGCGGAGCCCGCGCCGAGGAAGACAATTTTTTGCTCGCTGAGCTGGCTGCCCGCGCCACGGCTGGCGGCGATCAATGTGCCGACGGTGACCGCCGCGGTGCCCTGAATATCATCGTTAAACGAGCAAATCTCGTTACGATAGCGGTTAAGCAGCGGCATGGCGTTTTTCTGCGCGAAATCTTCAAACTGCAGCAGCACGTCCGGCCAACGATTTTTGATGGCCTGGATAACGTCATCAACGAATTGATAATACTCATCGTCGGTCACGCGCGGGTGACGCCAGCCCATATACAGCGGGTCGTCGAGCAGTTGTTGGTTGTTGGTGCCGACATCCAGCACGATAGGCAGGGTGTAGGCCGGGCTGATACCGCCGCAGGTGGTATAGAGCGACAGCTTACCGATAGGGATGCCCATCCCGCCGATACCCTGGTCGCCGAGACCGAGGATACGCTCGCCGTCGGTCACCACGATCACTTTGACGTTATGGTTCGGTACGTTTTGCAGGATATCGTCGAGGTTGTGGCGATTCTGGTAGGAGATGAACACGCCGCGCGCGCGACGGTAGATTTCCGAGAAACGCTCGCAGGCGGCGCCGACGGTGGGGGTATAGATAACCGGCATCATCTCATCGAGATGGTTGCCAATCAGGCGATAAAACAGGGTTTCGTTGGTATCCTGGATGTTGCGCAGATAAATGTGCTTATCGATCTCGGTTTTAAATCCCTGATACTGGATCCACGCGCGTTCAGCTTGTTCTTCGATGGTTTCGACCACTTCCGGCAGCAGGCCCAGCAGGTTGAAGCTGCTACGCTCTTCCATGCTGAAGGCGCTTCCTTTGTTGAGTAACGGAAACTCAAGCAGAACCGGGCCAGCGTAGGGGATATAAAGAGAACGGTTTTTTTTATAGATGAATTGCATCGCACTAACTCCTTGATGTTCACTTCAGACCCGGGCGCGGCGATAAGCGATCGGGCTGGCAGGAAATGCAGCGGGCAGAGTATAGAGCAGATGGTAACAAAAGAAGGATGCGAAGCGTGGGATTGTCTTAAAAAAACACCATCCTGTTTAGCGGATGGTGTTTTTATCATCACTCAGCTGGAAAATTAACCACCGCGGCGTTTGCGGCCCGTAGCATGGATATGGTTAACGGTAGTTTCTTCGTCGCCTTCCAGCACCACTTTTTTCTGGCGTGAAAGCTTGTAGTTCAGACCGAGAAGATGACGTGCCTGATGGTTCGATTTCATTCTTACTCCTTAATCCTGTTCTGGTTTCAAGGACAAGCCCGACGCAAGCCGGACGAAACGTAACCCTAAGTACGCCGCGCTTTTTAACGCGACGGGATTATCGTGGTCCATTTTTTTGCGAATAGCAACCTTGCGTCGGCAGATTAAGAGCGTTCTCGATTCAGGCGCGGGCGATTACCACTTCATTTCGCCGGTGTTCACTTTCGCGCTCAACTCCAGCGAACTTTCTTCAGCGAGACCCGGATATTGCGCCTGCATGGCTTTGATGACGCTGGCGGAATCTTTATGCGCTTTCAGCGCCTGCTCGAATTTCTCCAGATAGTCGCGGGTAAAGACGATAGCCTTGTCGCCCGCCGGCGGCGTGCCGAGGTAGTGGCCCGGGATCACCTGTTGCGGATGCAGCGCGGCCATATCGTTAAGGGTCTGGCGCCACTGCTGACGGCTCGCCGCGCTTTGGGTATCGGCGGTCCAGACGTGCATGCCCCAGGCGACGCCGGTGCCGCCAAGAATCGCTTTATTCGCCGGGATCCAGACGAATGCGCCGTAGTTCTGCGGCTGACGAATTTCCACTTTCTCGCCGTCGATGGTGAAACTATCTGCGGCTAACACCTGTGGAACATAGACCTGCTTCGGCGCGCCGTCTTTCATCTGCGGGCCCCAGTAAGCCAGCTTCGCCGCTTTGGTCTCTTCAATATGCTTAACCACTTGAGGGGTCGCCACCACTTTGGCCTGCGGGAAGGCTTTCACCAGCGGCTCGAGGCCAAAATAGAAATCCGGATCGCCGGAGGTGATCACAATGTGCGTGAGCTTCTTACCGCTTTTGTTGATCATCTCAACCAGCTTTTCGCCATCTTTAACGCTGAACTGGGCGTCAAAAAGCACCGCCTCGTGCGGGCCGGAGGCCAGCGTGGAGTTCACCGCGAAGATCGCGTTCTCCTGCGGGTTGTAGGTTTGCAGGGTCAACGGCGCGGCAAAAGTGGTGGTGCTGAACAGGGCGGTGGCGATGGCCAGGGCAGATACTTTCATGTTGGTTTTCTCTCTTTCAGGTGAATAGGTTTATTTTACGTCATTCTTGATTTGCGAAAATTCCTGAAAAAAGAGATGCTGAGTTTCATAAAACGTGCAGATGGATACGGATATGGATCGAGTGATCGCCGCCCAGGTATATATGCGGATATGCGAGCTGGGCAGTTTGAGCGCGGCGGCCAGGGCGCTTGGTATGTCGCGGCCGATGGTGAGTCGCTATCTGGAGCAGATGGAACACTGGGCCGGAACCCGGCTCATTCATCGTTCGACACGCAAACTGACTTTAACCAGCGCTGGCGAAAAGGTATTACAGAAAACGCGTAGCCTCACGCAATTGGCGGATGAGATCGCGGGGCAGACGGAACGCGCGGTGCCGAGCGGCACGCTGCGGGTCGCCTGCGCGCACTTTACCGCCATGCAGTTGCTCTCACCGCTGCTACCGGAGTTTTTGGCCCGCTACCCGCAACTGCGTCTCGAACTGGATATCAATAACCATCCGGTGAGTCTGATTGGCGAGCGTATCGATGTCGCCATCCGGATCACCGATAATCCGGAGCCGGGGGCGATAGCGCGGCGGCTTGGCATTTGCCGCTCGGTACTCTGCGCCTCGCCGAGGTGGCTACAGCAGCATGGCCAGATAAATTCGCCGGAGGAGCTTAGTCAACATAACTGTCTGCACTATAGCCATTTCGCCACCCCGACATGGCAGTTTACCGATCCGCAGGGTGAACCCGTGTCGGTGGCCGTCTCCGGCAATCTGAGCGCCGGGATCTCCTCTCTGCTGATGGAAGCGGCGGTTGCCGGATGCGGCATCGCCATGCTGCCGGAACTGGAAGCCCGGCGCGCGCTAAACAGCGGCGCGCTAAAGCAGGTGCTGACTGGATATACGCCAAAATCCCTGGCCGTCTATGGCATCTATCTGTCACGGGATTATCAGCCCAGCGCGCTGCCGTTGTTTCTGGAGGCCATTCAGCAACAGTTGGCTCAGGTCAGCTAGAGCTGTCTATACTTACTCCTTTAACGTCAAAAAGGAGTGAAACGATGGCAATTCATAAGAAAGGTCAGGCGCATTGGGAAGGGGATCTGAAAAGCGGTAAAGGCACCGTCTCGACGGAAAGCGGCGCGCTGAACCAACAACCTTATGGTTTTAATACCCGCTTTGAAGGTGTTAAAGGGACTAACCCGGAAGAGCTTATCGGCGCGGCCCATGCCGCCTGCTTCTCAATGGCGCTGTCATTAATGCTCAGCGAAGAGGGCTATACGGCGACCTCTATTGATACCGTTGCGGTGGTTACGCTGGATAAGAGCGGCGGCGGTTTCGCCATCACCAAGATTGCGCTGCAGAGCAATATTGTCCTGCCGGGTATCGACAAAGCGGCCTTTGATCCGATTATCCAGAAAGCCAAAGCCGGCTGCCCGGTTTCGCAGGTCCTGAAAGCCGACATCTCCCTCGATTATCAGCTCAACGCTTGATCCGTGGCGTGCCCGCGGGGACGCGGGCGCGTTGGCGTTTAAAGTCACCGTCGGCAAATGCCTGCCGCCGCGAATGGTGTTATGTTGGTGGCGTTACGGATAGCGACGGGCAACGCAATGACCAGCATACGCGGCATGATTGAATCACAGGTCCTGGGTTTAACCGGGATGGCGTTAAAAGAGATTGATTTTGAAAACCCGAAGGGCGAGCCAGGCTTATTTGGCCCGCAGTCGGCTATCTGGCAGGTACACGGCGACTTTACCTCAATGCTCTGCGGCGGCATTAGCGCGCTATTATTGCAGATGCTACATCCGCTGGCGCTGGCCGGTGTGTGGGATCATTCGCGTTTTCGCGAGGATATCTTTGGCCGTCTGCGCCGCACCAGTCAATTTATCTCAGCCACCACGTTTGGCGCTACCGCAGATGCCGAAAGATTAATCGCCAAAGTGCAGGGGATCCATCAGCGCATCAGCGGCGTTGCGCCGGACGGCACACCCTATCGCGCCAGCGATCCGGCGCTCTTAACCTGGGTTCACGTGGCCGAGTGCAGCAGCTTTATGGCCTCTCATCTGCGTTATAAGCGCACCATCGTTACTGCCGCGCGTCAGGAGCAATACTACCGCGAAGCGGCGGAGGTCGCCCGTCGGCTTGGCGCCGAAGACATCCCCGAAACGCCACGTCAGGTGGCGGAGTATTTGCAGGATATGCGCCCACAGTTACGTTGTGATGAGCGAACGCAAGAAGTGGCGCAGGTGCTGCTCAACACCCGTCTGCCGGGCCGTCTAAGCCAGCCGGTAGGGCGCTGGATGATGGTCGCCGGAATCGATCTGCTCCCCGATTGGGCGCAGCAGATGCTGGCTATCCCCATCAATCCGCTGCAGCGGCGAACCGCCAGAGTGGCGGTCAATGGCGTAGCGCGGGTGCTCCGCGCCTCGGTGCGAAATGGGGCTTATCATTGCGCTATGCGTCGAATGGCAACGTCATAAAATAAAAAAATAGCCGCTCAATGTCGGCTATTTTTAAAGCGCAATAATTCGCATTTATATATTATAACTCAGGCTATTTATTTTAAATTTATTATCAACAAGCCATTAATATTGAATATCGCTGATTCATATCAGGCTATCATCCATACTTTATTCGGGAGGGATGATGGAAAATAAAAATCAACAGAATGATAATAAATATCATCAGCGTTCACAGGCCGCGCGAAAAAGCACCCTGGTCAGCGTCGTGGTTAATCTGTTTTTATCGACCGGGCAAATTATCGCTGGCCTGTTTTCAGGATCGCAAGGGCTTATTGCCGATGGCATCCACTCTCTTTCCGATTTAATTGCTGATTTTGTGGTTCTGATTGCCAATAAGAAAAGCCGTAAACCTTCAGACAGCGATCATCATTATGGCCACTGGCGCTACGAAAATGGCGCGTCGCTGATATTGGGCGCGATTTTAATGGTTGTCGGCGTCGGTATGTTGTGGTCGGCGGTGAATAAACTACTCCATCCGGAAACCATTCAATCCGTGCATATTACGGCACTTTGGGTGGCCCTGACGGCGCTGATCGCAAAAGAGACGCTGTTCCGTTACATGCTGGCGGTAGCAAAGCGCATTCAATCGTCATTATTAATTGCGAACGCCTGGCATGCGCGCTCGGATGCGGCATCGTCGGTAGTGGTGGCGGTGGGGATCGTGGGTAACCTCGCCGGTATTGCCTGGTTGGATCCCGTGGCGGCATTGTTAGTAGGGGTATTGATTACACGAATGGGTTACACTTTTGCCGGCGATGCTTTACATGATTTAATGGATCGCTCGGTCGACGCGCAAACCCAGAATGCGATACGCGACACCATCGCCGCAACCGGCGGCGTAGTGGGTTTACATGATCTAAAAACTCGTAAGGCGGGCGACCTGATCCTCGTCGATGTCCATATTGAAGTTCCGGGCGAGCTGTCGGTTCGTGCAGGCCATGCTATCGCGCTGGCGGTGCGGGAAAATGTGCTCGCGCGCCATGAGGTGCTACAGGTGATGATTCACATTGATCCATACGAAGCGCCCGGCGGCGAACTGGCTCACGCGTAAACAACTTTCGACTCCTGCCTGCAGGAGCCAACGCTACCTTGCCGTTAATTGGCAATAACAGAGGATGATATGAAAATTAACGAACCTCAGGCGATTACTTTACCGCTGCCGCGAACGGCGATATTCATCGTCGCGACCGTAGCGCGCAGCGCTGAGAGCCTGAGCCGCGTGCGCGACTGGTGCGATGATTTTGCCGCGGTGGTGCGTTCCGTTGGTACCCGCATGCCGGAGGCAGGGATTTCCTGCATCTGCGGATTTGGCGCTGAGATCTGGCCGCAGTTGTTTGGTCAACCCACCCCGCAGCAGCTACATCCTTTCCGCCGCGTGGGCAGCGGAGAGCGCGTGGCGGTCTCTACGCCTGGCGATCTGCTGCTGCATATCCGTTCCGATGATATGGGGCTTAGCTTCGAGCTGGCGACGCAGTTGATGGATAAACTGGGTGACGCGGTGACGGTTGTCGATGAAGTTCACGGCTTCCGCTATTTCGACCGTCGGGCGATGATTGGCTTCGTTGACGGCAGTGAAAACCCGCAGGGGCGCGCGGCGGCGGATTTCACCATTATCGGCGAAGAAGACCCGGATTTCGCCGGAGGTAGCTACGTGATTGTGCAGAAATATCTGCACGATATGGCGGGCTGGAATGCGCTAACCGTCGAACAGCAGGAGCGTATTATCGGGCGTAAAAAAATGACCAACATCGAACTGGATGCCGACGTCAAACCAAGCTGTTCGCACAGTTCGCTGACCACGCTTGAAGAGAACGGCGAGGAGATTAAAATCCTGCGCGACAACATGCCGTTCGGCAAACCCGGGATGGGCGAGTTTGGTACCTATTTTATCGGTTATGCGCGCAGCCCGGCGCCCATCGAACAGATGCTGGAAAACATGTTCGTCGGTCGCCCGGCCGGTAATTACGATCGACTGCTCGATTACAGCCGCCCGGTTACCGGCAGTCTGTTCTTTGTACCTTCCGCGACGTTACTTGAAGAATTATCCAGCCGTCAGGCTGAATAACCCTGCATAATATCGGCCATTACGCCGCTACAGATGGTTTATTTCTCCGGCCTGCTTTGCAGGCCGTATATTGCGTGGAAAATAAAAAGAGCCCATAATTAAAACACCATTAATTCATCGCTAATTAATGGCGGTTATCAACGCGATGTCGTGTTTGTGTACAATAAAATTAACCAATGGCTTAATAGATAATATCTATACCCTAAATAATTCGAGTTGCAGGAAGGCGGCGACGCAGGGAATCCCCAGGAGCTTACTCCAGTAAGTGACTGGGGTGAGCGAGGACAAATTCGTCAGGAACGAATTTGAACGCAGTTCACTGCGCCCGTAAGGGCGAGGCCCAGGGATGGGCCGAGTTATTGCCAACGCACATGCAACTTGAAGTATGACGGGTATATACCCATCATTTTTCATTAGGGTATGTACTGAGCATCATTGGGTCTTCAGGAAGTAATACAATGATCATCCGGCCAGAACAACACTGGTTTTTTCGTCTGTTTGACTGGCACGGTTCCGTGCTGTCAAAAATTGTTTTCCGCCTGCTATTGAACGTCCTGATGTCGGTCATCGCCATCATCAGCTATCAATGGTATGAACAACTTGGCATTCATTTAACCGTTGCGCCATTTAGCCTGTTGGGGATCGCGATTGCGATTTTTCTCGGCTTTCGTAATAGCGCGAGCTACAGCCGCTTCGTTGAGGCGCGTAATTTATGGGGAACCGTGCTGATTGCCGAACGAACGCTGGTGCGACAGCTGAAAAATATCCTTCCAGCCGAGGATGAAACGCATAAAACATTAGTCAGTTACCTGGTGGCGTTCAGCTGGAGCCTTAAGCACCAGTTGCGTAAAACCGACCCGGCGGTCGACCTCTATCGCCTGTTGCCGAAAGAAAAAGTGGCGGAAATTCTCGCCAGCTCAATGCCGACTAACCGAATATTATTATTGATTGGTAATGAGCTAGGTAAGCTGCGCGAGCAGGGTAAGCTCAGCGATATTACCTACGGCTTGATGGATAATAAACTCGATGAGTTAGCCCATGTCCTGGGGGGCTGCGAACGTCTGGCGAGTACGCCGGTGCCGTTTGCCTACACCTTGATTTTACAGCGCACGGTGTATCTTTTTTGTACGTTGCTGCCGTTCGCGCTGGTGGGCGATTTGCATTACATGACGCCGTTTGTTTCGGTGTTTATCTCCTACACCTTCCTGTCATGGGATTCGCTGGCGGAAGAGCTGGAAGATCCGTTTGGCACCTCGGCCAACGACCTGCCGCTGAATGCAATGTGCAATACCATTGAACGTAATTTGATGGATATGACCGGGCAACATCCGTTACCGGAAAAAATGCAGCCCGATCGTTATTACAACCTCACATAAAAAAACGCCGGGCGGGTCAGCCCGTCCGGCGTTTAGTATTAGTGAGTGCGCATTCCTGCCGCCGTCATCAATAGCTTAAAGAAGGTGGCGACCACGCCGAGCGCCAGCACGCTGGCCCCCCAGATAATCACCAGCCACATCAGTTTATGCCAGAACGGACGATGATGCGTCGTTAACGTTTTATCAGATTGAGTCGCCATCAATGATACCCCTCATCGGGTTTGATTTTGCCGCGGAACACGTAGTAGCTCCAGCAGGTGTACATCAAAATAACCGGAATGATCAGCAGCCCGCCGACCAGCATAAAGCCCTGGCTCTGCGGCGGCGAAGCGGCCTGCCAGATAGAGATAGCCGGTGGAATAATATTTGGCCAGATGCTGATCCCAAGGCCGCTGAACCCGAGGAACACCAGCGCCAGGGTGAGTAAAAACGGCCCATAGCTGGCCTCACGATTATAGGCGCTCCGGACAATCCCCCAGCAGCAAACCAGCACCAGCAACGGCACCGGCATAAACCAGATGATATTGGGGAAGGTAAACCAGCGGTGAGCGATTTCCGGGTGAGTCAGCGGCGTCCAGATGCTGATAATAGCGACCACTGCTAACAACGCCAGCGTCAGCGGGATCGCCAGCTCGGACATTTTGCGATGCAGAGCGCCTTCAGTTTTCATTATCAGCCAGGTGCAGCCCAGTAAGGCGTAGGCAATCACCAGCCCGACGCCGCAAAATAGCGGGAAGGGCGCCAGCCAGTCGAGGGTTGAGCCGCTAAATTCGCGACCCGTGACGCTGAGGCCGTTGAGCAGGGTGCCTACGGCGATCCCCTGACTAAACGTCGCCAGTAGCGAACCGCCGATAAACGCCTTATCCCACAACGGGCGATGTTCCGGCGTCGCCTTAAAGCGAAACTCAAACGCTACGCCGCGGAAAATCAGCCCCAGTAACATGGCGGTTAACGGGATGCTGAGCGCATCGATAATCACCGCGTAGGCCAGCGGAAACGCGCCATACAGCGCCGCGCCGCCCAGCACCATCCAGGTTTCATTGCCGTCCCACACCGGCGCCACGCTGTTCATCATCATATCGCGGTCGGTTTCATTTTTATTAAACGGGAACAGAATGCCGATCCCGAGATCGAAACCGTCCATCACGATATACATCAGAGTGGCAAAAACGATGATCGTGAACCAGATAATTGACAGGTCGATACCCATATTATTTTCTCCCCGAAGTATTCATAGGTTCGCGTACCGCTGACAGCGGGCGGGCAGGGGTTTGGTTCTGAGTCGGGTCCTCCGGCGTGTGCGCACTTTCCGGCCCCTTTTTTATCAGGCGAATCAGATACACGTAGCCGACGCCAAACACCGAGGCGTAAACCACGATAAAGGCCAGCAGGCTGATGGACATATGCAGATCGCCATGGGCGGAGACCGCATCCCGGGTGCGCTGAACGCCATAGACTACCCACGGCTGGCGGCCAATTTCAGTGGTAAACCAGCCTGCCAGTAGCGCGACCAGCCCGGAAGGGCCCATCAACAGGGCAAAACGCAGGAACGGTTTTGACGTGTAAAGCCGGCCACGCCAACGCAGCCAGGCGCTGACCACGCCGAGCAGTACCATTAACATACCCAGCCCGGCCATCACCCTGAACGACCAGAAGATAATGGTGGAATTTGGGCGATCTTCTTTCGGGAAACTTTTTAAGGCCGGAACCTGTTTATCGAGGCTATGAGTCAGGATGATGCTGCCAAGATAGGGAACCTCAATTTTATATTTGGTGCGCTCCTCATCCATATCCGGCAGACCAAACAGCACTAATGGCGTGGCTTCACCCGGTTTATTCTCCCAGTGTCCTTCAATCGCGGCGATTTTTGCCGGTTGATGTTCGAGCGTATTCAGGCCGTGCGCATCGCCAATCATCGCCTGAATGGGGGCGACGATCAGCGCCATCCACAACGCCATCGAGAACATCTTGCGGATTGCCGGCGTGTCATTGCCTTTCAGCAGATGCCAGGCCGCCGAAGCGCCGACGAAAAAGGCGCTAGCAAGGAAGGCGGCGGTGGACATGTGCAGCAGGCGATACGGGAATGAAGGGTTAAAAACGACCTTCAGCCAGTCTACCGGCACCACGATGCCATTCTCGATAATGTAGCCCTGGGGTGTATGCATCCAGCTATTGGACGCGAGGATCCAGAAAGTGGAAAACAGCGTGCCCAGCGCCACCATACAGGTCGCGAAGAAGTGCAGTCCGCGGCCGACGCGATGCCAGCCGAACAGCATGACGCCAAGAAAGCCGGCTTCGAGGAAGAAGGCGGTCAGGACTTCATAGGTCAATAGCGGCCCGGTAATACTACCGGCGAACTGCGAGAACCCGCTCCAGTTAGTGCCGAACTGATAGGCCATCACCAGTCCGGAAACGACGCCCATACCAAAATTAACGGCAAATATTTTTGACCAGAAATGGTAGAGCTGGCGGTAGGTATCCTCTTTTGTTTTTAACCACAGCCCTTCCAGTACCGCAAGGTAGCTGGCGAGACCAATGGTAATAGCGGGGAAAATGATGTGGAAAGATACAGTAAATGCAAACTGTATCCTGGCTAAATAAAAGGCATCTAATCCGAACATGGCTCACCCCTGTACGACATTACTTCATTGTATTTATGGAATATTTTCTGCATAGCGGATACGGCTTTACCTGGGCAAAGCCTCCTGTTGATGACAATTAAATTACGGCGTTGACGGGCATTGAAATATGTTAATGCCCTTGATAATAAAGTTTAAAAATAATTCTTTAATTATCAAATAGGTTAAATTTAACACCCGATAGATAACATCTATTATACAACACGAAATGAGATGTTATTATTTAGTTAACGATTAAAGTCGCTCATTTCATTTTAACCAGACATTTAGTTAAAGATTAAAAACAACGAGTTAACCCTGTCATTTGCTATTCATTGCAAAATGAAATGCGGTATTTCCCGCTTAATTAATGTGGTTATTTAACATCACCGCAAAAAAACGTGACCAATGTTGTTAATAACATCCGCTAGCTGAAGAGAGTATTCAGGAGTTCATATGAATAAGAAAAAACGCGCTGTCCCCGGTGTTCATCCCTATGATGGCCCAGCGGGTGGATGGGGGGCGTTAAAAGCGACCGCCATCGCCGTGCGTACGCAAATGGACACGCTTGACGCCCCGGTCACGCTGCTGCGTACCAACCAGCCTGACGGTTTTGACTGCCCCGGCTGCGCATGGCCGGATAAAGAACATAAATCAACCTTCCAGTTTTGTGAGAACGGCGCGAAGGCGGTCACCTGGGAAGCCACCAGCAAACGCGTGACGCCAGAGTTCCTCGCTGCCAATACCGTGACCTCGCTGCTGGCGAAAAGCGACTTTGAACTGGAAGGGTACGGACGTATTACCCATCCCTTGTCTTACGATCGCGAAAGCGACACGCTGCGCCCGGTCTCCTGGGAAAGCGCGTTTTCCCGCATTGGCGAAGTATTACAGGGCATGCAGCCCGATGAAGTTGAGTTCTATACCTCCGGGCGCGCCTCTAACGAAGCGGCATATCTGTTCCAGCTTTACGCCCGCGAGTTCGGCACCAATAACTTCCCGGACTGCTCTAATATGTGCCACGAGGCGACCAGCGTCGGTCTGCCGCAATCGATCGGCATCGGCAAAGGCACGGTGTCTTTGGATGACTTTGATAAAACCGAACTGGTTATTTCCATCGGTCACAACCCCGGAACCAACCATCCGCGCATGATGGGGACGTTGCATGAACTGTCCCGCCGCGGTGTGCCGATTATCGTCTTTAACCCGCTGCGTGAAAGGGCGCTGGAGCGTTTTGCCGACCCGCAGAACGTTATTGAAATGGCGACCTACAGCTCAACTATTATCGCCTCAACCTATTTTCAGGTGAGAGCGGGCGGCGATGCCGCGGCGCTGAAAGGGATCGCTAAGGCATTACTGGAGATCGAAGCGGACCAGGGCCAGGTGCTGGACCAGGCGTTTATTAACGAGCACACCCTCGGCTTCGATGCTTTTGCCGAAGATTTACGTCAGACTAGTTGGCCGGAAATTGAGCGTGAGTCCGGATTAACCCGCGACGATCTGCAGCGCGTTGCCGTTGCCTACGCCAAATCCAACGCCACTATCGTGACCTATGGCATGGGGATCACCCAGCATAACAAAGGCACCTCTAACGTCCGGTTGATTGCCGACCTTCTGCTGATGCGAGGCAATATCGGCAAACCGGGAGCCGGGATCTGCCCGCTGCGCGGTCACTCTAACGTGCAGGGCAACCGTACCGTCGGCATTACCGAAAAACCGAGTGCGGAGTTTCTGAATAATCTTGAAAGCGTGTTTGGCTTTGCCGCTCCACGTGGACATGGTCACGATGCGGTGAAAGCGCTGCAGGCAATGGTTGCCGGCGAAGCGAAAGCGCTTATCTGTCTTGGCGGTAATTTCGCGGTGGCGATGCCGGATCATGAGCAGGCGTTCCCGGCAATGCGCGGGCTCGATCTTAGCGTGCACATTGGCACCAAACTGAACCGTTCGCATCTGCTGGTGGCGAAAGAGACCTTTATTCTGCCTTGTCTGGGCCGCACCGAACTTGATATGCAGGAGAGCGGACGTCAGTCGATTACCGTGGAAGATTCGATGTCGATGGTCCACGCTTCATCCGGCAAACTGAAACCGGCCTCTGACCGACTGCGCTCGGAACCGGCTATCGTCGCCGGGATGGCGACGGCGACGCTGCCGAACAGTAAGATCGACTGGTTATCGTTGGTGGCGGATTACGACCGCATCCGCGATCTCATCGAGCACACTATCCCCGGATTCGAGGATTATAACGAACGTATTCGTCATCCGGGCGGTTTCCGAATGCCGCTGCCGCCAACCGAGCGGATCTGGCCGACGCCGACCGGCAAAGCGATGTTCTCGGTGTTCAAAGGCGTCCATGAGAACAGCCGGGTTGACGGCGACGACGTGATGCGGCTGGTTACGCTGCGCAGCCACGATCAGTACAACACCACGATTTACGCGATGGACGATCGCTATCGCGGAGTGTTTGGCCGCCGCGATGTGCTGTTTATGAACGAGCAGGATATGGCCGAGCAGGGGCTGGAGCATGGCGACCGCGTCGATATTTTCACCGCGCTGCCGAACAGCGATCTGCGCCTCGAGGATATCACCGTGGTTGCATACAGCATCGCGCCGGGCACCGTTGGCGCCTATTACCCGGAAGCCAACGTGCTGGTGCCGCTGGATTACATCGATGAAGAGAGCGGAACGCCGTCGTACAAGTCAGTTCCTATCCGCCTGACGCTGCGTTCGAAAGAGGTGCGCGCCGTTCCCGGTCTGCGTTAATTTGCTGAATGTTGCCAGTGGCCTAAGACCGGGCCACTGGCAAATGGCATCTTGAAATAAGCCCCCACCGCAAGTAACATTTAAATAACATATCTTATCGCAGCTGTGTTCTGCATCGCGTACACGAATGACCAGCGGACGTCACTATTCTGGAAGTTAAGATGGACATTAAACAGCTGAAATATCTGATCGCGCTCGATCAGACGCGCCATTTCGGTCAGGCCGCGGCGGCCTGTCATATCACCCAACCGACGCTTTCAATGCGTATTCGCAACCTGGAAGACGAACTTAATCTCACGCTGATTCAGCGCGGCCAACGCTTCGAAGGTTTTACCCCGGAGGGGGAGCGCATTCTGGCCTGGGCGCGGGCGCTGCTGGCGGCGCACGACGGCCTGGCGGCAGAAGCGGCGATTTGTCGCGGCCAGATGGTGGGCCAGTTACGCGTAGGCATGGTGCCGTTAGCCAGCCTGAACCCTATGCAGCTTATCAAACCGCTGGCGGAAAAATACCCTGAACTGCAGTTCAGTCTGCTGTCGATGACCTCTGAGCAAATTATCGACGGCGTCAGCCGTAATCAGCTCGATCTTGGCATCTGCTATCTGCACCACGTCGATAGCGAATTATTTAACGTCACCTGGCTGCCGAAAACGCGAATGGGCCTGCTGCACGACAGTCGCCATTTCCAGTTTGACGCCGGTATCCCCGAGTGGGAGACATTAGCGGGACTGCCGCTGGGTTTCCTTACCAAGGGAATGTATTATCGTGAATCGATTGAAATGAGCTTCAAAGCCAAAGGGTTAACGCCGAAATATGTCTTTGAAAGCGATTCGACATTTCAGATAATCCAGGCGGTCCAGGCCGGGATCTGTTGTGCCATCATGCCGCTCAATAACGGCCTGGAGGCGTTGAGCGACAACCTGGCGATTATTCCCATCGCGGAAACCGAGGTTGACTCCACGCTTGCGCTCATCATGCGTAACCAGGAGCCGGTGTCGTCGCTGGCGGAGAAGTGCTTCGCCGATGCGCAGGCGATTTTCGGCGAAACGTCAGAAACTTAATCGGCGGCAAAATGCTGTTGCATGAAATCGAGCCAGACGCGAGAACGAGCGGGTAAAAAGTGGCGTTCGCGATACAGCGCCACGAGATGTAGCGGTGCCGCCGGTAGTTCCAGTTCAATCACCTTTAACTGACCTGAGGCGATAAACGGGCGGCAAGCCTGTTCAGCAAGGATGGCGAAACCCACGCCGGCGACGGCGGCATGAAGAGCGATCTCTCCGCTATTCACCCGAAAATGGGCCTGTACGTTCACTTTTTTAAACGCGTTCTGTGCGGTGATGAATTGCCAGGCTTGCCCCTTCAGCGCGCTGACGGTGGTGATGCAGGGAAGCGAGGCAAGCTGCTCGCAACGTACTGGCTGTCCGCATTTTTCCAGCAGCGAAGGCGCAGCGACAACACAACAGGGAAACGTCGCCAACGGCCTGGCGATATAGCTGGCATCCTCCATTTTTCCACGGACGATGGCGACGGCAATATCAATATCATCTTTAAGCGCATCGGCACCGGCAAGGCTGACCACGCAGCTTACTTCGATTTTGGGATAACGCGTGGCGAACTGCGCCAGCAGGGGGCCAAAAAGCGTCGGTCCAATTTCGTTAGGCAGACATAAGCGCAACAGCCCCTCAGGATCGGCCTGCTGTTGAGTCAAGGCCGCTTCGGTTGCCGCGAGCTCATCGAGCAGGGGACGCATGCTGTTAAAAAAAGCCTGTCCGGCATCGGTGAGATGCATGTGTCTGGTGCTGCGCTGGATAAGCCGCAATTGCAGTTTTTCTTCCAGTTGAGAAATCTGGCGACTGACATTTGACGAAGGCATACGTAACGCCCGCGCCGCCCCGCTGAAGCTGCCGTTTTCCACGACATTCACAAACACGCGTAGTGCATTCAAATCCAGTTTACTCACCGCCGATTATCCCATTTTTGATAATTAACCCGCCCATTTTTACCGCCTTATGCGCTTTTTTACTAGCCGATAAACTGATGCTCCCCCTGATGAGAGGACGTGTAATGACCATAAATCTACGACGAATGGGTGCGATTATCGCTTTTATCCAATTTACCAACGCGCTGGAATATATGATTTTCAATCCGCTATTTGTCTACATGGCGCCAACTTTCCAGGTGCCGGTGAGCTGGGCAGGTTATGTCAGCGGTATATACACGCTCGCATCGGTCATTTCTGGCATTGGCGCGTGGCGCTGGGTGGGGAGGCTTAATCCGCGAACGTTTCTGCTGGTTAATATGGCGTTACTGGGAGCGTTAACGCTGATGGTGCTGGCCACCCAGCATTTCATATTACTGTTGGTGCTGCGCTTTTTTGCCGGGATCTTTGGCGGAATGACGATGGGGGTGGCCAGCAGTTTATTGATCAACGCGGCGGACCAGCAACAACGCGCGCGCTTGTTGGCAACGGTCATTTCGGCCTTTTCGCTGGTCAGTATTATCGGCATGCCCGCCATGTTGTTTCTCTGCGCACGTTTCGGCTGGCAGACGGCGCCGGCATTGATTGGCGTTCTCTGCCTGCTGGCGCTTATCATGATCTATGTTGGCCTGCCGAAGACTTCCGGCTGTGCAGGCTCTGGTACAAAGATACGCATCACGCCAACGATGCTGTTATTCGCCAGCGGCAATGCGTTAACCCAGTTTAGCCCGATGCTATTACTGCCGATCCTGGTGCCTTTGCTGATGGGCAATATGCGGGCAAGCAGCGAAGCGCTACCGTGGTTGTTCTTTCTCGGCGGTATAGCGGGATTCGCGGCGACAAAGTTGAGCGGCAGTCTGTGTCAACGCTTTGGCGGCTATCGGCTGAGCCTGGCGGCAACCGTAGTTTTTATCATCAGTTTGCTGATGGTGCTTTGGCTGGACGGTGCGAATTGGCTGTTCATGATTGCCTTCCTGGGAGCATCTTATAGCCGGCTGGTTGCCTCCTCGGCGGTGGCGATTCGGTTCCCGGACGATACCTGGCGAGCGGGATTTACCACTTTGCAAGGAGGTTTCATGTCCTTCAGTACGGCGATTGCTTTTGTGCTCTGTTCAGTGTGGCTGGCCGACGGCGAGATGAGTCAGCAGGCGTCTACGGGGTTGATTGCATTTAGCGGAGCTAGCGCCTTGCTGCTGCCATTTTTACTGCGCTATCAAGAAAAAATACTCGTACATAACGCCGCCGAACGGGTAACCGGCGGCGTTGGTGAGCTTTAAATATTTTCCAGGCGAATTCCCCGGGTTCTTGGCCCAAATATGCCGACCGACAGCATAACCATCAGCATACTGGCGACGATAAAACTAATCACCCCTGGCGTTCCGGCATATTGCAGGATCACACCAATCATAATACTGGTGACCGCGGTAGACAGACGGCTAAAGGAGTAACAAAAACCTACCGCCCGGGCGCGTATATGGGTCGGGAAAACTTCGGCCTGGTAGGCGTGATAGCTGATGGTGAGCCAGGCATTAGACCAGGTGATCATAAAGCCGCAGATAACCAGCAGTATCGGGTTATTTTGTAAAGCGAACAGTGTGCCGAAGATGACCGTCATTAGCGCTGACAGGACAATTTGCCATTTGTTTTCAAAACGATGGACGAAACGAGTGCAGAACAGGCAGCCAAGCGGGTAGGCCAGGGTGATAAAGAAGGCGTACAGCAGGCTATGGGTAATACTGGCGCCCTGGCCGGAAAGCAGCGCGGGCAGCCAGTTACCGAAACCAAAGAAGCCGATGGCCTGGAAGAAGTTCATCACCATTAACATGAGGGTGCGTTGCCGGTACTGCGGCGCCCAAATTTCTTTAAAATTACCGCGTTGCGGCGCCGATACCGCCGGGCTGGCATGGCGCCGGGAAGGCGATAAACCGCAGCGTTGCTCCATTTCACCCATGACCCGGTGCGCGTCATCGTGGCGGCCTTTGCTTTCCAGCCAGCGGGCGGATTCCGGCAGCTTTTTGCGGATGACCCAAATGACCAATGAGCACAGTGCGCCAAGAATAATCACCCAGCGCCAGCCGCTCAGGCCGAGGATGGTCATTGGCACCAGTAGCCAGGACATCAGCGCCACTGTCGGTACCGAGAGAAACTGAATGAAGAAAGCATACGCGAAGGCTTTATTGCGTAAATGCGTCGGCATCCACTCGCTGAGATAAGTATCAATAGTCACTAGTTCAATTCCCAGGCCGATCCCGACCAGGAAACGAAAGAAAATGACCCCTTCAGCGCTATTTTGCAGCGCCATAATCAGCGAAAAGATGCCATACCACGCCAGCGCGAACATAAAGGTCAGACGGCGTCCGAGCCTGTCCGCCAGCGGCGCGAGCAGGCTGGCGCCGATAAACAAGCCCATAAAGGTCGAAGAGGCGAAGGCCGCCTGATCCGCGATACCGAATACCCCGTCTTTCCCGGTATGGAAAATATTCTCGGCGAGCAGACCGGTGCTGATATAACCGGTCTGGAACAGGTCGTAGAGTTCGAAAAATCCGCCTAATGCCAGCAGTGTGATAAATGACCACAGACCGGGCGAGGAGGGCAGAGCGTCGATACGCGCGGTTAAGCTGTCGGGATGTTGTCCTGGCGGGCTAAAGGAGGCGTCGCCGAGAACCTGGGTGGTAGACATATTATTATTTTCCTCAGGAGAAATGTTTGCCTGCTAATGTTAATTGGTTGTTAATGGTTTTAAATTTTTAATTGTTAGCGGCATCACGATTTAACAGTCAGAAATCATGCTTAATGCGTTTATAGATGGCAAATATGCTGGTTTTTTGCCTGGCGTAGCGGCGGAATTGAAGTAAACGACCGGTGATGGAAATCAGAATAAGTGAAATGGTATCGTTGGCGAATATCACCTACATTTGCAGCGTGTACTCTGTGCATTTAAAGGAAAAGATCATGTTAAAGCGTCAGGTAGTAAAAGCAGCGTTGGCTATGGTGCTGTCCCTAACAATGGCTGCGGCACCGGCGCTTGCTAATCCCGGAAACGGTAATGGCAACGGTAATGGCAACGGTGGTCATGGTAATAGCGGCAACCATGGCAATAGTGGTAATAACGGCAACCATGGAGACAAAGGCAACAATGGCCATAGCGTCGGCCAAAGCGATAACGGCGCTGGCAAGGGACAGCGTAAGAACTACGGCAAACCGGATCACGTCAACAGTGATATCAGCTATACCACCGCTCGCGCGCTAGCGGTGAACTATGGCTTAACCGGCTATCAGGCGCTGCCTCCGGGGATTGCGAAAAATCTCGCGCGTGGAAAACCATTACCTCCGGGTATTGCCAAAAAAGCGGTGCCTGCCACGATGCTCAACCAATTACCTTATTATCCCGGCTATGAGTGGCGGGTCGTCGGGGACGATCTGGTTCTGATTGCGCTCAGTACCGCTGTGGTCACCGCGATTATTAATAGCGTATTTGATTAAACTGAAGCCCCCGGCGTTGCCGGGGGACTGGAGTGTCGTTATTCCTGATACAGCGCCAAAGCCTTGTTTAACTTGGCGGAGGCGATATTACTGAGTTGCGCATGAAAATCGTCATTGATTGTTGAGTGTAAATTACCGGCAAGGGTGTCTGCCGATTGCACATTCCAGCCGGTACCCAGCAGGCTCAACGATTCGTGCTTGTTCTTATAATATTCACTATCAATATTAAGTGCGGTGCCTTTAATTCCAAGGCAAGCGCCTACCAGATGGTGATGAAAACGGGTACTAATAATCTCACCATCAGCCTGAACCGGGATACCTCCATGCCAGACATGCGAGAAAGGATAAAACTGAATATCAGGGATGGCCTTCTGCAGTTCGACAAATGCCGTGTTGTCGGCGCCTGGAATAGCTTCTATATAACCTATTTTCTTGCCGCATTGATGCTGTTGCTGAAGGTAATCGGCAACCAGGGAAACAAGCTTTTGAAATATATCGTCTTCAGAAAGTTCATTCTGAATACAGCATAAAATATCCGGCAGATCGGGGCTATTGTTTTTGGATACCACATCCAGGTCATAACCCAGGAACACATCGTCCTGAGTATTTTCAACCGCAAATCGACTGGCCGTTGCGGGATCGCGAACGGAAAAATAATCAAATGAGGTTATCGCATCGTTAAAAATTTCAGCGGCAAGGAACTCTTCGTGCGGGTAAATGCTGATGCCGGTGGCAATCGTTTTAGCTTGCGAGACCTGTTTTAGCGCCTGGCAAGCGAACAGGATGGCATAGTTTTCTTTCCAGTTGGCATTGATATAGCCACCGCCGAGAATATGTACAATATCAGCAGAGCGTAAAATATCGATATTCAGGTCAATATCAGGAGAACCATAATCCTTAATAAGACTGGCAGTTTTATTATTTATATCATTTAGAATATCTACGGAACGCCAGCAGATTTTCCACAAGGTATTAATGGCTTTGAAGTTGGGATGATACTTCATAAACAACGATTGCACGTTACCTGGTTCAGGGGTATCTAACCAGACTTCATACTGTGGATAATTTTTATAAAGGAAAGATAGCCAGGTGGCGGTGATTAATTCATCGCCATAATTTGGTCTTCCGGAACATGAAACCAAATAAACTCTCTTGCTCATACCGTTTCCTTTACGTGGTTGTGTAAATTTGCTTAAATTATGATGG
This sequence comes from Klebsiella sp. PK01, assembly GCF_057624675.1. Taxonomy (NCBI): domain Bacteria; kingdom Pseudomonadati; phylum Pseudomonadota; class Gammaproteobacteria; order Enterobacterales; family Enterobacteriaceae; genus Klebsiella; species Klebsiella sp. PK01. Next base: position 363,479 of record NZ_JBYEZM010000001.1, read on the forward strand.
TATTTTGTACAGATAAATAAATAATGCGAATATTTAAGATGTTAATATAAATAACGTTTATCGTATAGGTATGTTGTCTGATTTGGTGATGGGGGTGGCACAATGTTCACGATAAGAGTTGTATGATGGCGGTCTGACGCATGGGCAGCCGACACGATTGTGCGCTGTGACTCCTCTGACGAGAGAGGTTAAACGAGAGCAAATCTAAACCAAACCTCACTGACGGGCTTACGGAGCTTTACTCCCGGCAAGTCACGTCTATACTAAGCACAACTTCACACAGGAGAGATATGTTGGACAGTCACCCTTATTTAAACATCAAGGCAAACTGACGCTATCTATTCTGCGCTGTTTGCCAACCGGCAGGCAGCAATCCTTTCCCGAACCCGATTGCCTCCTGAGAACTGGAATTCGCTTTTTTGCGAGGTAATTCATCATGCTATTGTTTTTTTACGCACTGTTCCCTCCGCCTTTGCCGCGGTAATACACGCTCATATTAGCCATTAAGGCTCTCTCACTGCGGTTTGGCTAACCTCGCAGGGATATTTAATACGCGCAATTATGAGTGTGAAAAAAATAACATCTAACTATGCATAATTTATTTATGCAGGGACTACCACATCTAAATTTGGGGATGAATCATGACTGACATGAAATTAGAAAACCGGAATACCAACCGGTCTGCGTCAGAAAATGATAAGCAGCATAAAAAGAGCTTTGCGATTGAAACGGAGGCCTTTAATAGCCCGGATCACACGCTGTCGCGTTTAAATAGCAGTCGGCAGGGGCTAACGACCGCCGATGCGCTGGAGCGGCTGGAAGACTATGGCCGTAACGAAGTGGCACGAGAAACCGCGCCGCCGTTTTTTATTCAATTACTGCAGGCATTTAATAACCCGTTTATTTACGTGCTGATGGCGCTGGCGGCAGTCAGTTTTATTACCGATTACTGGCTACCGCTGCGTAATGGTGAAGAGACCGACCTCACCGGAGTTATTATTATCCTGACGATGGTGAGTCTGAGTGGTCTATTACGCTTCTGGCAGGAGTTCAGGACCAATAAAGCCGCGCAGGCGCTAAAATCCATGGTCCGTACCACCGCAACGGTACTGCGCCGCGGGCCGGGCAATATTGGCCCCAGCCAGGAGGAAATACCCATTGAAGAGCTGGTGCCGGGCGATATTATTTTCCTTGCCGCAGGCGATCTGGTGCCAGCAGATGTTCGTCTGCTGGAATCACGGGACCTCTTTGTTAGTCAGTCCATTCTTAGCGGTGAATCACTACCGGTAGAAAAATATGATCTGATGGCCAGCGTGTCGGGAAAATGCAGCGACCGTCTACCGACGCCGGATAAAAATAAAAGTCTGTTAGAGATGGGTAATATCTGTCTGATGGGGACGAACGTCACCAGCGGCAGGGCGCAGGCGGTGGTGGTGGCGACCGGCGACCGGACCTGGTTTGGCTCGCTGGCGAAATCGATCGTCGGCACCCGCACGCAAACCGCCTTCGATCGCGGGGTGAATAGCGTCAGCTGGTTGTTAATCCGCTTCATGCTGATCATGGTACCGATCGTGTTGTTGATTAACGGTTTCAGCAAGGGCGATTGGGTTGAAGCCTCGCTATTCGCCCTGGCGGTGGCGGTCGGTTTAACGCCTGAGATGTTACCCATGATCGTCAGTTCGAACCTGGCGAAGGGCGCGATTGCCATGTCGCGACGCAAGGTGATCGTTAAACGTCTTAATGCCATCCAAAACTTTGGTGCAATGGATGTGCTGTGTACGGATAAAACCGGCACCCTGACCCAGGACAATATCATTCTTGAGCATCATCTCGACGTCGGCGGCGCGGAAAGTAATCGGGTATTAATGCTGGCGTGGCTGAATAGCAGCAGCCAAAGCGGAGCGCGTAATCTGATGGACAGGGCCGTGCTCCGTTATGGGGAAGGCCGGCTGGCGCCGACGGAAAAAGAGCGCTTCGTTAAGCTTGATGAATTGCCATTCGATTTTGTACGTCGCCGCGTATCGGTCTCGGTGGAAGACAGCCGCTATGGCGATAAAAGCCTGATTTGCAAAGGGGCGGTTGAAGAGATGCTCGAAGCCGCGACCCATATCCGTGAGGGCGACAAGATCGTTGAACTGGATGCGCTGCGCCGGGAACTGCTGCTGACGAAAACCGAAGATTATAACGCTCAGGGTTTTCGGGTATTGCTGGTCGCTACCCGCAAGCTGGATGATGCCGCGCTAAATGTGCCGCTCACCGCCGCTGATGAACAGGGGCTCACCGTCGAGGGCATGTTGACGTTCCTCGACCCGCCGAAGGAAAGCGCGGGCAAAGCCATTACCGCACTGCGTGATAACGGTGTCGCGGTCAAGGTTCTTACCGGTGATAACCCGGTTGTAACGGAGCGGATTTGTCTTGAAGTGGGCATTGATGCGCACGACATACTCACCGGCCAACAGGTTGAGTCAATGACTGACCGCCAGCTTCAGCAGGAGGTCGAGAAACGCGCGGTGTTCGCCAAACTGACGCCGCTGCAGAAGTCGCGCATTCTGCAGATGCTACAGAAAAATGGCCATACCGTTGGTTTTCTGGGCGATGGCATTAACGACGCCCCGGCGCTGCGCGATGCCGATGTGGGTATTTCTGTCGATAGCGCGGCGGATATCGCGAAGGAGTCCTCGGATATTATTCTGCTGGAAAAAGACCTGATGGTGCTGGAAGAGGGGGTTATTAAAGGACGAGAGACCTTTGGCAACATTATCAAATACCTGAACATGACCGCCAGCTCCAACTTCGGCAACGTGTTTTCGGTGCTGGTCGCCAGCGCCTTTATCCCGTTCCTGCCGATGCTGGCGATTCATCTGTTGATTCAGAATCTGATGTACGACATCTCACAGCTGTCGCTGCCGTGGGACAAAATGGATAAGGAGTTTTTGCGTAAGCCGCGCAAGTGGGATGCGAAGAACATTGGCCGCTTTATGCTGTGGATTGGCCCCACGTCGTCGATATTCGATATCACCACCTTTGCTCTGATGTGGTACGTCTTCGCCGCCAATCATGTGGAAGCGCAGGCCTTGTTCCAGTCCGGCTGGTTTATCGAAGGGCTGCTGTCGCAGACGCTGGTGGTGCATATGTTGAGAACGCAGAAAATTCCGTTCATCCAGAGCCGCGCGACGCTGCCGGTTTTGCTCACCACCGCCGCCATTATGGCCATCGGCATCTATATCCCGTTCTCGCCGCTTGGCGCCATGGTGGGGCTTGAGCCGCTGCCGCTGAGTTATTTCCCGTGGCTCGTTGCCACGTTGCTGAGCTACTGCCTGGTGGCGCAGGGTATGAAACGTTTCTATATCAAGCGCTTTGGCCAGTGGTTTTGATGACAAAAAGGAGGATGACGATGAATCGTTCACCGGAGGATCTCATCGCCTGGATGTTTTTACTGGCCGGTTTGCTGGTACTGGCGCTGGCGATACGGCAAATCTTTGAATAGCGGGGGGACTATGCGCAAAACGTCGTTAGACCCAATCTTTCTCCAGGCCGTGTTGATGATGGTGGTGATAGTCTTACTCACCGTCTGGATTAGGTAGTTTAAGGCCCGGGGCATTATTGCTCCGGGCCTGAGGTAAAGTCCTGCGGTATTCCTGCAACATGGCAATTGGCGCTTTCCACCACGGGGAACGCGTCGATTAGCTCAATAATGGCAGAGCTTCGAGCATATTCTTCAGGTTTAGGGCATCCCACGGCAAGTGTTCGGCGACGGTGAGTCCCACCGGTTTGGCCTGAGCGGCAGCTTGATTGATAAAATTAACCACTTCGGCAATCGTCAGTTTCCCTTCGGCGACATCGCCGAAGTCGTGTACGCCGCGCCCCGGACGAGCAAACAGCACCGCTCGAAACAGGGCCGGGTCGAGGACATCAAGATCGAGGTGGATGGCCAGGTACTCAACACCTTCGCGCGCTATCCACTCGTCGATCGCCTGCGGATTCTGACGCAGCTCTGATGGGCTTAAGGTGGCGATACCGCGTTCAGTAATAAACTGTTTTTCGACATCGAGGGGGCTATGGATCCCAGCAATAAGCGCTTTGCCAGGCGATAATGGCTTTCTGACCACCTGGGTTAGTTCCACGTCGCCATTGCCCATCAACGCCCCAAGAACGTGGGCATGGGCATGTGGGAACTGCTCTGGCGTCATAATGTCCGGGTGAGAATCAATCCATAACACCCCCAATTTATCGCCATATTTTTCCGCAAGCCAGGCAAAGGGGGCCAGAGAGACCAGGCAATCGCCCCCTAAGGTGACGATGGACTCTGGCTGAGTTCTGGTGATTTTGTCTTGCGCATCAAACAGCTGTTCAACTACCGCACGGCGGCCGACAATACCCTCTTCATTAACCAGCGGAGCCTTGGTCGGGGCGGGGACGCTGACCTCCTCAACGGCGCCCTGGGCCGGCGGCGCCAGCCACGCCAGCAGCTGCGAACCGAAAAAGTAGGGCGGATTGTTACCGCCTTGCCACTGCGGGAAAAGTAAACGCAGTGTGTGGTAAGTATTTTGAGCCATATCATCCTCGCCTCAGGCATGTGCAATTAAATGAACGAACGTTCATTCATTTATAATGAAACGCGCGATGCACGATGGCAAGCAAAAAACGGCAGAAGCAGGTAGAATTGCCCATCGCCGGAGGTAGTTGAAATGTTAAATAATTCAGAAACGTACCATAAGCTGATTGTCGCCGCGGCGGCGTGCTTTGCCGAAAAAGGATTTAATGGAACCAGCGTGCGCGAAATTGCACTGCGCGCAGGTATTAGCCTCGGCGCGATGTACACCTACTTCAAGGGCAAAGATGAACTCATTGAGGCGATTATCCTTGAAGAGCAAAAATCGGCATTAGCTAAGCATCAGGAGCGCTTCGAAGGTTCCCATTTTGCGCAGATTTGCGCCTTAGCCGTTTCCTGTATAGAAGAAGTGGGGTATCCCTCTTCGCACCAGCTGTGGGTGGAAATCATTGCGGAATCGGCAAGAAAGCCGGCGCTGCGGCAGATTTTCGTCAATAGCGACAGGATCATGCGCGACGGAATGGCACAGATTATTGCTCAAGGAATTGCCGCTGGCGAGCTCAGCCCACACGTTAACGTCGAAGAAGCAACGCTCACCATCTTTGCATTCATCGATGGTCTGATTGGCCGTAAAGCGATGAATCCCGCATTTACCGTGGCTAAGGATCTGCCGCATTTTGACAACGTCATGGCAACCATTCTCAATAAAAATAGCGCTAGTGAATCCCATGCCACAGTACGCTGATTTCTGTTTTAGCGCCGTGATGGCTCAACGGGCGGCAAAAGAAAATCTCACCCTTGATGCCGACCAGCTCGCGTTGGTCGCCAACTTGCAAATGCTGAGCCAGCAGTTATTCCGGCAGCAAACGGCAATACAAGGATTGTACGTCTGGGGGCGAACCGGGCGCGGGAAGAGCTTTATTCTCGATAGCTTCTTTTCCAGCTTGCCGCTGCGTGAAAAGCGGCGGGTGCATTTTCATCACTTTTTCCGCGAGCTCCATCAGCGGCTGAACGCCCCTTCGGCGCCGCGATTGCAAGAGGTCGTCGCGCAAATGACCGACAACTGTCGTCTGCTCTGTTTTGATGAGTTTCATCTTCATGACCCGGCTGATGCGATGTTGATAAAGGTGCTACTGGAGCATTTGTTCGCGCGAAATATCGTCTTATTAGCGACCTCCAATTATCCCCCCGACCGTTTGCTGACGAATCCGCTCTATCACGAACGTTTTTTGCCTTCCATTAACCTCATTAAACATCATATGACGGTAACGGCGCTCAACGGCGAACAGGATTACCGCGAGCGACATGCCTCGCTGGAGAATGATTTCTGCCAGGGAAAACTGTTGGTGCAGCCAACCCCCAGTACTCGCGCGACGCTCGGTTTGCCGGATATTGCCCTGCAGGCGCAGGCTCTGCAAGTAGGTTATCGCACCCTGCAGACGGCATCTCGGCAAGGTGCTTTTCTGCATTTCACTTTCGACCAGCTCTGCCTTGCGCCTACCTCGGTTATGGATTACCTGACGCTATGTGAGCAACACCAGAACTGGCTCGTCGAGAAGGTTCCACCGTTGGCGCGCGTTAGCCCGGCGGCACAGCAGCGCTTTATCAACGTGGTGGATATTTTGTATGAAAAACAGTGCCGCTTAATATTAATTACCGATTGCGGGCTGGAAACACTGGTGGCGGATGTGGAGCTGGATGATATTCAGCGCACCTACAGCCGGTTACAGCAGCTCTCTCGGGAAGCATAAAAAAAGCGCCTCTCGATAATGAGCGGCGCTTTAACAGAGTAACCTGCCGCCGATTATTCACCGGCGGGCAGGGGAATTACAGATCGAAGCGGTCCAGATTCATCACTTTCGTCCATGCGGCAACGAAATCAGTAACGAATTTCTGTTGCGCATCGGCGCAGGCATAGACTTCGGCCAGCGCGCGCAGGACTGAGTTAGAACCGAACACCAGATCAACGCGAGTGGCGGTATATTTCTCTTCGCCGCTCTTACGGTCGCGACCGGTAAACAGCTCAGCCTGTTCATCGGCGGCTTTCCATACGGTGCCCATATCCAGCAGGTTGACGAAGAAGTCAGTGCTGAGGACGCCGACGCGATCGGTGAAGACGCCATGTTGGCTGCCGTCGAAGTTAGCGCCCAGCACGCGCAGGCCGCCGACCAGCGCCGTCATTTCCGGCGCCGTCAGGGTTAGCTGCTGCGCTTTATCGATAAGCAGGGTCTCCGTCGACACGCCGCCTTCGATGCGACGGTAATTACGGAAACCGTCGGCCAGCGGCTGCAGCAGATCCATTGCTTCAACGTCGGTCTGATCCTGGCGCGCATCAACGCGACCCGGCGCAAACGGCACGTTTACGCGAACGCCGGCAGCGGCGGCAGCCTGCTCAACGCCCACGACCCCAGCCAGAACGATGATATCCGCCAGAGAAGCTTTACCCGACGCTTTCTGGATGGCCTGCAGAGTTGGCAGCACTTTGCTGGCGATGGCGTTTACCGGCCACTCTCTTTGCGGCAGCAGGGCCAGACGCGCGCCGTTAGCGCCGCCGCGTTTATCACCGCCGCGGAAGGTTGAGGCGGAAGCCCAGGCAACGGAGACCAGTTCGCTAACCGACAGGCCTGAATCCGCAATGGCCGTTTTCAGCGTGGCGATGTCGGAGGCGGTTGGGTTATGCGTCGGTGCCGGTAACGGATCTTGCCAAATCAGATCTTCTTTTGGCACTTCCGGCCCGAGATAACGGGATTTTGGCCCCATATCGCGGTGAATCAGCTTAAACCAGGCGCGTGCGAAGGCTTCGTTGAAGGCCTGCGGATCGTTCAGGAAACGGCGCGAGATTTTGCCGAATTCCGGGTCGAAGCGCAGCGTCAGGTCCGTCACCAGCATGGTCGGCTTGCGTTTTTTATTCGGATCAAACGGATCGGGAATAATCTCCGGCGCATCTTTCGCTTCGAACTGAATAGCGCCCGCCGGGCTGCGCGTCTGTACCCATTCGTATTTGAACAGGTTCTCGAAGAAGTAGTTGCTCCATTGGGTCGGGGTTTGCGTCCATACGACTTCCAGACCCGAGGTGATGGCGTCCGCGCCTACACCGCTGCCGTAAGTACTGCTCCAGCCAAGACCCTGAGATTCCAGCGGGGCGGCTTCCGGTTCCGGGCCAACGTGGCTTGCCGGTGCGGCGCCGTGCGTTTTACCCAGCGTATGGCCGCCGGCGATCAGCGCGACGATTTCTTCATCGTCCATCGCCATATTGCCGAAGGTCGCACGAATGGCTGCCGCGGCGGAAAGCGGATCGCCGCTGGCGTTAGGGCCTTCCGGGTTGACATAGATGAGACCCATTTCGGTGGCGCCCAGCGCCTGTTTTTCCAGGCTTTCCGGGTGGCGATGTTTCAGCCACTCTTTTTCATCGCCCCAGTCAACATCGAGGTCCGGTTCCCACACGTCTTCACGCCCTGCGCCGAAACCGAAGGTACGGAAGCCGGCGTTTTCTAATGCCACGTTACCCGCCAGCATATACAGGTCGGCCCAGGAGATTTTCTGACCATATTTTTGTTTCACCGGCCACAGCAGACGACGGGCTTTATCAAGGCTGACGTTATCTGGCCAGGAGTTAAGCGGGGCGAAGCGCTGCTGCCCGCGACCCGCGCCGCCGCGGCCATCGACGGTACGGTAAGTCCCCGCGCCGTGCCACGCCATACGAATAAACAGGCCAATGTAGCTGCCCCAATCGGCAGGCCACCACTCCTGGGAGTCAGTCAGCAGCGCGCGAAGGTCGGCTTTCAATGCGGAGTAGTCGAGCTTTTTGAACTCTTCCCGATAGTTGAAGTTTTCACCCAACGGGTTAGAACGATTGGAGTGCTGATTCAGCAGGTCAACACGAAGTTGGTTGGGCCACCAGTCACGGTTGGCGGTACCGCTGCCGGCGCTTTGCTTCGGCGTCTCGGCGTGGAAAGGGCATTTCCCTGCGGATGGGTTATTAGTGGGATCATTTGACGTGCTCATATCAGGCTCCGTTTGCTTTTGTGAATGCCATTACGATATACACTGCTACCAATAAGCGATATTTGAATGAGTCTACGGATTTAATAGCTTTTACCGTTCAACAAACATAATTAAAACCAGTGTTTTAGTGTGTTTACTCGGCGAAATTCAAAACCACACCTTTAAACATAGTCGTAACGCAGCGGTAAAGGAAACGTTATGATGCGTTAACCGCTACGGATCGCTAATTGTTTGAGATATGACAATTTTACTGCGATGAATGGATTAGCGTTGCCAGTAAAGCGGCGTGCCGAAAACGTCGGTAAAATAATCAATCACGGTGCGTACATTGAGCGACGGATGACGAGCATGCGGATAAATCGCGGCAATGTAAGAGGGCAAATGGTTGATGCCAACGCTGTAGTCATTCATCAGCGAAACTAATGTTCCCTGCGCCAGCGCATCGCCCACCATCCAGTCTGGAAACAGAACAATACCCATTCCGCCAATCGCTGAAGTGAGAAGGGCATCGGCGTTGTTTGAGATTAGCCGCGGTGTTTGCGGGTAATGGGTCCACTCTTCTTCCCCCTGGCGAAAAAGCCAACGGTTAGCTCCCTGTGAACCGCGATACACCAGCGTGTGATGTTGATTGAGCTCAGAAGGCGATTGCGGCGCGCCGAAACGGGAAAGGTAACCAGGCGCTGCGGCGAGGTAATAGCGCTGGGCGCCAAAAACCTTTGCGTGATAGCTGGCGTCAGGCAGGGCGCTGATGCGAAAAATGATATCAGTCGCCTGGCGATGAGGATCGACAAAGTCATCGGTCAGAATTAATTCGAACTCCAACGCGGGATAACGATCGGCCAGTCCGGCTAACCATGGCGCGATATGCCGTTGGCCGAAGTAGACCGGGGCGTTGATGCGCATAAGTCCGCCAGGTTGTTGGGTGCGATCTTGTAATTCGCGTTGCGCGTGAGCGAATTGCTCGGTCATCCCGCGGGCATAGTCAGCAAAAAGGTTTCCGGCCTCCGTTGGAACGACCGCACGCGTATTGCGATAGAACAACTGCTGGCCTAGCGCATCCTCGAGTTGCTGGATGACCCGTGAGATAAGAGAAGGGGATACGCCTTCACGGCGCGCGACAACGGAAAAACTATGGCTGTCATACACGGCGATAAATAGCTGGAGGGCGCGGAGATTGATGTTACCTACGTCGGCCATTGATGCAGATCCTGCAAAGGTGTTTACAACACTATACTATTTTTTGCATTAGCGCGCCGTTCTATTCTCTTCCGCTCTTAACAACTGAAGAGTATTTAATATGCAGCGTATGCTGATTTTTTTAGTGATTGCCGGCGGAATGGGGCTGTCCGTAGAAGCAGGTTTGTTGGGGCCGCTGGCGGGTCAGGTCGGTGATTTATGGGCAACAATGAGTATTTTCTCTATTGGCGCGGCATTAACATTTTTACTGATGCTTTTTTTTAGCCCGCGACAGAGTCCCTCTTTTTTTTCGCTCCCCGGCTGGCAATTAACCGGTGGTCTGTTGGGGCCCGGTTATGTGGTGATATTAACGATTGTGACTCCGGCGATCGGCATCGCAATGACAATTACCGGCGTTCTCGCCGGTCAGGTATGTAAAAGCCTGTTAATCGATCATTTTGGCTGGTTTGGTAGTCCGCGGCGAAAAATAGATCGCCGCCGGGTTATTGCGCTGTTGTTCATTGTGGCGGCATTAGTGCTGATTGCCGTTGATTGAGGTGCTGATATGAATATATTGATGATTATTTTGTCGCTGATTGGCGGCGCATTGCTAAGCGTACAGGCTGCGGTGAATGGCCGTCTTGGCGCACATGTCGGAATATTGCGTAGCGCATTTTTGACCTTTTCCATTGGCGCGTTGGTGACCGGTTTATTGATCGTTTTCTTTGCTCCGCAGCAGTCGATGACGCTGCTGGATGTGCCAAAGTGGCAACTGCTTGGGGCGTTCTGCGGGGTACCCTATATTGTCATCATGGTGCTGGCAGTACAGCGAATCGGCACGGCAACGGCGACGGTGGCGGTAATATTTGGTCAGCTCGCGATGAGCTTGCTGATTGACAATTTTGGGTGGTTGGGGAATAGCGCTATTGCCTTTTCGCCACAACGCCTGGCGGCGGCGCTGTGTTTGGCGCTAGCGCTGTACTTTATATACGCGTCTGGCGTATCAGGGGCAGTTGAGCCGACAAAACGGTCGGGAAAGGCGAAATGGTTGTCGACCGAACGGGAATAAGCTAATACTTAGACACCATGTGACTGGCGCTAAAGACAGAATACTGTTGGGGAGCATGGTCAAGTACGCCGCGCGCCTGGGCATTACCCCTATCTGGAGATAAGTTATGCCTGAATTAGCTTCATTATCGGCTTTTGCCGTGGTGGCGTTGGGATTGGTATTAACTCCTGGCCCCAACATGATGTACCTCACTTCACGGTCGATTTGCCAGGGAAAACGCGCCGGCTTTATTTCTCTTGCTGGCGTTGCGCTGGGATTTTTCTGTTATATGCTGTGCGCGGCTTTTGGCATAACCGCGCTGGTTTTCGCCGTACCCTATGCCTACGACGCGTTGCGAATTTGCGGAGTGGCTTATTTACTCTATTTAGCGTGGCAGGCGATTAAACCCGGTGGGCGGCCGATTTTCGCAGTTCGCGACTTACCGGCGGATAGCGGGCGTAAGCTGTTTCTGATGGGCCTTCTTACCAGCCTGGCGAATCCTAAAGTGGCTATCATGTATTTGTCTTTGCTGCCACAGTTCATCACCCCCGGGCTCGGCAGCGTGCTGAGTCAGTCGCTAATATTAGGCTGCACCCAGGCGCTAATAAGCGTGGCGGTAAACGGACTTATTATTATGCTGGCCGGGCAGGTGGCGCTGTTTCTTGGGCGGCGGCCGGGCTGGCAACAATTTCAACGTTGGCTGATGGCGACGGTACTTGCCGGAATGGCCGTAAAAATTGCCTTTGAGGCCAGAAAATAACCGTTACTGGCGAACCCCGCATGCTTATGCCTTTCTCCGGTTGAGAAAGGCATCTCACGTTCTAACATACTGATACATTTCTGCCAGTTCATTAGCAACCTTTCTGTAGGGCTAATGCGTCAATAAAGCTATTCTTCCCCGCCTTTATTTTTTGTGCTTTCAAGTGACTCAGGTAAATTGCCGCCAATGCCCCTATTGAGAGATGAGATCCGCGACCACTCGGCAGAAGAGATGCTATTCATCCGCCGCGCCGTCATTGCTTTCCTGTTGGTGGTGGTCTGCTTTGGCGTGTTGATTTTCAATCTCTACCATCTCCAGGTAGAGCAGCACGATTTTTATCAGACCCGTTCCAACCAGAACGACATTAAAATGCTGCCGATCGCGCCAAGCCGGGGGCTGATTTTCGACCGCAACGGTATTCCGCTGGTGCAAAATATCACCCTGTATCGCCTGCAGGTGATCCCCAGCAAAATTGCCGATATGTCGGCGCTGCTCCAGGCGTTAAGCCCGATTGTCGACCTGACGGCGGATGATATCGCCAGTTTCCGCGACGATATGCACCACAATAGCCGCTATAAAGAAGTGACGCTGAAATCCGATCTTACCGATGTGGAAGTGGCGCGCTTCGCGGTCAACGAATTCCGTTTTCCCGGCGTCACCGTCGAGAGCTACCAGCAGCGAAGTTATCCCTATGGCGCGGAACTGGCGCACGTTGTCGGTTACGTTTCCAAAATTAACGATAACGATTTACAACGGCTGGCGAAAAACGGCGAAGCAGAAAACTACGCGGCCGATCGCAATATCGGCAAACAGGGAATTGAAGGCTATTACGAGAAAGAATTACACGGCACCACCGGTTATCAGGAAGTCGAAGTAGATAACCACGGCCGCGTCGTTCGCCTACTGAAAGAAGTCCCGCCGGTCGCCGGCAAAAATATCTATCTGACGCTCGACCTGCATTTGCAGCAGTATATTGAGTCGGTCCTGAAGGGCCAGCGCGCCGCGGTCGTGGCCGTCGATCCGCGCGACGGCGGCGTACTGGCGATGGTGTCGAGCCCCAGCTATGACCCGAATCCCTTCGTTAAGGGGATTGGCTACCAGGCTTACAAATCGCTGCTCGATAACCAGGATCGCCCGTTGATTAACCGCGTCACTCAGGGCTTGTATCCCCCGGCTTCCACGGTCAAGCCGTATATGGCGCTCTCAGCCCTTTCCGCCGGGGTGATTACGCCAAATACCACCTTCTTCGGCGCGCCAACCTGGACGCTACCCGGTACTCAGCGCCGCTATCGCGACTGGTTAAAAACCGGACACGGTATGTTGAATGTGACCAAAGCGATTGAAGAGTCGGCGGATACGTTCTTCTACCAGGTCGCTTTTGAAATGGGCATTGACCGTATTCATCAGTGGCTGAGCAAGTTTGGTTATGGACAGCCGACAGGGATTGACCTGAATGAGGAGTATTCTGGCGTGTTGCCGAGCCGAGAGTGGAAACAGCGGGTCCATAAAAAACCGTGGTACCAGGGTGATACTATTTCCGTCGGTATCGGCCAGGGCTACTGGATCGCCACTCCTATTCAAATGGTGAAAGCGCTGACCACCCTAATCAACAATGGCAAAGTACAAAACCCGCATCTTTTGTACTCAATGAAGCAGGGGAATAAGGTCGAACGCTACCAGCAGCCGGCCAATTTACCGCAGGTTGGCGACCCGAAATCGCCATACTGGGGGATTGTCCGTAACGGTATGTATGGCATGGCGAACCTGCCGAACGGGACGGGATATAAGTTGTTCCATACCGCGCCGTATCAGATTGCGGCGAAGTCCGGGACCTCGCAGGTGTTTAGCCTGAAGGAGAACCAGACCTACAATGCCAAAATGATCCCGGTACGTCTGCGCGACCACATTTTTTATACCCTGTTTGCGCCGTATCAGCATCCGAAGGTGGCGATGGCGCTCATTCTCGAAAATGGCGGCGGCGATGGCGTTGTCGCCGGCCCGACGGCGCGCGCGATTCTCGACCATATCTTCGACCCGGCGAATGCGCCAGCTGCGGATAGCGCGCAAAGTAACGTTCCGCAGGTCGAAAGCGCCGATGCGCAGTGACGACCTTAAGTGGTGGACGTCGTCGGCGCGCTATATAAGATTTGCCAACTGCGGCGACGGCGAGTTATCTCACGCCATAGCGCGATGATCTCGTCCAGCTGCAGCTCGTTAACGTCCTGCGGCTTGGCTACCGGTAGATGATAGCGCTGGCGCAGGGCGGCGAGCGCGGTTGCGCTGGCGTCCCGCACCTGACCGTTCTGCTCAGCCAGCTGGTGTTGTAACTGGCTGAACTCAGCTTGCCCACACAGCGTTAACTGGCGAAGAAAGGTTTTACAGCAGCGTAGTAGATTACCGGCGGAACGGTCGGGCGATTGCAGCGCCAGCAGCAGGCCATCGCGATCGGCGATCCGCTGATAACGGCAGCTCACCACGTAGCCAATCTGCTGTTCGACCCGCAGACGCTGGAAGAATTGCGGCTCGCAAAGTAGCGCCAGCAGTTGCAGCGCGGCCAGCGACGCCCCCTCAGGCAATGGAATAAAAACCAGAAGCGCGCTATCTGAGCTGGCGTGAGGAAGACGCTTAATACCGCGGCGACAGCCCGCCGAAGAGCGAAGCTCGGCGTTGACCGGGGCGTTGAGCAAGCTCAACAGGTGGGCAACCTGCCGCGCCAGATTGCTGCTGCCGCCTACCATCGCCGCCAGCCAACCCTCCTGCGGCGGAGCGATAGTCAATTGTTCAGGTAATTGTTGCAGTAGCTGGCGAATGGCGATGGTTTCAGGTGCGACCACCGTCCCCGGCGCGGGTTGAGATAATCGGCGCATGAGCGCGGTGACGACGCGCTCCGCTACGCCGCCGGATTCAGGTAGCTGTAGAGTAAGCTGCCAGTTGCCGTCCACCGTTTGCCACTCGCCGCTGCCGCCAGCATGGCGAAGTTGCGCGAGCAAGGGACGGATCTGCTGGCTTATCGCCATACCCTGCGCCTGGCTGAGCACGCTATAGAAAGGCTTGCGAACGATCAGCGTCGGCGTTTGATTATCTGCAATGACATGCAGCATTGGACTGGTCGTTAGCGTCAGTTCAGGTGCATCAGCGGTCGCCGCCTGCGGATAAAAGCTAAATGCCAGCGGATCCGTCACTATCGTCCGTGGCTGCCAGCGGCTGAGCGGCAAGGTAAAGCCCTGGGTTGCCACGCCATCGCCAGCCGCTATTTTGCGGCAAACCAGCGAAGAGGCCGGCGCCGACAGCAAGCTGGCGCAGAAGCCAGCAAAATCGACGGGCGGGGAATCGGGCGCAAAACCCAATGCCCGCTGGCGGAGCTGTTCGAGCGGGGTCAGTGCGTCAAAACGCCGCTGCGCCAGCCTGTAATAGTGCATCTGCTGTTCAGGCGAGGTGTGCCGCAATGCCTGCAGCCATCGCTCGACATGCTGCTGGATGGCGTCGGGATGGTCGCTGCTGAATACCAGCGCCAGCCAGCCGACGCTTTCATCCTGGTAAAGCCAGTTCAGCGCGATATCGTCCGCGAGCCCGCATTCACGCAGCCCGGCAAGCAGGCTGCCAGGCGCTTCATCCAGTAAGAATTCGCGAAAAGTGGTGACGTTGTCACATTTTTCGATGAGCGGACAACGCCATACCGCCGGTTTGTCTTCAACGGCCAGTTGAAGATCCACATTGTTGCTAAAATACGCAGACGGCGGGCTTTCCGGCGGCAGGCCGCCAGGGAACCCCGCGGCAAAAAAATGGGCCAATTCGGCTAATTCATCAAGCGACTGTGGCCCCTGAAGCCATAGCTGCAGATGGCTGGCGACATAATAGCGCTGGTGAAACTCGCCGAGCGCACTCTGCAACGCAGGCAAGTTTCCGCCCAGCGAATCCATGCTGCCGACCTGAAAACGGCGAAAAGCCGCGGGCGCCGCCATCGCGTGACGGGCCGCGGCTTCACGGCGGGAGGGATCGTGCTGCTGGATAAGCCGGTTTTCCGCATCGATGACCACCAGTTCCTGACGGCTATCTTCAGGCGACAGCAGCGGCGCCCGGAGCGTATCCCGTAGACGGGTGATGCCGCCGGCCAGACTGTTGGCGGCAACCTCGAAGAAATAGGCGCTGTGGCGGGCAAGGGTGGTGGCGTTGACGCTGCCGCCCTGGCGTTGGATCCACGCCATCAATCGCTCATCATCGTGATAACGCTGGCTGCCGCGAAACAGTAAATGTTCCAGCAAATGAGCCAGCCCCGGCAGGGCATCGGTTTCATGATGGCTTCCGGCGCCCACCTTAACCAACGCCGCCGCACGCGTCGCCTGCGGATGATGAACCAGCGTTGCGCGCATACCGCCTGCCAGTTCCACGATGCGGGTGGCGGTGGTCATCACAATTCCCGGGTTTTATAAATCAGCTGTGAACGGGTGCGGTTGCGGAACTGCAGCTGGCTGATTTTTATATCGCTGCAGGCCGCTTCGCGCCGCGCTTCGAGGATTTTATGGTGGTGCGGCGATTTGCTGCACACCGGGTCAGCGTTATCGGCATTGCCGGTCAGCATAAAGGCCTGACAGCGGCAGCCGCCGAAATCTTTCTCTTTTTCATCACAGGAACGACAGGGCTCCGGCATCCAGTCAAAGCCGCGGTAGCGGTTGAAGCCAAATGAGTCATACCAGATCGATTCCAGGCTCTGCTCCAGCACCGACGGGAACTCGACCGGCAGCTGGCGCGCGCTGTGACACGGCAGCGCGGTGCCTTCCGGGGTCACGCTGAGGAATATCGAGCCCCAGCCGCCCATACAGCCTTTGGGACGCTCTTCGTAGTAGTCCGGGGTGACAAAAAGCAGATTGGTCAGATTACCGTTAGCCGCCATTTTGTGTCGGTAATCAGCAACGACCTGTTCAGCACGGGCGATCTGTTCGCGGGTCGGCAGTAATCCCTGACGATTGAGGAATGCCCAGCCGTAAAACTGGCAGGTGGCGAGCTCAACATCATCCGCTTCCAGCTCGATACACAGCTCGATGATTTTATCGATCTGGTCGATGTTGTGGCGATGCAGGACAAAGTTCAGCACCATCGGGTAGTCGCGCGCTTTTACCGCTTTCGCCATCGCCAGCTTCTGCTGGAACGCTTTTTTGTTGCCCGCCAGCGCCGCGTTCAGCACTTCATCGCTGGCCTGGAAGCTAATCTGGATATGATCCAGCCCGGCCTGGCTGAAGGCGTCGAGTTTGCTCTCGGTGAGCCCAATGCCCGACGTAATCAGGTTGGTATAAAAACCGAGATCGCGCGCGGCGCGAATCAGCTCCGGCAGATCTTTGCGCGTCAGCGGTTCGCCGCCTGAGAAACCCATCTGCACGCTACCCATGGCCCGCGCCTGGCGAAAGACCTCAATCCACTGTTCGGTGGTGAGTTCTTTCTCCTGCTGAGCAAAGTCCAGCGGGTTAGAGCAGTAGGGGCACTGCAGCGGACAGCGATAGGTCAGTTCCGCCAGTAGCCACAGCGGCGGATTAACGGCGGGTTTATTCTGGCTCACGGAAGATAATCCACTTCTGTTGGTAAGCTATCTGCAGGAATTCGATGACGTCGTCATCGACGCCGCCCGCTTCCGGGAAACGGGCGTTGAGTTCGGCGATTATTTTTGCCGCGTCGCGTTGACCATCGACCAGCTCGAGGATCGCGGCGGCGGTTTCATTCAGTTTCGCCATTCCTTCCGGATAGAGGATCACGTGGCTATCCTGAGCGGCTTCCCACTGCAGGCGGTAGCCGCGACGAAAGGCGATGATTGCGCTCTTTTGCATAGTTATACCAGTCGGGTCGTGTGCCAGGCCGCCTTGTCGGTGACCGTATGATAGGGTGGGCGCTGCAGTGCGTAGGCCATGGTCATGGCATCCAGCATCGACCACAGAATGTCGAGCTTAAACTGCAGGATCTCCAGCATCCGGTTCTGTTTTTCCGCGCTATCGCAGTAGATCTTCGCCAGTTCCAGCCCATGTTCGACGTCGCGATTGGCCTGGCTTAAGCGGCTGCGGAAGTAGAAATAGCCTTCTTCTTTGATCCATGGATAGTGCTGCGGCCAGCTGTCGAGGCGCGACTGATGGATTTGCGGGGCAAACAGTTCGGTTAGCGAACTGCACGCCGCCTCCTGCCAGTTGGCCCGGCGGGCAAAATTGACGTAGGCGTCGACGGCAAAACGCACGCCGGGCAGCACGTGGCGCTCGCTGAGTAACTCATCGCGGCTAAGCCCCACGGCTTCTCCCAACTGCAGCCAGGCTTCAATACCGCCTTCCTGGCCGTGACTGCCATCGTGGTCGAGGATCCGCTGTACCCACTTGCGTCGGGTGTGCGGATCGGGGCAGTTCGCCATAATGGCGGCGTCTTTTAGCGGGATATTGGTCTGATAGTAAAAACGGTTCGCCACCCAGCCCTGGATTTGCTCGCGGCTGGCTTCACCGTTATGCATCGCAATATGGTACGGATGATGGATATGGTAGTAGGCGCCTTTTTCCCGTAGCGCTTGTTCAAACGCCTGTGGCGATAGGGTTTCGCGAATCTGCATAGTTAGTCCTGAAGCGTGATAGGCATTCCGTCCCAGCTCACTTCAATTCCCTGTTGCGTCAGGGCGTTACGCTGCGGCGACTGCTCGTTAAGGATTGGATTAGTATTGTTGATATGAATCAGAATTTTGCGCTTCGCTGGGAGTGAGGCCAGCAGCGCCATCATGCCGTGTTCATCGCCAAGCGCCAGATGGCCCATATCACGACCGGTATTGCGCCCGACGCCGGCAGCCTGCAGTTCATTATCCTGCCATACGGTGCCGTCAATCAGCAGACAGTCCGCTTTTTTCAGCCACGGCAAGAGCGCTTCGTCCGGTTCGCCAAGCCCCGGCGCATAGAATAGCGTCTGGCCGTTGCGGCGGTTTTCGATAAATAGCGCTACGTTATGGCCCGGCAGCGGTCTATCGCGAAACGGCGAGTAAGGCGGCGCATTGCTGGCGATGGGGACGGCGGTAAACTGCAGGTCGGGACAGGCGTCAACGGTAAAACTATTCAGCGGAGTGACAGGATGGTGAATCAGGCCGCCGTTCCAGTGCCGTAACATGGTAAAAATGGGAAAACCCGTGCTGAGATCCTCATGTACCTCCGGCGTGCACCATACCTGATGGGGGCAGCCTTCGCGCAGGCTCAGCAGCCCGGTCGTATGGTCAATCTGGCTATCGGTAAGAATAATGCCGCCAATATGCGTGCCGCGCAGAACGCCTTGTTTATTTAACTCTGGCGTATGGGCAATTTGCTGGCTGATATCGGGAGAGGCGTTACACAGCACCCACTCTTTACCGTTATCGCTCACGATAATGGAAGACTGAGTACGAGCAGTGGCCTGAATCGTGCCATTGCGCAGACCCTGACAGTTGGCGCAGTTACAATTCCACTGCGGAAAGCCTCCGCCAGCGGCGGAACCGAGGACTTTTATAAACATGAAGACGGACCAGATAAAAAAACAAAATGCCCGCACGGACGGCGGGCGGAGCGATTAGCGGTTGGAAATGTACAGCGTCACTTCCAGACCCAGACGTAAATCAATAAAAGCAGGTTTCTTCCACATCGTTTTTTCCTCTATAAAAATGCGACATCAACAACGTCGGTTGTGTCGGTTTTGTGATAGCAATCAAATATTGCCCCTCAGGGGGATAAAGGTCAACCGGCAACATGTAAGTATTTAACCTTATGTTTACAATATAACCTATTGTTGCCAAACATTTTTTAATACCTTTTGCCAGTTGCCCCACAGCAGTTTATCCAGCACCAATTGTTCATAACCACTATGGCGCAATGCGTTGATTAGCCGTGGTAAACCGCTCACATCGCCCAATTCGTCCGGTAGCGTGATGCCGTCAAAATCGGACCCCAGCGCCACATGATCGTCGCCCATGATGTTAATAAGATAGTCGATATGGTGAACGATGGTACGCAATGGGGTATCGCTATCGCGTTTGCCGTCGGCCCGCAGGAAAGCGTTGCCGAAATTGACGCCGACCACGCCGCCGCTGTCGCGAATCGCCCGCAGTTGTTCATCGGTGAGATTACGCGGCTGCGGGCATAGCGCATGGGCATTGGAGTGGGTGGCTACCAGCGGCGACGTCGAGTGATGGGCGGTATCCCAGAATGCTTTTTCATTCATATGAGACACATCAATCTGCATCTTCAGGGCATTGGCCTGCTTAATAAGATGGATACCTGCCGCTGTCAGTCCAGGCCCAGTATCCGGGCTACCGGGAAACGAACCATTAACGCCGCTGCCGAAGCGGTTAGCAATATTCCAGAACGGTCCAATGCTGCGTACCCCGGCGGCATAGAAGGCCTGCAGGTCGTGGCCCTCGCCATCAAAACCCCCGGCGCCCTCAATATGCGCCACCATTGCCAGTACATTATCCTGGCGGCAGCGCTCGATATCCGCCGCGCTCAAACACAATCTCAAGCGTCCAGCGGACTGCGCGACAAGTTGCTTCAGGATAGCCAGCTGCTGCCAGAGGATATCGATCGGATCCCACCGTTGGCTGGCGTATTGCGGCGCCATACGGGCAATATACTCCTGCGGCGGCACGAATAGCGCGAATAGCCCGCCGGCAAATCCGCCTTGCTGCATGCGCGGATAGTCGAGATGACCGTTCTCAATCCCGGCAAAGAAAGCGGTTGCAGGATCTTCGCGATGGTGAAGCCATAAATTGAGCAGCAGGTCATTGTGACCATCAAAAATCGCCATAGCGCTCCCTCCGCTGGTTGTACTGGAAATGCCTGACACGGTAACTGATTTGTTCGCTGCGGCAAGTGGAAATTCACAACTTAGCAACAATCGCCAAATCTGGCGTTTGTATCACACTGTATCAATCGACACCCCTCATACATGGCGATGCAAAAACACGATAAATCCCACACATGCGGGATACACAGGCCTGATTAACTGTTCACGTACTCGCTTAACGCTTCCAGATAAAAGGTGAAATGAGGATGAACAGATTATCCGCAATCCGTCATGTCAGCGCGGCGGCGCAGTGTCTCTCCGCGCTGTGGTCCGCCAGCGTGTGCGCTGCTGAAGACGCAGGCGCTTTCGACAAGGTGCAACAAATCAACGCCGGCGATTTGAATATCGGTTATGTCGATATGGGGCCACGCGATGGCCAGGCGGTAATTTTGCTGCACGGCTGGCCATATGATATTCAAAGCTACGCGCAGGTGGCCCCGGCGCTGGCGCAGAAGGGGTACCGGGTCATCGTGCCGTATCTGCGCGGCTACGGCTCCACTCGTTTCCTGTCGGCTAAAACGCCGCGTAACGGTCAGCCATCGGCGATGGCGGCGGATATTGTGCATCTGATGGATGCGCTAAATATTAAGCAAGCGGATTTCGCCGGCTTTGACTGGGGGGGGCGTACAGCGGATATCGTCGCGGCGCTCTGGCCGCAGCGGGTTAAGTCGCTGGTATCGGTGAGCGGGTATCTGATTAGCAGCCAGCGAATTGGCGAGAAGCCGTTACCGCCGCAGGCGGAACTGTCGTGGTGGTATCAATTCTACTTTGCCACCCCGCGCGGCGAGGCAGGCTACCGGCAAAATACCCATGACTTTGCCAAATTTATCTGGCATCAGGCTTCGCCGCGGTGGACATTCACGGAGGCCACGTTCGCCAATAGCGCGAAAGCGCTGGATAACCCGGATCACGTTGCCGTCACCATCAGCAACTACCGCTGGCGCCTGGGGTTGGAGCAGGGCGAAGCGAAATATGCGGCCTACGAACAGCGACTCGCGAAACTGCCGGCGATTAGCGTACCCACAATTACCATCGAGGGGGAAAACAATGGCGCGCCGCATCCGGCGCCGGATACCTATCGGGCGAAATTCACCGGTAAATATGAGCATCGGGATTTCAAAGGCGCAGTGGGACATAACCCGCCGCAGGAGGCGCCAGCGGAATTTGTTCAGGCGGTTATTGACGCCGATCGTTTATAAGCCTCACCGCGGCGCAAACGCAGAGTTGCGCTTGCGGAGAAGCCGCATATGCTTTTCATGAGCTTATTTTTCCGCAGGAGACGCCTTTGGAACGTATTGACCACATCCTGGTTGTCGATGACGATCGCGATATCCGCGAACTGATCGTGGGTTATCTGGAGAAATCGGGCTATCGCGCCAGCGGCGCAGCTAATGGCAAAGCGATGTGGTCCGTACTTAAAAACCATCAAATCGATTTGATTGTCCTCGATATCATGCTGCCCGGCGATGATGGTTTAACCCTTTGTCGCCAGTTGCGCAATGATGGCCAACAGGATATCCCGGTGCTGATGTTGACCGCGCGTAGCGAAGATAGCGACCGTATACTTGGTCTCGAGATGGGGGCCGACGATTATCTGGTGAAACCCTTCGTGGCGCGGGAGCTACTGGCGCGGATTAAAGCCATTTTACGCCGCGCCCGCGCGCTTCCCCCCAATTTACAAATCAGCGAAGCCGGCAGGCTTATCGCCTTTGGCGACTGGCAGCTCGATACCTCAGCGCGGCATCTACTGGACAAGAGTGGCATAATTGTGGCGCTAAGCGGGGCGGAATATCGCCTGCTGCGGGTGTTTCTTGATCATCCTCAACGGGTGCTCAACCGCGATCAGTTGTTGAATCTTACCCAAGGGCGTGATGCCGAACTGTTTGAACGGTCTATCGATCTGTTAGTGAGTCGCCTGCGACAGCGCCTGCGGGAGGACGCGCGTGAACCCGCCTATATCAAAACCGTGCGCAGCGAGGGTTATGTGCTGTCAGTGCCGGTGTCGATCCGCGAGGCGCGATAATGAAAGTGTGGCCGGCGTCACTGCAGTCGCGCTTAATGTTGATGATTTTTCTCGCTCTGCTGCTTGCGAATGCCCTGACGCTATCGCTTCTGCTCTACGAACGCATGAGCAGCGCCCGTAGCGTCATGCTGGGCAACCTTGAATATGATGTCGCCACTAGCGTGGCTATCCTTGATCGTCTTCCGGCGCAAGAACGCCCGCATTGGTTGCCGCGTCTGGCGCGCGGTAACTATCGCTATCAGCTTTCTGCCGGACAAACTGGCGACTATCCCACCAGCTGGCGTACCCGCGATGCGGTACGCTCGTTACAGGAAGCTCTGAGCGGTCGCTATCCTGTGAGTATTGTCGCCGTCCCTGGACCGCGCGAACATATTCAGGCCCACGTGACCTTGCGCGACGGCGCGCCGCTGAGCATTGACCTGTGGCCAAAGCTGCCGGCCATCGCGCGTTGGCTGCCGCTGGTGCTGGTCACTCAGTTTCTGTTACTGCTATTTTGCGCCTGGTACGCCGTCCGCCAGGTGGTTGCGCCGATGGCCCGTTTTACCCGCGCCATTGATACGCTGCAACCGGCTACTCCGGCGGCAGGGCCGCTGGCCGAGAAGGGGCCGCAGGAGGTGCAGCGCGCGGCGCGCGCCTTCAACGCGATGCAAAAGCGAATACAGGACCATTTGCAGGAGCGCGCGCGGATCCTGGCGGCGATCTCTCACGATTTACAGACGCCGATTACCCGTATGAAGCTAAGGGTCGAGATGGCTGACCAACCGGCACTCCGCGATAAGCTGTTACAGGATCTCGATAGCATGACCCGACTGGTTCGTGAAGGCATCGCGCTGGCACGATCGGCCGAACCGCTGGCAGAAGCGCCGCAGCGGATGAGTCTCAATGCATTACTGGATAGCATCGCCTGTGATTATGCCGACATCGGTAAAGCGGTCAGTTTTCATGCCGCTAAAGGGGCGGACGTCATGGCGCTTCAGCCACAGGCGCTGCGGCGAATCATGAGTAATTTAATCGATAATGGGCTGAAATACGCCGAAAAGGTAGAAATCAGCCTGAGTTATTCGCCGAATGGCGATGTTATCATTCACGTTGCTGATGATGGCCCCGGCATCCCGGAAGAAGAACTCACCGCCGTACTGCAGCCGTTCTATCGCCTCGAGCAGTCACGTAATCGCGATACCGGCGGTACCGGTTTGGGGCTGGCAATCGCCGCCCAGCTCGCCGGACAGATGCAGGGAAGTTTGACCCTGCATAATCTTCAACAGGGCGGTCTTGAGGCGCGGGTACGTCTCAAGACCGCCGCTTTGTATCCTTCTGTATCCACGTCAACTGCAGATAAATCCCTATACTAAACCGCCGTTTCACGGACATATCCGCCATACAATCGCCTGTTGTAATGCTGACGTTGCCACTTCGGCAACGTTGCGAAGGAGAATGATCATGGCTGTTGTGATTGCATTTTTGGCCGGTATGTTGACGCTGCTCAGCCCCTGTACCTTACCGGTGATCCCGCTGGTGTTTGCCAGCGTTAGCGGGCGTAGGGGACAACTGATCTTGTTGTTGTTCGGTATGGGGTTGATGTTTACCGCTGTGTCGTTGCTGGCCACGGCGGCAGCAGGGTGGTTAGTCAATCTGACTATCGTTGGGCGTTGGCTGGCGCTGGGCTTTTTGGTCGTTGTGGCCATCAGTTTGCTGTCATCACGCGTTGCAGGTTGGCTCGGATCGCCAGCGGTGGCGCTGGGCAATCAACTTAACCAACAGAGCTATCGTTATGGCAGTGGGCTCGCTTCAGTGCTCGCCGGACTGGCGATTGGACTACTTTGGGCGCCGTGCGCGGGACCGGTGCTGGGGGCGATATTTAGCCTGGCGTTGTTGCAAGGAAATTCAGTGACGACCGGCATCTTGCTGCTTTCCTATGCCAGCGGATGCGCGCTGATGTTGCTGCTATTGGGGTGGTTCGGCGCGCGGCTGATTTCCTGTCTGCGCGGTGGTCAGGTGATAAGTGGGCGGTTGCGCAAACTGGCTGGCGTGGCGATGCTGGCCGTGGTGGCGTTAATCGCCAGCGGCAGCGATCGTTATCTGCAGGGCGCCAGCGGTTTAACCCATCGTCTGGAGCAGCGGCTCAGCGCGTTTATGCCGCAGGATCCGCAACGGGTTCGGCTGGAGCCGACCGTCGCGCCGCGGCCAACCAGCGCTATGCCGGATTTGCACGGCGGCACCGCATGGATTAATAGCCCACCGCTTACCAAGGCGGCGTTAAAGGGCAAGGTGGTGCTGATTGATTTTTGGACCCGCGATTGCATCAACTGTCAGCATACGCTGCCTTATGTACGGGCGTGGGCCAATAAGTATCGCGATGCGGGGCTGGTGGTGATTGGCGTACATACGCCGGAATATCCGTGGGAACGATCATTGCCGCAGCTTCGTGAAGCGGTCAGCCAGCGGCAGCTAAACTATCCGGTTGTCGCGGATAACAACTACGCCATCTGGAATGCGTTTGGTAATCAGTACTGGCCGGCGCATTATTTCTTCGACGCGCGGGGACAACTGCGCTATACCGCCTTTGGCGAAGGCGATTATGCCCGTCAGGAGCAGGTGATCCAACAACTGCTGCGCGAAACGCGGACGTGAGGCGGAAATAAAAAAGCCGATAACAGCAGTTATCGGCTTTGCAGGAAACTCGCTAATCGGCAGCGTCTTATTTCGCCAGCAGTTCCTGGGCAGTGCGTTCAACGAGGCTCAGCAGGACCTTCACATCTTCCAGCGTTACCACCGGGTTGAGCAGCGTCAGCTTCAGGCAGGTTACGCCGTTATGCTCGGTCACGCCGACGTTGGCGCGGCCGGACTCCAGCAGGGCGTCGCCCACGCGCTGGTTAAGCAGGGCGATCGCGGCGGTATCGCTACCAGCCATTTGCGCCGGACGTGAGCGGAACAGCACGCTTGCCAGCTGCGGCTGCATGACCAGCTCCAGCGTTGGCTGAGTCTGAATGAACTCCGCGACGTTTTTCGCCATCGTCACGCCATGATCGATGATTGAAGCGTACTGTTTCTTGCCCAGTGCCTCAAGCCCCATCCACAGCTTCAGCGCGTCGAAGCGGCGGGTGGTCTGCAGCGATTTGGAGACCAGGTTCGGAACGCCATGTTCTTCATCAAACTCGGAGTTCAGATAGGCCGCCTGATAGCGCATCAGCTCGTAATGACGCGCCTCTTTCAGCAGGAAGGCGCCGCAGCTGATGGTCTGGAAGAACTGCTTGTGGAAGTCCAGGGTTACTGAATCCACTAACTCCAGGCCGTCGAGGTAATCGCGATACTGCTCGGACAGCAGCAGCGCGCCGCCCCACGCGGCATCAACGTGCAGCCAGATCTGGTGCTCCGCCGCGATAGCGGCGATATCACGCAGCGGGTCAATCGCGCCCGCGTCGGTGGTACCGGCGGTGGCGACGATGGCCATGATCTGCTCGCCGTTGGCCTGCGCTTGCGCAATCTTGGCCTTCAGGTCGATGACGTCCATACGGGCGAATTCATCGGTTTTCACCAGCGTGACCGAGCGATAGCCAAGCCCCATCAGCGCCATGTTCTTCTGCACCGAGAAGTGGGCGTTTTCCGAGCACAGCACTTTGTACTGCCGAATGTCGCCCGGAATACCATCCTGCTGGATGGAATGCCCCTGACGGGCAAAGAAGGCGTCGCGCGCCAGCATCAGGCCCATCAGATTGCTCTGGGTGCCGCCGCTGGTGAAGACGCCGGCATCGCCAGCCGGATAACCGACCTGCGCGCGCAACCACTCGATCAGCTTCATCTCGATGATGGTCGCCGACGGACTCTGATCCCAGGAGTCCATGCTCTGGTTGGTGGCGTTGATCAGCACTTCCGCCGCCTGGCTGATAACCAGGCTCGGGCAGTGCAGGTGCGCCACGCACTGCGGATGATGCACCGACAGGCTGTCTTTCAGGAAGTACTCGATCGCACGTTCAATCGCCGCCTGGTTGCCCAGACCCTGTTCGTTAAAATCAAGGGTGATGCGCTCACGGAGTTCATCAACGCTTTTCCCCTGATACATTTCAGGTTGTTGCAGCCACTGCGCAACCGCCTGGCTGGTCTGGGAAATGACCTGCTGGTAAGCGTCAATGCTTGCCGCGGACCCAGCCAGAATCGGATTCAATTTGGACATTGCGGTCACTTACTCCACTCAGACCGGTTTTACGCCGGCGGCCAGCAGGGCCTGTTCAAACTTATCGAGGAATACTTCCAGCTCCGCGTCGCTAATCAGCAGAGATGGCAGCAGACGCAGTACGCAACCGTGACGGCCGCCGCGTTCCAGGATCAGGCCCGCTTCGAAGCATTTCTTCTGCAGCAGCGCGGAGAGTTCGCCGTCAGCCGGGTAGCAACCCATATGATCCTGCGCCTCGTTCGGCTTCACGATTTCGATACCGATCATCAGACCGAGACCGCGAACGTGACCGATAACCGGATAGCGTTTCTGCATTTCCGCCAGTTTGCCTTTCAGCCACTCGCCCTGGGCGGCGACTTTGTCGGCAATCTTGTTATCACGCAGGTGGCGCAGGGTGGTCAGGCCGGTGGCCATCGCCAGCTGGTTGCCGCGGAAGGTGCCGGTATGGTGGCCAGGTTCCCAGGCATCGAACTCTTTCTTAATGCCCAGAACCGCCATTGGCAGACCACCGCCGACGGCTTTAGACATCACGATGATGTCCGGCTCAATGCCGGCGTGTTCGAAGGCGAAGAATTTACCGGTACGGGCGAAGCCTGCCTGAACTTCATCGATGATCAGCAGAATGCCGTGCTCTTTGGTGACTTTGCGGATGCGCTGCAGCCACTCAACCGGCGCCGGGTTCACGCCGCCTTCACCCTGAACGGCTTCAAGGATAACTGCCGCAGGTTTGCGAACGCCGCTTTCCACGTCGTTGATCAGGTTTTCGAAGTAGTAGGTCAGCGCTTTCACGCCCGCTTCGCCGCCGATACCAAGAGGGCAACGATACAGGTGCGGATAAGGCATAAACTGGACTTCCGGCATCATGCCGTTGACTGCCGCTTTTGGCGACAGATTGCCGGTCACGGACAGCGCGCCGTGGGTCATCCCGTGATAACCGCCGGAGAAGCTGATCACCGCCGTACGGCCGGTGTATTTTTTCGCCAGCTTCAGCGCGGCTTCAACGGCGTCAGCGCCGGAAGGACCGGTGAACTGCAGGCAATACTCTTTCCCTTCGCCCGGCAGGCAGGAGAGCAGGTATTCAGAGAAGCGATCTTTTAACGGTGTTGTCAGATCGAGGGTATGTAACGGCAAGCCGCTGGTAATGACACTTTGGATGCTCTGCAGTACTTCAGGATGGTTATGGCCCAGAGCGAGGGTCCCGGCGCCGGCGAGGCAGTCCAGGTACTGTTTGTTATCCGCATCGGTCAGCCAAACGCCTTCGGCTTTGGTGATGGCGAGCGGCAACTTGCGAGGGTAACTCCTGACATTCGATTCGAATTCAGCCTGACGAGCCAAAAAGGTTTCGTTGTTCGCGTCCAATAAATCTGCACTTAAAGTATCAATACGGACTTTATCCGTCATCATATCACTCCCACAACCAGCGTTACGTTTGAACTCTGGTTGAATAAAAAGGTTTAGAAAATTGAATCGGCATTCATAAAGCGCGCACAATATATGGCTTTTTAAATCCGCATTCAATCTTTAATTTATGGCGCTATTTTGACGTCATTATTACATACAGGGGTGTCAATATAATTAGCTGATTTAAAAGATAAATTTCGATTGTTTTTAAAACCATGGAAAGTGTAATTATTAGTGAGAAAGTCTATATATTTTTATTACCGCTTCGCTGAATGACTGACGGAAATACTTCCGTCAGTTTTATGGTTACTTAACGCAGTTCAACCGCATAATTTGCTAAAGGTGTTACTTTTTTCACCAACTTGTTGTTATATAAAAATTGTTCATACGCGTCATAACGCGGCTTATCTAACGCTGCCGGATCGGTGGCGAACAGCGGTACGCTCTGCAACCACGCCTGCTGGTTCAGTTCGGTATTGAGTTCCGGATGCTCTTTGGCAAACCGCTGCCAGGTTTGCTGCGGATGGGCGCGCAAATAGCTCACGCCCTGCTGTAATGCGTCGAGAAACTTTTTGATTTTAGGGGCGTTGACCTCGGCCTTGTTTGCGACGATCACCAGTTCGTCGTAAGCGGGCACGCCATAGTCTTCCACGTTCATGACCACCGGTTTTTTGCCCTGCAGTTTGAGTTCCAGCGCTTCGATATTGCGATAACCGCCGATAACGGCATCAACCTGGCCGGCCAGCAGAGCGCTGGTGAGCTGGAAATTAACGTTGATCAATTTGATGCTGTCAGGGTCGATGTGAGCATGCTGCGCCATGGTGGCCAGCGTCGCTTGTTCAATACCGCTCACCGAGTATCCCACTTTTTTCCCTTGTAGATCGGCCGGAGATTTGATGCGCGGATCCAGCGCAATCACGGTATTCAGCGGCGAGTGGATCAGCGTCCCGACGCGGACCAGCGGCAGTCCTTCATCGGCGAAGAAGTGAACCTGCGGTTGATAGGTTATCGCTAAATCAGCCTGGCGAGCGGCAACCAGGCGCGGAGGGAGCGCCGGGTCGGAAGGGGGGATGATGTTGACATCCAGCCCGGCATCCCGAAAGGCGCCAATCTGTTCCGCCACCATAATGGGCGCATGATCCGGGTTGATGTACCAGTCCAGTACCAGGGTCAGCTTTTCATTTGCCGATGCCTGACCGGAAACCAGCAGAGTGAGGCCGGCCAACAGAGGTATACGCATATCTCTTCCTTATTATCTGTTGATAAGTTATTCCGGCGACCAGTCGATCAGCCGGTGCAAAAAGGCGTCGACCGCCAACCACAGCGCGATGGTCAGCAGCACTAAAATGAACAAGGCGGCGAAGCAGATATCGGTTTGCAGGCGGGCATTGGCATTCAGCATTACGTAGCCAAGCCCCTCGGCGGAGCCGACCCATTCGCCGATAATCGCGCCGATGGGGGCGACGGCGGCGGCCATCCGCAGGCCGGAACCTAGCGCGGGTAGCGCCGCCATGAGTCGGACATGGCGCAATTGAGCGCCAAAGGAGGCGCCCATGGTGCGGGCCAGATCGAGATAGTCGCGATTGACCCGTTGCAGACCATCAAAGAAAGCCGAGGTAACGGGGAAGAAAATAACCAGCACCGCCATCATGACCTTGGCGCTCATACCAAAACCAAACCACAGCACCAGTAGCGGCGCGAGGGCGAAGACCGGAATGGCCTGGCTGGTCAGTACCAGCGGCATTACCCACCGCTGTAATCGCGGCGACATGGTCATACAAAGCGCCAGCACCATACCGAGCGCGACGCCGAGCGCCATTCCGCTGAGAATTTCGCTCAGGGTGACCAGGGTGTGGCTGGCCAGATAACTACGGTTATTCCACAGCGCTTCAGCGACCGCCGCCGGAGAAGGCAACAAAAAGGCGGGAATGCCGCTGTAGCTCGCCAACTGCCAGAGCAACAGTAGGCCACAAAATACGCTGCACCCGCGCAGTAACTTGCCCCTCATCCGTTCGCCCTCATCAATTGCTGCAGCAGCTGCGCCTGACTTGCCAACAGCGCGCCATCATCCGGATCGCGGGGCGGAACGCCACTTAAATGATGGCTATCATCAATTTCACCATCAGGCGAGAGCACCAGCAGCCGATGGCTGAGGCGGCAGGCTTCCATCGGGTCGTGGGTAATAAGCACTACGGTTCGTCCGGTCAGTAAGCGCGCGGCCAGGCTCTGAATGCGTGTGCGGGTGAGGGTATCGAGAGCGGAAAACGGTTCATCCATCAGCACAATGGGCCGATCTTCATAGAGGGTGCGCGCCAACGCCGCGCGCTGGCGCATCCCGCCGGACAGCGCGGCAGGGCGTTCATCAGCGCAGGAGGCCAGTCCTACCTGCTCAAGAAGCTCGTTGACGCGGGCGTTGTCGACCTTCTCACCGCGCAGCCTGGCGCCGAGGGCGACATTTTCCCGCACATTAAGCCACGGATAGAGCAGATCTTTTTGACCCATCCACGCCAGTCGCGTAGTGACGGGAAGGCCATCGCTGGCGACGACGGTTCCGCGGGTTGGCGCCGCCAGCCCGGCGATAATACGCAACAGGCTGGTTTTGCCCGCGCCGCTGGCGCCAAGGAGCGACACCCATTGCCCGGCGGCAATATCAAAGGCGAGATCGCGAAAGATAGTCCGTGTGCCAAAGCGCAGGCATAAATCGCGAACGTGAATGCCTGGCGCCATCACGCCTGGACCTGCCCGGCGGCATTCAGACCCATCTGCCAGAAATTGCCTTCCAGCCGGGTAGCGGTAGTAAATATGTCGCTCAGTTCGGCGAACCGTGATTCCGCGCCGCGCTGTTGCCAGAGGGTTTCCAGAAGGCCGATCGCCGCGTTGACGCCCTGAAGATAGCTCTCGTCGCCGTAGTTGCGGATCCATGAAGCATAGGGATTATCGTGCAAGTTGGTTTGTGGGTTGTGCAGCAGACCGAGCCCGATTTCCGCGTAACCCGCAACGCAGGGCAGCAGCGCCGCCAGCAGATCCAACGCGTCGCCGGCGTGGCCGATATCCAGTACGTAGCGCGTGTAGTTGACGGTTTCCATCGCTTCGCTTTGCAGGGCCATAGCGTCTTCATTCAGCCCCCATTGCTCGCAATAGCCCACATGTAGCGGTAGCTCAGCAAGGATGGCATTCATCGAGGCGGCGGCGGCGCGCATCTCCGGCAACGTGCGAAGTTTGCTGACCAGCAGGGCGTAGCTGCGAGCGAAGTGGATCAGGAACAGATAATCCTGGGTTAGATAATGACGAAAGGCTGCCTGCGGCAGCGTACCCGCGGCTAATTGCTGGAGGAAAGGGTGCGATACATAGCGTTGCCACTCGCCACCGGCCTGCTCACGCAGTCGACCGTAAAGACCTTGGGTAAAAGCGGGAATCATCATGGGACCTCCTGAAAATAAGGGGAGATCCGGGCGTGCAGAAGTGTGAACAGGTAAAAACTGAAAACTGGCGAACATGCCGACCCGTCCCTTCGCTGGCATGACCCAGATCAGGTTCAAAGGGTTCGGTTTTTACGCCATCTCAGCCCTCACGGGACACCCCTCGGTTGCGACATGTTATACGTCATTCACTTTTTGATTACAACGGTGACAAGGTAAAAAGCGTCGATAGTAGTGACACTGTCACATTTGAGTGGTTATGCGCCAGATCGATAAATAATATTTATCAATTTGTGTGATTAACCACGCTTTTTTATCCAAAAATAAGCAAAGTAAGGCGAGAGTAAGTTGGCGAAGAACAAGGGCTTACGATATATTTTTAGCACATTCCCTTAATATCCCCTTATGAATGCGTCAGTGCTGGAGACCGCATGAAGCTGGCAGGCCTTACTCTTTTACTGATGCTTGCCCTCGCGCCTGACGCGTCTCGTGCCGCCCAATTGTTCGATCCTGAAGATGGCATGCTTGATATGAGCCAGTATCTGCAGGATAACCCCTACGGTTTTTTGCCGGTGCCGGTAATGATCACCGAGCCGGCTATCGGCTACGGCGGCGGTCTGTTTGGTTTATTTCTGCATGGTAAAGGCTCCCGCGAGGGCGATCGTTTTATTCCACCAGCGCTAACGGGGGTCGGCGGCGGCGGGACGCAAAATGGCACCTGGTTCATCGGCGCCGCGCATCGCCATACGTGGAATCACGACCGGATTCGTTACCTGGTTGGCGCGGGCTACGCCAATGTCAATCTCGATATCTATTCGGGCGATATTGCCGGTTTTAACAAAAATGTGGCGGTGCAAACCCACACCAAAGGCTATGGCGGTCTACAAAAGCTGTTATTTCGCGTGGGGGACTCGCCGGTTTTTCTTGGCGCCTCGCAATTCTATGCGCACACCGATGTGACTGCGGACAATCAGCTGATTAACAAGGTGTGGCAGCGGGTTCTGGGGGAAAACAGCACCTCTTCGGCGTTGGGCGTGGTGGCGGAATATGACACCACTGATAATTTTTTCTATCCTAAGAAAGGGTTATCACTGCAAGGCGAGTACCGTTTTTACCGCGCTCTGCTCGGCGGCGACTATCATTACAATCAGTTGTCGCTGGATGGTAAATACTTTCTACCGCTGGCGCCGACCTTAAGCCTGGCGCTGGCGGCAAATTATCAGTCGCTGACTCATCATGACAAGCATCTAACGCCAATGGCGCGGCCTTACATCGAACTGCGCGGTATCTCGCGTTTTCGCTATCAGGGCGATTATGTCGCTGTCGCCCAGACACAACTGGCCTGGCAATTTGCGCCGCGCTGGATCCTGCAGGGTTTTGTCGGCGTCGGTAGCGCCGCTGACGAAGCCGGGGCGTTGTGGCAGCAAAACGAAGTGGCGTGGGGCACCGGTTTTCGTTATCTGGTCGCCCGTCAGTATGGGTTATTTACCGGCGTCGATGTCGCCTTCAGCGAACACGAACAGGCGGTCTATTTTAATGTGGGTTCCGGACTGTAAAGGTACATATAAAAAATGAGATGGAAAACAACCGTCATTACGCTGCTATTAACCTCTGGCGCCGTGTGGAATGCCTGTGCGGCGGAAAGTGACGACAGTGATAGCTACTTTCCCATCTGGGGCGACGAAGCCCGCGCCCGCGGTTATTCCATTCCGATGCCGTTTGGCGTCAATCTCAGCTATATGAATATGCGCCAGGATATTATGGTCGACAGCATCACCTTTTCCGGACTGAAACTGGGTAACCATCCAATCCCCAGCGATATGTTCGCCATTGACGCCGGACACACGCGGGAGAAGAGCAAAACTGAGAACCTGCGTCTCGATATGTGGGTATTTCCATTCCTTAATGTCTACGGAATTTTGGGCCACACCCGCGGTTCGTCGGTGTCGAATGTGTCGGTCGATGCCGACCCAACGCAATACCGCGGTCTGGATCGCATCATCGCCGGCGCGGTGCATAACCTCAACCAAAGCGGCGAATTGCAAAACATCGATTTTGTCCTTGATTTCAAAGGTACTACCTGGGGGGGCGGGTTCACGCTGGCTGGCGGCTATGAGAACTGGTTTGCCCTCGTCGATACAAACTACACCCGCACCGATTTCGATATTCTCGACGGCAGTATCTCTGCCGTGACAGTGTCACCTCGCGTTGGCTATCGCTTTAACCTGCAGGGGATTTCCGGCCCTTCGCATCTCAGCGTGTGGGTCGGCAGTATGTATCAGGATGTGCAACAGGAATTTAAAGGCAACCTGGCCGATTTGCATATGCCGCCACAGCTGCAGCCATTGATTGCCGCGGTCAATAAAGACGGCGACGGTAAGTTTGATGTCAAACAGAAACTCACTTCACCGTGGAATATGCTGATCGGCGCCCAGTACGAAATCACGCGTAACTTCAATGTGCTAACCGAATTTGGCTTTAACGAGCGCAATAGTTTCTTTGTCGCTGGCGAATACCGTTTTTGACTTAACGGCGCGTAGTCATCGGCGAGTATGATGCGCGCTGTTTTTGTGTGGTGGAGAACGCTTTTGATACGTAAGAGTTTGTGGTGGTTATGGGCAGCCGCTTTTTCGGTATTTGCCCAGGACCCGGTATTACCGACGATTCCCGTTAATCATGTCAGCCCGGTAGTGGGTGAATTGTCACCGCCGGAATCGCTGCGCCCATGCTGCGCCTTCGGGTTCGATCTGCGGGTGCGCGCCATTGGCGTGCCGATCCCGGTTTATCAGATTGGCAATGTGCTGACGCTCGATACCTTAGGTGAGCATCATTACAACGATAGCGCGCTCGGCGCGGTTAAAAATCTGATTGGCTTAAGCGATGAGCACAATGGCCTTATTTATACCCGCCGCGGCGGCTTTATTGATATTGCCCATGTGCGCGATACCGCTGATTACACCTTCTATTTATTCAGCCGAATTTATCCCACGCTCGGCCAGCCAGGACGTATCTTTTATAGCGAGGAGCTGGGCGTCCGCCGCGTCCAGTTAAATGCCTTTACGCCGCCGGCTTCATTGCCGCAGCGATATACGATTGCCGCGTGGCTTGCCGGCCATCTGGCCTTTGAAATTGCGCAATGGCATGAGATCGCCCAATGGTATGGCTTCCAATCGGTTCCGGGCTTTTCGGAAGAGATTTCCGCCTTTTCGCCGGAGGATCTCTACTCCAATCTGCTGGGTGCACGTCTGGCGATCAACGTCATATTGCAAGGGCAAGCCGGTTCGGTCGATGCCTACAACCGGGCGATGGAAGCGGCGTTAAAACAGGCGTTGGTCAAACTGCTGGTCGCGCCGCAAAGTGAGACGGAACGGATGTTTCGCGAGATTGACGGCGACTGGTGGAACAGTAAGCGCAGGGTACCGGACAAATTTTTGGTACTGAAGCGGAATTACGATCTCAGCGAAAATCGCCTGCCAACGCCGGTTCCTTTTGAACGCACGCCGCCGTATCGTCTGACGATGCCAAAGGAAGTTGCCGGGTTTACGCTCGCTGAACTGGGTCAACTGCAAATCCATCCAGGGCAGGATATGCAGTCGCTACCAGCGCCGCAAAATTTTTATTCTCCGCAGCAGTTCCAGCAGCTTGCTGATAAAGCGCAGCAGGCAGATGCCATTCAACTGCAGCGTATTGAAAAATAACTAACGATTGGTCGCTGCTGGCTATACTCAATCAAACGAATCCCCCGTTGAGGTAGCATCAGACCATGGTATTTGTCGTTCCGCGCGCGTCCTGGCTACTGCTGGCGGTGCTATTCGTCAGCCAGGCAGGCTATGCCCTCGACGGCAGTCGGCTAAAGCAGCGTGCGGACGCGGTGCTCACCTTAATGAGTTATACCGTGGTGCCTGATGTAACCGCCAGCGACCTGAATATTGGTTCCGGCGCCAATGAGAAAAACGAACTCACCATCACCCAATTCGGCGGCGGCGCAACGCTGAGCGACAGCTTTCCTCTCTATCTGGAAGGCACCATGGGTTATAGCCGCTACGACCCACAATTTGTAATCAGCGATGGCGACCAAAGTCGTACCATCCCGACCAAATGGAACAGTCTGACCGCCACCGGCGGCGTCGGCTGGGACTTTCCGTTGTATCAGGACCGCTGGGGTGGAAAACTGGTACTACGGCCTATCTTCAATATGATGCTGGGCACCATGGCCAGTGATGCGCGTCTTGGTCGCTGGGCACTCGAACGTAAAACCGATGCCGATATTCGCTTCCTCGATGGTGGACGACTGAACGCCTATGGGTTGGGCGGGTCGCTAATGCTCGATTATGAACTGTTTTCCAAAACGCAGGATATTGATATAGAGGCGCGCTATTCCGCGATGAATTTGCAAACCTTCGGTAGCACATCTGAAGCGGTACAGGGGCAGGCCAGTGCCGAAAACCTGGGTATCTACCTTCGCCGACGCGCGCCGATTGCCGACTGGACGCTGCTGAAAAGCCCGGTGCGCTATGTGCTGGAAGGCGCCCATACCATGTATCTCGGCGACCAGCGCGGTGAACTCGGTTTTGATAGCCTGAGTTCGCTTGGTATTGGCCTGGAGCTCGATAGTAGCCAGTACCCGGTATTTATCACCCGCACCCGACTGGTGGCCCGCTACATGTTCGGTAATAACACCGAAGGGTACGGCCTCGGTTTAGCAATGAGTTTCTGAGTGCTATTGCCCGTTTTCGTGATTGCGTTATTTTTTCATTTTTGTTGGCAATATTTTCTTCGCTGATTCGTCTACCTCGATACATACATTTTAATGAGGTAATTGACGATGAGAGATTTTGAACGACACGGGCATCATCACCAGGGTTTTGGACGTCACAGAATGGCGCGGCCGCTGATCATCGGCGCGCTGATTGTTGTGGTACTGAGTCTGGTCGTGATGTCGCTATGGAACGCCTTGCTGCCGGCTATCTTCGGGGTGAAAAGCATCGGTTTCTGGCAGGCTTTGGGGTTGCTGGCGCTGTGCCGTATCTTGTTTGGCGGTTTAGGTTTTCATCGCGGTATGTTTGGTATGGCGCAGGTGCGTCGACGCATGCATGAACGCTGGATGACCATGACCCCGGAGCAGCGAGAGGAGTTTGCTCAACGTTTTGGTCGCCACGGACATCACGGCCGCTGCGCCTGGCATGAACGTCGCGGCGGGCAACCGACTGACGATAACACCTCGGCGAAGACGCCGGATGCCGAGTGAACGAGGTAAACAACACGATGGCGGGGGAATCACGGCTGCTGTCTGCGCTTGCCGCCTGTCGTGCGCGTTTAAGGGCGTTTATTCGCGGTAGAACCGCCGTACGTGACGATGCCGATGACATCCTGCAGGAAGTTACCCTGCAACTGATGAAAGTCGAGCAACCGGTGGAGAACGTGGCGGCATGGTTATTCCGGGCGGCGCGTAATGAAATGACCGATCGGTCGCGCAAGAAGCGCGAGTTGCCATTAACATTCGACAGCGATGAGGATGGCGATGGCGGCTCTGCCGAGGATGAGCTGGCGGAAACGCTGTTTGGCATCGCGCAGACGCCGGAGGAAGCATACCTTAAAGAACTGCTGTGGGAGGCATTAACTGAAGCGCTGGCGGAGTTGCCGCCGCTGCAGCGAGAAGCCTTCGAGAAAACCGAACTGCAGGGCTATAGCTACAGGGAGTTGGCGGGAGAGAGCGGCGCCAGCGAGCAGGCGTGGCTGTCGCGTAAACACAAAGCGGTACTCTTTCTTCGCAGCCGATTGCGAACGCTCTACGATGAACTTACCTCGCCTTAACTCATGCCCGGCGGCATATCGCGCCGGGCTTTATTGTATCCTTATTTCTATAACAGCGTCGCCAGCCACTCGGCGAAGACGCGCACCTTGCGTGATACATGACGATGGGGATAGATAAGCGATAATTTTCTGGAGGGAACCGGATTATTCGGCAGGACCTCAACCAACTCACCGCTCTTCAACCAGGGTTGCAGGAAAAGATCCAGACCCTGCATAATGCCGAGCCCAGCCAAACCGGCGGCAATGTACGTCTCTGAATTATCCACCACCAGTTTGCCGGCCAGCGCAAGAGTCTGCGGTCCGGCGTCAGTCTGAAACACCCAGCGCATGGTCTGATGATTACTGTTATTCAGCCAGTTGATCGCCTGATGATGCTGCAGGTCGTCAAGGGTTGTGGGAACGCCGTGTTTCGCCAGGTAGGCCGGGCTGGCGCAGGTTTTCATACCGACGGTACCGAGATGACGTGCGATATAGTCACCGTCTTCAAGTTCGCCGATGCGCAGAACGCAATCGAGGCCCTCACGAAGCATATCCCGCCGTCGGTCGGAGCTGCTCAGCACAATTTCAAGCTCCGGATGCTGATGATAAAAGGCGGGGAGATTCGGTACGACCACTAACTTCGCCAGGGCGATAGGCATATCGACGCGCAGTTGACCCTGCAGCGGACGCTGCGGGGCGAAAGATTCCATCAGCTCGTCGGCCTGCGCCAGCAGAGGTTTACTACGACGATAAAACGCCTCGCCATCAGGGGTGAGGTGGATCTGTCGGGTGGTACGCTGCAGAAGCCGAACGCCGCAGTGCTGCTCCAGCTGCTGTAGCGCTTTCGTGACCGCCGGGCGGTGGATCTGCAGATTCTCGGCGGCACGCGTAAAGCTGCCAGACTCGATGATCTCGATAAAAATCTTAATAGATTCAAAAAGATTTAAGTTCATTTGTGCCGATGCGCTCCGATGACAACATGGTATTTCATTTTGATTATTACTTATTTAATAACAGTGAAGGATAACTTATACTATTTTTCCCAACAATAAAGCGGCCTACAGTGTCGTCATCCCAGCGTTAAGCGCCAGAAAACACACTAAGGAAGTCGCATCATGCAAAACCGTTCTGTTAGCCATATTCTCGGTATTGAAAAACCTGTCATTCAGGGGCCGTTATCCTGGCTGACCGACGCCCGATTGGTCGCCGCCGTCAGTAATGCAGGAGGGCTTGGCGTATTAGGGCCGAACGCAGGTTTAACCGCGCAAACCGCCGTCTCGACGCCGCAGGAAACGGCAGAAAAGATGCGTGAAGAGATCCGTAAAACGAAATTACTCACCGAGAAACCTTTTGCCGTCAATCTCATTCCGACGGTTGAAAACGATATCTGGACGCCGCCGATTGTAGAAGTAGTAAAAGAAGAGGGGGTTAAAGCGGTGGTTTATACCGGCTATGGTCAAGGGGCTATCATTCCCTCGCTGTTTGCTTCTCTTAAGCAGGCCGGGATCAACATTATCTATCGTGATATTAACCCGACGCCGGAAAACAGCCGCGAGGCCGAGGAGATGGGCGCTGATGTTATTGTCGCCACCGGCTTCGACGAAGGTGGAACGCTTCCGGGGACGGCATTGGGAACGTTTTCCATCGTGCCATTGATTGTCGATGCGGTGAAGCGCGTGCCGGTGCTGGCGGCTGGGGGGATTACCGACCGGCGCACCGCCAGGGCCGCCCACGCGCTGGGCGCGCAGGGGGTATTTGCCGGCTCCGTGTTTATCAGCACCACCGAGAGCCGCGTGCCGCAATCGGTGAAAGAGATGATCGTGCAAGCTAACGGCCTGGATTTGCAGCTATTTCGCACATTGCCGGATTACTATCGTTCGCTGCCGGGTCAATTAGCCGCCAGACTGGTGGCGTTAGATAAATCCGGCGCCAGTAATGAAACCATAGCCGCGGAAATGGGCGGGTTGCGCGGCCTACGGATTGGCATGCTGGAGGGCAATACTGACGAAGGTTACATTTCACTGGGAACCGGCATCGGCAGTATTCAGCAGGTCAAGAGCGTCGCGGAAGTAGTGGATGAACTGACGGTTTAATCTCTACCGCTGCGCTCTCAGGCGGAAAACAGAAACTCCCCGTTCGCACAACGGGGAGGGTGATTAGCACAAATTAGCTCCCCCAGCGCTGCTGCAGATACTGAACCGCCTGCTGGGTTTGCGGCTGGTTAAGGTTGTTCTCGCGAAACAGAATCGTCCCCTGAATACCTGGCGTGGTTTCATTGAGGTCGATCTGCTTTTTCAGCTCCGGCACGCCGCCGCCGACCATCCAGTCTGGTTCATTTTTTGACGGTTCACCGACTTTATACAGCGCCACGCCGATATAGAGCCGGGTGTGAGTGGGTTTCACGACATCGGCCCACCACTTAGCCAGCACATCATAGCGCGCGGCATCGCGGGCGAACGGCCAGTACAGCTGCGGCGCGATATAATCCAACAGCCCTTGTTGAACCCAACTGCGGGTATCGGCATAGGACTCATCATAGGCCGCAGCGCCGCGGGTGTCAGAACCGGCCGGATCGTGGGAACGGTTGCGCCATACCCCCGCCGGGCTGACGCCAAACTCAACCTGCGGATTCAGTTTCTTGATGGTCTGTGAGACCTGCGCTATCAACTGTTGGGTGTTATGACGCCGCCAGTCGGCTTTCGAGGCATAACCCTGACCATATCGCTGATAGGTTTGATTATCGTTCAGCATCGATCCCGGCGTTTCAGTATAGAAATAGTCATCAAACTGCACGCCATCGATAGGATAGTTTTGCACCACTTCCGCCACGATACTGGTGATCCAGTCACGGACTTCCGGGATTCCTGGGTCGAGCACAAAGCGATCGCTGGCGGTACGTATCCAGTTGCGGTGCAGGACAAATACGCTGGCGGGGACCTGAGTCAGGGTGTGGTTAAGTTCGGCGATGGTGGCGGGTTTAGTATTGACCGAAACCCGATACGGGTTGAACCACGCGTGAACTTTCATCCCGCGTTTATGCGCCTCATCGAGCATAAACTGCAGCGGATCGTAACCGGGATTTTCGCCAATTTTGCCGGTCAACATGTCTGACCACGGCAAGATGTGGGACTCCCACAGCGCGGTGCCATCCGGTTTAACCTGGAAGAAGACGGTATTGATGCCCAGGCGTTGTAGATTGTCGAGTTTGGCGATCAGGGCCAGCTTTTGCTGGCTGATACGGCTTTCCGGGCTACTGGCGATAATTGAACCCACCGGCGGCCAGTCGAGACGGGAAACCGTGGTGAGCCAGACGCCGCGCACCGGCTGCTGATTTTTTGCCGATTTTTGCGCAACGGGCGGTTTGCTGGCGGTCACCAGCGATTTTGGCGCTTTACTGGTGCAAGTCACGAGCAGCAATACGGCGGCGGCAACCGCGCCGAGCCGGGTCATGCTGGTGACGGAGAGGAGGCGACGAGAAGCGATAATCATTACTCCCGTAGGCATGTAGACGCTTGAAAAATCACATTGTCTTATGATTCGCAGGTGAGGGCAAGGTGTGTAATTGGACGGAGAAAAATTACTGCCATGTTGCCAATTAGGATCGCCTCTAACATCCATACATAACAGTATCCTCCCAGTGATTTCCTGACAAAAAAGCAGAATTAACCTGGATAATTAGCTGGTCGGTTGTGTTACAACATATTACTAAACGCACAGCTAAGGAGAATCCGATGCGAAAAATATTATTGCTGGCCGCCGTCTTGCTGGCATCATCCGCACCGATCGTCACCCAGGCCGAGGAGATTACGCTTTTACCGGCCATAAAACTGCAGATTGGCGACCGTGATTCCTATGGTCATTACTGGGATGGTGGGCGCTGGCGTGACAAAGACTACTGGCATCGTCACTATGAATATCGTGATAAGCACTGGCGAAAGCTGGAGAAAAAGCAGCGTAAAGCCTATGAGAAAGGTTATCGTGATGGTCGCAAGGATTATAAGAAGCGCGAAAAAGAGTACAACAAGCACCACAACCACCATCATCACTAAATAAGATTGGAGCCATTATGGCTCCAATCTGCTATTACCTTCTGCCTTGTGTCTGCAATATTGTCTGATAATGTCTTCATCGCAGAAGCAAATTACCCCATCAATCTCCCTTTTCAGAATGAACTAATAATATTGCAAATGGCCTACCAACATTAGTGGGGGTAATGTGCGTGTAAAAATATTTAGGATAATTCCATCTTTTCAGTGAATGAAAAATCCGATTTATAAAACCGTATATTATATTCATTAAATCAATCAGTTAAATTTCACTTTCTTTTGTATGGTTTTTGCGATTACACTTTTCCGCCGTCAGAAGGTTTTTTCAGGGATATCATCATTATAAGATTAGTCTGAAAAAATTAATTCCGCCAACTGCTCCTGATAATGGGGCGAAATTGCGTGTTGAATTGACTCGATCGATCTGTAAAATTGTGTGGTGATAGTTAATGAAATGTAATATAGGGATCCACTGCGGTGAAGATTCGTGCGGTAGCTATGCCCATATCACATCGGGAACCCTTTTACGCACAGTGATTAAGGATATTCAGACTTGTTATTCAAGCAGAGATAACCCTTAAGAAAATAATAGCATTGCAATGGAAAAGCATATGAAAACGCGAGTGTTTTTAGCCGCTATGATTGCGGTTTCACTGGCAGGGTGCGAAGCGCCGCCGAAGCCGCAAATTACCGATGACACCATTGAAACCACGCAGGTTAACGGCGTCAATTTGACCCATCGCCATATTGTTGTTCCGCCAACGGAATTTACCCCAATTAACGCAGAATATCGCGCGCTGTATTCTGCCGCGGTAATGAGCCAGGCCGGATATGGCGGCAAAGTGATTGTGCAATTGGTTCCTGGTGCTAATTATATCGCCCTGGGCCAGGCGCAGGACGGTTGGATAGCGTTAGCCAATGAAGGTCAGGAAAATTTAATTGGCTATGCTCCGGCCAATGCCGTCGTCAAAAGTGAACTGTATGATAAAACGGTCCGTGAACAGTCGAAGCGCCCGAAGGCGCGTAAGAAAGCGACCTGCGTGAGCGTCGACGGAAATACCAAAGCCTGCAAAAACGGCAATAACGGTACCTGGATTCTGGATTAATCCCGCCTTTACGAGCGACACCGTATGAATAATAACTCTCTTTTACGCCAGGTCATGCTGGCGTTTTATTTGCTTCTTTTTACGTTGGTTAGTGGATGTGGTTCGTCTTCACACAGCGACCCTGCCCGATACAATCTTCAGTTCCAGGCCCACCCGCAAATTAACAGTTCTGCGCCATTAAAGGTCAGAGTGTTAGTGCTGAAATCCGATGCGGAATTCATGTCCGCCGATTTCTACTCCTTACAAAATAACGCGCAAAAAGTTCTCGCCGGCAACTTGCTGAACAGCGATGAATTTTTCCTGATGCCGGGGCAACTGGCAAAAAAACTCAGCGGGCAAAGCTCGCCGGAGGCGCGTTATATCGGAGTGATGGCGGAATACCAATCTCTGGATGGTAAAAAGTGGCGCATTTCTCTTCCTCTGCCAACGCCTGGCGAAACCCCTTTCTGGCAGTTCTGGAAACTGTCGGCAGATCAACTGCAAGCCAATTTATATCTTGACGTTAACGGGATCCGCGTCGTGCAGCAATAGCGCGAGCCCTAACAGGAAATTTGTATGAATAAAGCAGAAAAGGTGGTCTGGACCGAAGGCATGTTTTTGCGTCCGCATCACTTTCAGCGGGCAGAAAGCTACCTGCAAACGCAAATTCGCGAATGGGGCGGATTACAGCGCTCCTGGCTGTGGGGTTTTCTTGAGATTGAACTTGATGATGCGATGCTGCGTCAGGGGTGCATAGCTCTGAGCTATGCCAGCGGCCTGCTGCCGGATGGGACTTTCTTCCAGTTTCGCGATGCTCGTCAGGGCCCGGCGCCGTTGCAAATCCCGGATAACGTCACGGGCGAAAAAGTCG
Source organism: Klebsiella sp. PK01 (assembly GCF_057624675.1). Classification (NCBI taxonomy): domain Bacteria; kingdom Pseudomonadati; phylum Pseudomonadota; class Gammaproteobacteria; order Enterobacterales; family Enterobacteriaceae; genus Klebsiella; species Klebsiella sp. PK01. The sequence continues at coordinate 406,646 of NZ_JBYEZM010000001.1, forward strand.
TATTGGCCTTGCCGGTTCGTCGCGGCGGTCGGGAAGAGGTTATCTTCAGCGAGGAAAAAGACTCGCTGGCGCGATTTACCGCGTTTGAACAGGATGTGGAAGATGACAATGCGCTGTCGGTCGGCGATGCCACCGTGCAGTTTGCCCGCCCGCGGCTCACCCTGATGCTGGAAAAGGATTTGACCGCCGAGTGGACGGCCATCGGCGTGGCGTTCATCGCCGAAAAGCGCAACGATAACGCCGTAAAACTCGATAATGGCTATATCCCGCCGATGCTTAACGGCATCAATCATCCTTTGATTTACGCGATGATCAACGACTTGCATGGTCTGCTGGCGCAGCGTAGCCAGCAAATCGGCAGCCGGCTACGACAGCCGGGGCGTTTTAATACTTCCGAATTAATTGAGTTCACTCTACTTGCGTTGGTCAATCGCCATCTCGGCCATCTCTCACATCTCAAAACGCTGCCGTTAGTTCATCCCGAGTCATTGTGGAATAGCTGGCTGCCGTTCGCCGCCGAGCTGACGACCTGGATGGCGCAGCGCGGTCCGGATGCTGCGCTGCCGATTTACGACCATGACGATCTCGCGAGCTGCTTCGGCAAACTGATGCTGTTGCTGCGCCAGGGGTTATCACAGGTAATGGAAGACAATGCCATCCAACTGCCGCTGATAGAACGATCGCATGGGTTGAACATCGCGACGGTACCCGAGAGCAGCATGGTGCGTGATTTCGGATTCGTATTGGCAGTTAAAGCCAGCGTACCAGGTGATGTTCTGCAAACGCACTTCCCGGCGCAGATGAAAGTCGCGCCGGTGAGCAAAATTCGCGATCTGGTGCAACTACAGCTTCCGGGTTTAATTCTGCGCGCTATGCCCGCCGCGCCGCCGCAAATTCCGTGGCATGCCGGTTACAACTACTTTGCAGTCGAGAAGGGCGGCGAGCTGTGGAACGACATGGAGAAATCTGGCGCCTTCGCCCTGCATCTGGCAGGCGAGTTCCCCGGCCTGGATATGGAATTTTGGGCTATCCGTAGCCCGTCGGAATAAGAAAGCGAGCGTTGATGATGCAGGAACAACAGGCCGCTGCCAGCCATGGCGTAAGCGGCAATAATCCCCTGGTGACGGCCGCCAACCCATTACTTAATGCGATTCCCCAGATCCGTCATTCGGTATCGCACGATGACCAGGCCGGTTTGCGCCAGCGTTTGATTGATGAAATCCGCCGTTTTGAAGTGCGCGGTCAGCAGGCGGGGTTACCCTACGAAGTAATAGTCGGCGCCCGTTACTGCCTGTGTACCGCACTGGACGAGGCTGCGGCCTTGACGCCATGGGGGAGTAGCGGCGTCTGGTCGGGCAGCGGTCTTTTAGTGACCTTTCACAATGAAACCTGGGGCGGGGAGAAGTTTTTCCAGCTGCTTGCACGCCTGTCGCAGAATCCGCGCGAACATATCAATCTGTTGGAACTGATCAACTACTGCTTATTGCTCGGCTTTGAAGGGCGTTACCGGGTAATGGATAACGGCCGCACGCAGTTGGAAACCATCAAACAGCGCCTTTGGCAGATGATTTGCGGCGTACGCGGCGGCTACGCGCCGCCGTTATCGGTTCACGGTGAGGATCGCCCGGTGCTGCGTAAACTGTGGCGTCCGGTGGTGCCGCTGTGGGCCTGCGTCGCGCTGGCGGGGTTCGCCGCCTGTCTGTTCTATATCATTCTTAACTGGCGGCTTGGCGATGCCACCAACCCGGTGTTGGCGAAAATTTACCAGACGCCGTTGCCGGAAGCGTCGATTGCTCAGCCGGCGGAAAAATTGCCGGCGGTACTTAACCTGCGAGGTTTTCTGCGCCCGGAAATTGCCGAAGGGCTGGTTGCGGTCCGTGACGAAGCGGACCGCAGCGTGGTGATCCTCAAAGGCGACGGGCTCTTTGCTTCGGCCTCAACGGTGGTGCGCGATCGCTACGACCCGGTCATTGACCGTATTGCGCAAGCGATGAACAACGTCAGCGGCCGCATTCTGGTGGTCGGCTATAGCGATAACGTGCCTATCCGCAGCGCGCGCTTTGCCTCGAACTACGAGCTGTCGCTGGAACGCGCGCGTTCGGTACAAAAACAACTGCAAAATCATCTGACGCAGCCCGAACGCGTAAAAGCCGAAGGGCGAGGGGAAATGAACCCCATCGCGCCGAATACCACTCCTGAGAACCGTGCCCGTAACCGCCGTGTGGAAATTACTCTGCTGGTGTCGCCCGATAATACCCGGGCTGAGCTGAACGGATTGCCCCAAGGAAATTAAGGATGCTGACACTTCTGCTTTCCATACTGACCAACCGGCTGCTGTGGGGTTTTCTCGGCGCTACGGCGGTGGCGGCCGTCATCTGGATGATTGGCCCGCTATTGTCGATTGTCGATACCCGGCCGCTGGAATCGGAACAAAACCGCGTTATATCTATTGCGCTGGTCTACCTCATCTGGGCGCAAAGCCACATTCTGCCGCGCCTATACAACGCCTGGCTCAACCGCAAGCTGATGGATAACCTGAAGGAAGAAACACCGAAGGGCAACGATCCGCAGCAGCGCCTCAATAGCGAAGACCAGATCCTCGCCGATCGCTTTGATGAAGCCGCGCAAATGTTGAAAAAAGCGCACTTCAGTAAAACCGGTAATGGTCAGTGGACCCAGCGCTTTAGCACCCACTATCTGTATCAGCTGCCGTGGTATGTGATTATTGGCGCATCTGGCTCCGGTAAAACCACCGCTTTAGCCAACTCCGGGCTGCAGTTTCCGCTAGCCGACCGCTTCGGTAAAACGGCGTTACGCGGCATCGGCGGCACGCGCAACTGTGACTGGTGGTTTACCAACGAAGCCGTGCTGCTGGACACCGCCGGGCGCTATACCACCCAGGAGAGCGAGCAGGCGCAGGACGCCAGCGAGTGGCTGAAGTTTATGGGGTTATTGCGTAAATACCGCCGCCGCCAGCCGATTAACGGCGTTATCGTCACGGTAAGTATCTCCGATCTGTTAACGCAATCGACGGAGGCCTCGCGGCAGCAGGCGGTTAATCTGCGCCAGCGTCTCTCTGAACTACATGAACAATTGGGTATTCGTTTCCCGGTATACGTACTGGTGACGAAGGCCGATCTGCTTAAAGGCTTCCGCGCCTGGTTTGCCGGTTACGACAAGGCGCAGCGCGATCAAATCTGGGGCTTCACTTTCCCGTGGGAGCAGGCAAGCCTTGCCGACTTCGATCTGATGGGCCGCTTTACCCAGGAGTTTGCGTTACTGCAACAACGGCTTGAAGCCGGGCTGCCGGATACGATGCTGCAAGAGCATGATGCCAAAACCCGCGCCGAAGCCTGGCTGTTCCCGCAAGAGTTTGCGGCGTTGCGACCGCTGTTAGCGGACTATCTTAGTACCGTTTTTGCCCGCTCTAACTTTGAAACCGAGTTTTCACCGCGCGGTATTTATTTCGCCAGCGGCACCCAGGAAGGGTTACCGTTCGACCGCGTGATGGGCGAACTCAATCGCGCGCTGTCTTTGCCGCAGGGAAATGAAAACGACAACTGGGACTCGGTCAGTAAAGAAGCGCCGATCCCCGGCGCCAAGGGCCAGAGTTATTTCATTAAAAACCTGCTGCAAAACGTGATTTTCCAGGAAGCCGGCATCGCCGGGCAGAACCGCTGGTGGGAACTGCGTAACCGCGCGGCGATCTGGTCAGGCTATGCGGCGCTCGCGGCGCTGTTAATCATTTCATGCGTACTGTGGCTGACCAGCTACGGCAAAAACAAGGCCTACCTGCAAGAAGTCTCGGCGAAGGTGCCGCAGGTTGAGCAGCAGAGCAAAGCGCTGCAAAACCCCGAGCAGCGCGATCTGTTCGCCATGCTGCCGCTACTCAACGGCCTGCTGGAATTGCCGAAGAGCGCCGATTTTGACGTCAACGACCCGCCGGTCAGCCGCCGGATGGGGCTCTACCGCGGTAATGATGTCAGCGACGCCTCGCAGACGCTGTATCAAAAAGCGCTGCAGCAAATGCTGCTACCGGATGTCGCCATGCGAATCACTACCTGGTTGCGCAACGACAACGGCAGTGACGCCGAATATAGCTACGAGGCGTTGAAAGCCTATCAAATGCTCTATCAGCCCAAGCAGTATGACGGCAAGTTTTTACTCTCCTGGGTGATGCTTAACCTGCAGCGTAACCTGCCGCAAAACGTGACGCAGGCGCAGCTACGACAGCTGGAAGGGCATCTGGTCCAGCTACTGGAACCGCAAATCCAGTCCTCGCCGTATGCCAAAGACGATGCGCTGATCGCCCGCGAACGGGCGTTGATTAACCAGCAACCGCTCTCCTCAAGAGTGTATGGTCGGCTGAAACGTCTGCTTGAGCATGACGACAATCTGAAAGCGGTCTCGCTGGCGACGCTCGGCGGGCCGCAGAGCGAACTGGTGTTCTCGCGTAAAAGCGGTACACCGATCGCAGAAGGCGTGCCAGGGCTGTACACGCCAGATGGCTACTGGCAGGTGTTCAATAAACAGATCGATAACGTGACCAGCGCGCTGCATGAAGATGATATTTGGGTGCTGGGCGCCGCCAGCGCGTCGGAAGATAAGCAGCAAACCGATAACGCCGTCCGCCAGCTCTATATGCGTGATTTTATCGCCAACTGGGATCGCTTCCTCGCCGATATTCAGCTCAACAATAGCGCCGATCTGTCATCGCGGATCAACACCGCGCGCCTGCTTTCAGCCAGTAACTCGCCGCTGCGCCGGCTGGTTATCAGCCTGAGCCAGGTGCTGAACCTGGCGCGCGCTGAGCCGGATACGGTTAAAAGCGAAAGTTCAGCCGAGCAGGGCAACCGTGCGACCCGAACGCTGGAAGCGCTTTTTCGCCATGATGAGGGCGGCGCAACCCAGGGCGCGGCGCTTAGCCAGACGCCGGAACAGCTGGTAACCGAACACTACGCGCCGCTGATCGAGCTGGCGCAGCCGTTGGAAAAGGGCGGCAAAACGATTGTGTTTGACGACTTCCTCAAACAGATCGACGAACTTTATCGCTACTTGACCGCGGTACAGGATGCCGCCAACAGCGGTATGCAACCGCCGGGCGGCGATGCGATTAGCCGTCTGCAGGCCAGCGCCGGGCGTTTACCGGGCGGCCTGCAAACCATGTTCAGCAAAATGGCGGTCGGCGCCAGCAGTGATACCCAGCGCCGCGATCTCGATAACGTACGTAAACGGATTAACGTGGAAGTCGGCGGATTCTGCCGCCAGGCTATCGCCGGGCGCTATCCGCTGGTTCGCAGCGCCAGAAGCGAAGTCACGCCGGACGATCTGGCGCGTATGTTCGCGCCGGGTACCGGCATGATGGATACCTTCTTCCGTGACAACCTGACCAATAAAGTCGATACCACGCAATCAAGCTGGCGTTTTATGCCCGGCATCGATGGCAAAACGTTGCCGGGTAGTGAAGGGTTATTAAGGCCTTTCCAGCAGGCGCAATCGATCCGCGACGCGTTCTTTGCCAATGGCGCGACCACGCCGTCATTTAAAGTGACGGTGCGCACCATCAGCATGGACAACCGGATCCTCAACCTGACGCTGGATGTTGATGGCCAGCAGTTGCGCTACAGCCACGGTCCGCAGGCGGTGCAAATGATGAGCTGGCCAGGGCCGGGCGGCACCAATCAGGTGCGTATGCAACTCGGTCTGGCCGATGGTACCACCTCGACGCTGGTGACCAGCGGCTCATGGGCGCTGAACCGCTTTTTTGATAAAGCGCGCACCGCGCCCGGCAGCAGCAGTTTGAGCCGTCAGGCAACGTTTAACGTCGATGGTTATCAGGTCACGCTGGAGTTTGCGCCGAACAGTATTCGCAATCCGTTCCAGCTTCCCCGTTTCTCATGTCCATAACCGCAAGGAAAGCCGAATGACTCACGCCCCTGCGATGAGCTGGTACGGGAAACTCCCCAGTACCGGCGATTTTTTACAACGTCGATTTCCGGACATGCTGGTTCGCCAGTGGTCGCAATGGTTTCAGGTGGGGCTGTTGGCCTGGCAACAGGAGCAACAGCGTAGCGGCGAACGCCAGTTCAGCAACGCGCCGGTGTGGAATTTTATCGTCCCGCCGATGTTGAGCGGCCAGATGGTACAGATGGGGTGTCTGATCCCCGGACGCGATCGGGTAGGCCGCCAGTATCCCATCTGCGCGCAAATGGCCTTCAACCCGCTGGAGTGGTCGCCTTCAATCCTCACTCAGGCCGGAGAGTGGTATCAGCAGGTGGGCAGAACGCTGCTGCATGCGGTACGCAATGGCTTTTCCGCTGAACAACTTGACCAGGCGCTACTCGCCATTCCGGCACCAAAGCTGGTAGAGACGGAAAAGCGTTCGGAAATACTCGACGTGATTGGCTATCAGCAAGATGGGCAAAGCTCCCTTGGCTGGCAGCAGGCGGCGGACTGTTTTGATCCGCAGCGCCAGACCAGTTTTTGGTGGACCAACCGCGCCGATGGTTATCCGCTCTATACCCACGTCCATAGCGGTAATTTGACCGGCCAGCTGTTCACGCTGCTGTTTGATCCCGCCGGGGGCGCGAGACCGGGCCGTCACGGTCTGTATCCGCCGATGTTTGAATAAGCAGGTAGGCCATGAATATTGATGAATTCCTTGCTCCGGTTAGCGCGGAGCAGCCCTGCGGTGAAAACCTAGAATATGACGCTGATTTCCAGGCAATGGAACAAGCGATGCAGGGTAAAGCCGAGCAGCAGTTTGGCGACACCATTATCCCGGCGGAACCCGCTGACTGGACGACGGTAGAAAAGCTGGCGGCTGGGCTACTTAGCCGCACCAAAGATTTGCGCGTCATGCTGGCGCTGACTCAGGCGTGGACAAAACGCCGCGGCCTGAGTGGCTACGCGGATGGCCTGCTGCTGGTGCAACAGGCGCTGTCGCTTTACTGGCAGCCAATCTACCCGCTGCTGGAAGAGTATGGCGAAACTGACCCGTTTTACCGTATCAATGCGCTCGCGGGGCTAAGTGATAAATCAGCGCTGACCAGCGCGTTACGCAATGCCGTGTTGTTACGCAGTAATGGCGATGAACTGCTATTGCGCGATGCGCAGGCGCTGCTCGATGGCAGTAAAACCGAATGCGCGGATTATCCCGGCGGCCGTTCGCGATTGATTGATGAACTGGCCCGCGGCGGACAGCCGGGGATTGACGCCATCCTCGCCATTCACCAGCGCTTGCAGACTATCCGCGAAATATTAAGCGATTGTCTGGGTGAAAGCGGCGTGCCGGAAATGGAACAGCTGCAGAAGACCGTCGGTATCGTCGCCGGCGCCTGCCAGATAACCGATATTTCGTCCTTTCACGCGTCCCGCGAGGAGAGTGCCGTGAGTGAACATCAAGCGATTCCCGACGCGCTTGCGCCGTCAGCCGTTGACTGGCGCAGCGCGCAAATCAGCAGCCGCGCCGAGGCGCAGCAGATGCTGGAAAAAGTAAAACAGTACTTCGCCCAGCACGAACCGAGTCACCCCGCGCCGCTGATGATTGAACGGGTACAGCGGCTGATTGAGCTGGATTTTATGGACATCATCCGCGATTTAGCGCCGGACGGCGTTCATCAACTGGAAAACATTTTTGGACGTCGCGACTGACGCGTCCGGACATTATGGCGACAGGCATAAGGTCTGGCGCTCAACCTTTACCGCGCATCTTCGATGGAGAACATCATGGCAATAAGTAAAAGTGGGCAGAAATTTATCGCACGCAACCGTGCGCCCCGCGTACAGATCGAGTACGACGTAGAGATTTATGGTGCGGAACGCAAAATCCAGCTTCCGTTTGTAATGGGGGTAATGGCGGATCTGGTGGGTAAACCGGTCGACAACCAACCCGCGGTCGATGAACGTAAGTTTCTCGACATCGATATTGATAACTTCGACGAACGTATGAAAGCGCTGAAACCGCGCGTCGCTTTCCAGGTCGACAATACGCTGACCAACGAAGGCAAACTGAACGTCGACTTAACCTTCGACAGCATGGACGACTTCCTGCCGGATGCCGTGGCCCGCAAAGTGGAGCCGCTGAACAAACTGCTGGAAGCCCGTACCCAGCTTTCGAATCTGCTCACCTATATGGACGGCAAAAACGGCGCGGAAGAGCTGATTGCCAAAATTTTGCAGGATCCGACGCTGCTCAAATCGTTGAGCCAGATGCCGAAACAAGATGACAGTGCGAAAGGTAGCGAGGAGTAATCGATGAGCAACCCGACTCAACAACATGAGCAGCAGTCCGGCCAGGCCTTTAGCCAGGATGAATTCAGCGTGCTGCTGAACAAAGAGTTTCGCCCGAAAACCGACCAGGCGCGTTCCGCCGTTGAGAGCGCGGTAAAAACCCTCGCGCAGCAGGCGCTGGAAAACACCGTCACGTTTTCCAACGACACCTATCGCACCATCCAGAACCTGATTGCCGGTATCGATGAGCAGCTGTCGCGCCAGGTGAACCAGATCCTGCATCATGAAGAGTTCCAGAAACTGGAAAGCGCATGGCGCGGCCTGAGCTACCTGGTCAACAACAGCGAAACCGACGAGATGCTGAAAATCCGCTTTATGAGCATCTCCAAGCAGGAGCTGGGGCGCACTCTGAAACGTTACAAAGGGGTGGGCTGGGACCAGAGCCCGATCTTTAAGAAAATTTATGAGCAGGAGTACGGCCAGTTTGGCGGCGAGCCATTCGGCTGCATCGTTGGCGATTACTATTTCGACCATAGTCCGCAGGATGTGGAATTACTGGGCGAAATGGCGCGAATCGGATCGGCTGCGCATTGTCCGTTTATTACCGGTACCGCACCGGAAGTGATGCAGATGGAGTCCTGGCAGGAGCTGGCGAATCCACGCGACCTCACCAAAATCTTCCAGAATACCGAATACGCCGCCTGGCGTTCGCTGCGCGAGTCGGAAGACGCGCGTTATCTGGGGCTGGTGATGCCGCGCTTCCTGTCGCGCCTGCCGTACGGTATTCGAACCAACCCGGTGGACAGTTTTGATTTTGAAGAGCAGACCGACGGCGCGGATCACAACAATTATGCGTGGGCCAACTCGGCGTATGCGATGGCGGCGAACATTAACCGCTCGTTCAAAGAGTTTGGCTGGTGCACCTCCATTCGCGGCGTGGAATCCGGCGGCGCGGTGGAAAATCTGCCTTGCCACACCTTCCCGAGCGACGATGGCGGCGTGGACATGAAGTGCCCGACCGAGATCGCCATCAGCGATCGCCGCGAAGCGGAGCTGGCGAAAAACGGCTTTATGCCGCTGATCCATCGCAAAAACTCCGACTTTGCCGCCTTTATCGGCGCGCAGTCGTTGCAGAAACCGGCGGAATATCATGATGCCGACGCCACGGCTAACGCCCGTCTGGCTGCGCGTCTGCCGTACTTGTTCGCCTGCTGCCGTTTTGCTCACTACCTGAAGTGCATTGTGCGCGACAAAATCGGCTCCTTCCGCGAGCGCGATGATATGGAACGCTGGCTGAACGACTGGGTGATGAACTATGTCGATGGCGATCCGGCTAACTCGTCGCAGGAGACCAAAGCGCGCAAACCGCTGGCGGCCGCTGAAGTACAGGTAGCGGAGATCGAAGACAACCCGGGTTACTACACCGCGAAGTTCTTCCTGCGTCCGCACTACCAGCTGGAAGGGCTTACCGTGTCGCTGCGTCTGGTTTCCAAGCTGCCGTCGCTGAAGACCAAGGAAGCGTAATATGATGCCGCCGGGAGGCGACTCCCGGCAGGTACCACGCCATGGAACTACACCGACTGCAAAGAAATATGGTTTTGGGAAATTAACTTCCCAGATAATCATCGGTGATCCTAATAAAACCTGGAGTCAGGATAACCCGCATTAATTTCAACTTTGCATTCCTGCTATTTCACAGCATGAGTGTTAAGACCAGCAATGGGCTTAAGCCTGTTGCTCTGAGGCAGAGGTAAAATATGGATGGTTTTATTCAGCCCCATGCTTTCCTGTTTGCCATATAAGTGCTTTTTCGAAAGCAATAATTTTCATTAACGAAGAGTAGATATTATGGCTATTGATATGTTTCTGAAGGTCGAGGGTGTAACCGGTGAATCAAAAGATTCTAATCACACCGGTTGGACTGATATTACCTCTTTTTCCTGGGGCGCATCCCAGCCGGGTAATATGAGCGTGGGCGGCGGTGGTGGTGCGGGTAAAGTGAATTTCAACGACCTGCACGTAAATGCGCTGATCGACAAATCCACCACCGCGATTCTGAAGCACTGCTCCAGCGGCAAGCACCTGACCAAAGTTGAACTTTCGGTCTGCAAAGCCGGTGGTCAGCAGGTTGAATATGCGCGAATCACCCTCGAAGATGTACTGGTGACTTCTGTGCAGTACACCGGCGCCGATAACGGCGACACCGTTGGCGTAACCTATGCCTTCCAGGCGGCGAAAGTGAAACAGCAGTACTGGGAGCAGACTTCCGCTGGCGGTAAAGGGGCAGAAAGCAGCGCCGGCTGGAATATCAAAGAAAATAAAGAAGCATAATTATATTGCTTTAACCGAACCGGGGGACTCTCTGGTTCGGTTTAATTCACCAGGGACTAAGAAAATGAAGGGACAATCAAACTTATTACCAGGTTACTGTATTGTACAGCAGCCGGGAACATTGGATTTTCAAGCTCGCTTATTATTCAATAATATCAATTGTGAATCCGCCCGTTACTTTATGCAGCTTAATCGCGATACCCCATGGGTCAAACCAGGCCAGATATTAATTATTGCCAACCCAAACAACTTAAATCAAGCATTCCAGATGAATTCACTTTTTGTCGCCAAGAAAAAAGTAAACACAGCATTATCGACTGTTGATAATTCAGTGGCTGAAATGCTCAATAAAAATTATGATAAAATATCTACCATTACTTCGTGGGGGGATGCGATAGTTGGCAATGCGAGCGATTCAGGCGAAAAATATTTCAGGCAAATCGAGAGTATTCTGAAAAAAATTGAAGCAACGTATCAAAATCAATTCAGGACACAAGGTGCTTTGATTGGACAACAATTCTATGCTGAACGAAATGCGTTATTTACTCAGCTAAAACCACTGCTTAATAAGGTTGTAAGAAAGTCCCTTAAATTCAATGACTATAACGATATGAAAAGGGTACTTGGATTGTCTACTCAATCTATCGTTCATGAATGGAGCACAGTTGGCATTGGGGCAATACCCGGTTACGCAACTTATGTGAACAGTGCAGCCAAAGCTGCCGCTTTTATGAAGATGGGGGGCTGGGTGGCATTTGGTCTATCATTCATGAACACCAGCAATGACGTCTATCACGCTTGCACCGCAGGCCGAGAAAGCGAATGTGGTCAGGTAGCAATCAAAAAATATAGTGAGTTTGCTGGGGGAATAGGTGGCGGTATGGCTGGAGCATCATTTGCAGCACCTATTTGTATAGCGGCTGGTGTTCCCACTTATGGTGTAGGAACTATTGTATGTGGATTAGTAGTTACGGCAGCAGGTTCTTGGGCTGGTAGTATCGTTGGCGACGAAATTGGCAATACATTAAATAGATTAATTTATCGTGGGGATTGATACTACATTGAAATACTACCTTGATATATTGTACTTGCTTCTTGTAGTTGTTTTTTTTACATCTATTATTTTTTCTTTTTTATTTTATCGTCGCCATACGAAGCAAGTAGAAGCAATGTGCCTATTACTCGTGCAAGCGGGACTGCTTAGTACTCAAGATTATGAGTTTTGGCAGAGGTTAGGATTCTGGGGATTTAGTTTTCGCGTGGCAATGGTTTCACGAATTCATAATGGCAAGCCAGTTAAATTGAGTAATGCCAAAATACTGGATGCCAGGGAAGGTCAGCGTTGCATCGCAAACTTCGAACTCGACTGGATTCGTAATTATTATAAATGCGTTACTATAATGGCTATTGAGTTCTTAGTGCTTCTGGTATGGACGCTTATGCGTTAACTAAAATGTCTATTGTTAGTTATCACCTCATCATTTCTTCATTTTTGTTTGTTGCAGTATTTGTAATGTTGATTATCTATCATGGTTATTATAAAAAACACGATCAGGAATTAGCTGGCGCTTTCGAATTATTACGGCGGAACGGTTTTCTTGATTACCAGGATTATTATTTATATGAAAAGCTGGGGTTACCCGGTTTCGGTTTTCGAGCATCATTAATGGCCGCAATTCTTAAGGAGAAAAAGATAAAAAGAAAAGGGGGCGGTTGGCTTAAGTCTGGGGCGAGTCAGTTAGTCAGAGAATATTATGACATTTCCTTGCTACAGAATTTTCAGCGCCTGACTTGGTTAATGTTATTTTTATTTACGGTGATGTTCATCCTGGCCTTGCTGGGCGATAATTAGTTCGCTAAATTTACTTCTCTTTTTTTTCTAAATGACTCAATAACTCGCCCGTAAACGCCGCCGTTCTTATTCCGAGAGCGGCAGCGTTTGTGCGCCAATCATATCAGCAGGAATAGGCTATGCGATTCACGATTATTTCGACCAAAGCCGGTCATCAGCCCCCGCAGGGCAGCTGTGACTTTTACGCGCCGGGCGGTACCATTGGGCGCGGTACGGACAATAACCTGGTGCTGCCGGATGACGACCGCGCCATTTCTCGCCTCCAGGCCATCGTTCACGTGGCGGCAGACGGCGAGTGCAAAATTACCAATCGCGGCAACGTGACGCGGGTGGTACTCAACGAGATCCCGCTGGAGCGGGGGCGTCAGGTTGAACTCCAGGATGGCGATATCCTCGCCATTGACGACTATCGCATCGAAGTCAGCGATCTGCTGCAGGATAGCCAACCGATAAGCCGAATGGCGGCGAGCGGTCAGCCGCCTGTCACTGCGAAACCGTCGACACCAGCGCCATCCGCAGCGCCCACCGTGGCGGAAGCCGCGCCAACCGCGGTACCGTCAGAAATCTGGGATAGCCTGATGCAGGAATTCTCGATTGCCGACAGCATCTCCAGCAGCCGGGCTAAGCCGCAGGCCGATAATGCGCCTAATCCCTTCGCCGAGCCGAAGCCTGCCGAACGTAATCCGGAAGATCCGCTGGCGATGTTCGCTGATAGTGAACCGCTGTTTGAGCGCCCGCCGGTGGCGACGGACGACCTGTTTGCCGATGACACCCCATTTGATCGCGACAGTATTTTTGCCGACGTTACGCCAACGACGCTGGTGCCGCCAGTTGAAAAACCGGCTCAGCCTGTCGCCGATGAGCCGCAGGCAGAATTGGATCCGCTGGCGCTCTTTGGCGGCGACGCGAGCGCCAAAACCGCGCGTCATGACGATCCGCTGGGGCTAATGGGCGGCGCGCCGCTGACATCGGTAGATGCCTTCAGCAACGAAGAGCCTGCTAAAACGGTTGCCGACGAGCCTGATGCCGCTTTTGATTCGCCATTATTGATGGCCCAGCCGCCGCAGGAGCCGCCCGCGGCAGCGCGTGAAGAAGCGCCGGAAATAACCTTACCGACACCGCAGGCCGTGGCGCGGCAAGCCGCCCAAACGCCAAAAGGGCGCTTGCGTATCGATCCCGTACGTCATGAACATCAGGCGACCAGCACGCCGCAGCCGGGTAACGGCGAAGTGCTGCAGGGAGAGCTACTGGAAGCCTTACTGGAAGGCATGGGGCTCGGCGATATGCAGCCGGTGCCGCAGTTCGACAAAGAGAATATGCGGCAGCTTGGTCAAATGCTGAGCATGTTCTCGCAGGGAACCGTCGCGCTGCTCTCTTCGCGTTCGATCCTCAAACGCGGCGTCAAAGCCGATATGACCATGGTACTGGACGACGCCAATAACCCGTTCAAGCTGTTGCCTTCGGGCAAAACCGTGCTGATGCAGATGTTCGGCGCGCGGATGCCGGGCTTTATGCCGCCGAAAAAATCGGTGCGCGATGCGTTGATTGACCTGCAGGCCCATCAGTTAGGGATGATCTCGGGGATCCGCGCCATTATTGCCGCGATGCTGCAGTCCTTTAATCCCGAGCAGCTGGAAGAAGAGGCTAAGCGCGATGGCCATACTTCGCGCCTGGCGCTTCCGGCCAGCCGCAAAGCGGCGTTATGGGACTATTTTGTCCGTACCTACGGCGAAACCGCCGGGGAAATTGAAGACGATTTCCACACCCTGTTTGGCGAAGCGTTCCTCTATGCCTATGACATGGAAGTGAATCAGTACAAAGACTCACAGAGCGGATCGGAAGAATAATGGACATTACCACGGCTTCTCTTTCCCGCCAGGGAACGCGCGCCAGCAATCAGGATCAGACCGGCGAATGCGTGGGTGAGCGCTCCGCCTGCTTTGTGGTCTGCGACGGCATTGCCGGGTTGCCCGGCGGCGAGGTGGCGGCGGAACTGGCGCGCAACGCGATTCTGGATCGGTTTGACGGCGATAATCATCTGAACGCCCAGACCATTCGCCAGTATGTACAGCAGGCCAACGGCGCCATTCTCCAGCAACAGCAGGCGACGCCGGATTATCGGCGAATGGGCACCACGCTGGTGAGCCTGTTTATCGATCGCGATTATAAGCTGGCCTATTGGGCCCACGCCGGTGATAGCCGGTTATACCTGTTTCGCCGCGGCTGGCTGTACCACGTCACCACTGACCACAGTCTGGTCCAACAGATGAAAGATGCCGGACATCAGACCGACGATATTAACAGCAACCTACTGTACCGAGCGTTAGGCATGGCCAGCGACGGTGCGGAAGCCAGCTATAGCGATGTGGTGCCGGTCGAAGACGGCGATGCCTTTTTGCTCTGTACCGACGGTTTCTGGCACGGCGTCGGCGAAGAGCAGATGAAATCCTCCCTGCAGATGGTTAATACCCCGCAGGAGTGGTTAACCCTGATGAATCAGTATCTTCAGAGAAACAATGACGGCGACCAGGCTTCGCAAGACAACTACAGCGCCGTCGCGGTATGGATGGGCAGTCCGGAAGAGGCGACGCTGCTGCACTCGCTGGCCGACGCCGCGCAATTTTTCCCCCTGCGGGATTGAGACAGGCTAAGAAGGATTTTTATGAAACATTGGATATTGGGTGCGGCACTATTTGCCGCCACCGGCGTCGCACAGGCGGAAAACTACCGTATCGTGCAATCGCCTTCGCAAAAACTGGATGTCTGGATCGATAACATCAAGGGTAATACCGCGCAGAGCTGGTGCGCTAATGAAGTGGCGCTACGCATCGTCGCCAACGGTAACAAGAACGTTAAGATACTGGATAACTTCCTGCCACGCGTCGGCGCGTTAATGGAGCATCAGTGTTCGCGTTTACAGCAGCTGAACTGGACGCTGGTTGACGCTAACAATGGGCATATTGCCCAGGGAAGCGCGGCGAAAAACAAAAAATGGGCGGTAAAAGTTGCGCCCGCCGAGACCGCCGCGGCGGCGGAAAAGCCCGTCGCGCCAGCCTGGCTGCCGCCGGAAGAGAAGGCGGAAAAACTGTCTCCCGCCGCCGACCGCACGCCGTGGCAGGAGTTCACATTGCAGGGCGGCTGTCGACTGCGCACCTTCTGGCAGGAAAACGCCGCCGCCTTATTCATCCCCGCCGTTGAATCCGGTAGTTGCGAAAAGGGCGGCTGGCTGAGCGGTCGCACCGTCATCACTCAATCCGTTAACGGTAAAGAAAAGCAGAGCACCGTGACCTTCGTACATGGTTTCCCGGTCCTGGGTCTCAATGCCGCCGCTGACCCCAATAAACTTCTGATCACCGCGGTCAATAATCAACGCATGGTAGTCAGCAATGAAAACGCTCAACAAAGCTGGATGATCCTGCCCTATGTCGCCGGGCAAAACGGTTGGCAGATGACCGGCACGCTGGCTATCGAAATGTCCCAGGAACTGGCCAACGATCCGTCGCGTCTACAGGCGCGGATAGAGGCGGCGCGTAGCGTCTGGACGCCGTGGCTGGCGCCGGATATCAAACTCAACGTTGTGCTGATCGACGGCCTGCACCCGCTGCTGCGTAACCCGGCGGCCGGCGCATGGCGCGCGGCAAACTAAGGAGCGACGATGAACACGCTATATCAACAGCTGGCTGGCGAAAGCGTCGGCGCGGCGCTGCAGCGCCTGGAAAGCGAGATCAAAAGCCGTCCCGCCGATGCCGATTTACGTGCGGCGTTCGTCCAGTTTCTATGTCTGAGCGGTAACTGGACGCGCGCGTTGGCGCAGCTAAAAAGCTGGCTGGCGCTGAAGCCGCAGGCCCAGCCAACGGTCACCCTGCTGGAACAGAGCATTCAGGGCGAGCAGCAGCGCGATGCGGTATTTGCCGGCAGCGCCCGCCCGCAGATGCCGGACAGCCAGTGGCCGTGGCTGTCTGCGCTGGCCTCCGCGCTTTGTGTTGATTCAGAAACCGCCCAGCGACAGCGGCTGGCCGCCTTTGAACAGGCGCCCCTTAATCCTGGCAATCTCAATCAGGCGGATACCCCCGCGGTCGCTTTTCACTGGTTGATGGACGGCGACGCGCGTCTGGGGCCGGTTTGCGAACTTATCGTCAATGGCCGGTATTGCTGGCTGCCGTTCGCCGCTATCGCCGAAATTCGTTTTCAGGCCCCGGCGAGCGTCACCGATCTGGTGTGGCGCCATGCGCTGGTGCGCCTGACCGATGGAAGCGAGCAGGTGTGTCAGATCCCCGCGCGTTACCCTGTCACGCCGCAGACGGAGGCGCGCTTCCAGCTGGGCCGCGCCACCGAGTGGCAGCCGCTGGACGACGAAGGATCCCTGTATCAGGGCCACGGGCAGAAAGTGTGGCTTAACGATAACGATGAATTCCCGATTCTCTCTCTCGACGTGGTGAGTTTTGCATGAACAAACCGGTACGCGACGGTGACGCGCTGCGCAGCGGCTGGCAGGCGCGTAGCAAGCAAGAGACCATTGGCGCCCGCGATAAGATGCAGCCGTCGCTGCTCGACCGCCTGACCGATAATCAGCCGCAGAAAAAATCGGAGCCGCTTAACAGCAACCTGATCACCCACAGTACGCTGCGCCGTCACGTGCTGCGCGATCTGCAGTGGCTGTTCAATACCATCAATCATGACGATCCGCAGGCGTTGGCCGCGCTGGCGCACGTGCGCCGTTCGGTGGTTAATTTCGGCGTCGCGCCGCTGGCCGGGAAACGGATGTCGGACATTGAATGGCAGGATATTCAGCGCAAACTTACCGAGGCAATTATCAGCTTCGAACCACGCATTCTGCCGCAGGGGCTTCAGGTCCGCTGTATTTCTGATACCCAGTCACTGGATTTACATAACGTCCTGTCGATTGAAATTAAAGGGCGTCTGTGGTGCGTACCGTATCCATTAGAGTTTCTGTTCCGTACCGATGTGGATCTCGAAAATGGCCACTTTGAATTGAAAGACGCGGGGTAACGATGGAAGGCAAACTGCTTGAATATTACAACCGCGAGCTGGCCTATCTGCGTGAGATGGGCGCTGAATTCGCCGAACGCTATCCGAAGGTTGCCGGCAGGTTGGGCATGCGCGGTATTGAGGTCGCCGATCCTTACGTTGAGCGGATGATGGAGGGGTTCGCCTTTCTGACTTCCCGCGTGCAGCTAAAAATGGACGCCGAATTCCCGCGTTTTTCACAGCGCCTGCTGGAGATGATCGCGCCCAATTATCTGGCGCCTACGCCGTCGATGGCGATTGCCGAACTGCAGCCGGACATCAATAAAGGCGATCTGAGTAAAGGTTTCGTGGTGCCGCGCGGTACGATGATGGACAGCCAGGTACTGAAGAAAAACGGCGTCACCTGTAGCTATACCACCGCGCACGATGTCACGCTGTTACCGCTGCGTATTGAGAAAGCCGAACTTGGCGGGATCCCCGCCGATGTGCCGCTGGCCGCGCTTGGGCTCAGCCAGCGCGGCGCCGTCAGCGCTTTGCGTCTGCGTATAAGCTGTGAAGGGGCTCAACATCTTGGCCATCTGACCTTTGACCGGCTGGCGTTTTTCTTAAGCGGCCCGGATATTGAGGCGCTGCGCCTGCTGGAGCTGATTCTTGCCCACCAGGTCGGCGTGGTGTGCCAGACCACCGGGCGCGATCCGCTGCGTTTTTCGCTGAGCGAAGAGGCTATACAACAAGAGGGTTTCGCCGCCAATCAGGCGCTGCTACCGGAAGATCTTCGCAATTTTGACGGCTACCGGTTGCTGCACGAATACTTTGCCTTCCCGGCGCGCTTCCGCTTTATCAGTATTAACGGCCTCAGCAAGTTAATCGGCCAGTGCAAGGAAGAAAAATCCTTCGATATCATTATCCTGCTGGATAAAACCGACGACCGGCTGGAACAAGTGGTGGAAGCTAACCACTTCGCGTTGCACTGCACGCCGGTGATTAACCTGTTTCCGAAAATCGCCGCCCGCCAGTCGTTGAGCGACAGCCAACATGAATACCATCTGGTGGTCGATAACATCCGCCCGCTGGACTACGAAATCTATTCGGTGAGTAAAATTCACGGCAGCGCCGATGGCCACCGCGACGATCGCGAGTTCCGTCCATTCTGGAGTTCATGGAGCAAGGATGCCGGAGATTACGGCGCTTATTTTTCACTGCGCCGCGAACAGCGGGTGCTTTCCGAACACGCGCTGCGCTATGGCACGCGTACCGGCTATACCGGCTCTGAGACCTTTGTCTCACTGGTCGATGAGCAGCATGCGCCGTGGCAGGAAGATCTGCGTTACATTACCGCCGAGGTGCTGTGCACCAGCCGCGACCTACCGTTGATGCTACAACAGGAGCTGGGGCAATTCGTGCTGGCGGATTCGCTACCGGTAAAAACATTGAAAATGCGTAGCGGCCCGACGCCGCCGCGACCGGCGCTGGCGGAAGGGCTCAGCACCTGGCGGCTGATAAGCCAGCTGCAGATGAACTATCTCAGCCTGATGGACGGTGAAAATGGCGAAGGCGCAGCAGCGCTGCGCCAGTTGCTTGGGCTGTATGCCGGGCTGGCGGAGACCGCCGTGGCCCGCCAAATCGAAGGGGTACGCCACTGCGTGCTGGAGCCGGTTCATCGCCGGGTGCCGGAGCCGGGGCCGATCGTCTTCGCCCGCGGTATCGGCATTACCTTGACCGTTGATGAACGCGCTTTTTCCGGCGCCAGCCCGTGGCTGTTTGGCAGCGTACTGGAACGGGTCTTTGCCCGGCTGGTGTCGCTCAACAGCTTTACCGAATTCACCTTATGTAGCCAGCAGCGTGGCGAAATCGGTTACTGGGCGCCGCGAATGGGGAAAAGGGCGCTGATATGAGTGACACGTTGGCTACCATTCATCGCCTGACGCCGCTGGCGGACGTTTTCTGGCGCGAGGTTACCGCCGCGCCCTGGCGCTACGATCTTTTTCATCTGCTGCGCCGCATTGACGCACAAGGGGGCGAACGTTATCCGCTTGGGCGCGCGCCGCTGCCGAAATTTGAATCGCTGCGCATCGGGCAGACGCCATCCATGGGGTTTGCGCCCGCGACGCTGGCCAGCGCGCAGAAACGGGAAAATAGCGCGGTGCATGAGATATCGATTCTCAGCTTCGGTCTGTTCGGCCCTAATGGCCCGCTGCCGGTTCATATGACCGAATACGCCCGCGAGCGTATTCATCATCATCAGGACGACAGCCTGAGCGCTTTTGCCGATCTCTTTCATCACCGCCTGACGCTACTGTTCTACCGCGCCTGGGCCGACGCGCAGCCAACGGTATCGTTAGACCGTGCGGATAACCGCCGCTTTGAGCGCTATCTCGCCTCACTCATCGGCATGGGTCAGCCGGGGCAACTGGAGAAGGGCGACCTGAGCCCGCATGCGCGTTTCACCCACGCAGGCCATCTCAGCCGCCATGGTCGGGATCCGGAAGGGCTGGAGAAGATCCTGCGAAATTACTTCAAAGTCCCGGTCAACATTATCAGCAACGTGCCGCAATGGATGCCGCTGACCTCGCGAGAACAAGCGCAACTGGGGGCGGGAAGGCGTTTACCTCGCCTGGGCGTCTCGGCGTTTCTCGGCGTCGCGGTACGCGATGTTCAGCATAAATTCCGCCTTGAAATCGGCCCGCTTAGCGCCGCCGAATACGCCCGTTTTCTGCCGGGCGAAAACGCGGTAAACGAATTACGCGACTGGATCCGCCAGTATCTTGGGATCGAATATGCATGGGATGTCAGGGTACTTATCCGCGGCGATGAAATACCCGGTACGGTCCTCAGCGGCGACGGCAAACTGGGTTACAGCACCTGGCTTGGCCACCAGCCAGCCCCCGCGCCGCGTGGCGATTTAGTGTTTAGCGTGGAGCAGAGCGACGCCTGATGTTGTCTGCTCTCTGACACCTTTATTAATGTTATCAATGGAACCGAACATGTCAGAAATCAGCCGTGCCGTACTCTTCGGCAAACTGGATACGCTGTTGTTTACCTCGCTGGAAAGCGCAACCGCCTTTTGTAAACTGCGCGGCAACCCTTACGTTGAGCTGGTGCACTGGCTGCATCAGCTGATGCAGCAGCAGGACGGCGATCTGCAACACATTATCCGCCATTTCGCCCTTGACGAGCAGGCGCTGACCCGCGATATCATCGCGGCCCTGGATGCGCTGCCGCGCGGCGCCAGCTCGGTCTCCGACCTTTCTGAGCATATCGATAGCGCCGTCGAACGCGCGTGGGTTTATGGCTCGCTGAAATATGGCGTCAACCGCATCCGCGGCGGCCATTTGTTAATAGGGCTGCTGAAAACCTGGAATCTGGCTAACGTTCTGAAAGGCATTTCGCCGCAGTTTAGCAAAATCAATGTCGATGCCTTGAGCGAGAGCTTTGAGACGTTGCTGGCCGCCAGTAAAGAGAGCCAGCAGGCGGCGGTGGAGACGGCCAACACTGGCGCGACGCCGACGGCGCAGGGTACGCTGGCCCAGTACGGACAGAACCTGACGCTGCGGGCGCAGGAGGGCAAAATCGATCCGGTGGTTGGCCGCGATGAAGAGATCCGCCAGATGGTGGATATCCTGATGCGCCGCAGGCAGAACAACCCGCTGCTGACCGGGGAAGCCGGCGTCGGCAAAACCGCGGTGGTGGAAGGGCTGGCGCGGCGGATCGCCGCAGGCGATGTCCCGCAGCCGTTGCGTAATATTGAGCTGTGGCTGCTGGACATCGGCATGCTGCAGGCCGGTGCGGGCATGAAAGGCGAATTTGAAGCCCGTCTTCAGGCGTTAATTAACGAAGTGCAATCCAGCCCGACGCCGATCGTGCTGTTTATCGACGAGATCCACACCCTGATTGGCGCTGGTGGCCAGCAGGGCACCGGCGATGCGGCGAACCTGCTGAAACCGGCGCTGGCGCGCGGACAGTTACGCACCATCGGCGCGACCACCTGGGCGGAGTACAAAAAATATATTGAAAAAGATCCGGCGCTGACCCGCCGTTTCCAGACGGTGCAAATGCACGAGCCGGATGAAGAGAAAGCGTTGCTGATGCTGCGCAGTACCGTATCTCCGCTGGAGAAACACCATCGGGTACTGCTGCTTGATGAAGCTGTCAACGCGGCGGTGAAGCTGTCGCATCGTTATATTCCCGCGCGGCAGTTGCCGGATAAAGCGGTCGCGTTGCTGGATACCGCCTGCGCCCGCGTCGCCGTCAGCCAAAGCGCGCCGCCGCCGCAGTTGGAAGATTGCCTGCAGCGCATTGCCGCCCTGGATGTGGAACTGGAGATTGCCCAACGCGAGAACCGGGTGGCGATTGGCGATGCTCAGCGCATTGAGCAACTCAAGCAGGCGCGTCAGCAGCAGGAAACTGAACGCGATACCTTGAGTCGTCGCTGGGAGCAGGAACGCGCGTTGGTTGATGAAGTCATCGCGTTGCGCGCGCAATTGCAGGAGGCCGATGACGACGCCCAGCCGGCGCTGCGCCAGATGCTTAATGAAAAACAGCTGGCGCTAAAAACCCTGCAGGGTGAGATGCCGCTGCTGTTCGCGGCGGTAGATGAGAACGTGGTGGCGGCGGTGGTCGCTGACTGGACCGGCATTCCGCTGGGGCGGATGGTCAAAAATGAGATTGACGCCGTACTGAGCCTGGCCGACACGCTCAACCAGCGAGTGATTGGCCAACGCCACGGGCTGGATCTGATCGCCAAACGTGTCCGCACGTCACGCGCGCGGCTCGACGATCCCAATAAGCCGGTCGGAGTCTTTATGCTATGCGGTCCATCCGGCGTAGGTAAAACCGAAACCGCGCTGGCGCTGGCGGAAGCGCTGTACGGCGGCGAACAGAACATTATCACCATCAACATGAGTGAGTTCCAGGAGGCGCATACCGTCTCGACCCTGAAGGGCGCGCCGCCGGGTTACGTGGGTTACGGCGAAGGCGGGGTGCTGACTGAAGCGGTACGCCGCCGCCCGTATAGCGTGGTGCTGCTGGATGAAATCGAGAAGGCGCATCCGGACGTGCACGAAATTTTCTTCCAGGTGTTTGATAAAGGCTGGATGGAAGACGGTGAAGGCCGCCATATCGATTTCCGCAACACAATCATTATCTTAACGTCTAACGTCGGTACCGAGCTGATTAGCGCTATGTGCGCCGATCCGGATCTGATGCCCGAGCCGGAAGCGCTGAGCGGCGCGCTGCGTCAGCCGCTGTTACAGGTCTTCCCGCCAGCGCTGCTTGGCCGCCTGTTGGTGGTGCCGTACTACCCGCTGAGCGATGCGATGCTGGGGCAAATCGTGCGTCTGCAGCTGGCGCGTATTCAGCGCCGTCTGCAGGACAATCACAACATTGTCTGCGAGATTGACGACAGCGTCGTCGAGCAGGTGGTTCAGCGTTGTACCGAAGTGGAATCCGGCGGGCGTATGGTCGATGCGATTCTGACCAACACGCTGCTGCCGCAGATGAGCCAAATTCTGTTAACCGCCAACCGTAACGATGAGCAGTTTACGCAACTGCGCATCAGCTATGCGCAAGGCGAGTTTCATTGTCAGTTTGCCGCGTAACACCATCAGAAAGTGAGTCTTAAGATGACGGATCACGAAAACAATCGGACTGTCCTGAACGCGCTGCCGGTCGGGTATCGTTTTAACGAATTTGAAATAAAGGAAGTGATTGGCGGCGGCGGTTTCGGCATTGTGTATCGCGCCTGGGACCATCAGTTGGAACGTACCATCGCGATTAAAGAGTTTATGCCTTCGTCGCTGGCGGTACGTAACGAAGATATGACCCTGGTACTGCGTAGCGAGCGCTTTAGCAAAGCGTTCTCCGCTGGATTAAACAGCTTTATCCAGGAGGCGCGGCTGCTGGCGCGCTTTAATCATCCCAACTTGCTGCACGTGCTGCGCTTTTGGGTTCAGAACGACACCGCCTATATGGGCACGCTGTTTTATAGCGGCACCACCTTGAGCCGCCTGCGCGAACAACAGCCAAACCTCATCGATGAGGCATGGATCCGCCGGATGCTGCCGATGCTATTCGGCGCCATTAAAACCATTCACGACGCCGGCTATTTGCATCGTGATATCTCACCGGAAAATATCCAGATCCAGGATAACGGCCTGCCGGTGCTACTCGATTTCGGTTCGGCGCGCCGGACCATCGGTAATCTCTCCGACGAAACCGAAACTATGCTGCGCCCGGGTTATGCGCCTATCGAGCAGTATACCGACGATAATGACAGCGAACAGGGCGCCTGGACCGATATTTATGCCGTCGGCGCGGTGCTGCATACGCTGATCGTGGGTTCACCGCCGCCGGTGAGCGTGGTGCGGAGTATTCAGGACAACTATCAGCCGCTGGCGGAACTGAAGCCGGCGGGTTACTCGCTGCCGCTGCTACAGGCGGTGGATAAAGCTCTGGCGCTGCGGGTGGAAGATCGTCCCCAGTCAATCGACGCGTTCGCCGAGCTGATTGAAATGCCGGTGTCCAGTATCGATGACGTCTTGTCGGTCAAAAAAACCGGCACCATGCTGGCGCTGGTCGAAGAGGAAGAACAGGCGCCGGCCATGACAGACTGGCGGCGCTATAAGGTTCCGGGGATGGTCGCCGCAGGCGTACTGGTCGGCATTATTGCCGGCGGTATGCTGTTCAGCGGCGGCGGCAGCGAGACGCAACCAGCACAGAGCGCCAGCACCCAGCCGCCAGCGGCGGTTACGCCGCCGGTAACAACGCAGACCGCTAACGCGCAGCCCGCTCCGCCCGTTGCTGTTCAAGAGAGCAAACCTGCCGCCGCGGCGGCGCCTGTTGCTCAGGTTTACGTGCGCATGCGGGAAGGGGAAAAGCTCAAACTCAATGGCGAACCTCATAATACGCAACCGGCCACGAACGGCTTCGCCTCGCTGAAGCTGGCGCCGGGGCATTATGAAATTACCCTGCAGGGTAATGGACAAACCCGCGAGCAGACGCTGGATATCGCCAAACCGGGAACCTGGCTTATTAATCCATCGAGTTAGATGGCGCAATTGAGAGCGAAATCCCTCCGCCGGCAATGAACGGCGGGTGGGATAAT
Organism: Klebsiella sp. PK01; assembly: GCF_057624675.1. Taxonomy (NCBI): domain Bacteria; kingdom Pseudomonadati; phylum Pseudomonadota; class Gammaproteobacteria; order Enterobacterales; family Enterobacteriaceae; genus Klebsiella; species Klebsiella sp. PK01. Next base: position 431,152 of record NZ_JBYEZM010000001.1, read on the forward strand.
CATTTAGCGAGATATCACTGATCAACAAGGAGTGTTTAATGACCCCAGGCTGGATTATCAACGCAGTATTGACGTTTGTTATTATTTTCATCGGCTTTTACCTTGCCAACCGCATAGTAAAAAACTCGCAACGGCGAGAGCAGCGGATTATCGAAAACGGGAACGATATCCAGGTTACGATACTCGCAATGCGGCAAACCGGATTATTTATCAACAACAATCCTGTCATTGATATGGATCTGCGGGTACAGGATTTAAATAATGGAAAAACGTGGCTTGTGGAAAAGCACCAGGAAACGGTTTTGCTAATTACCCTCGATGCCTGGCAGGTCGGAGTGACTTATGAGGCAAAACTCGAGCCAAAAGATAACGCCATTGTGTTTGTAAGAGATATTAACGATAAGCCAAAACTGACGAGTGGAAGATGAATATTTTTACTAACGTAATCGTTCTGGCCGTGGTCCTACTGTTTATTTATATTTTTGCGTCATTACTGATTCGCGATGCGAAAAATAAAAAAATCAAAGCGGCTATCCACAATGATGGCGTTGCGGTGTCTGGCACCATCACAAATGTGAGAAGCCGCTCGGGCGGTAATTCCGGGTTTATTAATATTAGCGTCGATTTTAATTACGTTAACGAAAAAGGTGAATTGCTGACCGGTCAGCGGGATATCGTTATTGATATTACGCGTATCCAAAACTTTCAACCGGGAAAGCCGATTCCGTTACGCTACTTGCGCCTTGACCCGCAACAGGTGCTGGTCGATCTGCCGAACCCACTGTTAACGCGCAGCTAATGCTGCACAAACTGTATCCCCCTGAATGGAATAATATTATGTCTAACAGGATCACCGTTCAGCTCCCCGTTGAGGGGCTGCTTTTCTGGAAACTCAGCGGACATGAAGCCATGTCGGAAATGTTTGAGCTCAGCTTAACGCTGCTTGGCAGCGATGCGCGTCTGGATCGCAGCAAGCTGCTTGGCCAGCCGGTCACCGTGACCATTCCGACGCAAAACGCGCTGAGTTCGCGTTATTTCAATGGTAAAATTACCCGCGTGGCGGTGAGCGCCGTTGAACTGAGCGGTATCCGCTACGCCGCTTACCAACTGATCGTTGAACCCGACTTATGGCCGATGAAACGCGACCGCAACCTGCGTATATTCCAGGGGCAGACGGTACCGCAGATCATCAATACGTTGCTGAGCGAATATCAGGTCAACGTTGAGGATAAGCTGAACGGCAGTTACCGCGTCTGGGATTACTGCGTCCAGTATCAGGAAAGTAGTTTCGCCTTTATCAGCCGCCTGATGGAGCTGGAGGGGATTGCCTACCATTTCCGTCACGAGGCGGGTAAACATACGATGGTTCTGACCGATTCAGCCACCCAGCATCAACCGGTAAGCGGCTATGAAACCATTCCCTACCACCAGACGGCATCGGGCAGTATTACCACTGAAGAGGGGATCGGTCAGTGGGCGCTGGAAGATAGCGTGACGCCGGGGATTTACAGCCTCGATGACTATGATTTCCGTAAACCTAACGCCTGGCTGTTTCAGGCGCGGCAGAACCCGGCATCGCCCTCGCCGGGCAGTATCGACGTGTACGACTGGCCGGGGCGGTTTGTCGATCACGGACACGGTGAATTCTACGCCCGTATCCGCCAGGAGCGCTGGCAGGTAGAACATCAGCAGATCCAGGCGTCCGCCACCGCGGTAGGCATCGCTCCCGGCGCAACGTTTACCCTAACCAATGCGCCATTCTTTAGCGATAACGGCGAATATTTGACGACCGCCGCAGATTACTTGTTTGAAGAGAACAGCTACGCCAGCGGCGGCAATAGCGATATCTCGCACCAAATCCATTTTAGAGTGATCCCCTCTTCGGTAGTCTATCGCCCGGCGCAGGTAACCGACTGGCCGCGCACCTATGGCCCGCAGACGGCGAAAGTTGTCGGGCCTGAAGGGGAAAGCATCTGGACCGACAGGTATGGCCGCATCAAAGTGAAGTTTCACTGGGACCGCCACGCCAAAGGCGATGACACCAGCTCCTGCTGGGTTCGCGTGTCGAGCGCCTGGGCAGGCCAGGGCTTTGGCGGCGTGCAAATTCCCCGCGTCGGCGATGAAGTGGTCATTGATTTTATCAACGGCGATCCTGACCGCCCGATCGTCACCGGACGTGTGTATAATGAAGCCAGCATGCCGCCATGGGATCTCCCCGGCGACGCCACCCGGATGGGCTTTATGACGCGGAGTAAGGATGGGAATCAGGACAATGCCAGTTACCTGTTTTTTGAAGATAAGCTTGGTGAAGAGTCCGTCGATTTGCATTCTGAAAAAAATATGAACGTGTCTGTTGAAGGGATGCACAATGAAGTTGTTCATCAGCAAACGATCTATTCACATCTAAATACGCGTTCCACTAGTGTGGTAGGCCACGATACGCAAACCTTTAATGCCGGGCAAACCATCGCTATCACGGCTAATGGACGTAATGAAAGCATTGTCGATAGTGAAACTAAATCGGTTACAGGTTATTCAAGTAATAGTTATACCGGCAATGTGGTAACCGAAAGCGGTGATACGGTTAGCACTTTGGCGGCATCGAAGATAATGTACGAAACGCCAGATGTTATCTTTGGTCAGGTTGTCGATGCCAAAGGTACAGAAAGTGCAGTTCCCAATATACCTTTTGATATTAAAAATACCGCTGGGCAGATTATGGCTGCACCAGGGACCAAGCTCTACGCAACAGATTATTTGGCAGCAGCCTCTACAAGCGCAGTTTCCGCTGCCACCAGAGTGACATACAAAAAAGGGGTTGTAACGCATATCCAAGGTATTGACAAACTTACCGTGGATAATAATCAAATAGTAGACGTTAAAGGGAATGTTGCTAGAAATATCCTGGGTGAACTTAATGAAACGGTTCAAGGCAAAATATCTATTAACTCACCATTAAAAATATCTATAAAAAGCGATACTAAAGTAGAAATTGTTTCCCCTGAGGGGTTGTTCACTAACAAGGGAATAAGTGTATCATTAAATGGCACAACACACTCCTTCAACGGACTTAGCACATCTGTGAATGGTGCATCGTTTAGTTGGACACCATTAAACATGCCAACGTCATTAGCAAGTATTGTCCACTCTCCAATGAATGTAACTAGATCTCTAACAAAAATAGAATCTTCATTGCAGAATGTAGTTATTGGTTTTATCCACATGTTTATGTAAGAGGTATATATGAATTTTCTTTCTGAACACTCAGGCCCTATTGCGTTAGGTGTAATGTTGATATTCATCTTCATCTGTCTCAGAGGATTAAAGGGACAGAAGGAAGATTTTAGTGAAATAAGAAATTGGGTTACAAGGGACAACTGGAACGGCGAATTAGCAACAGGGAAATTAAAAGAATGGAAACAAACATCAACTACCAATAATTTTGACCATTTCTATATTTTTACTATCGAGTCTAATTTGAGTGGTGAAGCTCAAACATATAAAGCAGCAACTGTGTTAAAGACCTCTGAAGTCATTAAATTAAAAAAGGATATGCCTGTAATGTTCAAATACCAGGGAGTACCCCCAAAAAAAACAGCAGTCATGAGCGTAGGCTAATACTAGTCGATGCACGACATATAATTGCTGCTTTACCCTTTGATAGGGAACATGGCATAGAAACGGCCTCCAAATGCTGCGTTTCCTTTCCATTGGTTTTAGCTGGTAATAAATAATCAATCCAGAACCTAACGATTTCTCAATTTTTTGCATTTAAAATAAGACAGCCATCAATGGTTCACTTAATGTAAGATTTTACGATGTCAAATTCAACAATGTGGTCTATCTTTATAACCATTTTAGTTTTGGGGTGGTTCTTATACAGTATAATGAAGTCAGGAAATAATGATGAGAAGTTTCGTAAGGAAGACCTTAAAGTTGAAGCTAAAATTATTAGTAAGCAACATATAAGTACCTCTGGCACCGGGAATATGAAATTTGATTTTGAATTGGAATTTATGACTCCCGATGGAGTTGTCGTCACACATGCTCGTCGTTTTATAACTCCGGAAGAAATGGTTAAAATTGGTAGGAAAAATATAGTTTGTTTATATTACCTCCCAGGTACCCCTGAAAAAGTCTACCTTGTTCCTGGGGATATGGAGTAAGCAATCGATGATGGTTTTTGTTAATAACACGGATGCAACCCTATGAATGTCATCACGGAATCATCTTTTATCTTTGGCATTGTGGTGACAATCATAGCATTAGGTATATCATTCGCTGCATTCAAACCGAATAAATCTGAAGTCTCAGCAATTAAAAACTGGTTATCGAGAGATAAGTGGTCCGGTCAAACAATCCAGGTTCCGCTAGAATCATGGCGTCAGACAGAAACAAAGTACGGCAATGATTATATTTATGATTTCTATTTTAGTGCAAATATAAACGGTTATGTAAAAAAATACATTGCGAAAGGCATTGTAAGACCCGGTGACATTCATAAATTAAAGAAAGGAATGTTATTATCAGTAAAGTACAGTAATGACACGCTTGTAAAGATAGCGGTTACTTCCGTTAATTATTAAATGTGTAATGGTGCTGTAGTATTTGATATTTCATTCTACCTATAAAATCACAACCTGGAATTGATTAAATGGATTTTCTAAATACAAAATGGTTTTATATTCTGCTTGTGGCATGCCTTATAGCACTCTATATTATTGGGCGGAATTTTCGTAGTTCCGTTATCCCTATGATCAAGGCTGGGTTTATTGAAAGCGCTGTTCTTAAAACAGGAATCGCAGTAAATGCCGATATTATTGCATCTCATCAAACTAGTATGTGGGGTGGAAATAAGCCAATATACCATTTGACCTTAAAATTTAAAACTCTTGAAGGTGTTGAAACCGAAGCGAGTGTTGATATGGGGCTAAGCTTTGAAGAAATTGAGAGATTTAAACCCGGCAATGGGACAACAATAAAATACGACGCTAAAAATCCTAAACGAATCGCAATTTATGACAGACCATTATTTTTATAATGTGACAATTATTTATATTTAAAACCTAAAAGAGCTAACAATGAACTTTATTTATCAACACTCTTTGTTAATTGTTATTGCATCGGTTGCATTTAGCTTTTTTCTGTTGTTCGGTTCGTTGCGAAGTCTCAAAGGACAGGGCGGGGACCTTACTGAAATAAAAAACTGGCTAAGCCGTGAGCGCTGGCCCGGTGAGATCAAAAACGCATCTCTGGTAAGTTGGCGTCAAACTAACGCGACCAATAATTTTGATTATTATTTTGTATTTACCTTTGAGGCGAACATTGAGGGTACGACAAAACAGTATAATGCTGCCGCCGTGGTACGTGCTTCAGAAATCCCCAAATTAAAACCGGGACTTCAATTAACTATAAAGCATGAGGGCGTTCCGCCAAAACGAATGGCTGTTATGGATGTGGATTATGAATAAACAGGGTATCCACTAGACCTCTATGCTCGTGGCCATTTAGGTGGCCACTTAAAAACACTCACATAATTTCTAATATGTGGTGAACTTCATCATTAATGGATCATTATGTTTGACTCTATGTGGGGAACATTAATATTAGCCGTTTTAATTTTGTTTGGTTTGTTCTTATATTGTTATCGTTCAGGCTCCAATTATGATAAGTTTAAGGCAAATGGCATTCGTACCGAGGCTAAAATATTAAGCATGGAAAAAATTGGCGCGAGTGGCGGAGGGAGCACTAAACTTAAAATGGAATTATCTTTCAATACTGACTCAGGTCTGGTGACGGCAACGGCTAAACAGTATATTTCCCCGCAAAATATGGTAAAAATCATGAGAAACAATACTATTTACATCTACTACATGCCTGATAATCCCAAAGGGTTATTACCAACACCCTGGGAGATGGAGTGATGGAGTCTCTCTATATTGTGAGAAAACCAAGATGTTTTTTTACCTAAAATCATGAGTTGCGAAGCCTTAACTGAAACCCACCAGGGATAATTATGTCATTTGAAAAATGGATCACCAATATGTCTCCAGGGGAAATGATACCCGTGATTATTGGTTTGTCAGTAAGTATATTATTCATGATAGCCACCTATTTCACATTCAGAAAGTCATCGTTACAACTAAAGTCAGGGAAAATCTTTTTAAAACGCGAGCGCTGGCGAGGAGACTTACTGAGGTCGCAGATTGAATTCTGGCAACAAACTAATGTAATGCTCGGTAATAATCTATTTTTCGATATATATTTTCGCATCGATGAAATGCCTCAATTATTTTGCGCCAAGGCGCTGATTGCACCAGCACAAATACATCTATTACGTAAAGGGCTGTCCATTGTCGTTAAGAAAGGACGCGGCAATAAGATTGCTATTATGCAAATCGGTGATGTGGGTTAATTCACTATGGATATACTCTTTTTTATCGTCATGGGGCTGATTGTCCTGGTGTTTGGTATCTATCCCATGGCCCGCTTTCTTTATCAGGATGTTTATCCGTATTTAAAGGATAGTTTCACCCACAGTGAGGTCCTGCAATCCGGGATTGCGGTCAACGCGGATATCATTGCCGCACACCAGACCAGCGCCTGGAGCGGAAGTAAACCGGTCTATCGTCTCACCTTTAAATTTAAGACCCGCGAGCAGGTGGAAGTCCAGGCTAGCCTGAATTACACCCTGAATTTCAGCGACATTGAGCGTTTTAAGCCGGGTAATGGCACAACGATTAAATACGATCCGGCGAACCCGCAGAGAATTGCGCTATATGACAGGCCGCTTTTTTTGTGACAGCTAATCAGGAGATAACATGGAAATCGTCTCTACCATAATGCTAACCATGGCATGGGCCATTCCGCTGGTAGTATTGCTCTTTGTGGCCTGGGTTGCGATGCAGAATATACGCTCTGCGCGACAAGATAAAAAAACGAAAATGAATGGTGTCAATGTTAAGGCCACCATCCTGCAGATCAAATACGATCGCGACCAGCGAATTAATAATCACTACTCAGCCATTTTGACCCTTCGTTATCATTGGCATGAGCAAGAACTGCAGGGCATCCGCGGCGTTATATTCCCCGCGCAAGACCAATCTGAGGTTCAGGTGAATCAATTAATCAATATTCGCGTTCACCAGGACGACCCACAACATTTCTACTACCTCGATTATCGTAATGTCTGATGCTAAGCATCAATTCCCCTTAAGAACCTATCGCATTAGGGCTATATGAAAATCATTAAACCCTTACGCCTGAGCGTACTGAACCGGCCATTCCGCTGGCAGGGCAAAAATTATCTTGGCGTTTCGGTGCTGGCGTTGGCGGATATGGGGCCAAACCCGCAGCTGCGCCCCGAGATGGAACTGTGGCAGCTTGCCGCCGACGAACTGCAAACCAGCGGCGGCGTGGTGGATATGGCCATCCCTAAAGTCCGCGCCGAATTTCTTGCCACCGGTTTTGCCTATACCCATCATCAGCAGGAAAAAAGCGCCTGCGTGGCGCGCATCGATATCGACAAACTGAGTAAGTCGTTGGTGGTGTTCGGCGATCGCGAGTGGACGGGACAACGTATGACCCGACCGCAGCCGTTTAGCGAAATGCGCCTCGACTGGAGCCGCGCCTTTGGCGGCGGTGATTATGCCGACAACCCGCACGGTCTTGGTATCGCGCCGGTAAAACAGCAGGGGCGCGAGCGTCATCCTCTGCCGAATATTGAACCGCTGGAGGGAAGAGTAAGCTCGCCGCAGCAGAAACCGCAGCCGGCAAGTTTTGGCCCGTTGGATATTCAGTGGCCGCGGCGGTTTAGCCGAATGGGCAAAAAATATGATGCCAGTTGGCTACAACAGGAGTTTCCCGGTTTTGCCCGCGATATTGACTGGAAAGTCTTTAACGCCGCCAGTCCCGATCAATGGTGGGAGGATCGGGATACCTTGCCGCCAGGGGCGAAATGGCGGATCTGGAATATGCATCCAGAGAAACCAATGCAGGAGGGCCAGTTGCCGCCGTGGCAGGCTCGCTGTTTTATTCATCGCCAGCGCGCGGATGAAACGCTATTCGAAGAAATTGCCTTACGCGCCACCACGGTATGGTTCTTTCCCCATCGGGAACAGATGATGCTTATCTGGCAGGGGCACATTCGTATCAATGAAGACGATGCCGCCGACGTCCTGCAGCTGATCCCGGCGCTGGAAAAAGAGGGCGCCGCCCGTTCGCTTAATCACTATCGCAAGGTACTGGCCCAGCGAATGGATAAAGAGAAGGGCGCGCTCTTCTCCTTTCGCGAAAAGGATCTCATACCGGAAGAGACCATCGGCCCGTGGATCGACAATGAAATTGAACAGTCGCCGAGTCCGCAGCAGGAGAATATGAAAAACCGCGCTCGTCTGCTGCGTGAACAGCACCGCGCCGCCATCGAAGCCAGCGGCGGTGATATCGATAGCCTGTTGGCGGATATCGACGAGCCCACGTTGCCTAAGCTTGAAGACCTGCCGGAGTTTATCGCCGACATGGAGCGTCAGGCGCAGGAAATGGAGAATGATGCACAACAGCGCAAGCGTGAGATGGAGGCGCAATATCCGCAGTTGAATAACGATGAAAACCAACCGCGTGGCCCCGAATCCATGCACCGGATGCAGGAGATGCTACATCAGCACCAGCAGGAACTGAGCGAGAAGAAGCGCGCGCAAACGCGCGAGGCGCTACATCAGATGTACCTGGCCGCGGTGCAGCATCAGCCGCCGGCGGTCCGGCTGAAGGGCGATCTGGCGATGATCCTGCGCCAACGCGCCGAGCGTACCATGGCGCAGGGCGGCAATTTTAGCGGGATGGATCTGACCGGCGTTGATTTTTCCGGCATGGATTTTCGCGGCGCCAATTTTGAAAAGGCGTTACTGGAATGCGCGGACCTCAGCCACTGTCAGCTGGATAACGCCTCTTTTCAGGGGGCCGTGCTGGCCAGAACGGAGCTACAGCATTCGTCGCTGCGTAACTGTGATTTTAGCGGCGCCAGCCTGGTACTGGCGGAGTGCCATCAAAGCGACTTCACCGGCGCCCGCTTTGAAGATAGTCAGCTACAGAACGCGCTGTTTGCGCAATGCATTTTCGATAACGCGACGCTAAAAACGCTGATCCTTCGGGAAATCAGCCTGATTGACTGCCGTTTTCAGCGCGCCGAGCTGGATGGCTGCGTCTTTATGGAACTGACGCTGGCACAACCTGATTTCAGCCACGCGCGGCTGCACAAATGCTCGTTTTTACAATCTGAACTGGAGCATGCCATTTTCCACGAGGCGACGCTGGACAGCTGTTCGCTGGTGCAGACCCGAGCGGAGAACGCTGATTTTAGCGCTGCAACATGGCTAGCCAGCGCTGCGGTGTCGGAAAGCTCACTTATCGGCGCCGACTTCAGCCACGCTACGCTGCAGCAGAGCAATTTGCGCCAGACGCCATTACAGGGCGCGCGCTTTGCGCTGGCAAAAATCGAAAACAGCGATCTGAGTGAGGCTGATTGCCGTGATGCCAGCTTTGTGCGCGCGAATCTGGTCGGCAGTCTGTTTGTTCGCACCGATTTTCGCGAGGCCGATTTTACCGACACCAACCTGATGGGCGCGCTGCTGCAAAAAAGCCAGCTTGCCGGGGCAAATTTCGAAGGCGCCAATCTGTTCCGCGCCGATCTTTCACAATCCTTTACCAGTAAAACCACGCGGCTGGATGGCGCATGGACCAAACGCATTAAAACCCTGCCGAAGCGCGATGGAGAAGTGATATGACGATACTGAGCCCGGAGGAGATCGTTCAGCGCATCAAAAACGGCGAGCCACTCAATGAAATATCGCTGGATGGTATCAACCTGCAGGGCTGCGATCTCTCCGGCGGTCTGTTTCAGGAGGTGTCGCTACGCGGCGCTAATCTGCAAAATGCCAATCTGCATGAAGCCCTGTTTACCGAATGCCAGCTGCAGAACCTGCAGCTGCAAGGCGCCCAACTTAAGCAGACGACCTTCAATCAGTGTGAAATGACCCATCTTCAGGCCGCTGAAACCACGCTTGATAGTTGCGTGTTTAATCAGTGCGACCTGCAAGAGAGCGATTTCTCGGCGACGACGCTGCAAAGCAGCCAGTTTATGCGTTGCCAGATGAGCAGGAGCCGTTTTAGCGGTTCAACGCTGGAACGCAGCGTGTTTTATGAGGCTGACCTGACTCACGCCAGCTTTGCGCAAAGCCGCGGTCTGTTGACCACCTTTTACCATATTGATTTGCGGGACACCGCGCTGAACGAAATGCAGTGCGATCGGCTGGTGTTTTTCCAGTGCGATCAGCGCGGCAAAGACTATTCAAGGCAGGGTTTTACCGGCTGCCAGTTCACCGATTGTCCGCTGGACGGCGCGAAGTTTAACGGCGCCCAGCTAACCCAGTGCAATTTCAAAGGCGCGTCATTGCGTGAAGCAGAGCTCAATCAGGTGAACGCCAGCCAGGCGCTGTTTATGGAGGCCGATCTGCGCGGCGCCCAGTGTCGCGGTAGCCTGTTCGACCAGGCGATATTTGTCGGCGCGATCCTGGAGCAGGCCGACTTTAGCCAGAGCAGGTTGTTCCAGAGCGTTTTACAGCGGGTTCAGGCCGCCGGAGCGCGATTCGCGCTCTGCGATCTGACGTGGAGTGATTTTTCCGCCGCCGACCTGCGCCAGGCGGATCTGCGCGGCGCGACCTTTTCCCGCACCCGCCTGCATCGCGCCCGCCAGGACGAAGCGCTGTTTACCGGCCGCCAGGGGATCCTGGAATACGATGAAGAGTTATTAGCCGCTGAGGCGTGGAGCGCCCAGCGCCACAGCCGTTGTTAAGGAGACAACAGATGACAACTATTAATCACAAACTGGCCCAGGCGGTGATGCCGCCGGCGCAGGCTTCCGGCACGGTGACCCATTGCTTTGCCGACGGTAGCGTGACCGTCGAGAGCGAAGGGCGCGGCTGGCACTGTAGGCGAGCGGTCAGCTGTCTGATCGCGCCGCAGGCTGGGGATCGCGTACTCATCAGCAGCGTGGACAACCAGATCTGGCTGTTAGCGGTGCTGGAGCGTGATGAAAGCCGCCAGGCGGAGCTCAGCGTACCGGGTGACCTGCATATTCAAAGTCAGGGGGAACTCAGCCTCAGCGGTCAGCGGCTGTGCGTCAATGCTGCGCAGGGGGACTGCCATATCAGCGAGATGAACTACAGCGGCGATAAGCTCTCGGCATGGGTGACACTGTCACGTATTGTCGGCAAGCGCGCCGAATCGGTCTGGCAAACGGTGACGCAAATTAGCCACAATCTGCTGCGCACCACCCGGCAGACCGAGCAGGTGCGCGCCGGGCAGTTGGATATGAAAGCGGAAGATTACGCCCGGCTGCATGCGCACAATACGGTCATCACCTCAAAAGCGATCACCAAAGTCGATTCAGAACAGATCCACATGGGCTAAGGAGCTAATCATGTTTGCCAACTGCCAGCTTTTTGGTGTCGATTTAGCCTTTCCCGACGTCTGTCTGACGCCGATGCCGGCGCCAACGCCGATTCCCTATCCGGATATCGCGCTGGGGCCGACGGCGATCCCTAACGCGCTCAATATTCTGTTTATGGGCATGCCCGCGCACAATATGGCGACGGTGACGCCGCTCACCAACGGCGATAACCCCGGCGTAGCGACCGGGGTGGCGTCAGGTACGGTAATGGGGCCGTCGCGTCATCTGACCGGCGCATTTACCGTGCTGTTAAAAGGCACGCCGGCGACGCGTCTAACCAGCGTTAGCCTGCAAAATTCGACAAATGCGGTCGGTATGCGCATCGTCCCCAGCCAGTTCAAGGTATTGATGCTGGCGCCGTAAGCTGTCGGCTATGCGCGAAAACGATTACAATCGCCCAACTGAATCACTTTTTGTGCAGAGTTATAAGGGTCAAGATGAATCCGAGCGTTATTCAGTGGAATGAAGACAATTTCTCGCAAGTTGAACGCTATAACGGCGTGGCTGTTGTGCGTTTTCATGCGCCGTGGTGCGGCCCTTGTCAAAGCAGCGAAAGTCTGTTTCTCCAGGCGGCAGACCGGCTACCGTCTGATGTATTAGTCGGTACAGTAAATGTCGTTCAGGCTCCGGTGCTGGCGGCGAAATATAGCGTCTGGGGGTTACCCAATACGCTTGTTTTCCGCGATGGTCAGGTGGTGGAGCGACTCAGCGGCCCTCAAACATTCAGCGCTATTTTGGCAGCGATAATTCGCGCCCAGGCCGTCATCTGATGTCGATAGTTTCTCCGATAGTAGGGCCCGTCTTCTACGATCTCCTGCAGCATGGTCGGGAGATCGACCGCGCTATTGCGCGCCGGGACGCCAGCCTGCTGACTCACTCCACGCCAGAACTTGAACGCTACTTTTCACGTCCGCCAGGCGAACGTCCCCGGCAAAACCCATTTCCGGTCACCGCGCTGTTTCCACTGTTATCAATAGCTTTTGCCTTAAACCTATTGCCATTTTTGCAGACGCTGCCATGGCTTTCTACGCCGGAACGGGTAGCGAGTTTTTTTGTACCGGCGCTGGTGATGATAATTTTTCTGTTAACCAGCGGCGTGTTGCTGGCTCGCGGTTATACCCTCGGGCTGAAGGGATTTCTGGCGCTATTTCTTATCCTCTCAGCGTCAACGGCGGCGCAAGCGTTGAGAGCGATGCTCAGCGCAGGTGAAAGTCTCTGGCCGCTGGCGTTCGCCGCGCTGGCATTACTGTGTTGCCGGCTAATATTTAACCGTCAGGGGTTCGTGCTGTTCGCGATTTATTGTCGTAGCCAGCGGTTGGCTCTTCTCGCGGGCAAACTACGCCGGCAGCGCAAATAGGGAGTGGTAAAGGCGGTGAGCAACCCCTGACTATCAACGGATAGCCAGGGATTTTGTTTATTGCGGGTAATTAAACGCGTCAGGATGGTTTTCAAGGCTGCCGCTCAGCGCGGCAAACAACACGGTTTTGCCATCAATCGACAGCGCATCGCTGACGTTAAGCCAGGTCAGTTTTTCTTGCGATGTCTTCTCATCAACCACTGAGAAGACGCCCGCCATCTGTTTGGATTTTTCAGACCAGATCACGGCGATACGTTCGCTTCCACAATCGTGTGGTTTACAGGCGCTTAATACCTGCCAGGATTCAGATCCCAGTTTCACGGTTTGTGCAGGGGATCCGGTACCACCGCTGTTAACCCAGGCCGGGAGCTTATGGCCTTTTACCATCTGGCTGAACGACGCTTTGGTCGCATTATCTTTGGCAAGTGAAGTCAGCGTAACATCGCTTTGCGCCATGACGCTGGCGGATGCGGTGAGTGCGACGATGGCGGCAAGTGCTTTGAACATGTTTCCTCCTGGAGTTGATATGTCCTCATTTCGGGCCCCTTAATAGTGGGCGCAGAGCATCATTAATGCAAATGAACATATTTATACAATGAATGTGATCCCCCGCGCAAAGCGTGGACTTATGCGGCTTTGACATGTCATGATGCACATTGGTTAAATTTTTGTATTAATAGCCGAGAGTGAAGGGCTAATACAAAAGGGCATATTTATTCAGGCGATAACGCATGGCGTATTTGAATCATCTGTTGACGTTTATTGAAAGTAATCCGGCATTAGCGATCGGCTTTAACCTTATTCTGTTGGTCGTCTCCGGCATCTTTGCCCATCTTTTGTGCAAGTTTTTGCTGATTAAAGTGATACGCAAAGTGTTCTTCGCCAGCCATAAACAGGACGTACCGCTGGAAAAAGACCGCCGTATCGCCGAGAAACTGTCAAACTTCATTCCGGTTATTATCGTCTACTATGTTCTGCAGTTTATGCCCAATATGCCGGCATCGCTGGTAACGGCGATTAATACCATCTGCGGAATTTTGTTTTTTATTTTTCTGTCGATCTTCTTCAACGAAATGCTGGATATCGTCAATAGCTCTTATCTGCGTAAGACCAAGCGCAAAAACCACTCCATCAAAGGCTATATCCAGATAGGCAAAATCTTAGTTCACATTCTGGCCGCGATTATGATCCTCGCCGTGATGTCGAATAAATCACCGGTGATTATCATTTCCAGCCTCGGTGCCGTCGCGGCGGTGCTGATGTTAGTGTTTCAACATACCTTGCTGTCGCTGGTGGCCAACGTCCAGCTATCGTCCAACGATGTCCTGCAACTGGGCGACTGGATCGAAATGCCTGACAAGAATCTGAGCGGGGAAGTGACGGATATCGCGCTGCATACCATTACTATCCGTAACTGGGACAACACCATTTCGCGTATTCCGACCAAGAATTTCCTTACAGAAACGTATACCAACTGGCAGGCGATGTTCTCGTCCGGCGCACGGCGGATCATGCGCAGTATTAATATCGATCAGCACTCGGTAACCTTCCTGAATCAGGAGATGTTAACCCCGATGCTGGCAATCCGCGGGGTGAGTGAGCCGCTCAGTAAATTACTGGATGGCCGGGATCCGGGCGGCGTCGCGGATCGCTGGTTTATTGATAACGGGTTGACTAACCTGACGCTGTTTCGCCATTACCTGATGAGCTATCTCGCCGAACGGCCAGATATCATTAAAGATATGTACATCGTGGCACGGACGTTAAAACCGTCGCCGTCCGGGCTGCCGCTGGAAATCTACTGCTTTACCTCCTCGACGCTATGGATGGATTACGAGAACACGCAATCCGCTATTTTTGAATACATTACCGCCGTGGCCGGGCAGTTTTCACTGCGTCTTTACCAGTATCCCGCCGGGCATGATTTCTGGCGCTTATCGCAGGAAAACAGTTTACGGACGACGACACCGCCGTCGACGGAAGGGCCATAATTGGCGCGTATATCCATCTCGACAACAGGATGTTCAGAGGATGCTGAAGTTCATGAAAGACAGTTTGCTGCTCAGTGCGGTCGTCAGGGACAGAATAAAAACCAACGATCCGCAGCAACTGGAGAAGCTTAAAGACAGATTAAAAGACCGGATGGGTATTCCGGTCGGCTGGCATATGTCAGGAATACCGCTGATAGGGGCAATGATTCTGAGCATGCTCGCTTTTGCCCTGGCTCAACCTTATCTCTGCCTGGCAATGTTCGATCTATTTGGGCTGCCGCAGTATGCCGTGATGGCGGCGATTGTGCCTGTATCGCTAATTTATAGTCTGGTAATGGTTCTGGCGATGTACTTCGTTGCCAGAGGCAATTTTCTGGCGTTTAAATTATCACTGGCTTTGATGGTTTTCAGTGGTCTGGTTGCGAGTGTTTATTTTCTTTCTGTTTGCCTCGGGGCATTATTCGGCGCCGGACTAAAACCAGGATTTCTCATCAGCGCCGTGCTGGGACTATTATTCATTTTCGGCTGTATCCGATGCATAAATAGCCAGACTTTTTACCGTGCAAACGCCCTTTATTTACATAACAGGGTCTGGCGAAAACAGCTTAATATTCAGCGCCAAATGCCGCGCCGCGCTTCACGTTAGAAAAGGGTTCGCCTGGCCTTATTTTATAAATCAATGAGCAGATTCGTGCTGCGGCTGCGGGAACAGCACAGCGCGACATGCTGCACGATGGCGCATTTTTCTGCTGCTGACTGCACCGTATCACGATGGTCCACCTCTCCCTCAACCACCCTGGTCAGACAGGCGCCGCAAATCCCCATCTCACAAGAGAGCGGCACTGCCACACCATTTTCCTGCAATACCTGCGCGATGGTTTGATTGGCGGCGACAGGCCAGCATTGGCCAGAAGAGGCGAGCGTCACCGTAAACGTCTCTTCTGGCCGGGCGTCGTTCGCGGGCATTGACGCCTGAAACGCCTCCTCATGGATCTGCTCAGCCTGCCAGCCTTGTATCGCCGCCGCCTGGCGCGCGGCGGCCATAAATCCCGCCGGACCGCATACGTAAAGCCGATCCTCACGGTGAGGAACGCTCAATCTGCCAGCCAGATTTTCTCGCGGGCTCCCGCCTTCAGCTGAGCTATAAATTCTCACGTTTTCTGGCGCCAGCTTGCGGGCAATCGCGGCTAGCAGGGCGCCGTTTTCCCGACGGTTGAGGTAATAATGCAAGGTAAACGGATTTCCCTGCGCCGCTAACGCCCGCGCCATGCTATACAGCGGCGTAATGCCAATCCCGGCGGCCAGCAGGGTGACGTGTCGCGCCGTCTGCAGGGCAAACTGATTTCTCGGCGGTGATATCATCATCCTCTGACCCGGTCGCAGCGTCTCATGGATGTAGCGCGAACCGCCGCGCGATTCTGCCGCTCTCGCCACGCAAATCAGATAACGTTCCAGCCTGCTGTGGCTGCCGGTGAGTGAATACTGACGGGTTACGCCGCTCGCCAGATGCAGATCGATATGGGCGC
This sequence comes from Klebsiella sp. PK01, assembly GCF_057624675.1. NCBI lineage: Bacteria > Pseudomonadati > Pseudomonadota > Gammaproteobacteria > Enterobacterales > Enterobacteriaceae > Klebsiella > Klebsiella sp. PK01. The sequence continues at coordinate 447,529 of NZ_JBYEZM010000001.1, forward strand.
CGGGCTGCCATGCGGGTAATGGGCCGCCGTCAGTCGTCACCAACGTGACCGCCAGATTATGTTCGCCTTCACGCCAGAGACCATCGACAACCACCTCAATCAGAGTACTCATCATATAACTCCTTGCTCAGACCAGGAAAAACTCACCGAAACCCAGCCGCTTCAAGCCGCGACGGTAGGCAATTGAGCTACGGTCGGCAGGAATATGTGCTTCCAGGGTAAGATCCAGAGGTAGCGTCTCCGGACGCTGGCTCTCTACCATCAGCCGGTCTTCTTCAAACACGCGAAGGTTGAAGGCGTAGACTTCCTCCACCGGCACATGCAGGTCGAAATTGCGGGCGATAGGGGCAAACATTCGCGTGATCCGTGATGAGACGGGCGAGGCGGCATTCATAATTACCAGCCGGGCTTCGCCGGGGAAATGAATCGTCAGGGTGGCGGTAAAGGGCAAATGCATCTCAAAGCGACGCAGCCATTGAAAACCCTCCGGAGCACGGTAGCCGGCGCTTGCCGGATAATTGCCGACCGTACTCCAGTAGTCGACGACAAACCCATTTTCCGTTTCCTCAGGCAGGTAGTCAGGAACCTGTTGATTATCCGCATCGGCGAAGGTGTCGGTATGGATCCACGCAAAATGCGCCACATCAAGAAACCCTTCAACCTGACGGCCTGCGAAGCCATTGACCTCAAAAGCCGGGCAGGTCAGTTGCTGAAATCCGTCGTCTGCCCAGTGCGGCATGGTCGGTAACTGCGGGGGATTGTCAGCATCATAATCGAGACAGACCCACACCAGACCATAGCGCTCTTCCGCCGCGTAGCTGGTCAGATTTAATTTCGCCGGTATCGGCTGATTTGGACTGGAGGGGATTCGGTTACAGCGGCCATCTTCCCCAAAGCGCAGGCCGTGATAAGGGCAAATGATACCTTCTTCGTCATGAAAACCTAACGTCAATGGTACCCCGCGGTGGGGGCAGGCGTCGCGGGCGACCACTATGCGTTCGTGCAGGCGATAGATTACCAGCTTTTCATCCAGCAGGGTGGCCTTCACCGGTTGCCGGCCGATATCCGCGCTACGCGCCACCGGATGCCAGCATTTTGCCAGCCGCAGCCAGTCCTGGGGTTCAAAGGTGCAATGCGCGGGGGGCGTGAGCGGTTGTCTGTTCATCGTTTTGCTTCCTGATGGCTAAAGTGATTGTTTAATTGTTGTGAGTTAATTGTTGCCATAGTAGGGTGTTGACATCCATCAGCATTAATTCAGCCATCCGTTGCAAAAATCAGTACAGGTAACCGATGAGTCCTTTCTCACGCTTTGCTCGCTATTTTATGGAAGTGGCCCGCAGCGGCAGCCTGCGTCGGGCGGCGGAAAAACTGCATATTTCGGCTTCGGCGATTAACCGCCAGATACTGCAGGCTGAAGCGTCCTTCGGCACGCCGCTGTTTGAGCGGCTGCCCGAAGGTTTGCGGATGACCACCGCAGGCGAGTTGCTGTATGACAATCTGCTGCGCTGGCAAAAAGAGTTTCGCGTAACCCAACAGAAATTTGATGAACTGCAGGGGCTAAAACGCGGAACGGTGAATGTCGGTATGGTGCAGGCGCTAGCCGAAGGGAGCTTTGCCGCGGCGCTGGCAGAGATTATCAACCAGTGCGAGTGGCTGGAACTGATGTTGCAGGTCGCCGATAGCCAGAGCATCAGCGACAGAGTGCGTCAGGCCGATGTCGATTTTGGTCTGATCCTCGATCCTGAAGGTCAGGCGGGTCTCAACGTACTGGCGTTTATTGAAATGGAAGTCGGGGTGGTACTGCATCCGCACCATCCTTTTGCCGCTGCGCCCGCGATCTCGCTGGGGGAACTTAGCGATGAACGGCATATTATTCCCGGCGCGCCGTTAATAGTGCATGACCGGGTGGCAATGCTCTATCGCCATTATGATTTTTCGCCGCCCAACACCGTTAGCTGCAATGATATTCGTCTGATTAAATCGCTGGTGCTTAAAGGCGGCGGGGTGGCGGTCCTGAGCCTGCTCGACGTGCAGGACGAGGTAAACAACGGTTCGCTGGCGTTTGTGCCGCTACGTAATAAGCTGCTGCGGCCTTTGACCCTGGCGCTATGCACCGCGCCATCGCGCCAGCTATCTCGTCCGGCGCAAATGGCGATTCAAAAACTCACGCTGGTGATGGAGGAGATGCGTAGCGCTGCTCACTCTCAGCCTAATGGCCCGCCCTGAATGGTTTCGCACAAGCCATTGATAATACGCTCGCCGGTTTCCGTTTTCAGTTCCTGATACCAGGCTTTGGTTAACGCCATATCTTTACCGTGGGTGATATCACAGCGTTTACGCGCTTTGAGCACCAGGTCACGCACCCGTTCACAGCGCAATGCTTCGTACTGGCGCAGCGCGGTGACAATATCGCTGTTTTCGCGTAGTACATTCCCCAGCACGACCGCGTCCTCCATCGCCGCGCAGCCGCCCTGGCCAATATCCGGCGTGGTGCTGTGTCCGGCATCGCCCAGTAGCGCCACCTTGCCACGTACCAGCTTATCAAAAGGTTCAATATCGTGAATTTCTATCCGGTTGGTGGTCTGCGGGTCGAGGGCGGCGATAAGCTTTTGCACCGGCGGCGCCCAGCCGGTGAAGTAGCGGGTTAAATCGTCGCGCAGGGTGAGGCGATCTTCCGCTAATCCGGCCGGCAACGGCACATCGAAGAAGAAGTAGAAGCGTCCGCCCGCCACCGGCATCAGCGACACGCGTTTCCCTTCGCCGACAAACGTCGTCCACTGATCGGCGGGAGCAATGGACTCATCAATATCGACCAGACCATTCCAGTTAACGTAACCGGCATAGCGGCGTTCCGGCGTATAGCCGAGCACATATGGCCGCAGCGCCGAATGACTGCCATCGGCGGCGATGACCACATCGCCGTGCGCCTCGCTACCATCGGTAAACCAGACGGTTACGCCGTCGGTATGCTCTTCCACGCGGGTAACCCGCTTGCTGAACCGCACCTGCTCACGCCCCCAGAAATCGAGCATCTCGCGCTGCAGTTCCGTTCGCGACACAGGCGAAGGGCGGCCCTGCGTACGTTCAACCAGCGGCGCGAGGCTGAAGCGGGTGAGCGTTTCTCCGCGTTGATACTCCTTATACGCCAGATAATGCATCGGGCCGCCGTAAGCGTCGATGATCTTGCCCATCCCCAGGCGGTTCATACACTTGACGCCGTTGGGCCAGATAGAAATCGCGGCGCCAACCGGCTTAATCTCTTTTACCGCTTCGAACACTTCGCATGCGATGCCTGCGTTACGGAGCGCCACCGCGGCGCTCAAGCCGCCGATTCCCGCGCCAATCACGATTGCTTTCATTGTCTTCCCCTTAGGTGTGTTGTTTAAGGGGTTCAGCAATTTGCGTACCAGGTAGCAGAACATACGAAATCAGCGGAAAACGGAAGGGTGATGGGCGGAGTGCGCACCAAAGAAGGGCAAAGTTGCGATTATGTTGCCTTTTTATGAATCAAAAATTTCTTTTTATGAATTCAGGAATCAAAAGTTTCATCGCCTTGCGCCAACGATCGTTACGGAACCCCCACTCTTTAATGAAGCTATTTCACTGAAAAATAATAGATAAAACGATTTTTAGGTGGATAAAGATAGAGGGAGTCAGCAATGTGGCCTGCTTTGTGCACTACATCGTTAACGCTTACCCACGACGAGACGGTGACCCCATGTCTGATGAACAGAACAGCAACCTGCTTTATGGCCTCGAGCAGCGCATCCCGCCGCTGCCGGCCTTTTTTAGCGCCTTACAGCACGTGCTGGCGGGGCTGGTCGGCATTATTACGCCGCCGCTGATTATTGGCGCCGCGCTGGGGCTTGGCGAATGGCTGCCATATTTAATTAGTATGTCGCTAATAGCTTCCGGGATTGGCACCTTTCTTCAGGCTAACCGCGTCTGGGGGCTCGGTGCGGGCATGATCTGTATGCAGGGCACCAGCTTCGCTTTTCTCGGCGTAGCGATTGCCGGCGGCATGTGGGTCAAAGCGCAGGGAGGCGGCCCGCAGGACATTATGGCTATGCTGTTCGGCGTCAACGTTGTTGCCGCGCTGGTACCGGTCGTCGTCAGCCGCTTTATCGAACCGCTGAAAAAACTCTTTACCCCCATTATTACCGGCAGCGTCATTGCGCTGATCGGCATCAGCCTGATAAAGGTCAGTATTATTAACTGGAGCGGCGGCGAGCACGCGAAGGATTTCGCCAGCCCGGGCAATATCGCATTGGGCGGCGTGACCTTAGGGATTATCGTGTTATTAAGCTGCGCGAAAAACCGTTGGCTGCGTTTATCGTCGGTGGTCATCGGCATGGCGGTGGGCTGTATCGCCGCCGCATTGAGCGGGAAATTTCATCTGGCGCCGATCGGCGAGAGCTGGTTTCGTCTGCCGGCGCTCTTTCCTTTTGGCTTTCAGTTTAATAGCGCCATCTTTTTACCGGTCGCGCTGGTGTCGCTGGTCTGCATTCTTGAAGCCGTCGGCGATTTAACCGCCAACTGCCTGATCTCAAAACAGTCCATCGATGATGGCGCGTTTCGCTCACGCCTGAAAGGCGGGATCCTCGCGGATGGTATTAGCTGCCTGATCGCCGCGGCGATCTGCGCGTTTCCCAATACCACCTTCGCGCAGAATAACGGCGTTATCCAAATGACCGGCGTCGCCAGCCGCTATGTCGGGCGTTATATCGGCGTATTGCTGATCCTGCTTGGTCTATTCCCGCCATTTGGCGAGATCCTGCGCCAGATCCCCACGCCGGTGTTAGGCGGCGCGACGATGGTCATGTTTGGCTGTGTCGTGGCGGCCGGGATCCGCATTATCACCCAGACCCCGCTAACCCGCCGCGATATGCTGATTGTGGGCCTGGCATTTGGTTTTGGCCTCGGCATTGAGGCGGTTCCCGCTTTCCTTGCCCATTTCCCGCCCATCATCGGCAATCTGTTTGAATCTGCCGCTACCAGCGGCGGGCTGGTAGCGATTGTATTGAATCTGATTATTCCGCAAGAGAAAGCCGCCATGACGGCAGCGGCAAGGAGCAATGATGATAACACTCAACCACTTTAATCAGCTGCCGCAGGCGCAAGCCCTGCGACTACTCGAACCCTGCGTGGCGCTCCCCGCCTGGCGCGAAGCGCTGGCGCTGGGGCGACCCTATGCCACACTGACGGCCTTAACGGACCGCGCACAACAGCTGATGCAGCACTGGGGGGAGGCAGACCTGGCGCGGGCGCTCTGCGCCCACCCGCGGATCGGGGAAAAGCCGACGGGCGGGGAAGTGCATGCCGCGCTGTCTCGCCAGGAGCAGGCGGAGGTTAATGCCGACGATGCCGCTATCGCCCGGGCGCTGAAAGAAGGGAACGCCCGTTACGAAGCCCGCTTTGACCGCGTGTTTTTGATCCGCGCCAAAGGGCGCAGCGCCGCCGAGATCCTGCAGGCGCTGACCCAACGGCTGACGCATAATGACGCGCAGGAAATTGAAGCGGCACTGGAACAATTACGTGAAATCACCTTACTCAGACTGGCGGGAGTTATTAGCGCATGATCACCCTGAGCACCCATATTCTTGATATTTCCACCGGCAAGCCTGCACAAGGCGTGGCGGTCACCCTGTTATGCGAAGGGCGCAGCCTGGCATCAGGCGTGACGGACAGCAATGGCCGTCTGGGCGAGATGGCGACGGGACAGCTGCGTCCCGGAAACTATCAGCTGGTGGCCGAACTGCAATCGTGGTTTGCGCGCGATGGCCGCCAGACCCTGTACCGACAGGCGCAGATCGATTTTATGATTACCAACGACGACAAAGACCATTTTCATCTGCCGTTTTTAATTGCCCCCGGCGGCTGGTCGACCTATCGCGGAAGTTAAATTGAGTCCGCTGCCCGGTCAGAATACAGTGCCGGGCAGCGGTTCATCCTTCGTTACACCATACCTGTTCGCCATTGACCCAGGTCTCACTAATGTTCCGTTCATCGCCTAAGGTCATTAACACGAACAGCTGTTCATACACATCCTGACAGCGGGCGCTGCGCAGTCTTTGTAGCGGCGTCACCGCCGGGTCGATAACCACCAAATCGGCCTCTTTTCCCGACTGGAAATTACCTATTTTGTCATCCAGGCGTAACGCGTGCGCGCCGCCCAACGTCGCATGATAAAACGCTTCGCTGGCGCGCAGGAGATAGCTCTGTAGCTGCGCCACTTTATAGGCCTCGCCGAGAGTACGCAGCAGGCTGAAGGAGGTCCCGGCGCCAACATCGCTGCCGATGCCGATCCGGACCTGATGTTGCCAGCTGGCGGGCAGGCGAAATAGCCCGCTGCCCAGAAACAGGTTTGACGTCGGACAGAAAGCAATTGCCGAACCGGTCTCATGCAGACACCGCCACTCTTTCTCTGCCAGATGGATCCCGTGGGCGAAGACGCTGCGCTCACCGGTCAATTGATAGTGATGATAAACATCAAGATAGTGCTCATGCTCCGGCCATAACTGCTTTACCCACGCTATTTCATTTAGGTTTTCACTCAGATGGGTATGTAGCCAGGTATCGGGAAACTCCTCCCGCAGACGCTGAACAGCTTGCAGCAGCTCCGGCGTGGAGGTGGGGGCGAAACGCGGCGTAATGGCGTAGCCCAGACGACCGCGCCGGTGCCAGCGCTGGATCAGTTCGCGGGTCTGGCGATAGCTTTGTTCGGCGGTTTCGGTTAAATACTCCGGCGTATGGCGATCCATCATCACCTTACCGGCCAGCAGGCGCATGTTCAGGCGCAACGCCTCGGTAAACAGGGCATCCACGGACGCCGGATGAAGCGTACAAAATACCAGCGCGGTGGTGGTGCCATGGCTGAGCAACTGGTTGACAAAAAAACGGGCGATATCTGCCGCGTACCGTTCATCGGCAAACTGGCTTTCCACCGGGAAGGTATAGGTGGTCAGCCATTCCAGCAGCTGTTCGCCAAAGGCGCCGATCATTTCGGTTTGAGGATAATGAATATGGGCGTCGACAAACCCCGGCAGCAGCAGTTTACCGCGCAGATCGCGATAGCCTTTCTGTGGATCGAGTAATGCTTCGCCTTCCTGCCATGGCAGTAACGCCTGAATCTTTCCGGCGTAAATAAACAGCACGCCATCATCAATATATCGCGCGTAGCGGGCGATATCGTCAGCGCTGGCGGCGGGTTGGCTAATATCAAAAAACGCACCGCGTAGCGCGGTGTGGTATTCCAGCATGTTGCCGCCTTATTTGAGTGTGGAGATATCTATTACGCAAATGTTTTGCAAATTTAATGCCAGAAGGCCGCGACAGATGCCGCGGCCGGGCGGAATTATTCTTTCTGCGCCAGCGTGCCGGGGGTAAAGCGGGCGGAAGAAGCGGCCTGCCGCTCATCGCGGGCAATCCAGCGATACAGGCTGCCGCTTAGCAGCACGCCGATGAACCAGCTAAAATTGGCCACTTCATGCAGAGCGGGAATAAAGCTGATAATCAGGCCAACCGCTACCGAGGGCAGCAGCGCGGCGATGGCCTTCGGGTTAAAACCGTTGCGGTACCAGTATTTGCCTTTCGGAGTGTCATCGAACAGATCGTTGACCGATACCTGCCCGCGTTTAATCAAATAGAAATCAACCAGCAGAATGCCGAACAACGGCCCGATAAACGCTCCCAATACATCCAGGGTGTAGTGGATAAGCTCAGGGGAGTTGAACAGGTTCCACGGGGTGAGCAGTATCGAGCCGACGGCGGCAATCATCCCGCCGGTGCGGAAACTGATTTTTTGTGGCGCGCAGTTGGAAAAATCAAATGCCGGCGAGACGAAGTTGGCGACAATATTAATGCCGATAGTGGCGGTGATCATGGTCAGCAAGCCGATGGCCACCGCCAGATCGTTACCCACATGGCTCACCGTTTCAATCGGGTCGGTGATCATCCGGCCAAATAAAGATTGCGTCCCGGAGACGATCACTACAGTCACCACCGAGAACAGCAGGAAGTTAAACGGCAGCCCCCAGCGGTTACCGCGGCGAATTTCGCCCATGCTTCTGGCATAACGGGAGAAATCGCCAAAATTGAGCAGCGGACCGGAGAAGTAAGAGACCACCAGCGCGGTGGCGGTGATCATCTGCCAACTTTGCTCGCCAGCGGTCAGCGTCTTACTGGCGAGGGTAAAGGAGATACCGTCGAGGCCTGTCTTGTATACAATCCAGCCCGCCAGCGCCAGCATCACCACATATACCGCCGGGCCGGCGATGTCGATGAAACGCTTAATCGCGCTCATGCCGTGCCAGAACACCATCGCCTGCAACAGCCACATGGTAGCGAAACAGAGCCAGCCAAGCGATGAAAGACCCAGCAATGAGGTTTGCGTCATTGCCGCCAGCGAGGGCCAGAACTTCAGCAGCACCAGCATCAAGGCGTTCGCAGCCAGATAGGTTTGGATCCCGTACCAGGCGAAAGCAATCAGTCCGCGTATCACCGCCGGAATATTGGCGCCGAAGACGCCAAACGCCTGACGACAAATGACCGCATAGGGCACGCCGGCAATCTGGCTGGGTTTTGCCACCAGATTGGCGCAAAACTGGACGATAACAATTCCGGCCAACAGGCAGATAAGTACCTGCCAGCTCGCCAGCCCCAGCGTAAAGAAACTCGCCGCCACTACATAGCCTCCCATGCTATGCACGTCCGACATCCAGAAAGAAAAAATGTTGTACCAGTTCCAGTTTTGCTCGCGCGTCGGCGCCAGATCCTCGTTGCAAAGACGCGGGCTGTAGCCTGATGCCGGGTCTCCGGCGTTGAGCTGATGCGTATTTTGTGTATTTGGCATGGATCCTGCTCCTCTGAAGACAAACGTTGTGCCGTTGATAGCGGAAGGCGTTGCAGGATTCAGGCCAGAATGGTTAATCTTGTATACAAAATATTTATTTTATGTATACGATTTGATATCAAAATGGAAAGTGGAGTAGACCAATGGGCAATGAAAATCCGCTGCAGGCCGCAGCCGGACTGCATGACAAGGATGAGTCTATCTACGAAGCCTTGCTGACCGCGATTGTCGAGCAACAGCTGCTGCCGGGCAGCAAATTGCCGGAAGAGGCGCTGGCGGAGGTGTTCGGCGTCAGCCGCACGGGGGTACGCAAAGCGCTGCAACGACTCGCCGCTGTGCAAATGGTGACATTAACGCCCAAACGTGGTGCACAGGTCGCCAGTCCGACAGTTGACGAGGCACGAGAAATATTCCGCACCCGCGCGCTACTGGAAGTGGCGAATCTGCCGGATGTACTGCAACGCTGCCAGCCTCCGCATCTGGCGGCGCTGGAAGCCATTATTCAGCAGGAGCAACTGGCGCATGAGGCCTATGATGGCCCGGCGGCTATCCGCCACTCCGCTAATTTTCATATTCAGTTACAGGCCATTTCCGGCAACCAGGTGCTAACGGAGATGGTCACCCGGCTCAGTCAACGCTCATCGCTGGTGATTGCCGCCTGGGGCGCGCCGTGGCGGCAAGGGTGCCGCTGCGATGACCACGAACGCCTTGTCGGCCTGCTGCGCGAAAAAGCGCTAACCGCGCTGACCGAGGCGCTCAACCATCACTTTGAACACATCGTCGCCAGTTTATGTTTTTCCCGCACGGGGGAGTCGGTTCCCGATTTCGCCCGGCTATTCGCCGGCTATAAGGAGCGGTAATGTCCACCATCTGTATACAAGTTATCAATCCCAATACCGATCCCGGTATGACGCAAACCATCGCCGAGGCGGCCCGCGCCGCGGCGTCGCCAGGAACCGATATTCTCGCGGTCTGTCCACCGGACGGCGTGCCGTCGATTGAAGGACATTTTGACGAAGCCGTCGCCGCCGTCGGCGTGCTGGAGCAGATTAAAGCCGGGCGGCGGCAGGGCGTTTCCGGCCATGTCATCGCCTGTTTTGGCGATCCGGGACTACTGGCCGCCCGTGAACTGGCCCAGGGGCCGGTTATTGGTATTGCCGAAGCGGCGATGCATATGGCGACGCTGGTCGCTACCCGCTTCTCGGTGGTCACTACCTTGCCGCGCACGCTGATTATCGCTCGCCACCTGCTACATCAGTATGGATTCCATGACCATTGCGCCGGTCTGCATGCGATCGATCTACCGGTGCTGGCACTGGAAGATGGCAGCGGTGTGGCGCAGGAAAAAGTACGCGCCCGCTGTATTCAGGCGCTAAAGGAGGACGGCTGCGGCGCTATCGTGCTGGGCTGCGGCGGCATGGCGACCCTGGCGCAGCAACTGACCCGGGAACTTCAGGTACCCGTTATTGATGGCGTCAGCGCGGCGGTGAAGATGGTTGAATCTCTGGTGTCGCTCGGGCTGACAACCAGCAAGCACGGTGATTTAGCCTATCCGGAACGTAAAACGCTTAGCGGTAAATTTGCCGTGTTTAATGATTAAATGAGGGGGTGGGAGATGATACCAGCAGCAGAATCGTATCCGCGCGATTTGCGCGGCTATGCGGGAAAGCCGCCGCACGCGCAGTGGCCAAATCAGGCGCGTATCGCGGTACAGTTTGTGCTTAATTACGAAGAGGGCGCCGAGAATCACGTCCTGCACGGCGATGCGGGTTCCGAACAGTTTCTCTCCGATATCATCGGCGCTGCCAGCTACCCTGACCGCCATATGTCAATGGACTCATTGTATGAATATGGCAGCCGCGCGGGCTTCTGGCGTATCCATCATGCCTTTCAGGAGCGGGGGGTGCCGTTAACGGTGTTTGGCGTGGCGATGGCGCTGGCGCGTCATCCGGATATCGTCGCGGCGATCAAAGCGGCCAACTATGATGTGGTCAGCCACGGGTGGCGTTGGATCCACTATCAGCATATGGCGATTGAACAGGAGCGTGACCATCTGCATAAAGCGGTGCAGGTGCTGACCGACCTGTTTGGCAAACCGCCCACCGGCTGGTATACCGGTCGCGATAGCCCTAACACCCGGCAACTGGTGGTGGAACATGGCGGATTTGATTACGACAGCGACTATTATGGCGATGATTTGCCGTTCTGGACGGAAGTGCCTTGCGCCGACGAGCAGCGTAAACCGCATCTCATCGTGCCTTACACGCTCGATGCCAACGACATGCGCTTTGCCACCGCTCAGGGGTTTAATACCGCTGAACAGTTTTATACCTATCTGAAAGACAGCTTTGATGTGCTGTACGCGGAAGGCGAAACGTCGCCGAAAATGATGTCTATCGGCATGCACTGCCGGTTGCTGGGGCGCCCTGGGCGCTTCCGCGCTCTGCAACGTTTTCTTGATTACGTGCAGCAGCATGAGCGCGTGTGGATTTGTACCCGCCAGCAGATTGCCGACCACTGGCGGCAGGTGCATCCGTACCAGCCATAGCGGCAGGCCCATTGCGCCGTTGTTTTGTCGGGTGGCGGCTAACGCCTTACCCGACCTACGGTCCGTGCGGCCTGCCGTTAATTTATACTGCCGGTGTTGGTAGCCTCAAAATCCCCGGTGGCGCTGCCGCTTACCGGGGCTACAGCGCTTTGCGATTTGGTAGCCCGGAGAAGGCGCAACGCGCCGCGTCCGGGAAAACCCCTTAAAAAAGTAGCAAACCGATAACAGTATCTATGGTCCGTACCGTTGTGAGCTTAAGATCTCTATCTTGTAAATGGCTACTGAAACTGCGGTGTTGGTGGCCTCAAAATCGCTGAGACGTTCCCGGCAGGCCGGGGCAGCCCGCATGGATGCGGGCTGAGGGCCGTGATTTGCAGGGATGCTGCCTCGGCCCGACCCGGAGCCTGCCGGGATAAGTCGAAGGAACCACGAAGTGGCGATTTTGGCGGCCAGAGCCCGGGAGTACAGAGGGCGGCGGCGACTGGCCGCCCTCTGTGCGCTCCCAGCGCCACGGAAAACATATTGCGGAAAAAATTAACCGGGAGCGCAATGTGCTCAGAATTAACACAAAGCACATGTTTTTCCCAGACCAAAACCGTTGCAAATCGATAACAGTATCTACGCCGGCATGTGATCTGTAGGCCCACGTAAGTGTAGCGCCGCCGGGCAATAACCGCGGGTAAAGAACCACTTTCGCGCCGGATGGGGCTGCGCCTTATCCGGCCTACGATCCGTGCCATTGTGAGTTGGTAGCCCTGCTAAGCGCAGCGCAAGCAGGGGGCGACTACGGCATCAATGCCCCATCAAACTGACATGCGCGGCAACGATACGCCAGCCGCAGGAAAACCGCACCCAGGTTTGCTGCTGACGGCCAATACGATCGCTGCCTTCACGGGTGAACTCGGTACTGCATACCGCATAATCCTCTCCATAGGTGGTGATCACCGTATGGCGTAACTCCCGCGCAAGCCCTGCGGCAGGGCGCGCGGCGCGGAAAGCGCGGATCTCATCAATACCATACAGATTCTCTCCGGCGCCGAGGCGAACCGTGCGCGTATCGTGCCAGAACAACGCATCCAGCACCGCGATATCGTTACTCACCAGCGCCTGTTCATAGCGATAAAAGGCCGCCGTAACTTCGGCAACCACTTGCGGAAGATTGATGTCTTGCGATGCGATCATGCGGCTACCCCCACCGGACGAGAATCGGTTACTCCCATCGCTTCCAGCGCATAGGCGGCGCGCAGACAGGCCTGTTCATTAAACGGCGCGGAAATTAACTGCACCCCGACAGGCAGCCCCGTCGTGGAACGAAGCGGGACGGTCACCACCGGCAGACCGATGAACGAGATCGGTTGAGTAAGCATGCCCATGCTTGCGCGTATCGGTAAAGACTCGCCGTTGATCTCCATCGTCTGCTCACCAATAAGCGTCGCGCTGCATGGTGTTGCCGGGGCGATGAGCACGTCGGCATGGGTGAATAGCGACGCGACTTGCTGCTGAGCGTGGCGACGAAAGCGCTGCGCCTGCAGGTACCACGCGGAAGGGATCATCGCGCCCGCCAGCAGACGTTCGCGCGAGTGCGGTTCAAAGCGTTCCGGCTCGCGCCGTAAGGCTGGCAGGTACTGGTTTCCGCCTTCAGAAGCGCTAATGATAAACGCAGAAGCGCGCGCCAGCTCCGCTTCGGGGAAGAGATACTCTTCAGAGGCTTCGAGATAACGGGCGACGCGAGCCACCGCCGCGCGGGCATCGTCATCGCACCAGCGGCTGAAATAGCCGCCTAAAACCGCGCAACGCAGCCCCTGGAGGCCATATCGTAGATGCGGCGTGGCAGGGGCGACGCCGCGTTCGGCCTGAAACCCATCGTTGACGTCTCGCCCCTGCAGAACATCGTAAACTGTGGCTAAATCCTCTACCGTGCGGGCAAACGGACCAATATGATCGAGGCTGGGAACAAAAGGGTGGCTGCCGGCACGCGACAGGCGGCCGAAGGTTGGCTTGAGACCAAAAATCCCGCTCAGGGATGCCGGAACGCGAATCGAACCATTGGTGTCGCTACCGAGCGAGAAATTAACCAATCCGGCGGCGACCGCCGCCGCTGAGCCGCCGGAGGAGCCGCCGGCAATGCGGTTAAGATCGTGCGGATTGCGCGTCGCGCCATAGTGGCTGTTTTCCGTGGTAAAACCGTAAGCATAGGCGTCCATATTCAGCATCCCGCTGAGCAGGCCGCCTGCGCTATGGATCTGACTTACCGCCCAGCTATCGACGCGGGCAGGCGGGTTATCGCTGAACAATTGCGCGCCGGCGAGGGTGGTTTCCCCCGCGACATCAAACAGATTTTTGACCGCGTAGGGAACCCCTGCCAGCGCAGGCAGCGGCTGATTCGTTCGCCGTAGGGCATCAATAGCGTCCGCTTCGTCGAGCATCCGTTTCCCGGTGACTGTCGTCCAGGCGTTGAGCCGCGGGTTACTTTGCGCAATATCATCAAGCGTCAGGCGAGCCAGCTCTCTGGCGCTAAATTCACCGCGACTCAGCGACTGCTGAATGTCGGCAATGGTCATCTGATGTAGCTTCATGCTTTATACACTCCGGCGATTTCCAGACGCTGATCGAGCGGATAGGCCATCAGCGGTTCAGCCATATCGGCAATGCGGCGAAATTGCGCCAGCAGCTCAGCGCGGCGCGATTCATCCAGTTCAAGGGCGAGGATCTGTTCCATCTGTAGAAGCCAGTCGCGCCACTCTTTTTCGGTTTGTTTCATGCTTCTCCTCCTAATAGCCAGCGGCGGTGCCGTTACTGCGCGGGTCAGACGCGCCTTCAAACAGGCCGTCAGGATGGCGGACAATGGCCCCGGCATGTCCCATGGCCTCGCTGAAGTCGGCCAGTACCTCAACTTCATGCCCCAGTTCCCTGAGTCGGGCGAGGGTTTGCGGCGCAAAGCGACCTTCCACTTTTAGTGAGTCCGAGGTCTGTCCCCAGGTGCGCCCAAGGAGCCAGCGCGGACGAGAAATACTCTCCTGAAGCGGGACGTTCTGCAGGATATAACGGGTGAACAGCGCCGCCTGGGTTTGCGGCTGGCCGTCGCCGCCCATTGAGCCATAAACCATCACCCGCCCATCGTTCAGGCGTGCGGCGGCGGGATTAAGGGTATGGAAGGGTTGCTTGCCGGGCGCCAGCGCCAGCAAATGCGCCGGGTCGAGGCTGAACGACGCGCCGCGGTTTTGCCAGACAATACCGCTGTCCGGAAGCACCACGCCGCTGCCAAACTCATGGTAGAGACTCTGGATAAAGGAGACCGCCAGCCCGCTACTGTCCATCACGCCCATCCAGACGGTATCGCCGGGGCCTTTGCCTGCGCCCCATGGCGCGGCGCGCTGGTCGTCGATCTTCTCCGCCAGCGGTTGTAACGCCTGCGGGGACAGCAAACTTTGAATATCCACGTCCAGATGCAGCGGGTCGGTAATATGTTTATCGCGCAGGCTAAAGGCCTGTTTTGTCGCTTCCACGATACGGTGGATGGTCTGCGCATCGTCGGCCTGCTCCATCGCCAGCCGGTCAGTGATGCCGAGGATGGCCAGCGACACCAGCCCCTGCGTCGGCGGCGCCAGGTTCCATAACTCACCGTGTTGATGCTGTAGCCGCAGTGGTTGCGGGCGGCGCGCGCGATGCTGGCGCAGATCGTCAAGCGTGATAGGCAGGCCGTAACGGACCATGCCGGCCGCCAGTTGTTCCGCCAGCGAGCCGCGATAGAAACTATCGAGCCCTTCCGCAACCAGCCGTTTTAGCGTGGAGGCCAGCGCAGGCTGACAAAAGCGGCTGCCGCTTTCAGGAGGGCGGCCATTGACCAGAAAAGTCTCAGCGAAGCCCGGCTGGCGCTGAAGTTCATCTAACTTTACAGCGGTGGCGCTGGCTTGTGACGCGGTCACCGGAATACCGTTATCGGCATAGCCAATCGCGTCCTGTAACAGGCGCGAAAGCGGTAGTGATTTACCGGTCAGGGATTGTGAAACTTTCAGCGCCTCATCCCAGCCGCTGACGGTGCCGGCGACGGTCAGGGCGGATTGCGGGCCGCGATGCGGGATGTGCGTTAGCCCGGCATAGGCTTCCGGCGTCGCCAGTGAACCAGCGGCGCCGCTGGCGTCAATGGCGATCGGATCGCCCTGCGGCGGCACGATCAGCCAGAACCCATCGCCGCCTAAACCATTCATATGCGGATAGACCACCGCGATGGTTGCGGCGGCGGCGACCATCGCTTCTATTGCGCTTCCGCCTTCGCGCAGCACGGACAGCGCGCTTTGGCTAGCCAGATGATGGGGGGCGACCGCCATCCCCTGGGTCGAGAAATGACTCTGCATAAATTATCCTCGTAACGAATCGTGCAGCCACTGCTGCAAACGCTGTCCGTGCAAAAGCTGTTCCACTTTGAAAAGAAAGTTTCAATGATGCGGCGGCCGTTTGTCTTTTCTCATTGTGGCATGCATTGTGAAGGGGGTTAGCGGTATAGTTCAGTGAAACAAAAGTTACAGAGGCGCTATGGAACAACTCGATGAACGGCTGAAGGCGCAATATGCGTCGTTGTCACCCCAGGAGCAGCGGGTGGCGGATTTCATTGTCGACCACTTTGATGACCTGATTAGCTACAACAGCGCCGAGCTGGCCCAGCTGAGCGGGGTATCTAAAGCGACGGTAAGCCGCCTGTTTAAACGGCTGGGGTATGAAAAGTATCGCGATATGCGCGATGAACTGCGCACGTTACGCCAGAGCGGGATGCCGTTGACCGATCATCGCGAGGCGGTGCAGGGTAATACCTTGCTGGCGCGGCATTATAAGCAGGAGATGGCAAACCTGACGCAGTGGGTGAACGCGCTGGATGCCCGGCAGTTTGCCGAAGCCATTAACGCACTGGTGAAAGCCAGGCGCATCGTCATTATTGGCATGCGTAACTCCTGGCCGCTGGCGTTGCATCTACGTCAGCAGTTACTGCAGGCGCGCGGGCAAGTGGTGGTGCTGCCGCAACCGGGGCAAAGCCTAAGTGAAGAACTGGTCGATTTAAGCGCGGAAGATATGGTGGTGGTGATGGCGTTTCGCCGTCGGCCGCGAATTATTCGCCCATTGATGCAGCAACTGCAACAGCGGGGAGTTCCGCAGCTGCTAATCTGTGAGCCGCAGGCGCATAGCCTGTTTCCTCTGGCGCGCTGGCGGCTCTGCGCCCCGCTGGACAGCGTGTCGGCTTTCGACAGCTACGCGTCGGCCAATAGTCTTATCAACCTGCTGGCGAACGCCTTGCTACATGAAATTCTCGATAGCGGTCGCCCGCGCATTCATGACATCGCTACGTTATACCAACAACTGGATGAGCTTGAACAACGATAATGGGGAGTCATGCTGGTGCTTTGCACCTTTTTAGTGCCAAAATGCGGTAAGAAGAAATCCAATTCTTCTTACCGCTATGGTTAATATTCCCGTCATTTCCCGCTAAAAGCCGATTGGCCGGCGCAAATTTGTTTTGTCCGTATCTGGCACATTAGTTGCAGAAGTTTATTTAAAGAATCTTTTGTTTCATACTAACGTAACGGGGAATGATGATGAAAAAACTGCTGATCGCGCTGACCGGGGCCGCTTGTCTGTTAACACAAATCACCGCCGCACGCGCGGACCAACTCCAGGATATTGAAAAACGCGGCGTGATCCGCGTCGCCGTTCCCCAGGACTTCCCGCCGTTTGGTTCTGTCGGCACCGATCTCCAGCCACAGGGGTATGACATCGATATGGCCCGCTATCTGGCAAAGCAGATGAAGCTAAAACTGCAGCTGGTTCCGGTGAGCAGCGCCAACCGGGTACCGTATCTGCAGACCGATAAAGTGGATCTGGTGATCTCAAGCCTGGGTAAGAACGCCGAGCGGGAAAAGGTCATCGATTTCAGCCAACCTTACGCGCCGTTTTTCCTTGGCGTCTTCGGCCCGCAGGGCAGTACCCTGAAAGATGCGGCCGAACTGAGCGGTAAGAGTATCGGCGTGACCCGCGGCGCGGTGGAAGATATGGTGCTGACCAGCATTGCGCCGAAAGCGACGCAGATTAAGCGTTACGAAGATAACAACACCACGCTGTCGGCCTGGCTTTCTGGTCAGGTGCAATACGTAGCGACGGGTAACCTGGTGGTGGCGGCTATCTCGCGGCAAAACCCGGCGAAAGCCCCGGTCGCCAACTTTATGCTTAAGGATTCACCGTGCGTGATTGGCCTGAAAAAGAATGAACCGGCGCTGAAGGAAAAGGTGAATGCCTTAATCGCGCAGGGCATTAAGGACGGCACCCTCAATACGTTGTCACAGCAGTGGCTGAAAGCGCCGTTGCCCAGCGACTTTGCCGCTTAAGGTACGGCGATGACGGAGCAATTACATTTTTCCGCGCTCTGGCCTTATTGGCCGGAGCTCGTGACGGGACTCTGGGTCACTATCCAACTCACTGTACTCGCCACACTCGGCGGCCTGGCCATCGGGATCGTCGGCGCGGCTCTGCGTAGCGGGCGGGCAAGCTGGCTGAGTCGGATATGGGGGGCTTACGTTGAGGTTATCCGCAATACGCCGTTCGTGGTTCAACTGTTCTTTATTGTCTTCGGCCTGCCGAATCTGGGGTTGAAGATGACGGCGGGCGAAGCGGCGCTACTGGCGATGATCGTCAACCTGGGCGCCTACAGTACGGAGATTGTCCGCGCCGGGATCCAGGTGACGCCAAAAGGGCAGTGGGAAGCCGGCCGGGTACTGGGGCTCAGCCGGAGTCAGACCTTTATTCAGGTGGTGTTGCCGCCGGCGTTGCAGCGTATTTATCCGGCGCTGGTGAGCCAGTGCATTATCGTGATGCTCGGATCGTCGGTGGTATCGCAGGTCTCTTATGAAGAGCTGACCTTTGCCGCCAACTTAATTCAATCGCGAACGTTTTTGAGCTTCGAGGTGTATCTGGTGACGACGTGTCTCTATTTAGCGTTATCGATAGCGATGCGCCAGCTGTTAATGGCGGCTGGACGTAAATGGCTGAGGGTGCAGGCATGATGACAACCTTTACCGACTGGGACATCGTACGCAACCTGCTGCTGGCCGGACGCTGGACCGTGCTGCTGTCATTGACGGCTTTTATTGGCGGCGCGCTGGTGACATTACCGCTGTTGCTGCTGCGCCTGCGGGGAAAACGTTGGGGGCAGCGCCTCATTCGCGGCTATATCGAGCTATTTCAGGGGACGCCATTGCTGATGCAGCTGTTTCTCGCCTTTTTCGGCGTGGCGTTATTCGGGATCGATGTGTCGCCGTGGACCGCCGCCGCGCTGGCGCTGACCCTCTATACCAGCGCCTTTTTGCTGGATATCTGGTACGGCAGTATCCGGGCCTTGCCGAAAGGACAGTGGGAGGCATCGCGTTGCCTGGGATTAAATTTCACCCAGACGTTATGTCGCGTAGTGGCGCCACAGGCGGTGCGGATTGCCATCGCTCCCACCGTGGGTTTCGCCGTGCAGGTGATAAAAGGCACCGCGCTGGCGTCGATTATCGGTTTCGTCGAGCTCACCAAGGCTGGCACCATGCTCACCAATGTGACGTATCAGCCGTTTAAGGTTTTCGCGCTGGTCGCGCTGGGCTACTTCATCATGTGTTATCCGCTGTCCCGTTACAGCCGCTATCTGGAGAATAAATTCAATGCCGCTCATCACCATTAATCAGGTGCAGAAATTCTACGGCGATAATCACGTGCTGAAGGGGGTCGATCTCGATATCAATATGGGGGAGGTGATCTCCATCATCGGCCGAAGCGGCTCGGGGAAAAGCACCTTATTGCGCTGTATTAACGGGCTGGAGGGGTACCAGGAAGGCAGTATTAAGCTCGGCGGCATGACCATTACCGACAGCGATTCGCAGGCGCGGGAGATTAGCCGCTCCGTTGGCATGGTATTCCAGAACTTCAATTTATTTCCGCATATGACGGCGCTGGAAAATGTGATGCTGGCGCCGCGGCGGGTATTGAAAAAAAAGCCCGCCGAGTGCCGCGAACTGGCGCAGCAAATGCTGGTTAAAGTCGGGCTTGGCGATCGGCTGGATTTCTATCCCTCCAGCCTTTCCGGCGGGCAACAGCAGCGGGTCGCTATCGCCCGCGCGCTGGCGATGTCGCCAAAAGTTTTACTCTGCGACGAAATCACCTCCGCGCTGGATCCGGAACTGGTGGGCGAGGTGCTCAAAGTGCTGGAACAGCTGGCCGCGGAAGGAATGACGCTGATTCTGGTTACCCATGAAATGAATTTTGCCCGTGAAGTCGGCGACCGGGTGGTGTTTATGCACCAGGGGCGAGTCTGGGAGCAGGGCGACAGCAAAACGCTGTTCAGCCAGCCGCAAACCAATGAACTCAAACAATTTATCTCCTCCGTGCGCGGACTGAATTAATAAAGGAATCTACAATGGATATCGCTCAATTTTCACCAATCAATCCTCCGCATCGTCTGCTGATGGGGCCGGGGCCGATCAACGCCGACCCGCGCGTCCTGCGCGCCATGTCCAGCCAGCTTATCGGCCAATACGATCCGGCTATGACGCACTATATGAACGAAGTTATGGCGTTATACCGCGGGGTATTCCGCACCAGCAACCGCTGGACCATGCTGGTGGATGGCACCTCACGGGCGGGGATTGAAGCCATTCTGATCTCCGCGATCCGCCCCGGCGACAAAGTGCTGGTGCCGGTATTTGGCCGCTTTGGCCATCTGTTATGTGAAATCGCCCGCCGCTGCCGGGCGGAAGTGCATACCATTGAGGTGCCGTGGGGTGACGTGTTCTCTCCCGAGCAGATTGAAGATGCGATCAAACGGGTGCGTCCACGTATGCTGCTGACGGTGCAGGGAGACACCTCGACCACCATGCTGCAGCCGCTGGCGGAGCTGGGCGAGATCTGCCGTCGTTATGATGTGCTGTTTTATACCGACGCCACCGCCTCATTGGGCGGCAATGCGCTGGAGACCGATGCCTGGGGGCTGGATGCGGTATCGGCGGGGATGCAAAAGTGCCTCGGCGGCCCCTCCGGCACCTCGCCCATTACCCTGAGCCCGCGGATGGAAGAGGCTATCCGTCGACGTAAATGCGTTGAGCAGGGGATCCGTACCGCCGAACACCTTGATGGCGTCGATGAGATGGTTTACTCCAACTATTTCGATCTCGGGATGGTGATGGATTACTGGGGGCCAGAACGGCTTAACCATCATACTGAAGCGACATCCGCGCTGTTCGCCGCCCGCGAATGCGCGCGTCTGATTCTTGAGGAAGGGCTCGATAACGGCATTGCCCGTCACAAACTGCACGGCGACGCGCTGGTGAAAGGTATTCAGGCGATGGGTCTGGAAATCTTTGGCGACCTGCAACACAAAATGAATAACGTATTGGGCGTGATCATCCCGCAGGGCATTAATGGCGACCAGGTCCGCCAACTGATGCTGCAAGATTTCGCCATTGAGATTGGCACCTCATTCGGCCCGCTGCACGGCAAAGTGTGGCGTATAGGCACAATGGGTTACAACGCGCGCAAAGATTGCGTCATGACTACCCTCAGCGCGCTGGAATCAGTACTCAATTACCTGAAATTCCCCACCACGCAAGGGGCAGCCATGCAGGCGGCGTGGGATCATTATCGCAGCGAGAAGCCGCTATGAACCTGGCCGCAGCGCGAGTGATGGCGCGGGCTGAGAGATTGGCGGCGATAAGCGAAACGCCGGAAGGCCTGACGCGGGTTTACCTTTCGCCACAGCATCTTGAAGCTAATCAGCAGGTTGGCCACTGGATGCGCCAGGCAGGCATGCTCGTCTGGCAGGACAGCGTCGGTAATATTTGCGGGCGCTATGAAGGCCGTGAAGAAGGGGCGCCGGCGATTTTGCTTGGATCGCATCTCGATACGGTACGCAACGCCGGGCGATATGATGGCATGTTGGGGGTGTTAGCCGCCATCGAAGTGGTGCAGAGCTTACATAATCAGGAGCGCCGACTGGCGCAGGCCATCGAAATCGTCGGTTTCTGCGATGAAGAAGGAACACGCTTTGGTATCACGCTATTGGGCAGCAAGGGGCTGACGGGCAGCTGGCCACATGCCTGGCTGGACCAGTATGATGCCGAAGGCATTAGCCTGGCGCAGGCGATGGTCAACGCCGGGTTGGATCCATCACGCGTCCATTCAGCCTCGCGCCCGGCGGAAGATTTTTCCGCCTATCTGGAGCTGCATATCGAGCAGGGTCCGCGACTGGAACAGGCCGGTTCGGCACTCGGTGTGGTCGAGGCGATCAACGGCGCGCGGCGCCTCAATTGCTGTTTTACCGGCGAGGCGGGTCATGCCGGCACGGTGCCGATGGACCAGCGCCGCGACGCGCTTGCCGCCGCCGCGGAGTGGATGCTGTGTATTGAGAGCACAACGCGCCAGCAGGGAGGCAACCTGGTCGCTACCGTCGGGACATTGCGCTGCTCGCCGGGGGCGGTTAACGTCATTCCCGGCGAAGTCGCATTGACTCTTGATATCCGCGGTCCGCAGGATCAACCGCTGGATGCATTACTGGATTCATTGCTGGCGTCAGCCGCAGAGATTGCCGGGCGTCGCGGCCTGCAGTTTGCCGCTGAGGAGTTCTATCGCATTGCGGCAACCACCTGCGATCCGCGATTACAGGGGGTGATTGCCGAAGCGGTATGCGAGGTACAGGGCGCGGCGTTGACGCTGCCAAGCGGCGCCGGACATGATGCGATTGCTGTCGCGGAGCGCTGGCCGGTGGGGATGCTGTTTGTGCGCTGTAAAGGGGGAATTAGTCACCATCCGGCGGAATCGGTCAGCGAAGCCGATGTCGAACTGGCGATTGATGCCTTCAGCCGGGCGGTGATAAAACTTGCCGGGTAAAGCAATAACGGGCGCATCCTCTTGTCGGGGATGCGCCGCCGACTTATCCCGCTCCCGCAGGAAGAGCTATTTTCCGCAGTCGGCTGGCGCTAACGGCCGCCGACAACGCCGAGACCGCGGCGGCGATCCACAGCGCAATATGAACGGCGCTTTCGTCTTTTGCCAACAGTACGCCCATCAAGGCGGCGCCCAGACACTGCCCGAATGTGCGCATGATAGATAAAACGCCCGAGGCATAGCTCGCCTGTTCGCGACTCACGTTTGACAGCATTTCGCGGTTATTCGGGCTCTGGAAGCAGCCAAAGCCAATACCGCATACCAGGCTCCGCAGGCAGATATCCCACGCGGCGGGCGTAGCGGGCAGCATCGCCAGCAGGATTAAACCCGCGACAAAAATCATCAATCCCAGCGTCGAGATGAGCGGAGCAGAGATTGAGTCCGCCCAACGGCCGGCGTGCGGCGCGATCAGCACTATCCCTAATGGCCACGGAGTAAACAGCAGCGCCGAGAGCATCGGACTATAGCCATACCCGTTCTGGAACAGGAACGGCAGCGCAATAAAAGTGATCCCCTGGCTTACGAAGGCGATCAGCGACGTAAAGGCCGAAAGGGTAAAACGTTCATTCTTAAACATCGCAGGCGGCAGCAGCGGGTTGTTCGTACGCCGGATACGCCAGATAAAGGCGGTACCGCTTATCGCCGCGAGCAACGTCCAGTACAAACTATCGATATGCTGCGAAGCGCTCTGCAAGCTATTCGCCGCCATGATTGTTGAACCCAATAGCAGCGCCGACAATATCGCTCCGGGCGTATCAAAAGCGGCTTGCCCGCCAACTGCCGGCCGCGGTAGCGCTCTGACCGCCAGCAGTAAGGCGACGGTGCCGGGGATCACGTTTATTGCAAACAGCCATTGCCAGCTCAAGGTATGCAGGATCGTGCCGCCCAGCACCGGCCCGATGGCGGAGCTTGAAGCGATGAGCAGGGCGTGTATCCCGAGAATACGCCCCAGCAGTCGTCCGGGAAAAACGGAGCGCAATATGGCGGGCGCGATACTGAGCGTTGCCGCGCCGCCGATCCCTTGCAGCACCCGCATGCTGATGAGCAGCTCAGGCGTCGCCGCCAGCGCGCAACCTGCTGATGCCAGAATAAATGTCGTCAGTCCGGCCAGAAACACCGGGCGGTAGCCGAAACGCGCCGCCAGCGCGGCGAATATCGCCAGCGTCATCGCCGCCGCCAGCAGATACCCGTTGGCGAACCAGACGGCGGTACTGGATGATGCCTGCAGTTCCTGCGCCATCGACGGCAGGGCAATGTTTACCATGGTGCCATCAAAGACACCCATTAACGTGGTGGTCATTACCGCGGCCATGACCCGCGCTCGCGCCGGGCCTGGCAGCCCGTCATCGCCAGGTTGGCTGGAAAAAAGTGTCATCGTGTTGTCTCCTGCAGAGGATATCTGGATGACGAAACTATAAAGATGGCTTTTACCGGGCGGAAGGCGCACCATTTACACTCTATAGTTGCATGAAACGCCTTATCTGAATGTTCCAGGAGTGATGGTCATGTCAGACCCCGATTTTAATTTATTGATTGCACTCGACGTATTACTGAACGAAGCCAGCGTGGCGGGCGCGGCACGTCGTTTGAATCTCAGTACGTCAGCCATGAGCCGCACGCTAAGCCGGTTACGCGACGTCACCGGAGATCAGATATTGGTTCGCGCCGGGCGTAACATGGTG
This sequence comes from Klebsiella sp. PK01, assembly GCF_057624675.1. Lineage (NCBI taxonomy): Bacteria > Pseudomonadati > Pseudomonadota > Gammaproteobacteria > Enterobacterales > Enterobacteriaceae > Klebsiella > Klebsiella sp. PK01. The sequence continues at coordinate 471,566 of NZ_JBYEZM010000001.1, forward strand.
CTGACGCCGTGGGCGGAGGCGACCCGCGATCGCGCCCGTCGCGCGGTCTTCGAGGCGAAGGCGGTGCTGCAGCCAGCGGCCGAAGCGCTCAACGTGCAAAATCTGGAGCGTCTTTTTACCATCAGGGCAAACGATGGGTTTGTGGTGGCGTTTGGCCCTTCGCTGATTGCGGCGGTAGCCGAAGCCGCGCCCAACGTCTGTTTACGCTTTGCGCCTAAGCCTGAAAAAACGTCACGCTATCTACGGGAAGGACTGGTTGATCTGGAGATTGGCGTCCAGAGCAATATGGGGCCTGAAATCCGTCTGCAACGGCTATTTGAAGATCGGTTTGTGGGGGTGGTGCGTAAGGGGCACCCGCTGGCCGCCCTGACAGAGATAACCGTGGCGGATTATGTTGCCTGGGGTCATGTGGTGGCCTCACCAGAAGGTACGCTGCACGGGTCCGTCGATGATGTACTGGCCGAACTCGGCATGAAACGCAAAATCGCCAGCGTCGTACCCGGATTTCCGACCGCGCTTTCCGTGGCGCTGCAATCGGATCTTATCGCTATGATCCCCGCCCTCTATTTAGTCAATCAGCAGGTAGTTGACCAGGTGCATCTTTTTGAACTGCCTTTTAAAAGCCGGCGGCTCACCGTCTCGCAGATGTGGCATCCGAGAATGGAACGCGATCCCGCTCACCGCTGGCTTAGAGAGAAAATAGTGGCGATATGCCGCATGGACAAGTCGTTACACCAGAAGCTGTAGAAGATTATTCGCATTGAGTTTCTTCAGCGCATTACATTTATAGGTCGAGACCTGTTTTTCACTCATCTTCGTCATATGCGCGACATATCTTACCGACTGCCCCTTAACCAGTCTGTCGAGGACGTTAAATTCCATCTCGGTCAGGCAGCAGCGCAGGGTGCGGATCCGCCTTGGCTCTTTAGATAACAGCCAGGCGGCATCCGCAACGGAAATCCGGTCATCAATGATATGCAACGTTAACGTTTCAAAGCGCTTGCGCAGATAGGTGGCCAGCCCCCAGCTTTTTTCATTACACACCAGATAGCCCGTACCCTGCCAGCAATGGGCCTCAAGGGTAAGCAAAATATCAACCAGCGACTGATGTGTACCACTGATGGAGAAACGGCAGCGAATAACAAGGGTGGTGCTCTCTAACAGTAAGGGCTGCCACTGCACCGTGCCGCTATGCACTTCCATCATAACGTTACGACGGAGAAGGGCGTAACGCAGCCCCTCCGCATAAAAGCGATTATTATCAAGAACAACGTAACTCACAGTGGCCTCTTTATAACGTACTGGGGGTATAGATAACGCGTAACGTACCGGTATAGTCACCCGCGTTTTTGCTGCTGGCGGCAAAAGCGGGAGTTTTCAGGGTAATGGGCGCCGGGATGCATAACACGCTTTCGCGGCCGCCCGGCAGGACAACCTGGCGCAAATAGCGGCGATTGTTGGTACCCTCCCAGGTCAACGTTTTACCGTTAGCGGCAACTTCAGTTGCGCCGGTGGTCGGGTTGGTCACCAGCACCTGATAATCGAGACGATCTCTTGGGTCTGTCTGGCTGCCTCCCCGTCGCCGGATAGAAAACGCCCCTTCGGCACGCCCGGTCGCGTCAAGCCCATCGTCTTCGAAGCGTAGAAATGCCCGTGAGCTGGTGCTGTTATTGCCGTCATAGAGGCACATATCCAGCGAGTTTTCGCCCTTAATCTCACTGCCGCCGGGTCTGCCCGGGAAATTGGTGAGGTTGAGGTTCACCACCGGCGTGGAGTGCGGAAATGCCGGTAAATAAATCTGCTGATTGCCCGGGTCGACCACCTCAATACGCAGGTTTGCCTGCCAGTTAGCAAGAGTGAGGTAGCCTGGGCAGCCAATATTGACGTCATTAAAGTTGCCGCCACAGTCGGCGGTGCCCCATTCGCGCAAATTCTGTTTCAGCGTTGCCGTCCAGATACCGGCCTGATCGAGTTTGTTTAATTCGCTACGAACGATGTAAAAATCAAAATAGGGCGCACTGTTCCAGGCTGGCAAATCTACTGTACCGCCCGTTACGTAGCTGGCGAAAACAAAGGTTCTGTTATTGATAAACATACGGTGTTCGCCATAGACTTTTACGTCCACCGTTTTGTTGGTTATTGCGTGGGTAAAACGCAGGTTTATCGGATAGGGCGCGGCCGGGTTTGCCGAAAACCATACCGGCGCGGTCATGCAGGCGCCATAGGTTGTATCGGTACGCGACTGGCAGGTCAGGGTATTTCGTCCCCATTTTTGCGGATCGCTGGAATCATAACCGCCAGACTCGTGCAGCCAGATATCCAACCGGGCAGGAGGAGACTGGCGATCGAAGGCGAACGCCACGCTGGTATTTCTGCCGGCGGGACTACCGGCCTGAGCCTCGGCAAAACAGATGCAGGCAAGCAGTAAAATCAAAAGACGCGTTATCACATCATTTTCCTGTAGAGAGAGTAGAGTTATTCATCGCCGTTGGGCTGACCGCCGGCGTACGGCCAGCCAGCAGTAATTGCGCCTGCTGCTGCACGGTTTCCGGTAACGAGGAATAAGTCAGTTCTTCACAGGTCACCGTGCCGACATAACGCACGACGTCACGCATGGTCTTCACCTTCAGCGCGCACTGGTAAAACTGCTGTTGTTTCACCAGATAGAGCGACTGGATCAGGCTGTCGCTTTCCGCGCTAAAGCCGCCATTACCTAAATCGCTCCAGCCGCTGACGTTGAGCGGCATTCCGCCGATAAACGGCGTATGTTGTTCATCGGTCAACTGGCCAAGCCAGGTGTAACGCGTGGTGGTTTGCACCTCTCTGTGCAGCATTTTTCCTGGCACCATGAATACCGTTCTGCTTCCCGACCCCTGCGTAATTTCACTGTTGGCGCCGTGGGAAATGTCCGTCGACTCATTAATAGTGAGCGTGGTTTGCTGATAGCCGGGCAGGGCGAACAGCGCGCGGGCGTTTGCCGGGATATCGGCGCTACCGCTGTTATCAAGCGAAACGGCAATGCGGGAATCAGGAGACGCTTCCGGCGTGGCGACGTTGACCGCAATGGCTGACGCCGGGCGTCCGTCACCCCAGCGGCCAAACCACAGGCCAGAACGAGATAACGCCAGCGTAGAACTGTAGTTACCGCTGCTGCTGAACCGGTGGCGATGATCCTGGCGATCCCACGAATCGCTGACGGTCAAACTTCCGTTACCAAAACGGCCGCCTTGACGGGTATAGGCCGAAGTATTTAGCGAGTCGCTATTAATACCGGAAGCGTTGAGACCATATTCGTTTTCACCGCGCGCATCGGTGTACCAGTTGTGCGCGATGTTATAGTTGAGCTGATTCTTTTCATGCTTCTGCTGTTGCCACGTGGCCCCCACGGAAGTGTAGCTGGAAGCATCGCCCTGACGGTTATGAGCCAGCGACAGGCTTACGCTCAGGAAGCCGCCTTTATCCTTGCCATCACCAGAATGATCGTTACGCATAAACAGGTTTATGCTGCTGTTGATATTCAGCCCGCGGGTGCTGAACGAATTGCTCAGTCCGGCCTGCCATGCCTGCGAGCGTGTGCGGGTCATATACACCGATTCCCAGGGCAAACCGTTGTCGCGCCGATCGTCACTATTCGGTAATTCACGCCGCGAAACATAGCGACCTTCATTGCGGTTATCGGAATAACCGAGGTTGGCATACCACGAGCCGACAGGAACGGAGAACATTACCGAGAGGCTTCGGTAGCAACCATTCACCGCATCAAATCCGGTACTGCTGGAGTCACAGTTATCAGCCGATAAGGCATTACGATAGAAGCTTAGTGAAAAGCCATCGTTGTAGCTGATTTGCTGAATATTGCCGCGTTGGCCCTGGCTGCCATAAAGGTAGCTAAAGCGTGTGCTGAGGACGCCATCGATGGGGCCGGTATTGAATCCGCGACTCCAGTCGACCGCGCTCTCCAGAAAACGCTGGTTCTTTTTCACCGTTGCGCCGCTGGTGACCGCCAGCGTAGAAGTTACAGGCAGGCGAATACCCGCTTGCACCACGGCGCTGCGTTCGTCGCTCATATCGTCGTTATCGGTTTCACCGGCCTGCATAAACCACTCGACGCGGTCGAATGGCGTGATGCCGGTGCGGGTAAACGGAACCTGCTCGGTGCGGGTCAGGCGGTTGTTTTCATAAATCGCCAGCGTCACGGTATAGCTCCCGTCCGGAAACGAACGGGTATCCAGGGTTTGCGCCCCGGCATTAAGATAAAAACTGGCCAGCAGCTGATTCCCCCTACGGGCGTCTATACGCGCGTCATGGGAAAGCAGCACGGTAATAGGCGTTCCGCTGGACTGCTGCACGGGGTTGATCCACGCCCGCGTTGAGCCGGCACGCAAACCGCGAATTTTTCCAAGCGGCAGCTGGCTGAGGTTGATATTGCCACCGGCCGCGCTGAAGAGATCGCGCGTATCCATTTCACCTAACTGAACGTAATATTCGTGCCACAGATCCTGACGGAACCAGGCGTTATTCACCGTAATCTCCTGCTGCTGTTGATGGCGAGAGCGCTGCCCAAGCCAGGTCCAGTCGAGGTTAAAATACCCATTCTCAGTCATGGCCAGCGCGCCGTTTCCCTGCACGGTCATCGACTGATAGTTTTCATCGGCCACGAAGTTGATATTTTGCTGGTGGATCAGCGCGTTTTCGGTATTACGCGTAGGCTGATACCACTGATTTTCCGCCGTTTGTTTAGGTAGATACCGTCTGTCGAAAAACAGGTTTATGCGCGCGTTATTCTCGTCATAAATCAGGGCCACGCTTTTGGTGTCGATAAAATCGCAACCCGGCGCGGAACCATTGCTGCTGCAGGCGAGATTGCCGTTACGCGCAAGCGGAGAGGAAAGGGCGCCGGTCACCGAGGCGATCAAGGCAGGATCATCGTTGAACTGACGTTTAATTGCCGCGACAAGCGTTTCCGGCGCCACGAAGGTTACCGTTTCAAGCGTAATATCGGCTTCAAACAGGCCAAGCGAAGTGCCATACAGACTCACTTCTGTCCACAGGCGCTGCGTTTTCGCCAGATCCTCAAAGCCCGCAGGTACGACGATAGTGGCACTGGCTAATTGAACGGAAGCGGGTAACAAAACGACAAAAAGAAGAGCATTTCTGTGAAAAGCCATGAACGAGCCTCGACGTCATCCTGACATCAGAGGGCAGGCGCCCTCTGATGTACTTCCTTATACGTATTGTGGGGTTACGCGCCACCTTCCGCGGTGGTCGCCTGAGTCAGCATCAGACTCACCACGCCGCTGTACTGACCGGTTTTCAGAATGCCTTTTGTGGTCTGAGAGATGGTCAGTGGCAGGACCGCAGAACCGTTTTCAACGCTGCCCGGGAACAGTTCGCTACCGGTGAATTCAGCATCGGTGGTATTCAGGGTTTTATCGCCCAGTTTTACGGTCATCGGTACCGTTTCGGCGCCATCTTCATTGGTCAGATTCGCTGCGCTAACCAGACGCACTTTGACGTTGCTGGTGGCTGAGTTCGACCAGATCTTGGTATTCAGACGGTAGCTTTCCAGCCCACGGCCCGGCAGATATTGCATATCGATGCTGGCTGGTAATGGCGTATTATCGGCCTGGGTCATATCCAATTGGGAATCTACGTTGGCATTAACCGTAATATCCTTCTGAATAGCCATTGCGCTGAACGCAGTCGACATCGCAGCAACGATCATCAGAGGTTTAATATACTTCTTCATTGATATCTCCATATTTATAAACGAGCTCCATTAGCTCTTTAAACAAACCACACGTGGTTTTGACAGTGATGTCGTGTTATTGCACGACGGGTAAGTCGGCTTCTTCAGCTGTTTTATTAATCCAGTTGAAATAGCGGAATTTATATTTTTGGCCACGAACCTGAGTGAGCACTTTTAATTTTCGCTCGGTGTCCGGATAAATAGTCGCATCTTCTTTAAACCACCTGCATTTATCATTAACATCGCAAGCGCCAATTTCTTTCAGCGGTACCCGCAAAGAGCCGTCATTTTTTAAAGTTCCAGCTGCGGGATTTATTCGCAGAGAAACCACCGGCTTTTCCGGCGCCAAATGAACCAATGCTCCCCAGATAACGTTAACGCCGAGTTTGGCCGAAGCCGGCGTTCCCGCGGATGCTGCGGGCAGAATACTATCCGGCTGTTTTACCCCTTCAAAATAAACGCGCCAGGTACTCTCTTTTTCTGGCGGCGTCAGAGATACCAGCCTCACGATACGTAAAGCGCCTGCCGCTAAGGCGAATTTTTCAGGGGTAACGACAACGCCACCGTCTTTCCAGGCTGCCATCTCAACTTCTTTTTCCTGTGGCGTACCCGGATTAAGAATTTTCTTTTGCCTCACCCGAATGAACTGAATATCATCGCTTTTAGAGGCCACTCTGATTTGGGCCGTCCCGGAACTGTCGACGTTAAGTTCCATCGGGTAAACGCTCATATTAGCCTGTGTCATTTCTGCGAAAAATGACATCGACAGGGCAGCGAGATAAAGCGCAGTGGACTTGTTTACTCTGTTTTTTACTTTCACATTCATTCTGCCTGCTCTGAGTTCATGTACGGCGTTTTTACACCACGACACCGTCTGCTTTCGTATCGCTTCAGGACAGGGAAACTTTAACCGGAACAGCAGGTTGTGAAAATTTGTATTAGTTAACTTAAAAAATACAGTTCTTTATCCTGCAATCCAGGCTTTAAAGTTGTATAGTTAAAAGAAAATGCCGCAACCCAGGATGGGGAGAAAATTCCTACTGATGAAAAAATAAGCTAATTCAGAAGGGGATTTCTTGCCTGCAGTTACAGGGATAAAAAGCAAGCGGCAACAGCCGAGAATGAAATATGTTTTTTATATGCAACAATTCGTTGTTATTTGATCCTGAAGCTCACACATTAAGTATTGTTGGACAGCCTGAGTCCGTATTAACGCTTTCGGCGCCCGCCGTGCGTCTGTTACAGGAATTTATTCGTCATAAAGGAAGCGAACTTAGCCGTGAGGAGTTGATTACCCGCGTGTGGCAGGAATTCGGTTTCACGCCTTCGGGAAATAATCTCAACAAAGCGATAAGTGAGTTACGCAAAAGCTTCCAGGCGTTGGGAGAACATCATGAATTGATTGTGACCATACCACGCTATGGTTTCCGGTTTGAGGCGGATGTTATTTTTCAACCGGCGCAAAACGCTTACGCAAGCGAACCTCAACCCCAGCGACAAAACGCTGAAAAGAGGAAGCAACCACGACGTCTGAAATGGTGGCTGGTATTCACGGCATTATTAGCGTCGGTATTCGGTATTGGTATAATTATTCGCCAACAACAGAATATAACGACGCCGATAAAGCTAAAGCCGGTTGAGCAAAAAATCGCTAAATGTAGGATCTGGCTTATTAACGATCATGGGCGACCGTTGGTATTATCGAAACTGGCCGCGTTGCTGGATAAAAACAGCGTAGCGTGCCAGCGCGAGGAGTACAACGTCTATTATTTCAGCGCTCGTTTTTCCCTGGTCGCTGCGGATGAAGTGTTTATCGGCGCATGCCCGATCAATAAAGCCAGTTTGTGTAAAACCATTCGCTATAAAAGTGGAGCAGAAAAATGAAAATTAAAGTTTTCTGTGGCCTCGGTATTTTTCTGCTCGGTGGCGGATTGGCGCTTTATTACTGTTCTACCGGAGTTGGTAAACGTGATGTACTGGCCTGCAGTACCCTATTTAATTTTACGCGCAATGAAGGGAAGGCCAGTGAAGTGCGGGTTAATACAGTTGCTCAGTTCTATTTTCACCGCGACGGTACTGGTCTGACCGCCTACAAAGGGGCTGCCTGGGCAAATGGCCAGAGTATGATTGTTGACAGAGATGTCGATTTTATCTGGTCGCGGCGGGATGATGATAAAGTGGTGGTATTGAGCTACACCAAAACCTGGCGCAGGCACAATGACAACACGCCCGATGAGCAATGGGGAAGCTTCGCCAATCCAACCGCCCGTTACTATCTTACCATCTCCGAGGTTGCGCCTTCGGTGTGGCTGATCCAGGACCGGCATTATCCCACTTATATATGTCGGGCTGATTAACCACCTATAAAACAAGGAGAGTACCTCAGGTATTCTCCTTTTTTTTCAGATAGTTGTGGCAAAGCATTACGGCTTGTACCCCCATGCTTTGAGAAACCCCTCAATTGCGCAGTCGGCAAGTTGCTCCAGCCTTTTTGGATCTATTGTTTTTTGTGCAATGAGCGCCCCAGGCAGCGGGTAACCCATAATTGCGCCGAGAAACGCTGTTGCCTGCAGTTCCGGGTCGTTGATGGTCAACAGTCCCTCGTCTCGTTTTTGCGCAAGGATCTCGCTGAGTGCCTGCAGTACGCGACCGGAGGGCCGTTGCTCAAGCGTGACATATAGCTCGGGTTTCTGCACGAGAACCTGGATCAGTAAGCGCTGAAAATGGATGTTCTCAGGGGCATAGAAGTGCTGCTGCACAACGTTTGCAAATCCGTGCAGCAGCGCGGGAAAATCCTGCTGACGTTCCTGTAAAAGCTGGCGTAGGGGGGGCTGCATTGTGTCATTCAGAAACGCAAAAGTCTCCAGCAGCAGCGCATCTTTACCACCGGGAAAATGGCTGTACAGCGTCGGACGCGTGGTGCCCGCTTCGGCGGCGATGGTATCCAAAGACACGTCCAGTCCGTGCTGGAGAAACAGCTCACGCGCGGTTTGCAAAATGCGAGGGCGAGCTTTCATCGGCCGCCCGCGTTGATTGACCATCAATTGAGTCCTTACTGTTTGCGACTTTTCAGTCGCATGATTCCTTGCTGCACTAGCAGGAAAAATAGTGGAACGAAAAGCAACGTCAGTAGCGTCCCTGAAAGCATGCCGCCAATCACCGCCGTCCCAATTTCTTGTTGGCTGGCAGCGCCGGCACCTGCAGAGAGTACCAGAGGGATCACGCCGACAACAAATGCGAGTGAGGTCATAATAATCGGACGCAAGCGCAGCCGTGCGCCTTCCAGTGCGGCTTCCGTCAGGCTTTTTCCTTGCTGAAACTGCGATAGCCCGAATTCGACGATCAGGATCGCATTTTTGGCCGAAAGGCCCATTGTTGTTAACATCCCCACTTGGAAATAAATATCATTTTCATAACCGGCGAGCAACGAAGCGCTGATCGCGCCAATGATGCCCAACGGGATAATCAACATCACGGCAATGGGGATCGACCAGCTTTCATATAGGGCAGCGAGGCACAGAAACATAAAGGCTAGCGATGCCAGATAGACCCACAGCGTTTGCACCGAAGATGAGCGCTCCTGCCAGGACAAACCGCTCCATTGCAGGTCAAATCCGTTCAGCGAGCTGACCATTTCGGACATTTCAGCCATTGCCACGCCGGAGCTGACGCCAGACGCAGCACCTCCTTGAAACTGCACGGCCGACAGCCCATTGAAACGCTGAAGCATTTGCGGTCCGCTGGTCCAGCGAAGCGTCGAGAAGCTGTAGAAGGACGCCATGTTGTCGCTGTTGCCACGGACAAACCAGGCGGATAAATTTTCCGGTGTTGAACGCCAGGGCGCGTCTCCCTGGATATACACGCGTTTAACCCGCCCTCGATCGACAAAGTCGTTAACATATATGCCCCCCCAGGCCGCTGAAAGCGTATTGTTGATATCAGCCTGATCCAGCCCCTGAACCTGCGCTTTTTGTCGGTCGACATCGACTTGCAGCTGCGCCTTTTCCTCCAGACTATTAATCCTTACCGCGTTAAGAGCAGGATTTTCTCTGGCGGCATTGAGCAGGGTGGTTTGTGCCTGCATAAGTGCCGCACTGCCATTTTCGGCGCTGTCCTGCAGCCATAATTCAAAACCGCTGGATTGTCCGAGACCGCGAATGGTCGGGGGTGACATCACGCTTATGTTGGCCTGCGTGGCATTTTTATTAAAATACTGGTTTGCGCGTAGAATAATGGCCTGAGCGCTGTTTTCTTTCCCGGGACGCTGGTCCCAGTGTTTTAACTCAGCGAATGCCATACCGACGTTCTGCCCGCTACCGGCATTATTTCTTCCTGTGACCATAAAAATAACGTCGAGGTTATCTTTCTCCTCAGTCATAAAATAGTGGGTAATATCCGCGCCAACGGCCTCGGTCATCGACATCGGCGAACCAGACGGCAGCGAGTACTGAACCATAACCGCGCCCTGATCCTCCTCGGGCAAAAATCCGCTTGCGAGCTTTTGATATTGCCAGAGCATCAAAAAAGTTAGTATCAGGGCCAGACAAACAAAACGGAGTGGATGGGCGGTCATTCGACGAAGTGTGGCCAGGTAGCTGTTCTGACTTATCGCTACTCCGCGATTGAAGAGGGTAAAAAAACGACCTTTATTTATGTGTCCAGGCCTGAGCAGGTGGGCGCACAGCGTTGGCGTCAGCGTCAGAGCGACCAATGCAGACAGCGCCATTGCTGAAACAATGGTCACGGTGAACTGACGATAGATAATCCCCACAGAGCCACCAAAGAACGCCATCGGGATAAAAACGGTGGAGAGAACCAGAGCAATACCTATCAGCGCCCCGGTTATCTCATTCATCGAGCGCAGCGTGGCCTCCTGTGGAGTGAGGTTTTCCTCTGCCATCAAACGTTCAACATTTTCCACCACCACGATAGCGTCATCTACCAGCAGCCCGATTGCCAGCACCATGGCAAAAAGGGTCAGTGTATTGATGCTGTAGCCAAGCAGGCTGAGAATGCCGAAAGTGCCCAACAGAACCACCGGTACCGTCAGGGTCGGGATAAGCGTTGCACGCCAGCTTTGAAGAAAAAGATACATAACGGCCACGACAAAGAGTATCGCTTCAATCAGCGTATGCACCACGCTTTCGATCGATACCGTCACAAACGGAGTGCTGTCGCGTGGATAGGCGGCGATTACGCCTTGTGGAAAGCGGGGAGAAAGGCGTTCGACTTCAGTCCTAACTTTCTCCGCCGTTTCCAGCGCGTTGGCTCCCGAGGCCAACTGAATTGAGATCCCAGCGGAAGGGTAACCATTGAGCGTCGTTTGGTTTTGATAGTTTTCCGCGCCGATTTCCACGCGGGCCACGTCGCGCAAGTACACTACTGAGCCATCGCGATGAGTGCGTAGAATAATATTCTCAAACTGCTCCGGATGACCAAGGCGGGACTGCGTCGTCACCGTGGCGTTCAAATATTGTCCCTCAATCGTCGGCAGAGAACCAATTTCACCGCTGGTCACTTGCGAATTCTGCGCCTCGATCGCGGCCTGTATGTCCGAGGGCATCAATCCATAGCTGGTCAGTTTGAGCGGATTGAGCCAGATGCGCATGGCATACTGCGCGCCAAAAACAGTGGTTTCACCCACGCCTTCGACGCGGCTCAACGGTTCTTGTAAAGAGCTGATGAGGAAATCGCTAATATCAAGACTGGTTAATTGCCTGCTTGGGTCATACAAGGCTACCACCATCAAGCTGTCCCCCTGAGATTTGGTAACGGTAATTCCTTGCTGCTGCACCTCTTGTGGTAATCGTGTAATTGATTGATTTACCGCGTTTTGTACCTGTACCTGCGCCATATCAGGGTTAACGTCCTGATCGAAACTAAGGCTAATGCGGGCCTGGCCAGCTGAACTGCTGCTTGAGGAAAAGTAGATCAACCCATCGATACCTTTAATCTGCTGCTCCAGCACCTGAGTAACACTATCCTCGACGGTTTCTGCTGAAGCGCCAGTATAGTTAGCCGAGACATTAATAGCAGGCGGGGCGATATCCGGATACTGTTCCACCGGCAAAGTCATCATGGCGAGAGCGCCGGTTGCCATGATGCAGATGGCGATGACCGCGGCAAAAACCGGGCGAAAGACAAAAAAACGGGCCAGCATTGTTATTCACCTTTGGTCAGTTAAGGGATTTTTGCATAGCAAACGCGTCAGTTGGTTCGTTTAGCTCGTCGTCAGCCAGAAGAGGAGAAAAAGGCAAGGGCGGTATCTGTTTTGCCACGCCGTAGGAGTTGATTGTGAACAATTTGCGGGTTGCAACACATGGTGATGCGCGCAAGTATTCACTGCTGAAGTTTGGCAAACCAGCATCAGCACTGGAGCTAAAAAGCCATAAGCCAATGAAATAAAGAAGCTTTCCCCAATTTCTTTCGTTGAGCATCAGTGTGATCTCATGAATCTATTTACTTTACAGTAAAGTAAATAAATTATTTAAACAAGCAATCTTCTGTACGAATGAAAAAAGGGAAAGCAAGAGCGTGAGTCAAAGGTCTTAGAACATGCCGTTGCCGCTGGCGGTTTTTTGCGGAACGTTTTGGGTAACATCCCAATGTTCAACGATTTTGTGCTGTTCGTTGAGGCGGAAGATATCCACGATAGCCCGCGTAACGCCTGGCTCACGACCGGTCACTTCAACATGCAAGATCACGTTATCTCCGTCGACGAATGCCTGCTTAATTTCGCTGTGCGAGTCGGGATATTTACTCTTCAGAAAAGCGATAAACTGCTCGAAGCCTTCCACGCCATCTTTTGCCATCGGATTGTGCTGTACATAGCGATCCCCGAGATAGGGCCTGGCGGCAGAGAAGTCTTTTTCATTCAAGGCCTTATTATAAAAATCAATCACATTCTTTTTATTCAACAGCTCGCTTTCGCTATTGCCCGCAAAAACGGCGGGCGTCAGAGCGAAAAACAATGAAAGGGCGACTATCGATTTTTTAAGCATGCTTCCTCCAGCGATGGTTTGATGTCAGGCTTCAGGCCTGTCAGGTTAATGAACCGACCACCCAGCGACATTTCAGACAGTAACGGTCTGCTGAGTTTGCGGCTGATTGAGATGACTCCATGAACAAATGGAGTCTTGAATCTGCGGCATCGACTCGTTTAGATCAAGCTGCTTTTACTTAAGAAGAAAAAAGGGCAGTTTGGTCTGCTTTGCGGGAGGTCGCTAATCACCACAAATTACCAAGTTCATAATCCCATGTGGAGATCGTCAGGTATGCTTGATGTGATTTAACATAATATACATTATGCGTACTTGCATTGTAGCAGCAAAGTTATAATGTCCGCTTCGGGCTAAGTTAAGATGTCCGTCGTGTATAATCAACAGGAAGATTCCCATGACGGCACACGCAGCGGAGTTTTTCACTTTGGATGAAGTTAACCGACTCAAAATCATTCAGGACGTTGTCGACCGGCGTCTGACCACACAGATGGCCGCGCAGCGCCTGGGGATATCTGACCGCCAGTGCCGACGCCTTCTGTTGCGTTACCGTGAATCTGGCCCGCTTGGTATGACTAACCGCCGTCGTGGAAAACCCAGCATATAGCGACAAAGCCAGCGTCTTCAGAATCAACAATAAAAATGCCACCGGCGGCGATGGTTATACCCAGTTTGGCCGTGCGATGCACGAACTGAACATCCAGACTATCTGCGCCAATACCAGTTCCGCCAAAGGTCGCGTTGAACGTGCCCATCTGACGCTTCAGGATCGCCTCGTAAAGGAGCTCAGGCTCAGGGGCATTTCTTCAGTGGATGCAAGCCAATGATTATGCCGATGAGTTCATGGCTGATTACAACCGACGCTTTGCGAAAGCGCCCCGGCATGACTTTGATGTGCATCGTCCACTTGAAACTGACGATGATCTGGCCACATTTTTCACATGGCGGGAACCACGCCGTGTTTCAAAATCCCTGACAGTGCAGTATGACAAAGTGCTTTATCTGATTGAAGATAGTTACCATAGACATTCCTGCACCAACGCCTGCGAACACTAACCATATTGCAGCTAATCCTGGCATAATCAGGATGCCAGCGATACCAACAGTAATAAAGAGTGAACACAGAAGCCCCAGTGCGGTATGGGAAGGGAAATCCCTTTTAACCAGGGGAACTACCAAAACGTTTGCAATTGCGATACCTAATCCTATGATAAAAGTGCCCAGCCATAACCCGGGCAACCCCATCAGAGAACGGACAATACATCCCACCGTAATAAGAATGAGCGCGGTCAAAAGTGCTTTCTCAAGACCAACTTTTCGGGTGAGCCTAGGAGCGAAAGGTGAAGCAAGTCCAAAAATAAGCAAAGGCAAAGCGTTAAGTAAACCCGATGCAGAGTTTGACAGGGAAAATGAAGCGGAGATTTCGTGAATTACTGGCCCAAGTGCGGTAATAGGAGCTCTTAAGTTGGATGCTATTAGCAACACTCCGACAAAGGTCAATGAGCGCAGAGAATTTTTTACAAGAGGAGTTTTATAAGAATGAACAGACATACTGAATCAACCTGCCAGATACGGAACTATGTAAGCTCGTATATAGTGCGTTGGTTGACGTTAACGCTTACGCACTTCGGTAACACCGAAATGTCTGTTGCGCAGGTTACCTATACTTGTAAATGGTGTCAACATCTTCGATTCCGCTTGTTCTATTAAGAACACAACTGAAATTAATCGTTGCTGATGCCTGTAGTGCATATAATCTCACTATGCAAAGAGCGGACATTTGAACTTTGCCCTACCCCGGACATCTGAACTTAGCTTTGACATCATGGAGCGTGACGGATAACGGCGTTTAACGTTGTGCATTACTGTGGTTCTTGCTGGCCTGTGCTTGTTCCGTTCTCGTAGCTATCCAATCAAACTGGTCATCTATCGTTGCTCTGTCTGCGACGAGCGCCATTCAGCCTTCATGATATCCGCAATCAGACATGTCGCTTTCTTTCTCCAACAATCATCTCCGGCTGTCAGATTACATCGCGGACAACAACAACATCATTATGTCGTTGTCCGCGTCTACAATATCATTCTCAACATGGCGTTTTCACGACTCATCGTTCGCCATCGCTCCCGGGCGGCTTCGTCCTCGCCATGTCATCTCGATCAGAACACCTTAAATCGATATTCCATGATGACTTCCGAAGACAGCGTGTTTGTACGCGTATAATGGCCATCCGTAAGGACTGGCGTTTTTCCTTGCGTCTTGTATGACCATCCCGGCCCGAACATCGCCCAAAAAGTGAAGTTTTTAAACATGGACTGCGTTGGAACCCAACGGCTAAAGGCATTGATTTCCCCGGTGCGCACGTGATTCCCTTTATAGTTAAATTGCCCGATGTTTCCCGCCAGGCCTACGGCTAATTCAGGCGTTAACCGATATTCGGTGATGTTCGCCAGCACCAGTTCCCCATCACGCATGTAATCGTCGCCAGCGTAGGCCATAGAAATAAATGTTCCCCGAGAATTTTTGCTCATGTGGCGTGGATAAAACCCGACTTCATCTGCTTTTTTAGCATTGGTGTAGCCAATGCCCATTTTGCTATTCCAGCGTTCACCTTTCCAGGTCGCGTCCAACGCAAAATGCCAGGCATTATTGTCAAAATCCCGTTTACTCGCGGGCATTGCACGGTAACTTTCCATGGCGTGGGTGCCGTATACCTGAGTGCCTATCGTTAGCTGCGTATCAGGTCGAAACTGCGTAAACAGCAGGTGCCGCTGCAGATAGCCTTTGCTCTCACCATAAGCATACTGTGCATCAAAATTTTTTCCCCGCCAGAGAATTTCTCCGCTTGCCAGGTGGCTAATATATTCACCGGTATTGGTCTGAAATCGCTTTTTATCTGGTGAGTTTCTGTCCATGGAATTTTCAAGCCATGCCCCTCTTATGGTAAATGGACCGTAGCTTAAAGCACTGCTTACGCCGGAATACGTTGTCGGCGAAAGCCTGTTAGATGTTGAAATAACGCCATAATTTTTCAGCATCTGCCATCCCCAGCGCGCGTTTAGCTGAGCACCAGAAAGCGTGTAGTTAAGCTTCACGTTACGTTGACCAAACTTTGAATACCCTTCTGCATTGCTTTTTTTGTTACCAGTCCCATTGTTATAAAGCACGCCGCGGGAGTTGAAATAGTCGCTGGCGCCCAACTTTATCGCGCTATAATACGATACGTCGAAGCCGATAATATCGGCTAAATAACCAGACTGATATTCTGCTGAAAATCCCTGCCCCCAGGCGTTGTGTACATGTTTAGGGTTGGCATTTTCCTCCTTAAGATATTTCCAATAATTCTTTGCAGAGACAGTGAGCTGTGAGTCAGTAAAAAAAGGATCATCAAAAATAGCGTCTGTAGCGGCCCATACAGGCGTAACCAGCCCGCACGCTATTAACGCGGCAGTTATGTTGTTAAACATTTTTATTTCCTGAGAAAAGATCCGCCATAGCATATTTATGGCGGAAAACTAAACTGTCAGATTATTTATGGTTTAGTGAAACCTTGCCTGCTTCAACGTATTTCATGGTGCCAATTTCTGGCACACTGTATTTACCATCGTGATAAGTGATTTTCACCACCGCAGCATTCGACAATGGCAGATTTTTGGCCGGGTCGTCCGTCAGATCGGAAATCATTATCTGAATCGCGGTACCTGAAGAAATGGCCAGAATATTTTTACCACCCTCTTTTTGGGCATTTTCTACAATAGTTGCCAGCGCAGCTTGTGTCCGTTCTTTTACCTGCTCATAGTTTTCCGCTAGCTGTTTAGGATCGGATTTGGCCAGCGCGTTCTGGCTTTCGCTTACCGAAAGTGTGCCAGCTTTCATCGCCTTAAAAAGCGCTTTACTGTCCGACATTCCTAGTGCGTGTGCGCCTGCATTGGCCATATCGACATTATAACCGCCTTCAAAACCGCCAAAAAACGCCTCTCGCAGGCCTGTCATTTCGGTTAAATGATAATCCGTTACGCCAGCCTGTTTAAGAATCACTGCCATGGTTTCGCGCTGCCGTCCCGCATCACTGGAATAAAAACGATCAAATTTTATCCCTTTGAGTCCCTCACCTAAATATTGAGCAACCTGCACCCCATCCTTCGTCAACGGGGAATCAATCCAACCTTGCACGCGGTCAAACGAATTAAGCAGCGTTTTCCCATGACGCGCAAAATAAATATTGATGACCTCCTGATCATTTTTATCGTTACTTTTCGCCATCAGCAGTGGACTGGTAACGGCGGTAACAGCCATTAAGGCCCCCAGAAATAATTTTTTCATTTTATAAGAATCCTTTTCTATAGCCAAAAAAAAACCTACGTACTCTTCAGCGCCCTGGCATGCAGGTGGAGAAGAAAACGTAGGTTTTGCCTGTTGATACAGTAACAATCCAGCTATTACGGACCCTATCACTAATGCTTTTGAATTGCACTTAATCTATAACGATGATTTATGTAAATGTGATCCTCCTCATATCAACCGTATTTCCGTCTGGACGTAAATATCTGCAGTACGTATTTTAAATTCACTTGGGATTGTTACTCTTTCAGGCAAAACCTAAGGCCGTTTCTGTACTCGTTGCAGGAGCGGCCTTAGGTTTTTTTTTGCATTGTATCTACCCTAGGATTAACAGGAGTTTCGATGAACAAGTCATGTATTGCCGCAGCGCTGATCTCTGCATTCACTTTCACCGTAAGCGCCGCCCCGCTTAAAATTTTGATTGTAAACGACGATGGTTGCGAATCTCCGGGCAGTATTTCGCTTCAGGAAAAACTCACGCAAAAAGGTTTTGAGGTATGGATGGTCGCTCCTGCTACCAATCAGAGCGGCATCGGTTCGGCCATTACCTTCAAAACGGGTAAAATCTTTGATGTAAAGAAAGCTGCTGATAAACGCTACTGCTTCCCGGGAACGCCCGCTGATGCGGTTGATTTCGGCTTACGGGGACTACTCATTAATAATCAGCCGGACCTGGTTATCTCTGGCGTCAACGATGGCCCGAATACCGGGATGGCCCAGGTCAATTCAGGGACGGTTAGTGCGGCAGCCAGGGCTGTACGTTATGGTTTCCCGGCGATTGCGGCCAGCATTGGGTATATCTTTACCGAAGTTGAAATGAAGAATAAATGGCCAAGCACACATAAATATTGGCCTGATGCGGTGGATTATGTGGTTGAGGTTGTTGAGACCCTGAATCGTAATCATGTTCCTGGTTCACCTTTGGTGCCTAAAGGATCGGGCTTAAGCATTAACTATCCGCCGCTGCCAAAATCAAAAATTAAAGGTGTACACTATATCGAAAATGAGATGTTCCCTACCCCACAGATTGGTTATGATATTTTACCTGATGGACGCGCCAAACAAATCATCAACCCGGCATCGTTAAAGAACGTTGAGAACGATACTGATTCCGGCTGGCTTAATAAAGGTTATATCACCTACACCCTCTTTGATGGGGCAACGAACGCGCCGCAATTTCAGGCGCAATATGAAGCACTGCTGAATAAATAATTCACCAGTTTATTTCACAACTTTGTACCATCCACTTCGTTCCTGCCGGCGATATACTAAATCGCTGGCAGGCGATGTTTTCAATTTTTCATCACCGCCAAATTATATTGCTCAAGCCCTCATCCGTACTGTACGACGCGTACCCTTCCAATATCAGGTAAATACTTGATTGAGTTCAAAAGTTAGTCTGTTTCGGACTATTCCTGGTTGTTTATGGTTTTTTTAACATCTAACCTCATTTTTCTATAATTCCACAATTCACGTAGCGAGCAGCTCATGACCTTCCCTGCACATTCTTCAAATCTGCCCGACTATGGGTTTGCTCGTAGCCTGGGACTAGCCTCTGGTAGTGATTTTGATTTTACCGCGCTGGCCGCACAACTGGACTGCTCCCGTGATTTCTCTCAAGCCGGGATAATCTATTCCGACGGAATGAATCGCTGGCTTGTGCGCCCTTCACGTAGAATCGCCACACCAAACCAAAGTAGCGTTAGCCATGTTATCGTGACAAAAATTGCATCCTCGACGCCGCACAATGCCGCAAAAGCCACGATCAAAACGCTACAAGCACCGTCACTGGCTAATGAAATTACCTCCACGGCTATAGCCTGCGGCGCTGCCGTGGTCACTGTCTTTTTAGCGCTTGGAGCTGGCGCGGCCATCCCCCTCACCGCCGGAGCCTCAGGCGTGGTGGCAGCAATGATCACTGCAGGTGGTGTGGCTACCGGTTTACAGTGTTTTATCGGTAGCGGACGTCTGTTAGCTATCGGTATCGGCCATGAGGAGGATATTGCCTGGCTTGACAGCCAGGACTGGTATACCGCAACCTCAACAGCCCTGGATATCGTTTCTTTAGCTGGCGCTGGTGCGGGTTTAAAAAGTACCATTGCAACATATAAATTAATGAAAGCCAGTTCCTCCTCCGGGGCGATAAACTGGCTCAAAAGTCTGAGCCGGGCCGAGCGTAAGCGTATTACAGAAGAAATCATCCGCGCCCAAAATCCAGGAATTTCTAACGGTGGAATTAAGGCGGCCATGCAGGCGCAGCTTTACCCTAAGCGTTTCCCGTCTGAGGCAATACAGCGTTCTTTGCAGCGCGAATTAACGAATGCGGTTATTAATACCTCAGCCTTCGCGGGGAGCGCGCTCACCGGAACAATACGCCACCCGCAAAATATGACGCAATCCGGTAAGTACGTCATCGGCGTTATACAGTCGTTCTCATTTTAGATAGTTAAAGCACTCGGCATAATGAAATATATTAATGACAGTCTCAAACTGGGCACCATCGTTGAGCAAAGGATAAAGGAGCAGGATCCTAAGCAGTTAGAGTCCGCGAAAATGTACTTGATGGAGCGTATGGGAACGCCTGTCGGGTTGCATACGGCTGGCGTGCCTTTTATTTTAAGCGCGCTGTTAAGCGTAATAAGTTTTGCTATGCCGCAGCTAACGCTTTGGGGAGCCATCTTTCAGTGGTTTTCCTGGCCCGCGCATGCTGTTTTTGCTGGTATCATCCCCACAGGTTTACTCTATTGTCTGCTGATCTTCCCGTCGATGACGCTGTTCTCTCGGGGTTTTCTGGCGGCGCTTAAGTTCTATCTAGGTCTGATTTTCCTGACCGCCGCGCTCGCCGCGGGAAATCTCATTTACGCATTCATTTCGGTATTCATATTTGGCGGGCATGCCGGTTTGCTTATAAGTGCTTTGGTTGGTGTATTGTTTAGCGCTGGGAGCATCAAACTCATTAACAGCGCTATGTTTGTAAAAACCTCAGCATTTTATTTACATAATCGAGTTTGGCGCTGGCAATTAAAACATCATGCACAAAATGCGATATGATAAAAAACCTCTGCTGGCTCATGCTGACGTTGTTAAGCTCGACGGGGCTTGGCGCCTGGTTTCTTCAACAGCAATATGACGCGCGCTCCGCCGACTTCCGCATCCTGTATCGAGAAATCACGGTAAAGGTGTCGCAGCACGATGCCATCATCCCCCTGCTTCCGGCCGGTCAAAATGCCGCCGAAGTCCAGCAGATCCTGCCGCAAATCGTGCAATGGCGCCGCTACGATTCCCTTGAACCGCGACGCCCCATCGTCGCGCAAAGCCCTGCACGCTACTGGCTGAATCTTCCGGGCATCTCCCTGCTGATTGATTTGAACACCCTACTTAACAGTCTCAATGAGAAAAAGACATTCAAACATCTTGCCATTCTCTGGGACGATACCACGTTGCTTGAGGAAGGTACCGCCTCTGCCAACACCTGGTGGCGTTGGGAGAAAACCGTCGCCAGCCCGACGCAGCCGCTGCGGATTAGCGCAGGCGATAACCCGCAGTGGCATCAACTGCCGTGGTGGCTGATACTTTCACCGGCACTGTTCTGGGCGGTGATTATCTATCTCGTTAATCAGTATCGAACCAATAAACGCCGACGGGATATCGCCGATTTACGCTCTCGCTATGGCGAACTTACTCGTCTTAATACCATGGGCGAACTGGCCGCCGGCATCGTACATGAGCTTAATCAACCGTTGACCGCCATCATGAGCTATAACCAGGCGGCAGTGCGCCTGATTAAAAAAAATGATCCCGTGCGGATCCCCGAACTACTTGAGGCCTCAGTGTTGCAGATAAAACGCATTGACGCCCTGCTCAGCCAGTTTCGTCTCAAGCTCACTAGTAAGCGCGCCGAATATCAGCCGGTGGACCTTACGTCCCTGTGGCTACGCGTTTGCGAATTACTGGATAACGAGATCGGCGCGGGGAAAGTTCGCGTCTCCAGCCATTTTCCGCCGGACCTCCCCGCGCTTCCTGCGCCGCCGCTATGGGTGGAGCAAATTCTGCATAATATCGCCAGCAATGCCATTCAGGCGCAAGGCGCAAATGCTCCCGGTAGCGCATGGATTCATTTACAAGCTGAGCGAGTGAATGACGGTATTACCTTAACGATTACTGATGGCGGACCAGGGTTATCGACTGAAGCGCTGGAGCAGGTATTTATGCCGTTTTATACCACCCGTAGCGACGGCGTTGGGTTGGGCATGGCTCTCACCGATACTCTCGTCCAGCGTCTTAATGGCACGATAGAAGCGAGCAATATCACCGGACAAGGCGCCTGCTTCCGGCTATGGTTTCCGCTACGCACGGAGGAGAAGTAATGGAACAGTATATCTGGTTAATAGATGACGATGCGGCAATCCGCGATTCATTGAGTCTGCTGCTCTCAACCGTTGGCTGGCAGGCGCAGGCTTTTGATAGCGCACATGCTTTTCAACATCAGGCAGGGAATCTTGCTGAATTAACCGGCTGTATGCTGCTGGACATCCGCATGCCGGGGAAAACCGGGCTGACGCTGCTCGATGAGTGGCGCCAGCTAGGTTTAACCTTACCGGTTATTATTATGACCGGGCACGGTAATATTGATTTATGCCGTCGCGCCTTCAAAAATGGCGCCTTTGAATTTTTAACCAAACCCATTGATGCCGACCTGTTATTCGAAGTAGTCGGCGAAGCGATGGCGCAGCAAAAAGCGCATCTCGAACGACAACAAATATTACTGCCGCTGCAGGAAAAACTCGCCACACTTACCGCCCGCGAACATGAAATGCTCCAGCAGCTGATTCAGGGATATTCCAGTAAAGAAATCGCTCGTTTATGCTCGCTATCGCCGCGTACCGTCGAAGCGCATCGCGCCAATATTTTTAGCAAGCTTGAAGTTAACTCGCTGCCCAAACTGTTAAAGATTTACGCTGATGTCGCCAGTGGTTCTAAGTAAAAATACCTGGTACGTTCGGTATTCGCGGCAATAGTCGCCATGCTCCCTGCGCCCTAGTATTGGCCTATCGCCACTCAACACGACGGAGCATCACTATGAAACGTATTCTTCTTAGCGCCATTCTGCTCGGTAGCCTGGTCACTACCGCCAGCGCCACCACGGGCGTACTCAGCCAGCAAAATTTGTCACTTGAGCTCGCGGATAAAATCGCGCAAAGCACGCTTCAGGCCTGCGTCAAAGATGGCTATAACGTCGCCGTCACTCTGGTCGACCGTTCCGGTACGCCACTATTGATGAAGAGAATGGATAATGCCGGCCCGCACACCGTCGAAGCCAGCCGTATGAAAGCATTCACCGCGCTAACCACTAAAAACGCCACCAGCGCTGTCATGAAAGGTTCTCAGTCCAACGCCGGAGCCGCGAACCTGCGCGATATACCCGGTTTTCTGCTATTAGCTGGCGGAGTGCCGGTTAAGATGGGCAACCAGGTCATTGGCGCGGTTGGCGTCGGCGGCGCGCCGGGGGGAAATTTTGACGAAGCCTGCGCAATTGCCGGGTTGAAATCTATCGAAGGCGAACTTAACCAGGGCTAATCCAAAGCGCGGGTAGACTATTGCTACCCGCTTTGCCATAGCGGGTTACCGACTCACATGCTGCATGGCGTTTTGCTCAACCGCCCCGCTTATCTTCTTCGCCCGACTTTCTTGACCAAAGAAGGTCAGTATCGCGATAATGATCGCTACCGTACCGGCAACAATTGCCATCGCCAGTCCATAGTTCTGACCATGATGTTCCGCGATCGTGGCCTGCAAAGTCGCATTAACCGAAGCAATAAGATTACCCAATTGATACACAAAGCCCGGCAGCACCGCCCGGGTATTCGCTGGAACCAGTTCATTCAGATAGGTCGGGACCACGCCCCAGGCGCCCTGAACCATGAACTGCATCAGGAATGCGCCGATTCCCAACATCAGTGAACCGCTAGCGAATGCCCACAGCGGGATAACCGGTAGCGCCAGCAGCGAGGCGGTTATAATGGCCTTTTTACGACCAATCTTCTCGGAAAGCGAACCGAACAGCACCCCGCCGATGATCGACGCAATATTGTAAGTGACCGCAATAATACTGATCGTTTTCGGATCAAAGCCGTGCTGCACTTTCAAAAATACCGGATACAGGTCCTGGGTACCGTGGGAAAAAAAGTTGAACGCCGCCATCAGTACCACCAGATAACAGCACAATTTCCAGTGCGTTTTCAGTACCGGCAGTAGCGCCGTGCTCTCCTTTTTCGCCCGTGACGCCAGCCATACCGGTGACTCCTGCACGCAGAACCAGATAAACGGCAACAGCAAAATAGGCGCAGCGCCGATAACAAACATCCCGCGCCAGCCGAGTAAATCAAATAGCAGCCCATAAGCGACGGCGGCAATCAGATAGCCAAACGGATAACCGGCCTGGAAAATTCCTGACATCAGCCCCCGGGAACGATCCGGAATGGTTTCCATTGACAGCGACGACGCCACGCCCCAAATACCGCCCATCGCCACGCCATACAACACTCTTAAAACCAGAAAAATCGTTAATGACGGCGCCGCGGCGGACAACAGCTCGAATATCGAAAAGAAGATGATATTCAACATCAGGATCGGCTTACGGCCATATTTCTCGGCGAGCCGACCAAAAATGAGCGCGCCGATAGGCCGTACGGCAAGCGTCAGTAATATCGCCAGCGTGACCTTTTCCAGCCCAACGTGAAACGTCTGGGCAATGTCACTCAGTAAGAAGACGAGGAGGAAAAAATCGAAGGCATCAAGTGTCCAGCTTAAGAAGCTGGCAATGGCGGCATTGCGCTGTAGTGAAGTCCAGCCTAACATCGTGTTATCCCTATCCTGGCACAGCGGCCTGGAGATGTAGCAGCTAGCCGAAAGAACATGCAGGGCCAACTGCATATGTAAATGTAAAGTTTCTTAAGTTACCCATATGTTAAATACACCCAACAATCGTATGGCTGCAAGTTAATTAGCATGCTAATTTGTTTCAAATTAAGTATATGTCCCCTGATACCCCGCGCAGGCAGAATGTATAGCATTTGATATACAGCTGTTCTACAATGAGCTGTATACCAATTGCTATACGGGAAAAGAAGATGAAATCAGATATCCAACTCAACATCCGGGCGAAGGAGTCCCAGCGGGCGCTGATTGATGCGGCCGCTGAAATTCTGCATAAATCGCGGACCGACTTTATTCTTGAGATGGCCTGCCAGGCGGCAGAAAACGTCATTCTCGACCGTCGGGTGTTTAACTTAAGCGATGAACAATACGCCGAATTTATCGACATGCTGGATGCGCCGGTTGAAGCTAACCCCGCTCTCGATAAATTGCTGGCGAGAAAACCGCAATGGGAAAAGTAAGCGCGCCGACGCCGCTATCTTCACACCACCATATTGCGGAATTTTGTTGTGGAGAAACGGTTCTCGATCAATGGCTAAAACAGCGAGGATTGAAAAACCAGGCTCAGGGCGCCGCGAGAACCTTTGTGGTCTGCAAGGAAGATAGCCACCAGGTGGTGGGGTTTTATTCGTTAGCAACCGGCAGCGTTAATCACACGGAAGCCACTGGCGGCCTGCGGCGCAATATGCCCGATCCTATCCCGGTCATCATTCTCGCCCGCCTGGCGATCGACTGCGCTTTTCACGGACAGGGGCTGGGGGGCGATCTACTCCATGATGCGCTCTTACGCAGTTATCGCGTTGCCGAAAATGTTGGCGTACGTGCCCTGATGGTCCATGCTCTGACCGATAGCGCGAAACGATTCTATCTACACCACGGATTCAAAGCCTCAACCACCCAGGAACGCACACTTTTCCTCGCTTTGCCTAAATAACTCCACCTTTCGTCATTTTCTCTACCACACTTATCTTTCAGTTCGGGAACCGCACCAAAGGAAGGATAACGATGAAGAAAGTGGCGATTGTCGGCGTCGGGCCGACCGGGATATATACCTTTCATTCCCTGGTTGAACGGGGTGAGCCGCTGGAGATAGTGCTCTACGAGCAGGGTGAAGAGGCTGGCGTCGGCATGCCTTATAACGATGAGCATAATTCAGCGCAAATGCTGGCGAATATCGCCAGTATCGAAATCCCCCCCATCTATATTACCTATCTGACGTGGCTACAAAATCAGAGCGAAGACTGGCTCACCCGGTATGGCATTGAGCGTGAGGCCTTACATGAGCGGCAGTTTTTACCGCGTGTGATCCTCGGCGACTATTATCGCGATCGGTTTCTCGCGCTGTTAGAGAAAGCAAGGTTAGCGGGGTTCAAAGTTAGCGTGCGCGAGTCCTGCGAGGTGACCGATATCCAGGCAGAACAGGATGGCGTCAAACTGTGGGTTAACCATGCGCCCACAGCGGAACGCGCGGATTTTGCCGTTATCGCCACCGGACATCTTTGGCCGCAGGATGATGATTCCCCCCGCGAATATTATCCCAGTCCCTGGAGCGGCTTGATGCAGGCGCAGATAGCCCCGTGCCGGGTCGGTATCATGGGGACGTCACTCAGCGGCATTGATGCCGCCGTCGCCGTCGTCATTCAGCATGGCCACTTTACGACTGACGAGGATGAGAGCGTCCATTTTCGGCTTCATGACGCCAGCCACAAACTCCACATTACTCTGATGTCGCGAAACGGCATTCTGCCCGAGGCCGATTTCTACTGCCCCATCCCCTATGAACCGCTGGAGATAGTCACCCATCAGGCGCTGGAAGCGGCCATTGCCGAGGGGAGCGAGGGATTGCTGGATCGCGTATTCCAACTTATCGTCAAAGAGCTGGAACTCGCCGCGCCGCACTGGTGCAAGCAGATAGGTTTACGCCAGCTCACCGCGGATACATTCAGCGACGCCTGGTTTGTCGACAGAAAACGCCACGATCCCTTCGCCTGGGCGCAAGCCAATTTGCAGGAAGTGGAACGCAACAAACAGCAACAGCATACCGTGCCGTGGCGGTATACCATTCTGCGATTGCATGAAGTGATTGAGATGATTGCGCCGCATCTTAACGAACGCGATCGTGAACGCTTTAAAACAGGGCTCGCCCGGGTATTTATCGATAATTACGCGGCCATTCCGTCGGAATCGATTCGCCGCCTGCTGGCGTTACGGGAGGCAGGGCTTATTAGTATTCTGCCGCTGGGGTCCGTTTATCAACTGGAAGTTCAACCACAACGAACGGTCATCCACCATCACAATCAACGCAGCGAATTTGACGTCTTTATTGACGCCAGAGGCCAAAAGGCGCTGAAGAGTAAAGACATCCCTTTCCCGACGCTGCGCCAGCAGCTTCTCGCCTGTGGTGATGAAATCCCGGATATTGGTGACGATTACACCCTGCAGGCGCCGGCGTGCGCTCGCGGACGCATTGCCTTCGGCGCGCTGCCGTGGTTGATGCATGACCGCCCTTTCGTTCAGGGCCTCGTCGCCAGCGCGGAAATCGGCGCCGCGATGGCGAGAGCGGTTTCACAGCAGGCCAGCGGTCGCCGACGCAAGCTGTGGTTCAGCGATGAGTGGTGATCCATCAGCATGCGAATAACGACGAACAGCGTCTTAAGCGCAACAACGGAAAAGAGGCCGCCATTCAGGCATGCTACAACTAAAGGTCATCAGGCAGCACAACGCTTACGAGGTACTTATGAGTCAACTATTTAGCCCTGCGCGAATTGGCAAACTGGAGCTGGAAAACCGTATTGTCATCGCCCCGATGTGCCAGTACTCCGCGGATAATGGCAAAGCAACCGCCTGGCACCGCATTCATCTCGGACAACTGGCTTTTTCCGGCGCCGGTTTATTAATTATCGAAGCCAGCGCCGTCGAGCCTGCGGGCCGCATCTCCCCGGCGGACGTCGGCTTGTGGGACGATGAAACCGAAGCCGCCCTGTACCGGGTACTGGAAGATGTTCGCGCCTATTCAACAACCCGCATCGGTATCCAGCTGGGACATGCCGGGCGCAAAGCTTCCGCCGCTGCACCCTGGCTTGGCGGCGGTCAGTTAGCGCTGGATAACGGCGGATGGCAAACCGTCGCCCCATCCGCGCTGGCATTCCATGACGGCGACCGGGCGCCGAAAGCGCTGAGCCATGACGATCTGGCGCGGCTTAAGCAAGCCTTTGTTGATAGCGCGCGACGCGCCGAACGCCTGGGTATTGAACTGATAGAGCTGCATGCCGCGCACGGCTATCTGCTGCATCAGTTCCTCTCCCCGTTGAGCAACCAGCGTACAGATGAATACGGCGGTTCGCTGGAGAATCGCTTACGTTTCCCGCTGGAGGTGTTCCAGGCAATACGGGAGGCAGTCAGCGAAAATATCGCCGTCGGCGTGCGACTTTCGGCGACGGACTGGGTGGACGGCGGTTGGGATACCGCGCAATCCATCGTCTTTAGTCAGCAGCTTGAAGCGTTGGGTTGCGACTATATTCACGTTTCCAGCGGCGGATTGTCGCCACGGCAGGCGATTCAGGTCGGTCCTGGCTATCAATTACCGTTCGCCCATGAAATCCGCCAGCAGATCAACGTTCCGGTCATTGGCGTAGGGTTAATCACAGAACCGCAGCAGGCTGAAGATGCCCTGGTAAACGGCGACGCCGATCTGATTGCCATCGCCCGCGCTGCGCTCTACAACCCACACTGGCCGTGGCAGGCTGCGGCTGCTCTGGGGGCCCAGGTTAGCGTGCCGCCGCAATATCTGCGCTCGGAGCCACATGGTCTGAAAGGTACGTTAAAAGCTAATTGCTGAGACTATACGAAGCGAATGATAGCGGCGCATCAGCGCCGCTAGATTACGGCAGGGTTAATCGCGGGTTTGCACCCAGAACGCGTGGATGAGACCAGGAATGTAGCCCAGCAAGGTCAGAATTATATTCAGAATGAATGCCCAGCCGAAACCTTTACCCAGCAGTACGCCCAGCGGCGGCAGGATGATAGTAAATACGATTCTCCAGAAACCCATACACTCTCCATACAAACAAAATTAACGACTTAAAAAAGAGACCTCGTCTCTAAGCATAGTAATTCTACCTGATGCCGCCACGTTATCCGCCCTTTTTACCCGATTTTACGCATTTTGTAATGACTATTGCGTCAGCGAGTGCAATTCATCCGATGTATGGTTTTGTGAGTTCGATCATGTCCTCCACTACGCATTGTCGTTATCCTTAATTCAACTTGTATGGTAGTAGACTATAAACAACGCGGTAAGGAAAAGTTTTCATGCAAATGACGATGCGCTGGTTTGGGCCAGACGAAGATAAAGTCACTCTTGAACAGATCCGTCAGGTTCCGGGGGTGGAAGGTGTGGTCGGCGCGCTGTACGACGTTCCGGTTGGCGAAGTCTGGCCGCGGGAGAAAATTAAGGCGTTAGTCGAGCAGGCCCACGCTAACGGTCTGACGATGGAAGTAATCGAAAGCGTGAATATTCAC
The DNA here is from genome assembly GCF_057624675.1 of Klebsiella sp. PK01. Lineage (NCBI taxonomy): Bacteria > Pseudomonadati > Pseudomonadota > Gammaproteobacteria > Enterobacterales > Enterobacteriaceae > Klebsiella > Klebsiella sp. PK01. The sequence continues at coordinate 500,109 of NZ_JBYEZM010000001.1, forward strand.
GACGCGATTAAAATCGGGTTACCGGAGCGCGATCGCTATATCGCCAACTATCAGCAAACTATCCGTAACCTCGCCGCCTTTGGCGTTAAGGTCATCTGCTACAACTTTATGCCGGTTTTTGACTGGATGAAAACCGACATGAACTACCGGCTGGCGGACGGGTCGCTGACGATGGCTTTTGAAAAAGCCGGCATCGATAAAACGCTGGAACAGGTCGTCTCGGAAGTGCTCAGCAACGCCAACGGCTATGCCCTGCCGGGCTGGGAGCCAGAACGTTTAGCGCAGGTACAGACGCTATTCGACAGCTATAAGGCGGTCGATGATGACAAACTGCGAGAAAATCTGCTCTATTTCCTGGAGAAAATTATCCCGGTCTGCGAAGAGGTCGGCGTGAAAATGGCCATTCATCCTGACGATCCGCCGTATTCTATTTTTGGTCTGCCGCGCATTATTAAAAACCGCGACGACCTCGACTGGTTGTGTCGCGCGGTGGATTCACCGGCAAACGGAATTACCTTATGTACCGGCTCTATTGCCGAGGAGCCGCAAAATAATGTTTATCAAATCCTCGCGGAATTCAGCCAGCGCGGGCGCATTCATTTCGCTCATGTGAGAAATATTAAAATCATAAAAGATAAAGATTTCTACGAATCGGCGCACCCTACCCGCTACGGTTCGCTCGATATGTACCGGGTGATGCAGGCGCTGCACGACAACGGCTTCGACGGCTATATTCGTCCCGATCATGGCCGTTTTATCTGGGGAGAAACCGGCCGCCCGGGATACGGCCTGTACGATCGCGCGCTCGGCGCCACTTACCTGCTGGGATTATGGGAAGCGCTGGAAAACCAGCACGCCTGATCCGCTCTTCACTCAGGTGCCGGAGTTCTCCGGCACTGAAAATAATAAAATCTCTGTTGGGAGGATGTCATGTCTCCAGCCCTGGCTCTGCTATGGGTGGTGGTCGGTATTGCGCTACTGGTCATCATGAATCTGAAATACAAAGTCCACAATATTTTCGCCTTGTTAATTGCCGGCCTGTTTGTCGCCATTATGGAGGGCGTGCCCCTCGATAAAATCGTCTCGATGGTTCAGCAAGGACTGGGCGGAATAATGGGACACCTGGCGCTGATCATTATATTCGGCGCTATCATTGGCAAATTTATGACTGAATCCGGCGCCAGCCAGCAGATTGCCGATACGGTCATCAGGCGTTGCGGCACCCGTTATCTGGCGGTCGGCTTAATGTTTATCGGCGTCATCTTCGGCATCGCTATGTTTTATGAAGTGGCGTTTTTGATTGCCATGCCGCTGGTTCTCAACATCGCCAGCAAAGCCAATATCCCGTGGATGAAACTGGTTATACCGACGGTCGTCGGCGCCACCATGGGCCATAGTTTATTTCCGCCACAGCCGGGGCCGGTTGCATTAGTCAGCGCCTTCCAGGCAGATATTGTCCAGGTTTATCTCTACGGCATTATCGTTATCATCCCGGCGCTGTTCTGTGCGGGGATTTTATTACCCGCCTGGCTTCCGGGCATCCGCGAGATGAAGCTGAATGCCATGATTAAACCGCAGGAGGAGAAACCCGCCGAGGCGCTGCCGTCGTTTGCGGTCAGCATTGCTATTCCGCTGATCCCCGCGATATTAATGATTGCGTCTTCGCTGATTCAGTCGCTGTTTGGCGCGACCTCTTCTGCGGCAAAATTCTTCCAGTTTCTCGGCAGCGCGGAAATTAGCATGCTGCTGGCGACCGGCGCCGCAATCTGGCTGCTCGGCTGCCGCCGCGGTATGAACGCCGTTCAGGTTAACCACTGCGTAACGGATTCGGTCGCCAGAATTGCCAACGTTCTGTTCGTCATCAGCGCCGGCGGCATTCTCAAACAGGTTATTATCGATTCCGGCGTCGGCGATCATATCGTCACGATGATGAGCCACGTCCCGCTGTCGCCGTTTATTATCGCCTGGTTGATTACGGCGATTATTCGTATTCTTACCGGCCAGGGCGCCGTGGCGGCAATTACTTCAGCCGGGATTGTTTCGCCGATGGTGACCGCGTTTCACCTTAATCCGGCGCTGATGTGTCTGGCGGTGGCCTGCGGTAGCAATACCATTACTCTGATGTATGACGGCGGGTTTCTGCTATTTAAGGAAACGTTTGGTATCTCGATGCGCGATACCTTTAAGACCTGGGGCTTACTGGAGCTTATCAACTCGGTGGTGGGTCTGTTGATGGTGTTATTACTGAGTCTGTTTATTTCCTGATAAAATACACCGCGGCGAGAATGGTATCGCCGCGGTAGCAGTCCAGTATCTTACTGCTGGCCGGCCGGCGCCTGCTGAGCTGGCGCATGCTCCGGCGCGATACTCTCTTTTATCTCTTTGGTTTTATTGGCGGCATCGGCGGAAAGCTGGTTGGCTTCAACGATGGCGTTATCTTTAATTTTTCCCGCCTCTTTCATGATCGCATCGCTTTTTTGCTGCGCATCCTGTTTTACCGCATCCGCTTTATTTTTCGCATCCTGGGCAATCGCGTCGGCTTTCTTGTCGGCTTCAGATTTAATACTGCTGGCCTGGTTTTTCAGGCTATCCGCTTCATTATTGGCCTGCGTTTTGATGTCGTCGATCTGCTTATCTGCTTCTTGCTTAATGGCCCGCGCTTTATCGGCAGCCGCGTCTTTAATTTGTTCCGCGTTATCTTTAGCCTGATCCAGTTTATTGTCGACTTTCGATGAGTCATCGCAGCCAAACAACGCCAGGCACAATGCAGAGGTAATCAGCGTTTTATTCCACAGTTTCATCAGTATTCCCTTATCGGTCCAGGTGGTAATCCAGTGACGGTCATAGCCTTGCCGTATCGGCATAGTCAATTTATTTATAATCGCTATGCCTGGAGAGTCAAGCTATCGATAATTTTCAGTAATGCTTTGCCGGAAAACGCATAGACAGGTTAAAGACAGCGGCTAATTTGCTTAAAAACAAGGCAAAAAACCGCTATTCCAGCAATCGATACGCCCGGGCGGATAACCTGCTTTCCTTCTGGATGGCTAAAAAGCATCTTATATTCCATTTTGCGCTAAACGGCAGATTTATGTTCTTTAAAATGCCGTTTTTACAGTTCTACCATTCAGCTATCTCGATACGAATGGGTAAATGGTTATGTCACTCTTTCACTCTGTAAGCGACCTGATTGGTCATACCCCGCTGTTACAGCTGCATAAACTGGATACCGGCCCGTGCAGCCTGTTCCTGAAACTGGAAAACCAAAACCCCGGCGGTTCGATAAAGGATCGCGTGGCGTTGTCGATGATTAATGAAGCCGAGCGCCAGGGAAAACTGCGCCCCGGCGGCACCATCATTGAAGCCACCGCCGGTAATACCGGGCTGGGGCTGGCGCTGATTGCCGCCCAGAAAGGCTACAAACTGATCCTGGTGGTACCGGACAAAATGAGCCGCGAGAAAATTTTCCATCTGCGCGCGCTGGGCGCCACCGTGCAGTTAACCCGCTCGGACGTCAACAAAGGCCATCCCGCCTATTATCAGGACTACGCCCGCCGTCTGGCGGAGGAAACGCCAGGCGCGTTTTATATTGACCAGTTCAACAATGAAGCCAACCCGTTGGCTCATGCCACCACTACCGCGCCGGAGCTGTTTGAGCAGCTCGATGGCGATATTGACGCCGTGGTGGTCGGTGTCGGCTCAGGCGGTACCCTGGGCGGTTTGCAGGCGTGGTTTGCGGAGCATTCGCCGAAAACCGAATTTATTCTTGCCGATCCTGCGGGGTCGATTCTGGCGGATCAGGTAGAGACCGGGCAATACGGTGAAACCGGCTCCTGGCTGGTGGAGGGGATCGGCGAAGATTTTATTCCCCCGCTCGCCCATCTGGAGAAAGTACGCAAAGCATGGCGGGTGACCGATCGTGAAGCGTTCGCCACCGCCCGGCAACTGCTGCAGGTGGAAGGTATCCTCGCCGGATCGTCAACGGGCACCCTGCTGACAGCAGCCCTGCGTTACTGCCGGGCGCAGTCCACCGCTAAACGGGTGGTGACTTTCGCCTGCGATAGCGGCAACAAATACCTGTCGAAAATGTTCAACGATGACTGGATGCGCCAGCAAGGTCTGCTAAGCCGTCCGACGCGCGGCGATCTTAGCGATTTTATTGCCCTGCGTCATGACGAAGGCGCAACCGTCACCGCCGCGCCCGACGATACGCTGGCTGCCGTCCTTGCTCGTATGCGCCTGTACGATTTCTCCCAGCTGCCGGTGCTGGAAAACGGTCACGTGGTAGGCATCGTCGATGAATGGGATCTGATAAGCCACGTCCAGGGCGACAGCCAGCGTTTCGCGCTGCCGGTCAGAGAGGCGATGACCCGCCATGTCGAAACCCTGGATAAGCACGCCCCGGAAAGCGCACTTAAAAATATCTTCGACCGTGGACACGTCGTGGTCGTCACCGATAACGATCGGTTTATCGGCCTGATTACCCGTAGCGACGTCCTGACCACCTGGCGTAACCGACTGGAACAATAAGGAACGAACATGAAAAACTTACAGACGCTCAGCGTCCATAGCGGCATTTTTAACGACCAGCATGGCGCGGTGATGCCGCCGATTTACGCCACCTCCACCTTTGCCCAGCCCGCGCCGGGCCAGCATACCGGCTACGAATATTCACGTAGCGGTAATCCGACCCGCCACGCGCTGGAGACGGCCATCGCTGAGCTGGAAAGCGGTAGCCGGGGTTTTGCTTTCGCTTCAGGCCTCGCGGCCATTTCCACGGTACTGGAGTTGCTGGATAAGGACAGCCACCTGGTAGCGGTAGATGATGTTTATGGCGGCACATACCGACTGATTGAAAATGTTCGCCGTCGTAGCGCCGGTCTGCAGGTGACCTGGGTCAAACCTGACGATCTGCCAGGCATCGAAGCCGCAATCCGCCCTGATACGCGGATGATTTGGGTGGAAACGCCGACCAATCCGTTATTAAAGCTGGCGGACCTTACCGCCATCGCCGCGATTGCCCGTCGACATAACATTATCAGCGTCACCGATAATACCTTCGCCTCACCGATCATCCATCGCCCTATCGAACTGGGCTTTGATATCGTGGTGCATTCGGCGACCAAATATCTCAACGGCCACTCGGACGTGGTTGCCGGTCTGGCGGTGGTTGGCGACAACCCCGCGCTGGCGGAGAAGCTGGGCTATCTGCAAAACGCCGTCGGCGGCGTACTTGACCCATTCAGCAGCTTCCTGACCCTGCGCGGCATCCGCACCCTGGCTCTACGGGTGGAACGTCATAGCAGCAACGCTCTGCTGCTGGCGGAATGGCTGGAGCAGCAGCCGCAGGTCGAGAAAGTGTGGTTCCCCTGGCTCGCCAGCCATCCTCATCACGATCTGGCTCGCCGACAGATGGCCCTGCCAGGCGGTATGATTTCCGTTGTGGTCAAAGGAGATGATGACTACGCCGGGCGCATCATCAAAAAACTACGGTTATTTACCCTGGCGGAAAGCCTGGGGGGCGTGGAAAGCCTGGTGAGCCAGCCGTTCAGCATGACACACGCCTCCATTCCGCTGGAACAGCGGCTGGCGAATGGTATAACGCCGCAGTTGATTAGACTCTCAGTAGGCATTGAAGATCCGCAAGACCTGATCGCTGACTGGCGAAACGCGCTACGTGAGTAAACGCTAACCCCGCGCACCGCGCGGGGTTTCATTAGCCTCAGCAGAAACATACCGCTTTGGCGTTTTCCGTCGGATGATAGGGATCGCTTTTGTGATCGTCACTATCATCCCGTTTACGTGGGATCTCACCGTGTTTACCCGGCTCTTCGCGCGCCGGGTGTTTACCGCGTTTATCCAGTTCATGGTGATGCGCTCTGCTCATCGTCTGGCTCTCCGGTTAATTGGGCGCCTGTTGGCGCAGCTTATCAACCCGCACCAGCGGCGGCGTCATTTTGCTATCCAGGCTTCCGTTAATGCTCACCAGTTTGTCCGGCTTGACTTCCTGACCATCAAAAACGGCTGCCGGAATAATGGCCGCAATGGTGCCGGTTTTATCACGGAACAGATAGCGGTCGTCGCCTTCATGCTTAATCACATTGCCGCGCAGGGAAATAGTCGCGCCGTCGTGCATGGTTTTCGCCTGCTCAATGGTCATAATCCGGCCATCCTCCATACCGCGATAGCCGCCGTCCAGCTGGTGCGGTGGCGGCGGCGCGGCATCGTTTTCAAAACCGCCCTTTTCTTCAGCCCAGACGCCAGCGGTGAGTAACAAACAGAGTGTCGCGATTAGCTTTTTCCTCATTATTTCACCTTTCATGTCAGCAGACTGTTATTAAAGTCTGGCCGCTGATAGCGATTTTAACAACGTCAATAATTCTGATATCAGCTAAAATAACAACGTCGCTATCGCTGCGTTAAATATAAACATCATGCTGGAGCCCAAATAATGGACAATAATCAACAGGATCCGCCAGAGATAAACGAGAATCTACAGGCGCTACGCTTCGAGTATAACTTCCGGCGCTACGGGGTGGTTTTTCTCGCCATTATTATCATTGCTGCATTATGCGGTTTATTTTCATCTGGCATCCTGAGTTCCGCCCATCATGAGAATTCCGCTTCATCGTTAACGGTAGACTATGACCGTTTTGCCAGACTAATGAGCGAAACCGAAGTCAATATTCAGGTGAAAAACAGTAGCCTCGCTCATACCTCAGTGGATTTTTCACCCACGCTATTAAGCCATTACCAAATTGGCGATATTCGACCGCAGCCCGATAAAATGTACAGCGCTAACGGTCATCTGATCCTGGTTTACAATGAAAATAGCCGTGGCGCGCCGCTTTCAGTGTGGTTATCCATCACGCCAAAAACTTTCGGCAACCTTTCCACGACACTGCAGGCGAATCAGCAACCCGCCGTCACCTTTAACCAATTTGTCTTTCCGTAGGAGCCACAACGATGGAAATGGTGCTCAGAGCTGTCGCGATCTATCTTATCTTATTGATTATTTTTAAAGTTGCTGGCAGAAGAACGCTTATGCAACTCACCAGTTTTGATCTGATTTTACTGCTAATTATCAGTGAGGCCACCCAGCAGGCCATGCTCAGTACCGACTATTCTGTTACCGGCTCAATGCTGACGATTGTCACGCTGGTCAGCGTAGATATTTTATTTGGCTATATTAAGAAACGCTTTTCGCAGGCTGAGAATTATCTTGATGGTTCGCCGACGATCGTCGTAGAAAATGGCGTTGTCGCTGACGATAAAATGAAAATGGTCAATATCTCTGTGGATGACATATTGCTCGCCGCGCGACAGCACCATGGTATATATCAACTTGAGAAGATTAAATTTGCGATCCTCGAACGTAACGGCCAGATTTCAATTATTCCGACCGAAACGTGAGACGTTACTTATCACGTTCCGGTTGTTTATCGCCCGACTCAGGTGCCCGTGTCGGGTCGTCTTCTTCTTTTTCAGTAACATAATTAATATACATACCCCCTCCAACCTTGCGGCATTGAATTATAAAGGTAGCGTTACCACGAAATTTATCCATTGCCATAATAAATAATGTCGCTTGTTAGCCATAATAAGTACTCTCAGATATTTCCGACCACCGGCCAGCAATGAATCAATAATACTCAAGTACTCAGTAACCAAAACACGATGGCTAAATGCCGTGTTCAGATCAATTGAGGCGACTATGGCGGTAATGGTTATCACCGGCGGTAGTGCGGGCGCCGGTAAAGCGACGGCACTACGCTTTGCGAAAGCCGGCTATGACGTGGCGATTATTGCGCGCGACGAAAGTGGGTTACAGGAGGCCGAACACGCATGCCGCCGGTTCGGCGTGCGGACGCAGGTTATCAGCGCTGATGTCGCTGACGCCCGCTCGCTGCGGCAAGCCGCGGCGGAAATCGAAACCCAGCTCGGCGCCATTGAAGTGTGGATTAATAATGCTATGACCACGGTGTTAGCGCCCTTCCATCTGATGAGTGATGAGGAATTTCGCCGCGTGACGGAGGTGACCTATCTGGGTTATGTCAACGGCACACGCGCCGCGCTGGAGGTTATGAGCCCCAGAAACCGCGGGATAATAATCCAGGTGGGCTCCGCGCTTGCCTGGCGTTCCATCCCTTTGCAATCGGCGTATTGCGGCGCGAAGGCGGCGATTCGCGGATTTACCGATGCAGTGCGAACCGAACTGATGCATCAACGCAGCCGGATCCAATTAACCATGGTGCAACTGCCAGGAATGAATACGACACAGTTTGGTTGGGCAAGGAATAAAATGGATAAAGAGATGCAGCCCGTTCCCCCGGTTTATCAGCCGGAGGTGGCGGCAGAGGCGATTTTTAGCGTCGTTCAGCGCCCCGTTCGCGAATTGTGGGTGGGTAAAAGCACCATTCAATCCATCGTTGGCCAGTTTTTCTTCCCTTCACTACTCGACCGCCTGATGGTTAACAAAGCCTGGGAAGGTCAGTTGACAGCGCAAGCGAAACGTAACGAAAAGCCAGACGATCTCTACTCTGCCGTGCGGGGCGAGCACAGCACCCGCGGGACATTTAGCGCCGGCGCTCGCCAGCGCTCATTTAACGTCAGCGCCGATTTGCCTGGTAAAGTCGCATCCGGTGTTGGGATCGCATTTGGACTGATGATATTACGCGGACTACTACGCCGCCCGCGAAAGCGCCGTTAATCGTGCTGGCGGCTAAACCAGCGATAACCATAATCGGCAAGCTGTAACCGACAGACCTTGCCGCCGGTAAGGCGATCGCGATAACGGCGGTCCTCCAGCAGGCAGGACCAGTAACCTTTCTCCTGACGCGGCAATCGTACCTCTACCGGGCGTTCGCAGAAGTTCGCCAGCATCAGCAGATCGCGAGATTGACCGCGGTAGCGCAGCGCTAACACCGATGGCGGCAAACCGGATACCAGCTCAAAGGGCGTGGTGCCCGGCTCATGGTATTCGGCGCGCAGTTGAACCATCTGCCGCACTTGCTGCAGTAACGAGTGGCGTTGGCGCAGCGCCAGTTCGACGTTGACCTGCTGATATCGCCATGAACCGCTGGCAACCGGCCTGACGAGTAATTTTTCCGCCGCGGCGGTGGAAAAGCCCCCATTCACCCCGGCTGACCACTGCATAGGCGTCCTCACGGCATAACGCTCTTTCAGCGACAGATCCTCGCCCATACCGATTTCATCGCCATAGCGCATCACAGGCACGCCAGGCAGCGACAGTAACACCGCATGGCAAAGCGCCAGCCGACGGATATTACCCTCCAGCATCGGCGCCAGGCGGCGGCGAATGCCACGTTGATAGACTGACATCGACTTCCCGGGGGCGAAACAGCGCAGCACAAACTGCCGGTCTGCGTCCTCAATACCCTCCAGGTCGAGCTCATCGTGATTACGTAGCCAGTTAGCAAAACAGCAACCGGGCGGCGGCTTAATCATCGCTTGCAGCGCGCTAACGAGCGGCTTCGCACTCTGCCGGGCGAGGCTTACGTAAAAAAATTTGTTCAACCAGAAATTAAGCACCAGTTGCAGGCGATCGCTGTGGCCGAAATAGTGACGATAATCGTTCACTGCCACGTCAACTTCACCGAGCAAAATGGCTTCAGGATTGGTCTGTTCAACCAGTTGCCGAAGATGGGCCAATATCCAGTACCCCTGCTCTTCGTCGCCATTTCCGGCTTGTTTAACCAGGTGTGAGGCGGCGTCAAGCCGAAAACCGCTCACCCCTACGCGTAGCCAAAAACGCACAATATTGTCAATTTCGTCTATCACCGGAGGGTGCACCAGATTGAGATCCGGCTCGTGGCGATAGAACATGTGGCGATAATACTGTCCCGCCTGTTGATCCCAGCGCCAGACGCTCTTTTCGACACCGGGAAACATTGGCGGATCGTCCTGTTTGGGCGGCGAATCGGCCCAGAGATAATATGGCCGGAAAGGAGAATGCCTGTTTTTACGCGCCTCTTGAAACCAGGGATGTTGCGAAGAGGTATGCTGGATAACCAACTCGATGATTACGCGTATCCCCAATTCGCGCGCGTCATCAATCAGTCGAATAACGTCGCTAATTTGCCCAAAACGCGGATCGGGCTGCAGATGATCCTGCACATCGTAACCGTCATCGAGAAATGGGGTCAGATAAAAGGGGGTTAACCACAATACCGTCACCCCAAGGCTACGTAAGTAATAGAGTTTTTGCCTTATCCCTGCCAGATCGCCACAGCCATCACCATTGGCATCATAAAACAGCGAGGTATCAACCTGATAAATTACAGCGTTTTGAAACCACGGTTGGCGAGGCATTATTCCTCCTCGTATGAGCAGAACATCACGAGCGCCCGAAACATACCCGAGGTATAAGCTCTTATTTTCTCTGCGCAGGCTCCGGACGTGTGGCAAGTTTATCTACCATCATTTGCTGCCTCGGGGTCAATGACGGACACTGACAGTGCTCGCTGAAATTTATCTCTAACATAATCTGCTTTTCCGCCCTCGTTAGAGCCAGCGAGCTTTGGTTAATTCGTGACAAGATGGCAAGGAGGCGTATCATTTATAAACCTTTTGCCGCTAACGCTTGGCATCAAAACCCGGCGTTTCGGAGCGAATAATATATTGCTCCGTAATATCGGGTATATGATGCAGCAACCATTCGGCCATGCCTCTTTCTTCCGCCAGAATACTTTCTAAATCAGCAATCGAATCATGATCGTTGACCTTTTGCGCGGCGGTTAATAAGGAGGTATAACAGGCGACCTCAAACTGCTCGAAAACGTAACCGCTGATCACCCCTTTCACCACTTCATCTTGTGGAAACATTCCACCAATAGATTGTCCCATCGCGGCGATTTTACTCATTGAGTCTTTAAGAACCGAGCGGGAAATATTATTGCGCGCAATAATATCATCCAGCACGGTAATTTGCCGACGGGTTTCAAAAAGATGCTGCTCAAGGCGGGTACATAATTCCGGGTAGCTGTCGGTTCGTTTTACCATTGATTCAAGCATTGATTCAGCCTGCTTTTCCATAGCGTGCGCGTCACGCAACCAATCGTGATAGTTTTCAATATCAGTCATAACAACCTCTTTATAAAAAGATAATTACTCTTCAGCCTTATCTTCATTTTCTTCTGCGGCCTGGTCGGCTCGCGCTGCGCTATACCCTGATAAGTGGCCGACAATATTTGCATAAATACTAATAATGATGACCCACAGGACACTGTCTTTCCTCCATATTACCGACGGTATAGCCAGTACAAACCACATTATCGCCGCGACGAGATGACACCTTTTTATTACAACCGGACTAAGACTCATTTTTTTGCCTGATGCCTTAGATAGGATTAAGCGGACTGTTGGGCATCCTGATTGACGTGTCCAACGGCGATGTCCGTTAATTTCATATCAGCGTCTTTTTCTTCTTCCAGCGTTTCCGCCAGCAGTTTCACCGCGGCTTTATAGCCGAGCTGCTCTGCCAGCGTACACAGCGTACCGTAGGCCGCAATTTCATAGTGTTCAACTTTCTGCGCGGCGGCTATCAGCGCAGCATCGCGGATCTCGTTCTTTTCCGTCGCTTCGATCACTTCGTTGGCCTCTTCGATAAGCCCTTCCATCGCCACGCACTTCATCCGTTTCAGGCGAATTTGATCATTTTGTTCGAGGAGTTTATCGATACGTTCTATATGGCCCTGCGTTTCCTCGAGGTGAGCGCTGAATGCGGTTTGTAGCTCTTCACATGCGCTGGCGTGGGATAGTTTAGCCAGAGCGCGGGTTAACTGTTTTTCCGCGATATAGGTATCCGATAATAAATGGGTAAAAATATCTTCAATGGTTTGAATTTTCATAAATCACACCTTTAAAAAAAGCGGGCCAAATGACCCGCAGGGTATTTTGTCTATGGTTGTTTGCTTATCAACCAAATTTACTTCAACTGACTAACTGTCACCGGATTTACGGCCGCCGCCATGGCTGTTTTTACCGCCTTTTTTACCGGCTTCGGATGCACGTTCCGGGTCATTTTTAAAATTCCCGCCGCTGTGCTGACCGCCTTTACGTCCGGCCTCAGATGCTTTATCCCGGTCTTCTGCGAAATTACCTGAACCGCCTCTATGTTCTGCCATAATGGTTACCTTTTAGCTCGGTTAGTTAATGATGATTTATCGGTCTAAATCATCGCCGTCGAAAACTAAGCCTGGCGTATTCACTAAAAAAAGCAATTCACTAATAATTAATTAAAAGCCACCACAAAATTAATTAAGCAATAAATGGCGAAGCCGCAAAATAACAACTTAGCGGCATAAGGTGATATTTTATGAGAGAAATAAACGCAACCGCAGGATAAATAAAAAACTATCCCGTCGAGATAAAAAGTGTAATGTAAAAAATGTTAAAGATTATAATTCGAAACATTTCATCATTGAATAATCCTAAAAACCACAGCAAAGAAATCAGTTTGCAAAACCTCTTATATCAAACAGTTGCCTCGTAAAAACCGGGAATATATCTATTTAGACTCCAGCTGTATTTTTAAAAACTTCCGCATGTCTTCTATCATTACTCTTTTCTGTGAAGGAGATTGCTATGGATAATGACAAACTGCGTACCAACCATTGGCCACAACCCCCTTTCCCCGATCAACCGCAAACGCCTCCCGGCCTGGCCGCCGAAATGGAACCCACACCGGATCATGGTGAAGTAAGCTATAGCGGTTCAGGACGGCTACAGGGTAAGAAAGCGCTGATTACCGGCGGAGATTCCGGGATTGGTCGCGCCGTGGCCATCGCCTTTGCCCGCGAGGGCGCGGATGTTGCCATTAACTATCTGCCGGAAGAACAGAGCGATGCGGACGCCGTTATCGCGCTTATCAAAGCGGAAGGCCGTACCGCGGTGGCGATACCGGGCGATATTCGCGTGGAATCCTTCTGTGAAACGCTGGTGGAAAAAGCGGTAAGCGGTCTTGGCGGTTTGGATATTGTTGTGAATAATGCAGGACGTCAGCAATACTGTGAAAAAATTGAGCAACTCACCACCGCCGATTTCGATGCTACTTTCAAAACCAACGTCTATGCGCCGTTCTGGATAACCAAAGCCGCGCTACCGCACCTCAAAGCCCAAAGCGTGATTATCAACACCTCTTCGGTCCAGGCTTTTAAACCGAGCCCAATTCTGCTGGATTACGCCCAGACCAAAGCCTGCCTGGTGGCATTCACCAAATCGCTGGCCAAGCAGTTAGGGCCGCGTGGGATCCGGGTCAATGCAGTCGCTCCCGGCCCGTACTGGACAGTGCTGCAGTCAAGCGGCGGACAGCCGGCAGAAAAAGTGCAAAACTTCGGCGGCGATACGCCGCTGGGGCGGCCAGGGCAACCCGTTGAGATCGCCCCGCTGTATGTCACCCTCGCCTCTGATGCCTGCTCGTATGCCTCCGGCCAGGTCTGGTGTTCTGACGGCGGTGACGGCGTACTTTAATGATGGAATGCCGGCAGCACCAGTTCGCCAATCTCCTGCATCGTCTCGGCCAGCGGACGCTGGTTACGGCGGAAATGCAGGCCGATATGGTTCACGCCGGCATCGCGCATCGCATTCAATTCCTGAATGAGACCATAGCGGCCGCTGCTGATGCCGAAACGATGGCGCTGAATCGGCGCATTGGGGTCATCTTGCAGATCCAGATGGATGAAGCTGATATAGGGTTTCTCGCCCGCTACCCGGCGCCATAGCCTGACGCGGCTAACGTGCTCGTCAGGCTGACCTGGATAGGCGAGCCAGCCATCCATGTTACTGCCTACCCATTGCGCCGTTTGTTGCGCCAAACCAGCAACCAGCAGCGGCGGAGTCGGTTTAGCTGGCAATAACTGCAGGCCCGGCTCCAGTTGACGATCGGTCTCCCCCTTCAGCACGCTCACGCCGTGACGGAAACGCTCGCCACGGCTGGCGTAGTCTTCACCAAATAGCGGGTATTCGACCGGCCTGTCGCCGCTGGCGATGCCCAATAGCAGCCGGTCGCCGCTGAGCGCCTGCACCGTGGCGGCGGCTTTACGTACCAGCCATGGCTGACGTAGCGGCAACACAACCGCCGCCGTGCCCAGTAAAATATTTTGCGTCAGGCTCGATAAATAGCCGAGGTAGGTAAAGGCTTCAAAGACGTTAGCCGCGTCGCCAAACTGCGGATCGTACAGCGGAACATCGCGGATCCAGGCGGCGCGAAAACCGAGCGTATCCGCCAGTTTAATGCGCTCCGCGTGCTCGCTCATATCCGGCACGCCAAACGGTCGCCCGTCGCGCTGCCGTTTTAGCTGTCCGCTTGTTGACCAGTCATTGTCCAGCGGCAGTTCAACGCCAATCGTTAGCGGCTGCTGGGTTAATTTTTCGATGCTCATAGGTCACTCCGTCAACCGCCGGGCGGTATCACGTTGAAAATATGAGCAAAGTGTTTCATGGAATGCTATTGCAATAAACAGCACTAATCGCAATAGATAATTGCTATTTATGGAATTATCTTGAGTTCTGATTTTGTTTAAATGGATAGCTCACCAACACCAGAGGAAGAAACAATGATAAAAACCGACGCCTGGCTGTGGAAAAAGCACGCCTCCCCGCTTCTGCTCGAACGCCATGAGAAAACGTTAGTCACACCCGCTGACGATCAGGTGCTGATCGAGAACCGCGCCATTGGCCTTAATCCGGTCGACTGGAAGCTGATGGCCGGTCTCTCCGACGCCTGGCAGGAGGATCAGATCCCCGGCGTCGACGGTATGGGGGTGATTACCGCCGTTGGCCGCAATGCCCGCCACCTTCGTCCCGGCACGCGTGTGATGTATCACACCGACCTGCGTTTTGACGGTAGCTTTGCCCGCCATACGTTAGTCAGCGCCCAGGCGGTGATTGCGGTTCCCGACCACATCAGCGACCTCACCGCTGCGGCGCTGCCGTGCCCCGGTCTGACGGCGTGGCAGGCAGCGCAAAAGATCCCCCTTCCGGCTGGCGAGAATGTACTGGTCAGCGGCGCCGGCGGCGCTGCCGGCAGTTTCTTAAGCCAGTTACTGATTGAGAGCGGCGCTAACGTCTACGTCACGGCCAGCGCCACGCATCACGCGAAACTGTTGGCTCGCGGGGTGATTCAGGCCTTTGATTATCACCATACCTCGTGGCCGCAGGAGTTAAAACGCGCGCTGGCGGGTAAATCGCTGTACGCCGCTTTCGATACCGTAAACCAGCAAAATGCCCTTTCGCTTGCCGGGTTGCTCGGCTACTACGGCCATCTGGTCTGTATACAGGACCGGCTCGAGCACGCGCCGCTACCGGCGTTTACTACCAGTATCTCTTTACATGAGGTTGCGCTGGCGGCAATCCATCCTTACGGTACCCAGAGACAGTGGAGTCGATTACGTCAGGCCGGGGAAAGCATGCTGCAGCAGATCGGCCGCGGCGAACTGGTGATGCCGCCGATAGAAAGCGTCAGCTTCGACGAGATCCCGCAGGCGCTGGAAAGGCTAAAACAGAACAATAACGGTATTAAGTACGTAGCGGTGCTGTAATATCCATCAGCACGATGAATAACCTCAATCCCAAAAACCGGGTAATCGATGCCAAATCCAACGGGCCCTTTCCGCTGGATGAGGCATCCATCGCTTCGCGTCCTTAGATTGGTCTGGTGCAGGATGGTCACAATGAACTGATATTCAGCAGAGTGATTAGCAAAAATATACCAGCTAGATCGCCGACTAATAGTCACACACATCGATTAAAAACTCAGATTGAAAGAATCAAAAAAAGGAGTAACGTTAAAAAAACATTAACAAAGAGGTGCAAAATGTTACGCGATTATTTAAAACTGGATTCTGAAGACCAATTAGTTGAACAACAAAGCGGTCATCAACCTAGCCAGCAGTATACCGAAGTGACTGAGTGGGTGATCCTCAATAAAGAGGGTAAGAAAAAAGGCCGCGTCTCCCTGTTTGATAAATTTAATACTCGTCGCTCGTGGAACGTTAATTTTCGTATTACCCAGTTTGATAACAGCGGTAAAGTTATCGTTGACCAACTGACAGATGCTATTTAACAGAATAATTAATAACATAGCGCCCAATCTGTGATGGAAGCCACCTGACAAAACGCTGAGGCCAGCAACCGCATTCATGCGGGAAAGCATACATAGTTTTCAACTCATCAATTACACGCTCGTTTTATAATAATAAAATGAGTACTCGCTGCGCCTGAAGAAAAATAAACGCGCCAGTCGGCGCGTTTAATCATTAATTGTTACTGACCGGCGGCGTCACCCTGACGCCAATAAAGACAATCAGCATGGCACTTAATAATAACAGCCCGCTGCCGGTAAATACGCCGCTGGCGCCGCTGATATCAAATATTGCCCCACCGCCGGCAGCCCCGGCGCTAATGGCCAGTTGGATCGCCGCGACTAATAATCCCCCTGCGCTTTCCGCTTCATCCGGTACCGTGGTGGCAAGCCAGGTTGACCAGGCCACCGGCACCAGGCCGAATGCAAATCCCCACAGGGCGACCAACAGACCATCGAGTAGCGCAATATGACCATACAGCACCATCATCAGCGCCAGCACGCTCATCGCCAGTGGAACCAGCGCCAGCGTCATCCGCAAACTGCGCGCCAGCAGATGCCCGGCAAGCGAGGTGCCAATAAAGTTGGCCACGCCGAACCCCAGCAATATCAACGATACCCCTTCTACGCTTGCCAGCGCCACGGTTTCGAGAAATGGCCGCAGATAGGTAAAGAAAGCGAAGTGGCCGCCAAAAATCAAAATCGAAGCCAGCAGACCGCCAACCATTCCCGGCCGCCGCAGTACCTTAAAGAGCGTACTAAAGCTGCCAGCACTTTCCGGGCGCATCGACGGCAGTACCCATAGCTGCCACAGTAGCGCGACCAGGCTCGGTACGGCGCAGATGATAAAGACGTTACGCCAGCCAATGAGCGCGCCCAGATAGCTACCCAACGGCGCCGCCACTACGGTGGCAATCGACACCGCCGAGAAGATAATCGCCAGCGCTTTCGGCACCATCGCCGCCGGTACCAGCCGCATCGCCGTCGCCGTCGACATCGCCCAGAAGCCGCCGATAGCGATGCCAAGCAGCAGGCGTCCCAGCAGCAGGAACTCCAGTGAACCGGCAAAGGCTACGATCAGACTGGAGATGATTTGCAATACGGAAAAGAACATCAGCACCCAACGCCGGTCGATATTGCGGGTTGCAGAGGTAATCAACAACCCCGTCACCAGAGCGATTAACGCCGTGGCGGTCACCGCCTGTCCGGCCATCCCCTCACTCACGCCCAGGCTGCTGGCCATTGGCGTCAGTAAACTGGCCGGTAGAAATTCAGCGACGATCAGGCCGAAGACCCCCAGCGCCAGCGCATACACGGCGCGCCACGCCGGACGGGCGTTAATCGCGCTCTCTTCAGCGACAATGCAAGAACTCATATACATCTCTCCAGAATCATTAACATTCGCCAAGCTTAGTGGCTTCCGTTAAGACGATATATGATACATACTCTGCAATTATTGATTATTCGTCCGGAAAAAAAGATGAGCCTGCAAACGTTAGATCTGACCAGCGAGCTGTTACAGGGCATGCGGCTGTCGGGAGTGAAATACCGACGGATTGAAACCTCTCGTCCTTTTGGCGTGGAGTTTAATTCGGTTCCTGGCAAAGCGCAGTTTCATTTCGTCAGCCGCGGCCCGCTGCTGCTACAAATGAGCAACGGCAAACAGTTCTCGCTCGAGAGCGGTGATGCGGTGTTTATTCCCAATAGCGATGCGCATGCTCTGCTCTCAGATAGCAAAGCCGCGCGGGTTAACGTGATGGAACTCGACAGCAAACCGGTCTGCGGGACGGTTTCCTGCGTCAAAAACGCGGGCTGCGTTAATACCGAAGAAAATGCGGTTATCTTCAGCGCCTGTATGGATTTTGAATTAGGCGGAATGCAGCCGCTGGTTCGGGCCATGCCGGAGGTGATGCTGGTCAGTAGCCTGTTAAACGCCCGTCCGGAAATCCAGCCGCTGCTGGCGGCAATGGAGCGTGAATCCCTGACGCGTCAGGTGGGCTATGCCGGCATTCTGGCACGTCTCGCCGACGTCGTCGCGGCGCTGATCGTCCGCGCCTGGGTGGAATGCGGCTGCGGTAACGCCACCGGCTGGGTACAGGTACTGCGCGACCCGAAGCTATCGCGCGCGATATACGCTATGCATCAGCAGCCCGGCGTCAACTGGAAGGTAGAAGACTTAGCCCGCGAATCCGGCCTGTCGCGTTCGGTATTCGCCGAACGTTTTCTCACCGCCACCGGTACCACGCCGGCCCGCTACCTGACGGAATTACGCATGCGCCTGGCGGTGCAGTACATCAGCCATGAAGGCGAAGCGCTGGAAAAAGTCGCCTTCCGCCTCGGCTACAACTCGCTCGCCGCGTTTAGCCGCGCTTTTAAACGCATTACCGGCAAAGCGCCGGGAGCGCTGCGCAATGGTGTCAATGAACAAGCGGTAACCTGATAAGCGTTACTTCTTTTGCCAGTTGGCCCACGGGCCAGCGTCGGCAGAGGCAGTAGATTTGTCGATAAGCCCTTCCAGCGTATCGAGATAAAAGTTTTCGACTTCTTTACGCGCCCACGGCGTGCGGCGCAGAAATTTCAGGCTCGAGTTAATGCTCGGATCGCTTTTGAAACAGTTGATTTTGATGTGTCTGGCCAGTTCATCCCAGCCATATCTGGCCACAAGGTCAGTGAGTAACGCTTCGAGCGTCACGCCGTGAAGCGGATCTTTTGACGTGTGCATTGTCTTTCCTGCATGAAAAATTTCGCTCACCATACGGACCGCGGCGGCATCATGCAACATCCCGCTACTTTTTTACATCACGTCCACGCGTTTCCTCTCTCCTTATCCGTTTTTCGCAAAAGCACTGAACCCACCGCGGTCATAAATTAGAAAAGAACGTTATTGGTCGAAAAAATTGCGCTAAGGCAAGCTGAGCGCATCTACCCGACAGAGGAAATCATCATGCGCCGTTGTTGTTGCCGAACCCAGAATCACTCAATAGCCAATGACCCGTACCCCGTTTTCGGAGAACACAATGAACGCCACGACTTTGCCGATTCTCGATCTGGCCCGCTATACCAATCCTGCTGAAAAGGCCGGTTTTCTTGCCGACCTCCGCCAGGCCGCTCGCGATATTGGTTTCTTTTATCTTATTAATCACGGCGTGGACGCCGGATTGCAAACTGAAGTTCAACGCCAGGCGCGACGCTTTTTTGCCCTTGATGATAGCGAAAAGCAGCAGGTGGCGATGATTCACTCCCCCCATTTTCGCGGCTATAACCGCGCGGCTTCCGAGCTCACTCGCGGCCAGCCGGACTGGCGCGAACAGTTTGATATCGGCGCTGAACGCCCGGCTTTAACTCTCGCCGAAAACGCGCCACGTTGGCAGCGCCTGCAGGGACCGAATTTATGGCCCGCCGCGCTACCGTCGCTGAAACCCACTCTGCTGGGCTGGCAGCAGGCGATGACCGGCGTCGGGATGACCTTGCTGCGCGCGTTTGCCGAAGCGCTACAGTTGCCTGCCGACGCCTTTGACGCGCTGTATGGCGATAAGCCGAATGAACATATCAAACTGATTCGTTACCCCGGACAGCGTGAAACGAAAAGCGACCAGGGCGTCGGCGCGCATAAAGATTCCGGATTCTTAAGCTTCCTGTTACAGGACGAGCAGAAAGGACTGCAGGTGGAAGTCGCGCCGGACCGCTGGATCGATGCCACGCCGCTGGCGGGAAGCTTTGTGGTAAATATCGGCGAGCTGCTTGAGCTGGCGACTAATGGTTATCTGCGCGCCACCGTTCATCGCGTGGTCTCGCCGCCGGCAGAACAGGAACGTCTCTCTATCGCCTTCTTTCTTGGCGCGCAGCTCGATGCCGTGGTGCCGGTGTACCGCCTGCCCGCCCATCTGGCGCAGGAAGCGCTCGGCCCGGATAGCGATCCGCAAAATCCGCTGCTGCGGGATGTTGGCTGGAATTACCTCAAAGGGCGGCTGCGTTCCCACCCGGACGTCGCCGAACGTTATTTCCAGGATGTTTTTCGCGAACGTACTGAGCAACTGATCGTTTAATTTAATAAGGATAACAACATGAAATATGCCGCATTCAAACTGGCAGGGGTCGCTTTATCTCTTTCTCTGGCATGGACATCCGCCCAGGCTGCCACGCTGCGCGTTGCCGCTGACCCGGTGCCGCACGCTGAGATCCTCAATTACATCAAAAAAATCGATCCCAGCCTCGATATCAAAGTGGTCGAACTCACCAGCGGCGTCAACGCCAACGAACTGCTGGCGAATGGCGATGTTGATGCCAACTACTTCCAGCACGTTCCCTATTTGAAGGACCAGGAAAAAGCGCTGGGTAAGACTTTTGCCGTCGCTGCCACAGTGCATATTGAACCGCTGGGTATTTATTCCCGTAAGCACAAAGACTTTAATTCCGTTCTGGAAAACGGGACCGTCGCGGTGCCGAACAACACCACCAATCTCAGTCGCGCCTTGTTCCTGCTGCAAAGCCAGGGATTAATCAAACTCGGCGCTAAATTCACCAACCCGGCGACCACGTTAGCCACCCCGAAAGACATCGTGGAAAACCCCAAACATCTGAAGATCCTCGAAATTGAATCACCGCAGATCCCGCGTTCATTAGACGATGTCGATTTAGCGGTTATTAACGGCAACTACGCGCTGGAGGCAGGACTGGTACCGGCGAAAGATGCGTTAGGACTGGAGAGCGCGAACAACAACCCCTACGCCAATATCCTGGTGACGACGCCGCAGTTGGCTAATGACCCACGTATTAAAGCGCTGGCCAAAGATCTCACCTCGCCGCAGGTTGCCGAGTTTATTCGCAAAAACTATAACGGCTCGGTTATCCCGGTAGCGCCGCAATCATGATTGAGGTCGTCGGGCTGAGTAAAACCTATGCCGGAACAGGCCGACCGGCGTTGAACGACGTGTCGCTGCAGATCCCGAAAGGCGCGATTTATGGCATTCTCGGGCGCAGCGGCGCAGGCAAAAGCACGCTGATCCGCTGTCTCAATTTACTCGAACGGCCCTCTACGGGCCGGATTGTGGTGAACGGGCAGGATATCACTCAGTTAGACAAAGCCGGTTTACGTCAGCACCGTCTGCGCACCGGAATGATCTTCCAGCACTTCAACCTGCTGCATGCCCGCAACGTGGCTGACAACGTCGCGGTACCGCTGGAAATCGCCGGTGTCGACAAACGTGCGCGCCGCGAACGCGTGCTCGAGTTGCTGGAGTTGGTTGGACTGGCGGATAAAGCAACCGCCTTTCCATCCCAGCTTTCCGGCGGTCAAAAGCAGCGCGTCGGCATCGCCCGCGCGCTGGCGGCCGGCCCGGATGTGCTGCTATGCGATGAAGCAACCAGCGCCCTCGATCCGGAAACCACCGCCTCGGTGCTGGCGTTACTGGCCGATATCAATCAGCGGCTCAATCTGACTATCGTGCTTATTACCCATGAGCTGGAAGTCGTCAAAACGCTGTGCGATCACGCGGCGCTGCTGGAGCATGGCGAAGTCATCGAGAGCGGGAAAATCGCCGATCTGCTGGTGGCGCCGTGGTCCAGATTACGTCAGTCGTTACTGCATAATCCGCAGGCGGAGCAAGATTTCCTTGCCCGCCACGGCTTTCACGGGAGGCCTTTATGCGTAGTCGCATGAGCTGGGAAGATTTATGGCCCTTATTATGGGAAGGCAGCCTTGAAACCCTCTATATGGTGGGGCTGGCGGCGCTGTTTACCATCTTAATCGGCCTGCCGGTCGGCGTGTTACTGTTTGTCTCCCGGCGCAACGGCCTGGCGCCGATGCCGAAACTGAATGCGCTGCTGGGGGCGATTATCAATTTTGGCCGATCGCTGCCGTTTATCGTGCTGCTGATCGCGTTAATCCCCTTTACGCGGCTTATCATCGGCACGACCTTGGGCAGCACCGCCGCCGTCGTGCCGATTACTATCGGCGCTTTTCCGTTTTTTGCGCGGCTGACCGAAAACGCGCTGGATGAAGTGGATTACGGGCGCATTGAAGCCATTCTGTCGATGGGCGGTAATCTGTGGCACGTTATCTTTAAATCGCTGCTGCCGGAGGCGCTACCGACCCTGCTTGCCGGGATCACCCTGACTATCGTGATGCTGATTGGCTTTTCATCGATGGCGGGCGTCATTGGCGGCGGCGGTCTTGGGGACCTGGCGATTCGCTATGGTTATCAGCGCTTTAACGATCAGGTGATGGTCGGTACGGTACTGATTCTGGTGGTGATGGTTCAGGGCGTACAAATGATCGGCGACAGGCTGGTACGACAGCTTGCCCATCGCCGCTAAGCTCTCATTCGCAGGCGGCTACTACAGGCCGCCTTCTACCGCCAGAACCCTAACCAGGTCTGCCGCCGGCATTTCGCGGATCATCGCCACCCCTTGTCCCGCCCAGTGCGCGCCGAAACCATGATCGCCCTGCGCCTTTGCCGCCGTCGCCAGCGCTTTTCCGGCGTCATAAGCGAGCGGATAGGCGGGAATGTCCCGTTCATTGAATGAAGCCACCATTTCGCTCCAGCTATTTTTAACGCAGCGTGCTGGCCGACCCGAAATGGCCGCCGTCAAAAAGGTGACAACGTCACTATTTTGCGTGAGCGCCTGTCGATATCCACTATCTATACCCGCTTCCGGGCATAATAAAAACGCGGTTCCCAGCTGAACGCCCGACGCGCCGAGCTGCATCAGACTGGCTATCGCCGTTCCATGCATAATGCCGCCGGCGGCGATAATGGGTAAATCGACGGCCCGCAGTAGTGCCTGAAGCAGAGTGAAGGTGCTCATTTGACGATCGTCGCCGTGCGGGTCAAAAATCCCCCGATGGCCACCGGCCTCATACCCTTGCGCAATAACGACATCAATACCCGCTTGCGCAATTAATCGCGCTTCCGCGACGCAGGTGGCGGACGCCATCGTCACCGTTCCCTGTTGCTGGAAGCGGCGAATAACCTCCGAAGACGGCACGCCAAAATGAAAACTCACCACCGCCGACTTCTCTTCAAGCAGCATATCGAGCATGGATTGATGTTGATGGAAGCTCTGATAAATCTCGTTAAGCTGTTTCGGCGGCGTGCCGTGATAGCGGGCAAACGCCGGAGCCAACCGCGCCAGCCACTGCGCTTCCTGAACGGCATCGCGGCGCGACGGCGTATGACAGAAAAGGTTGACGTTAAAGGGACGTTCGGTGAGCTGCCGGGTTTGTTCAATAAGCGCCTGCGCCTGCGTAACCGTCGACGCGCCGAGCCCAAGCGATCCCAATCCCCCGGCATTGCTTACCGCCGCAGCCAGGGCCGGCGTCGACACGCCCGCCATCGGCGCCTGAATAATCGGGTAACGAATATTAAGCAATTGCATTAAATGTTGATTCATTGACGATCCTGCGCAATTTGCGATGTGAGACATTAACCATCTCTTTTTAAGATGATAAGATCAACTGCATTGTCATATTGAGAAGAAAAATATGAACCACACCACATTACTGATCTTTAAACTTGTGGCCGAAACGCAAAGCGTCACTCAGGCGGCGAAACAACTTGGTCGCGCGCAATCCAATATCACCACGCGCATTCAGCAGCTTGAAGAGGAGCTGGAAGTCGAGCTTTTCGTACGCGGAAACAAGAAGATGCTGCTTTCACCCGCCGGACAAAACTTCCTCAGCTACGCGCGGCGAATTTTAAGCCTTGCCGAAGAGGCCAAACTGGCGCTGCACCCGGCACGGCCCGCGGGGACGTTAAAACTCGGCGCGATGGAAGCCTGTGCCGCCAGCCGCCTGCCGGCCATATTGCCTTTGTTTCAGCAACGCTGTCCGGACGCCGACCTGACATTGCGTACCATGCCCACCCGTCAGCTGACTGAACTGGTCGAAAACGCAACGTTGGACTGCGCGCTGGTTTCACTGCCGGCCGGTCCAGACGGCAGCCTTCAATGCCCACAAACGCTTGAATATCTACCGCTTTTCATCGAACAGCTGGTCCTGATCGCCCCTGTTGATGGGCGCGACTACCGCTTTGCCGCCTTCCCGGCAGGATGTTCCTACCGCCAGCGCGGCATCGAATATCTGCAACAGACGGGAACGCACGTGGACATCGTCGATGTCAGCTCCTATCACGCGATGATGGCCAACGTCGCCACCGGTCGCTACGCCTGTTTGCTCCCGGAAAGCGTCCTGGCCCTGCTCACGCTGCCCGCCGGCTGCCAGACGCAATACGTGACCCAGGCCGCCACCCAGCTTATCTGGCGCCGCGGGTATGTGTCGCCTATTCTCGACGCCCTGCGCCAGTTATTGCTGACGCCGGCCGCAGGCAACCAGCCCGGCGGCTCCCAGCAACACGCCGCTGGCCGTCAATAGTGAAGGATTAAACGATCCCGTCAGGCTGTATAACCCATCGGCGACCAGCGGCCCGATTATCTGCCCGACGCCGTAAGTCGCCGTGAGCGCGGCAATCATATTAAATTTTACCGCCTGATTTAGCCGCTTGCCCTCTGACAAGGCAATGGTTACCGTCCCAAGGAAGGTCGCCCCAACCAGCAGCGCGCTCAACAGACAAAAGGTGAATGAGTGGCTCCATGCCGGTAAGGCCACGCCGAAGGCCTGAATAACGAGATTGCTACAAAATGCCCGCTGATAGCCAATTTTTAGTACAAGTTGGTGCCAGATAAAACAGGAAGGTACCGCCGCGAGACCAAATACCGCCCACAGGTGCACCGGGTCGATACCCGATAGCGCGCCGTGCAAAAACAGCGGCAAATAGGTCGCGGTGATGATGTAGCCGAAACCCGCGAGGCCATAAATCAGCAGCAATTTTACCGCATCGCCCGTGCGCCCATTGTCGCTCGGCATCGCTGGTGCGGGCCCGCTGTGTAACGCCAGCAGCGAATCCGCCGGGCTTAATAATCCGCGCAAGGCGCATAAAAACAGCACCGTCGCAGTGATGGCGCACAGTAGCCAGATTTGCTGACTGCTAAACGCCAGCACTTTACCGGCGGCAATAAACTCCGCCGACAAAAAGATCCCCATCCCGACACCGGCAAACAGTACCGGCGCGCCGTTATGATGTTTCATATGCTGCAGTAGCCATAACGAGGCGGAGATAAGCGTTACCGCACTGAGTACCCCGGCCAACCCGCGCAGGATAATGATAGCCAGCGGCGAACGCAGCCAGGCCAGTAGCGCCAGACAAATTAGCGTCAGAATGACCGAGACAATATTCATTCTGGTCGCCTGCTCCGGCTTTGCCTTCGCCAGCAACAATGCTCCCAGCAGGTATCCGGCATAATTAGCGGAGGCGGCCAGGTTACCCTGACGCAGCGTCAGGATCTGATCGCTTAACATCACCGGCAGGATCCCGGTGAAGGCGAAGCGGCCGTAACCCATACCAATCATTAATACCGTCGCCCCTGCCAGCGCTAATAAGAAAGCGTTTATCTGCGGCCTGATTTGTCGCATCTCCGTTACCCCTTGCACAATTAATCTCAAAAAGAGAATATTATTTAATTTTAATTCTCTTTTATTATGAAATAGCATAATGCGACGAGCAAGTCGTCGCGCTAAGGCAAAGAGTAAAAGCACCAACCGCAAGATACTTCGATTAGAGACGAAGGATGGTTGTCAGAAGAAAATGGCCGTTAAACGCCGTACTCGATAATGGGCCGCATTATCTTCAGCGCGGCGCTCAGTTTATCGAGACTCGGTGACGCCAGCGCCAGACGTAAAGCATGCGGCACATCACGGCCGACGCTATACGGTTCGGCGGTGGAAATAGCGATATTCATGGTTAGCAGCTGTTTCACGACGCGATCGGCGCGGATCTCCTCGCCCAACGGCAGCCAAAGGAACCAGGCATTTTCATTGCCAATCATTGGTAAGCCAGCCAACGCCTGACGGGCGATGGCCTGCCGCCGCCGCGCATCTGCGCGCATTATAGTTTCGAGCCGGGCCAGCGTCCCATCCTGAATCCAGCCGCAGACCAGCGCCGTCGTTAAGGCCGGCGTATTCCAGCTGGTGGCGCGGATCGTCCGCTCTATCGCCGGCATTAACCCCTCGCGGCATACCACCATGCCAACCCGTAAACCGGTGGCGATGTTTTTTGAAAAACCGCACACATAGACCGTACGCTCAGGCGCCAGAGACATCAGCGGCGGCGGCGCGTTGGCAATCAACCATGCATAGGCGGCATCCTCAATGATGAACAAATCGAACTGACGGGCAATATCAACCAGTTGACTACGCTGTGCCAGATTCATTACCCAGCCGAGAGGGTTATGCAGCGTCGGCATGGTGTAAATCGCTTTTACCCGCCGTTTTTCACACAGGCTGCGGAGCATATCGAGATCCGGCCCTTGTGTTGTGTGCGGGATAGCAACCAGTTCAAGTTGATAGAGCCTGGCGAGGGCGCGAAATCCCGGATAGGTCAACGCATCTGCCGCAACCACGTCGCCGGGACGCAGCAGGCCGCCGAGCGTGACCGCCAGCCCATGCTGAGCGCCGTTAACGATAGCGACCTGCCCGGCGCTGGCCGCAATACCCTGTCTGTTAAGATGCCGGGCCACTATTTCCCGTTCGCTCATGCGTCCGGCGTGCGGTTGATAGCGTAACAACGCCTCCAGATCGCCCGCGCCAGATAGCTTTTTTAAGGCCTCGCGCAGGAGAACGGTTTGTTCCGGCAACGCCGGGGAGTTGAAATTAAGATCGATCATATCCGGGGCAATGGCGTGCTGATCGACACCCAGCCCCGGCGGCAAGCTCAGTTCACGCACAAAAGTGCCGCGTCCCGTTTCACCGCTGACCAGCCCCATTAACGCCAGTTCACTGTAGACCCGCGTCGCGGTAGCCAGAGAAATTCCGTGTTCAACGACCAATTGCCGATGGGTCGGCAGTTGGCTGCCAGCCGCCAGCGCACCGCTGCGGATTGCTGCCGCATAGCGATCAACCAGAGATTTATAGCGGTTTTTCATCGTCATTGTATCCATGACAATTATTTGATTGTCATGAATTGTGCGACCTACTATCGACCCGGTCAACCACCTTAACTATCACTACAAAGAGGTCTCACGTGCACAACCGTCGCGCTTCCACTTCCATATCCGGTTGGATAAACGGCTTTATCGGCGTCGCTATTTTTAGCGGCTCGCTACCCGCCACCCGCATCGCCGTGCAGGAATTCGATCCTTTTTTCCTGACTTTCTGTCGCGGTGCGATTGCCGGGGTGCTTGCGCTGGGCCTGATCTGGCTTTTACGCCTGCCGCGCCCGCAAGCGGGACAATGGCGTTCACTGGCGCTGGTTGCCGGCGGCGTGGTCATCGGCTTTCCGCTGCTGACGGCGCTGGCGCTACAGCGGGTGACATCCGCACACTCAATTGTTTTTATTGGGTTATTGCCGCTGGCGACGGCGATTTTCGCGGTGATCCGTGGTGGTGAGAGACCGCGCCCTGCCTTTTGGGGATTCTCGCTGCTGGGCAGCGTGCTGGTGGCCAGTTTCGCGCTGGCCGGTAATGCCGGGATCTCCGTCGCGGGCGATCTGCTAATGTTGGCGGCGGTAGTGGTCTGCGGATTGGGTTATGCCGAGGGGGGGCGCCTCACCCGAGAGCTTGGCGGGCTGGCGGTCATCTGTTGGGCGCTGTTCCTGTCCCTACCCCTGATGTTGATAGCCTGCGGCTTAACGCTTCCCATCAGCTTCAGTGGTATCAGTGCGTCTGCATGGACGGCGCTTGCCTATGTCTCGTTATTCAGCATGCTGGTAGGCTTTATCTTCTGGTATCGGGGACTGGCAATCGGCGGTATTGCGGCGGTCGGTCAACTCCAGCTATTGCAGCCCTTTTTCGGCCTGGCGCTGGCGGCGCTGCTCCTTCATGAAGCAGTGAGCCCGTTGATGGTAGTCGTCACGCTTGGCATCATTTTCTGCGTGATCGGTTCGAAGCGCTTTGCCCGTTAAAATAGTCGGCAGCCTGATTTGAGGCGCGCTCCTCTCTCAGGCTGTCTTCTATCAATTAAACTGTGGCGCAACCGAATGGCCGCAGGCGCTGTTAGCATCAATGGTGTCGTTCATGCAGGTTTGCGAATCAAGCCCCTGACCCGGCGCCATGCCCGAGGATGATGAGGAACCTCCTGAACAGGCGGATGCTGCAAAAACAATGAGCAATATAAGTAATTTTTTCATCGCGATGACCTCCGGAAAGCAAATAGATTGCCGTGCTCCATCCTAAGACTGGCCACTCATCCATTTCCCTTTCAAACTCAGGTATCACTCTAAGAAATAATATGGGCGTTATTTATCATCTGTATAGCTATATTATCGGTCATTTTGCCAATAAATGAACCGAGCGTTGGCATAAAATGCTCGCCCGCTCGCCGGAGCCGCCGCGCTTGCGCTATGCTTTACCTCCCTTTCGTTTTAAACACTTAGCGTTATGACCACATCTGTTAGCACCACTCAGCTTAACCTGCGTATTGTTTCTATCGTGGTTTTCACCTGTATCTGCTATCTCTCCATCGGCCTGCCGCTGGCGGTGCTTCCCGGCTACATCCACTATCAGCTCGGATACAGTACGCTAATCGCCGGAGTCGTTATCAGCCTGCAGTACATTTCAACGCTCGTAAGTCGACCTCACGCTGGCCGCTATACCGATATCTGGGGGCCGAAAAAGGTCGTTAGCCTCGGCATCATCTGCTGCATGTTAAGCGGACTCTTCACCCTCGCGGCGGTGATGTTGCAAGCTATACCGCTTCTCGCCGTCAGCGCCCTGTTGATTGGCCGGGTTTTCCTCGGCGTGGGAGAAAGCTTTACCGCCACCGGGGCGACGTTATGGGGCATTAAAACCGTTGGCGCGATTCACACCTCGCGGGTGATTTCATGGAATGGCGTCGCGACCTACGTGGCAATGGCCGTCGGCGCGCCGCTGGGGGTGATGCTCAATAGCTATTTTGGCATCAGCGGTTTTGCCGTAGTGGTAGTGCTGGTTGCGCTAATTGGCCTGCTGTTTGCCCGCACGCGACAGGATGTCAGCGTAACCGCCGGAGTGAGAGCGCCATTCCATGTGGTAGTGCGCAGGATCTGGCCCTACGGGCTGGGGCTGGCGCTGGGTACCGTCGGCTTTGGCGTCATCGCCACTTTTATCACCCTCTATTTTTCGGCTCACCACTGGCAAGGCGCTGCATTCACGCTCTCTCTCTTCAGCATCGGTTTTATTTGTATACGCCTGATCCTTGGCAACACCATTACCCGCTACGGCGGCGTGCCGGTGTCGCTTGTCTGCTTCGTAGTGGAGTGTCTTGGATTATTGATTATCTGGCAGGCGCCGTCGGCGTGGGTCGCTGGTATTGGCGCATTCCTCACCGGTTCTGGTTTCTCGCTGGTCTTCCCGGCGCTGGGCGTCGAAGCGGTGAAACAGGTAGAAGAACAAAACCAGGGCACGGCGCTGGGTACCTATTCAGCCTTTCTCGATTTGGCGCTGGGTTTGACCGGCCCGGTTGCCGGTTGGGTGGCGGGTTATTATGCGCTCGATACGCTATATCTGCTGGCCGCGGTAGTGGTCGCCATGGCATTTATCCTGCTACTTCGGGTTCGGCGAGGGATCTGAAGCTCAGTGTAACTACAACTCGCGTTAAGCCTGTTTTTTGATTTTCAGAAAAAAACAGCGGAGAATCCTTACAAATAGTAGGCATTTTGACCATACCCCATCCCAGAACAAAAGGAATTATGGATGAATCCCTGTTACAGGACTTTGCTGACCGGTGTCGTTCTGCTGCTTACCGGCTCTCCCGTCGCATTTGCAGGCACTATCGAAGCCATCAACCATACCAAATGGGCGATTAATCATTTCAGCGTTAACGGACAGTCCGGTCTGGATGCCATAGGCCCCTTTCAGGGGGGAGGCGGCGGGTGCTGTTACCGCGCGCCGCCGTCATGGAAACCCGGCATGACTGTCAGGATAGACTGGGAAACAGGTCTGGGTAGCACTCTTGATATGACAGAACCCAAACCCATCCCACCCAATACCACAGGGATGTCTCAAAAAGACAGAAATCGTGCCTGGGATGAGTACAGTGCTAAAAATAGGGAATGGTTCGCAAAAATCAGGCGGATGAAAAAACAGCATTCACGCATCGTGCCACTCCCGCCCTATACCTCCACAGACAAAACCTGCGGCATCACCGTGCATTTCCAGCCCTGTGACCAGGTAAAAGTCACAACAAGCTGCGCCGATTACGGCAGTCCGGCTTATCCGGTTAAAGACCCCATTCAGATGAAGGAGCCCGCCGTATGTCCGAAGTGAATAGTGCGCCGGTCTGGTATCCACCATCTTTCCCGGAGCAGGGACGCCTTCCCGTAAATTAATCAAAATACAACAGGCCGGGCAGAACGTATGATGTATGCCGATTAATCATGATACTGGTAACAATTTAATCAATAATTGACGACGCTTTAATATCCGTGCCACCATTCTGCGAGCATCCAGTCCTGGATGCCGGGCGGTACGGGTGCAGTGATAGAGGTCGTCAACAAAACGATCCCCCCGTGACCTGGCTCCATTCGACTCGTCGCCTGATGCGGCGAGCGGCTTACCCTGGCGGGAAATACCGACATGCATCAAAGTTTCAACCAGCGCGTCCATTTTTACTACTGCATTCTGGTCGCGCTGAAAATCCACGTAAAAACGAAGAAATCGGGCGGAGCGAGAGGGAAAAATAATTTTCTTCTCAAATGGTTACGCAAGGCGCAGGACAACAACATTTTTCATCCGGATATCACCAGCGAAATCGAATGGCTACGTGGCAAAATCATCCAGGCGGGACACGATACTGACCTTGAGCCGATGCTGGAATTCGTCTATGCCACCGCCCGGCGCGCCGAAATGCTCAAAGATGCCGACTAACCCTTATTAAGCTAGTTGCAAAATATCGCCGGTGGCCGGTGCCTGTGCGCTGGCGAGCCACAGTTTTCCCCAGGCGCCGGTACAGTGACAGGCCATAATTTTCTCCACCTGTAGCTGCTGTAAGTAAGTTCGGACCTGCCAGACCCTGGCGACAGATGCGGCGCGCAGGTGTAGCCCACCGATCAACGCGTGGACCCGCTCAATGCCGGTGATATTCTGACAATGCCGCACGATGTTCTCTACTCCGCGATGTCCGCAGCCGCAGATGATGACCAGACCGTGGTCGGAAAGATAAATAAGGACGCCTTCATCGACGATATAATCAGGCGTCAACGGCGTGCTGGCTAAAATGCCAAAGGATTGCGGACGGTTTACCACGATCTCGCCGGACCACAACAGACGTTCGCTGATGGCAAACGGCTGCCGGTAGCATTCCATGCGAAAGCGGGAATAGTCGAGCTCAAGCGAGAGTTTTTTGATTTTGCGTACGTGCCGGCCAAGGCTGATAGCGGCATAGCGCGGTTGGGCAAGCCGTGGATGACAGATAATTCGACTTTCATCCGGCAGCCAGGGAACGCCGCCGCAGTGATCGTAGTGGCCGTGTGATAATACCGTCGCGGTCAAATTCTCCAGTTTAATCCCCATCCGCTGCGCATTCTCAAGAAAACTGCCGTCCGGGCCGGTATCAAACAGCACTTTACTGGTTTCATCTTCAATGAGCAGGCTGAGCCCGGCTTTGGCTATCAACGCCGGGTCGGCGTGCGCCGCAAGGCGATTTTCCAGTAATACCCTGATGGTTAAGGCCATTATATCATTCATCCCTGTTATATATGCACGACCAGTGTAACGAAGAAACCCTGCAATCTGTGTGATGAGCGCCGCACCCTTCACCGCGAAAAAGTGACACTGTCACTAAAAAACAGCTTCACAACCGCGCTACGTCCTCTATGCTGATGAACGCGGAACATTAATCTGAGGTCGACTATGGCAGACTGGAATCCCTCGCTGTATCTGAAATTTGCTGATGAGCGTACCCGACCGGCGGCTGAGCTCACGGCGCGTATTGCGCAACAGCCGGTAAAGCTGGCAGTTGATCTGGGCTGCGGCCCCGGTAACAGCACTGCCTTGCTGCGTGCTACCTGGCCTGAAGCACGAATTATCGGCGTTGATAATTCCGCCGCCATGCTGGAACAGGCGACGCAAGCGCTTCCCGATTGCGAATTCGTTACGGCGAATATCGAAAACTGGTATTCCGCAGAGCGGGTTGACCTGATTTATGCCAATGCCTCTTTGCAATGGCTCACAGACCATCAAACGCTGTTACCACGGCTGGCCGGTCAGTTAAGCGATGGCGGCGTTCTGGCGGTTCAGATGCCGGATAACTGGCAAGAGCCCTCTCATACTCTGATGCGTCAGGTTGCTGAAGAACAGGGATTTCCGGAAAGCGGCCGACAGCCGCTCCCCAGCGTTCAGCAGTATTACGACATGCTGACCCACAGCGGCTGCGAGGTAGACATCTGGCGCACTACCTATTATCACCCTCTGGAATCGCACCAGGCGATCGTTGACTGGCTGCAGGCGACCGGTCTGCGCCCGTACCTGCAAAATCTTGATGAAGCAGAAAAGAAGGTGTTTATAGAGCGTTATCTGACGCTGTTACAGCAACACTATCCGTTACAGTGTAACGGAAAGGTGCTGTTATTGTTCCCGCGGCTGTTTATTGTCGCGCGACGCCTGGTTAACGCCTCGTCGCCAGTTCGACCTCAACGTTAAGCGCATTCAGTTGATTTACCACGCTGCTGCTCAGCCCGTCATCGCTGATGATGACATCAAGTTCGCTCAGCGGCAGGATCAGGTAATTCGCCATTTTTCCGTATTTTGATGAATCGCTTAGCAGGATACATTTTTCACTCACCTTCGCGACGGTCTGTTTCACGATGGCTTTATTTTCGTTAGGCGTCGACAGACCGCGTAAATTCCACGATGACGCTGAAATAAACGCGACATCGATAAACAGATTCTCTAACATTTTCGCCGTCAGGTGGCCAACGGCTGACTGATTTTCACGACATAGACGCCCGCCGGTATGAATCAATTCACACTGCCCGCGTTCAATCATCAAATTGGCAATGGCAAAATCATTGGTGACGATCAGCAAATCCTTGCGCTCAACCAGGTTTTCAGCCAACGCCAGCGTCGTAGTCCCGGCATCCAGATAGACGGTGCTGTTCGCCGGAATGTGCTTAAGTGCCGCCAGGCCAATAGCTTCCTTTTCCTGTGGGAACATCAGAGTCTTATCGCGATGCGAAGGTTCATTCAGCAAGCGGGTTCGTTGCGGCAGGGCCACGCCCCCTGATACGCTGGCCAGCACGTTAAGCTGCTCCAGGCGCTGAATATCGCGCCGGATCGTCATATGCGACACGCCCAGCGCCTCGACCAGTTCGACGACGCTGACCACCCCTTTGTCTTTAATGATTTCCAGTATCTTCTCTTGTCTTTCCAACGGCAGCATCGATTTCTCCTGATGGTGTCTCGTCATCTCATATTTTCACATTTTATCACATTCAGATGGGCTGTACATCGGATTGACAGCGCCACACCATGTGAAAAATAGATAATAAATGTTATTTAATGTGATCACCGTCGCTGTATTCATCATCTGAATCATTGATATTAACATTTAACAACAGATAGTACCGTAAATTAACACTCGCTGTATGAAGAGGACTGGATATGAGAGCAGGCATAATTGCCGATGATTTTACCGGCGCGACGGATATCGCCAGTTTTCTGGCCAATAACGGAATAGCGACCAGCCTGTTTAGCGGCGTCCCAGGAGAAGATTACCTGGGTGATGCTCGCGCATTAGTCGTGAGTCTGAAATCACGTTCTGTTCCTGCCAAAGAATCTGTGACACTGTCACTGAATGCGCTGCGCTGGTTGCAACAACAAGGGTGCGATCGTTTTTATTTTAAGTACTGCTCCACCTTCGATAGCACGATCGAGGGGAATATCGGTCCGGTCACCGATGCCTTAATGGATGCGCTGGGCGTCGCAACCACGGTGATCTCTCCGGCCTTGCCCATTAACGGTCGTACGGTGTATCAGGGACATTTATTCGTTGAAGACCGCCTGTTGCAGGAGTCCGGTATGCGCAATCATCCGGTCAATCCCATGGATGACAGCGATCTGCGACGTTTAATGGAACGTCAGTCACGCGGCACATGCGCCCTTATCAATGCTCAGATGCTGGAGTCCGGCGAGGCGGCCGTGCGCGACGGCATCCAAACCCTATCCGCCGCGGGCTATCGCTATATCGCACTGGACGCATTAAACGATAAACATCTGCAAATTCAGGGACAAGCGCTGCACGATATGAAGCTGGTTACCGGGGGATCCGGCTTAGCCGCCGGTCTCGCGCGCTGCTGGGCCAACGCCACGGCGCCTTCCCTTCCCTTTAGCGTCACCACGCCAGCGGCCAGCACGGTAGTATTATCCGGCTCCTGTTCTATGAGAACTCAGGCGCAGGTGGAAAAATACCGCCAACTGGCGCCATCGCTGGCCGTAGACGTGGCAGGTTTGCTGGATAAACGTTGGACGCTTGATGAGTACTGCGTCCAGATCGTTCAATGGCTGAAAAAGCAGTCCAACGCGGACATGGCGCCTATGATTTATGCCACCACTTCGGTCGCCGAACTGCACAACATCCAGCAACGCTATGGCGCCGAGCCAAGCCGGTTGATCGTTGAGGCGCTGTTTTCTCTGTTGGCAAAACAACTTGTGCAGCAAGGCGTGAGCCGGTTCATCGTCGCTGGTGGAGAAACCTCCGGCGCGGTAACGCAAGCGCTGGAGCTTCGCCATTTCGCTATTGGCGCCGCGGTCTCACCCGGCGTGCCGTGGATTAAGGCAGATTCCCGACCGCTTTTCCTACTGCTCAAATCGGGTAATTTTGGCGATGACAATTTCTTTGCTCGCGCGCAGTCCGCGGAGGTTTGCGCATGAACGAGTCATCCTTACGCCAACAGATGGTGGCTATCGCACGCTCTTTCTTTCAACGCGGCTACGCAACCGGTTCGGCGGGCAATCTTTCCGTCCAGCTTGCTGACGGCACGATTCTGGCCACCCCGACAGGCTCCTGTCTTGGCGAGCTTAACGCCGAAGAATTGTCGCACGTGACCCTGAGCGGTGAATTGCTCTCGGGGTTAAAACCCTCAAAAGAGGTGAGTTTTCATCTCGCGCTGTACCGCAACAATCCGCAGTGTCGCGCCGTCGTCCATCTGCATTGCCACTACCTGACGGCTTTATCCTGCCTGCAGGATCTGGACCCGGCTAATACCCTGCCGGCCTGCACGCCGTATGTGGTCATGCGGGTAGGTGAAATACCGCTTGTCCCCTATTTCCGCCCAGGCGACCCACAGATTGGCCAATGGCTCGGCGAACGTGCCGCGCAGCATAAGGCTTTTTTACTGGCTAATCATGGTCCGGTGGTGGTGGGTAAATCGCTACGCGATGCCGCCGACAATCTGGAAGAGATGGAAGCGTCCGCCCGCCTGTTCTTCACGTTGAAAAACAGCCCGGTGAACTATCTCGATCATCAACAAATGACTGTGCTT
This sequence comes from Klebsiella sp. PK01, assembly GCF_057624675.1. NCBI lineage: Bacteria > Pseudomonadati > Pseudomonadota > Gammaproteobacteria > Enterobacterales > Enterobacteriaceae > Klebsiella > Klebsiella sp. PK01. Next base: position 535,719 of record NZ_JBYEZM010000001.1, read on the forward strand.
CGAGGAATGCAATAATGTTGAAACTTGCTGCCAATTTATCGATGTTATTCGGCGAAAATCCGCTTCTGGAGCGCTTCTCCCTGGCGGCCAGAGCCGGTTTTAACGCCGTGGAGATGTGGTTCCCCTATGAATATCCCGTAGCGACTGTCGCCCACGAATTAGAGAAACATCACCTCAAGCTTATCGGCATCAATACTCCGGCAGGCGATACCGCACGCGGCGAATGGGGATTATCGGCTTTACCCGGCCGTGAAGAGGAAGCCCGCAAAGCCATTGATTTAGCCATTCACTATGCTGCGGTTCTGCAGTGCCCGGCGATACACGTTATGGCGGGCGTCACCGAAGGGTTAGACCGGCAGCAATGTGCGAACACGTTTATTGACAACGTACGCTACGCGGCGGATCGAGCCAGACCGCATAACATCACCATTCTGCTTGAAGGTTTATCGCCCGCCACCCGTCCGGGATATTTATTTTCCAGCCAATATCAGGCGATGGAATATATTCGCCAGGCGGACCGCGATAATATTCGACTACAGCTTGATATTTTCCACGCCCAGCAGGTCGATGGCAATCTAACTTATTTATTGAAAAACTTTAAAGAGTATATCGGCCATATCCAGATCGCATCTGTACCGGCGCGCCAGGAACCAATTGACGGCGAAGTGGATTATCAATGGATTTTCGCCGTACTCGAGCAGGAAAAATATGAGGGTTACGTCGCCGCAGAATATAGTCCACGCGCCGGGACACAAGACGGACTGCGCTGGGCGCAACCTTGGTTAAATAACTAAAAACCACATAATATCAATGCCTCAGTGAGCGCCGATGCGCGCTCATTTTCTGGAGATAGAACTATGTCAAACCACTCTGCGTTGAGCCTGGAGGCGGTTGCGCCTGCCGTAAATGAAGAGTTAGTGTGGAAGAAAGTCGTCCGCCGCACGCTGCCCCTATTAATGATTTGCTATATTCTGGCCTATCTTGACCGAATCAACGTCAGTATTGCTAAATTACAAATGTCGAGCGACCTGGCCTTTTCTGATACCGTTTACGGTATCGGCGCGGGAATATTTTTTATCGGCTTTTTCTTTTTTGAAATTCCCAGCAATATGATCCTTCATCGCTTCGGCGCCAGACGTTTACTTGGCGGTTTACTTATTTCCTGGGCGCTCATCGCGCCGCTGACGGCATTCGTGCGCACGCCGCTGGAGTTTTATACCGTGCGCTTCTTTTTAGGCGTGGCGGAATCAGGCTTTTATCCCGGCGTAATTCTGTATCTTTCGTTCTGGTTCCCCAGCTATCGCCGCGGGCGGATGTTTGCCCTCTTTGCTACCGCCGTGCCGCTTTCGGGGATCATCGGCGCTCCGCTTTCTGGCTGGATTATGGGCCATTTTCATGAGTACGGCGGTCTCGCTGGCTGGAAGTGGTTGTACATTATTGAAGGCGCGCCATCACTGCTGATTGGCGTACTGGTGATATTTCTGCTTACCGACCGCATTGCTCAGGCGAAATGGCTTTCAGATGACGAAAAAGCGTTGCTCGAGGCGCGACTGCACAGCGATGGCAGCCATAAAACCGAGCAGCATGGTTCAATGCTGGCCGTACTGAAGAATCCGAAGGTCTGGTTACTGACTTTTATCTATTTCTGCCTGATTGCCGGGTTCTATACCGTTAGTTTCTGGATGCCAACGCTGATTCACAACGCCGGTGAAGGCGATGTGCTGAAAGTCGGATTGTTAACCGCTATTCCTTATGCCGCAGCGATAGTCACCATGATTGCCGCTTCGCGTAGCGCCGATAAACACAGAGAACGTCGCTGGCATCTCGCCGCCATCGCCGTCATGAGCGGCCTGGGCATGATTATTGCGGCGTTGTTCAGCCACGATTTGGTGATTGCGATGATCGGCTTAACAATTGGCGCAGCGGGCGGATTGAGCACCCTACCACTCTTCTGGAGCCTGCCGACCGCCTTCCTTGGCGGCGCTTCAGCGGCGGTCGGTATCGCGGTAATCAACTCCTTTGGCAATCTCGCCGGCTTTGTCGCGCCGTGGATCATGGGCCTGCTCACCGATATGACCCATTCGACGCTAACCGGCACCTTAATCATCTCCGCGACGCTGTTTATCGGCGCCGCTGCGATATTCCGCATTCCTGCTCGTATGGTTAACCATTAATAATATTGAGAACATCACCATGAATAATACATTAACGATTGCCGTCACCGGCGCCGCCGGATTTCTTGGCTCCCAACTGGTCAAGGCCCTGCTTCAACGTGGTTCGCTAAGCGGCCCGCAGGGCGAAACGCAAGAAATCGGTAGACTGATCGCTATCGACCGCGTGGCGTTACAGGGGATCGACGATAGCCGTTTACAAGTATTAACCGGCGACATCAGCGATAGCGAATGGTTACGTAGCGCGATTCCCGCTCAGGTCGATAGCGTCTTTCATTTAGCCGCCATCGTTTCAAGCCAGGCGGAACAAGACTTCGAGCTGGGGATGAAAATCAACGTTGATGCCTTCCGCCAACTGCTGGAGCACCTGCGTCAGCTGCCGCAGAGCGTCAAACTGGTGACCACCAGTTCGGTGGCGGTGTTCGGCGGCGACTTGCCGGAAAAAGTGAGCGATTCACAGGTATGGTTGCCGCAGAGTTCTTACGGTACGCAAAAAGCGATTTGCGATCTGTTACTGGCGGATTACAGCCGACGCGGTTGGCTTAATGGCAGAAGTCTGCGCATGCCCACCATCGTCGTGCGTCCGGGAAGGCCCAATCAGGCGGCATCGAGTTTTGCCAGCGGTATTATCCGCGAGCCTCTTAATGGAGAACCCGCCGTTTGCCCGGTCCCGGCGGATACTCGTTTATGGCTGTTGTCGCCACGTAACGCAATTAAAGCTTTAATTCACGGACATGAACTGGCAGAAGCACAGTTGACGGACGGTCGGGTGATTAATCTCTGCGGGCTGTCGGTCAGCGTCGAACAGATGATCGCGGCGTTACGCCAGGTTGCCGTCGGTGAGGTCGCGCAGCGCATCACCTTCACCCCCGATGCCGCCATTGAACGCATTGTCAATTCATGGCCCGGCGATTTCGACACGCGTTACGCTCAGCGTCTTGGGTTTAGCGCCAACCACAGCTTCAGCGAAATGATCGAAGAGTATATGGCGGATTACCTCAAATAGGTTCGGTACCAGCGGCGCCCGACGGCGCCGCTGCATGTTACCAGGGGAAGTCGTGAACCAGCGAAAGATCCCAGGCGGTGGCCAGTAACGACAGAAACATAATCAGATTAACGGTAGTTTCGATTCGTTTTTCCATGTTGCTTCTCCTGTGTCGCACAGCTAGAGCTTCATCAGATACCGAACATAATCGTCCGCAGGGGTGAATTCATCATACAGTCGGCGTGCAGGATTATCGTGACGGGTGTGCCAGTACAGCCGCGACCATCCCTGAATTTTACCTTCAGCCTGCAGGGTTTGAATCAGCGTTCTCGCGACTCCCCGTCCGCGGGCTTTTGGCGCAACAAACAGGTCTTCCAGATAACAAATTGGCGTCGTCACCCAGGTGCCTTCGTGCAGTACGCAGATAGCAAACCCCAGCACCTCGCCATCAACCACGGCCACCCGGCCGATTACCGGTGAATGCGGGTCCAGCAAACGCCGCCAGGTATGTTCGGTGACGCTGTCCGGCTGCGGGCTATTATAGAACTGCGTGTACCCCTCCCATAACGCTCGCCAGGCGCTGTAATCCCGGTCGGCAGGTTCACGAATGTCGATATTCATTGATGGGATCTCCGCACGCTAAACGTCATCGTTAAGTCATTATTTTGCTTTCTGAAAATGACTTCAAGCGCCGAGTGCACATTTCATCTTTTTCCTCCCTACTAAGCGATGCGGGTATGGCGTTACTGCAACGGTTTATTGCTAATAATAATCAGAATGTTGTAACTAATAATAAAAATTAACCCGGCAGCATGCCGGGTCATTGCAGTGGAGCGTTTAGCACAGCGGTTTTACGGCACTGCGCATGCCATCACGTAAAATAGCCTCGAGATCGGCCGTCACCAGCGCCGTCAGCCCCGGCACCTTCGTCAGATCCTGCTGCCAGTGCGTTTCTACCGACAACACCGACGTTACCAGGTCCCGCGTTGCAAGCTGGCCGTCGCGATGCTGCGCCCACAACGACTGGAAGCGTTCGATCCACTCCGCGTCGTCCTGAACCGGGTAGACTTCACCGTTACGTTCGCCGCGGTAGAAGGCGATCAGCGCCGCCAGCGCGAAAGTCAGGCGCGCAGGGAGCTTACCGCTCTGCTTCTGCCCTGCCAGCAATTGCGGCAGGATACGAGTGCGGAATTTAGTCATGCCATTAAGGGCGATAGATAACAGTTGGTGCTTGATATAGGGATTGCGGAAGCGTCCTGTTACCGCGCTGGCGAACGATTCCAGCTCATCGCGCGGCAGATCGAGAACCGGGATAATCTCCTGGTATATCGCTTTTTCGACAAATGCGCAGACTTCCGCGTCGTTCATCGCTTCACCAACGGTGTCCAGACCCGCCTGCCAGGCCACCGGCACCAGTGCGGTATGCGCACCGTTGAGAATCGCGACCTTTCGTTCTTTATACGGTTTGATATCGTCAACAATCAGCACGTTGAGCGGTAATTTATCGAGGCGCAGTTCGGCGGCCAGCGATTTCGGCCCCTGGATCACGAACAGGTAAAAGTGCTCGGCGGTATCAAGAAAGGCGTCGTTATAGCCAAGCTGCGTTTCAATCTGCTCCGCTTCATCGCGCGGATAGCCGGTCACGATGCGGTCCACCAGCGTCGAACAGAAGGTGTTCGCCTCCGCAAGCCAGGCGGCGAAAGCTGCCGGCAGCGCCCATTCACGTGCATAGCGCAGCACCAGTTCACGCAGCGCCTCGCCGTTATAATCAATGAGCTCACAAGGGATGATAACCCAGCCTTTATCAGCAGCGCCGGCAAAATGGCTGAAGCGCTCATATAGCAGCCGCGTCAGTTTCGCCGGATAACTTACCGCGGGCGCATCGTCGAAACGGTCGCCCGCATGGTAACTAATACCGGCCTCCGTGGTGTTGGAGAAGACAAAACGAATGTCCGGATTGTGCGCCAGGCGCAGAAATTCATCGTAATCGTGGTAGGCGCTAATTTCGCGGTTTACCGAACGAATAAGACGCGCATCGCTGACCGCCTCGCCCTTTTCATTCAATCCGCGAATAATCGTGGTGTAGAGGCCATCCTGAGTGCTCAGCGACGGCGGGAAATCGCTGGCGATGGGGCGGACGATGACCACGCCAGCATTCAGGTCAGTATGCTCGTTAAGCAGGTCAATCTGCCAGTCAACAAACGCGCGCAGGAAGTTACCTTCACCAAACTGGATGATACGTTCAGGGTACTGCGCGCCGGGGAAATCACGACGGTTTAAGGTTTTCACAATGGGTTCCCTCTTAGAGTAGTCATACAACCTGAGTAATTGGTCCAATAAGTTATCAGGTTTTATGGTTGGCGAAACCCCGTTTTGATCAAACCTCTTCGTATTAATCTGCTGTCGGGAGGATCTTATAGAACAGCGAGGTACCCGTCATTTCACCGTCAGGCATTAAGGCAAACTGCGGAATTTCCCCCGCTTTTTGCCAGCCGCACTGCTGATAGAAGCGTTCCGCTCCGCTGCCGGTCGCGGTATCCAGCACCAGCACCGTTTTCCCGTGCGCCAGTGCAATAGCCTCAAGCTCGCTCATCAGTAACCCGGCGATCCCCTGTCGGCGCGCATTTTGGTGAACCAAAAGCTTGGCGATATCGGCACGGTGCGGCTGGTTTTCCGGTTGGTCGATAATCAACTGGACGGTCCCCACTATCTGCCGTTGTTGGTTTTCTGCCGCCAGCACAATCCGCTCACCGGCGGCGACGCTTTGCGCCATCCGCTGCCAGAATCGCTCGCCGGTGTCCGGCGAAAACGGCTGCATAAAACTGACCGAAGCCCCGCCGTTAACGCAGCTGGCGAGGATTTCATTTAATTGCGGAAGATGTTCAAGAATGGATTCACGCGTCAGCGTGCGAAGTGAAATAGGTGTGGCCATGGGTTGCTCCCTGATAATGACCACATCACTATGTTTTTAACTAATATTTAACTCAAGCTAAAAGACCATTGGATTTTCTTATCACACGCCGTCAGGTAGCGCCTGCACGCAAACACGATTGCGCCCGGCCTGCTTGGCGTTGACTAACAGGTCATCCGCTTCCATTAGCAGCTGATTAAACAGCTCGGCGATCCGTCCTTCACCCACTTCACGGCACTGCAGGCCAAGACTCACCGTCAGGCGAATACGCTGCTGCCCCCAGGTGAAGGTTTCCGACTCGATTCCCTGGCGAATTTTTTCTGCCAGCAGATGGGATTGTTGAGCATTATCGAGCAGCGCCGCGACGGCAAACTCTTCCCCGCCGATACGCGCCACCATTCCCTCTTCGCCTGCCAGTTCACGTACGCGCTGGGCAAACTGGGCCAGCACGCAGTCACCGCATTCATGACCCCAGGTATCATTCACCCGTTTAAAACCGTCGATATCCAGCACCATCACCGAGAGCTGTTTATTCGCCTGCGGCGCCTGACGTTTCAGCGCCTCGCCCAAACCGGAGCGCGAGTAAACGCGGGTCTGAAAATCAAAGTCAGCGCGGAGCGCCAGCTGTTTGACCAGGTTATTGATAGCCTCGACGCTGGTCGCCACGATCACCGGACTAATCAGCATCGCCGCCATACCAAGACGGGTTGAAAACAGCTGCCACGGCTGAGGACGCGCATCCGGCGAAAGATGAATAAGTGAGTTCGCCACCAGCAGAATTTCCGTGATACCGGTCATAAATGTCAGCAGGCAGGTCAGCGGCAAGGGATAGCGAATCGCGCACCAGATCAAGGCCGGCAACGGGAAGGTCAGGCTTCCGGCGCCGCCTACCGCCACGCCGAGCGCTATCGATAACACCAGCGCGATAACCGGCAGCAGTTGGCTAAAGCGAAAACGGCCCAGTACCGAGGGCAGCGTCAGGGTCAGAATAAACGGCAAGATGAGTACCGCGGTCGAGAACTGCTCGCTAAACCAGTCCGCCAGTTGCGGAATGAACGTCGCCCGTTCAACATCAACCGAACCCAGCGCGCCTACCGCGGCGCACACCAGCGCCGCCAGCAGGCAATAACAAAACAGATTCAGAGCGTTAATTGGCCCCGGCATCGAATCGGCGCGCCGCTTATCCCACAGCACCAGTTGCGCCAGAATAACGATAAAGACGATATTGGAGAAGTTAATCAGCAGCGACGCAAAACCCATGCCCCAACGGGAAGTCAGGCCGTCATAAACCAGCATCGCGGCAAAACAAATAGCGTAAAAATAGCTGCGATTTAGCCAGACGTAGCGTGCGAAAATACCTGCCATGACGGCATTGAGCGGCCAAAAGAACGAAAGCTCCTGCACCAGACGCAGCATGGCGCCCATAAAGTGCAGCAGGATCGTCAGCGTGAATAACACCAGCGCATCGCGCACCGGTTGATCCTCGCGAAATAGCGTGAATGACCGAATCGACAGTGAAGACATTCAGTAATTATCCGTCTAATTGTTTCAGGCAATTATTATGTAAATAATTAGTTAGCGGATTATCATAGCATGAGAATATTTGTTAGGCATACTGCCATGCCTTCGCGTTACAGGTTAACGGCGGGTAATCGCATTCATTTCCATGACCAGCCAATGGTGAATCACCTGGACGACGTAACGCTGCTCCTCGCCGCTCAGTTCCCGTCCACGCGGGATCGCATGCCATTTTTCCAGACAGCCGCGGCAGCAGGTGGCCGTGGCGTGCTGAGCGATAAACACCGGGTGCCCGCGCATCGGCGTCTGCTTACCATCATTAGCGATCTGCGCCGGAGCCAGCCGTTTGGCGATAAAATCCGCCGCGTGGCTGTCGATAACCTCCGGCCCTTTATCATAACAATACTGCCGCTCTTTCGCCCCGAGGTGGAAGCGTGAACGGAACGTTGAACGCCCAAGCCGGGCGAACAGAGTCTCCATTGCAGACATCAGAACACCGATCTTCCTAAACGTTGGGTGAGTTTTTCCAGTAAAGCGATCCCCGCCAGCGAGTTACCGGCCTCATCAAGTTCCGGACTCCACACCGCAATCGCCATCTCCTGCGGCACAATCGCCACAATGCCGCCGCCGACGCCGGATTTTGCCGGCAGCCCGACGCGCCAGGCGAACTCGCCGGCGTTCTGGTACATACCGCTGGTCATCATCAGCGCGTTTACCTGCCGCGACTGTATCGGCGCGATGACCGGATCCGCCAGATGCGGGGCAATCCCCCGATCGGCGAGGAACAGGAAGGTCCGCGCCAGCTCGACGCAGCTCATCTCCAGCGAGCAGTAGTGGAAATAGTTTTGTAGCACCGTGGCGACATCGTTATGGAAATTGCCGAAAGATTTCATCAGCCAGGCGATGGCGGCGTTACGTGCAGAGTGTTCGAACTCGGATCGCGCGACCACCGAATCATAGGCAATATCGTCCACCCCGCTCAGCCGACGCACGATCTCCAGCATTCTCTGACGCGGCGCGCTCAGGCGGCTTTGCAGCATGTCGCAAACCACCAACGCTCCGGCGTTGATAAAGGGGTTACGCGGTTTGCCCTGCTCGATTTCCAGCTGCAGTAAGGAGTTAAAGGGCTGGCCGGAGGGATCTTTACCGACGCGTTGCCAGATTTCCTCTTCCTGATAATGGTTCATCGCCACCACCAGACTGAGCACCTTCGAGATAGATTGAATCGAGAAGCGTTCGTGGGCATCGCCGGCGCTATAGTGCTGGCCGTCAACCGTACAGATAGCGACGCCAAGTTTATTGCCGCTAACGCGCGCCAGAGCGGGGATGTAGTCCGCTACCTTGCCGCGCCCAATCAGCGGCCTGATTTCTGCCAGAACGGCATCCAGCATTGCATTATTAATAACCGTCGCCACACTCGGCTCCTTGCCCACCATCGAAATTCGGGTGGCGAGTATAGCAGAGCGCGACGACGGACGTCAGGCGCTAACGTCGATTAGCGACGGTCTTTCCATACGGTTTGAATATTGCAGAACTCATGCAAGCCAAAATGCGACAGTTCCCGACCAAAGCCGCTTTTCTTCACGCCGCCGAAAGCCACGCGGGCATCGCTGGCGCTATAGCCATTGATAAATACCCCGCCACACTCCAGACCACGAGAAAAACGTTCCGCTTCCGCGCTGCTTGACGTAAATACGGTTGCGGAAAGGCCAAACTCGCTATCGTTAGCCAGTTCAAGCGCATGCGCCGCGTCGCGGGCTTCGCTGATGGTAGCCACCGGTCCGAAAAGCTCCTGACGAAAACCGGTCATCTCGGGGGTAACGTTGGCCAGCACCGTTGGCGCGTAATAGTTACCGGCGCCGGCGATTTTCTCGCCGCCAAGCAGCAGCGTTGCCCCTTCTTTCAGCGTGGCTTCCACCTGTTGATGCAGTTCATCGCGCAGATCGAAACGCGCCATCGGACCGATATAATTTTGCTCGTCGCGCGGGTCGCCCATTTTCAACGCCGCCACCGCGGCCACGAATTTTTTGCTAAAAGCGTCGGCAATACCCGCTTCCACAATAAAGCGTTTCGACGCCGCGCAGACCTGTCCGCTATTCTGATAACGGCCGATGACGGCGGCTTTTACCGCTTCGTCCAGATCGGCATCGTTGAGCACGATAAAGGGATCGGAACCACCAAGCTCCAGCACACATTTTTTCAGCGCTGCGCCGGCCTGAGCGCCGATTGCCCGCCCGGCGCGTACGCTACCGGTCACCGTGACCGCCGCGATACGGTCGTCATTGATAATTTGCGAAACGCCCTCGTTCGTGGCGTTGATCCAGCCAAAAACGCCAGCCGGCAGTCCCGCTTCAGCAAACAGTTCGCCCAGCAGCTGCGCGCTGCCCATCACATTTGGCGCATGCTTCAGCAGATAGCTATTCCCTGCCAGCAGAATCGGTACCGCGCCGCGCAGAACCTGCCAGACCGGGAAGTTCCACGGCATCACCGCCAGAATCGGCCCCAGCGGACGATATTCAATCACCGCCTTATTATCTTCTACCTGGGTGGCTTCGGTCGCCAGCATCGCCGGGCCATGCTCGGCATACCAGTCGCAGAGATTGGCCGATTTACTCACTTCGCCGCGCGCCTGGGCGATAGGCTTACCCATTTCAAGGCTGATCATTTGCGCCAGCTCTTCGCCACGGGCGCGCATTGCGCTGCCGACTTTACGCAGCGCGGCGGCGCGGTCGGTGACCGCTACGTGGCGCCACTGGCGAAAAGCCTGTTGCGCCAGAGCGATGGCTGAATCCACTTGTTGTTCGGTTGACCACGGCAGAGACGACACGACTTCACCAGTGGTCGGGTTAACGGAAACCGCATGGGTGGCAGATAAATTCATGGTTATTCTCTCTGTAGGGATTGCGAAGTATGGATAGTGTGGCCTACCCTTCCTTTCATTGAAAATGAATAATATTAAGCAACGTATTCACAAAAGAAGAATAGTATGGACTTAACCCAGCTTGAGATGTTTAACGCCGTCGCCAGCACCGGCAGTATTACCCAGGCCGCGCAGAAGGTGCATCGTGTCCCGTCGAATCTGACCACCCGCATTCGCCAACTGGAGGCCGACCTCGGCGTCGAGCTATTTATTCGCGAGAATCAGCGGCTACGTCTGTCGCCGGCCGGGCACAGTTTTTTACGCTACAGCCAGCAAATCCTGGCGTTAGTCGATGAAGCGCGGATGGTGGTCGCTGGCGATGAGCCGCAAGGGCTGTTTTCCCTCGGATCATTGGAAAGCACCGCTGCCGTGCGCATCCCAACCACGTTAGCCCTTTTCAACCAGCGCTACCCGAAGATCCACCTGGCATTATCCACCGGCCCGTCCGGCACCATGATTGACGGCGTGCTGGAAGGCGCGCTGAGCGCGGCGTTCGTTGACGGTCCGCTGGTTCACCCCGGTCTGGAGGGGCTGCCGGTGTTCCCGGAAGAGATGATGATCGTCGCCCCCTATGGCCATGCGCCGGTGACGCGCGCCAGCGAGGTTAACGGCGCGAACGTTTACGCATTTCGCGCCAACTGCTCTTACCGCCGCCATTTTGAGAGCTGGTTTCACGCCGACCGCGCGACGCCCGGAAGGATCCATGAGATGGAGTCCTACCACGGTATGTTAGCCTGCGTGATTGCCGGCGCCGGGCTGGCGCTGATCCCGCGCAGTATGCTGGAGAGTATGCCCGGCCATCAGCAGGTTTCCGCCTGGCCGCTCGCCGAAGAGTGGCGCTGGCTGACGACCTGGCTTGTATGGCGGCGCGGCGCGAAGACGCGCCAGCTGGAGGCATTTATTGAATTGCTGAACGAGGATCGTCAGGCGGCAAGCGCGACATGATGGCGGACGTTAATCGGCGATAATCAGCCGCGGCGATAGCTCCAGGAGCGCCTCGCGGGTTTCCGTCGGCAAATGCGCGTCGGTGATAATGTCCGTGAGCGAGTCGAGGTGCGCGATATTGAACAGTGACCAGGCGCCGTATTTCGAACTGTCGGCCAGCAGGATCCGCCGCCGGGCGTTGGCAATCAGATCGCGTTTCAGCGCCGCCTTCTCTTCCGTCGGCGCGGTAATGCCCTTTTGCAAATCCCAACCGTTACAGCTGACGAACGCCAGATCCGGCCACACATTCTGCAGCAGGCGTCGCCCATGTTCGCCAATACACGACTGGCTGCTGTCATCGATGCGCCCGCCGATAATCGTCACTTCAATCTGTTTGAATTCAGCCAGAAACAGTGCGATATGCAGATCGCTGGTGATGACCCGCAGCGGCAGATGCGTAATCTGTCGCGCCAGTTCAATCATAGTGGTACCGGCGTCCAGCACAATGGCATCGCCGGCCTTGATAAGCGACGCCGCCGCTTTCGCGATGGCGTACTTCTCCTGCGGACTACGCTGCGCTTTTTCCAGCGTCGTCGGCTGTGTGGGAATAAATCGGTTGAGCGTCACGCCGCCGTGGGTACGGCTAATTACCCCTTCCTGATCGAGTTTAATCAGATCGCGACGAATGGTCGCCGGCGAGGCGTTGGTTACCGCAACCAGTTGGTCGACCGTTACCAGATTATGGCTTTTCAGGAAGTCCATAATCTGCTCTAACCGATTATATCCCTTCATGTTATTCCTGTGCGATTTGCATGGCGAGCTCAATGGAGGTTGCCATGCTCTCAGACTTCGCTTTACCTGTCCAGGCAATATCAAAAGCGGTGCCGTGGTCCGCGGAGGTGCGGATAAACGGCAGCCCGGCGGTGATATTCACCCCATCATAGAACCCGAGCAGCTTGAGCGGAATATGCCCCTGATCGTGATACATCGCCACCACCATATCGTACATGCCTTCATGGCACTGCATAAAAACGGTGTCTGGCGGGCACGGTCCGAAGACATGAACGCCCTGTGCCTTCATCGCCGCGACGGCCGGGGCGACGATACGAATTTCCTCATCGCCAAACAGACCGTTTTCACCGGCATGGGGATTCACCCCAGCGACCGCGATACGCGGCTGCTGGTAACCCACGCGGCGTAAAAAATCATCGGCGACGCGGATAACCGTCTCTACCCGCGACTGGCTTAGGGTATCGAGGAAGCGTCGCAGCGCGATATGGGTGGTGACGTGGATCACCTTAAGCTTATCGGTGTACAGCACCATGGCATAATCTTTAGTCTGGGTCAGGTGGGCCAGCAGTTCGGTGTGTCCCGGGAAATGGTGCCCGGCCAAATGTAGCGCTTCCTTATTTAACGGCGCGGTGGCGATAGCTTTAACTTCGCCCGCCAGCGCCAGCGCGGTGGCGCGCTTGATGCAGCGATACGCCAAATCCCCGGCCTGGGCCTGAACTTCACCGGGCCGCAGGGCCTGAGGGTCGCTTAACGGTTCATCAATCACGTTAATCGTCGCGGGTGAAAACTGCGCTTCTCTCGGGTGCTCAATAATCCGCAACTCCGCGCGCGGGGTAATGTTCAGCGCCAGGATTCGCCGCAGCGTCTGCGCGCAGCCCACCACCACCACCGGCGCGCCGCTCAGTTCGCCTTCGCTCAGCGATTTAATAATAATTTCCGGACCAATGCCCGCCGGGTCGCCCATCGTTACCGCAATCATGTTAGACACTCAGTTTCTCCTCAATAAAATTCACGACATCCCGCAGCGTGGTCTCCGTACCGAATCCCCCTGCTTTGGTCATCACCGGACGCGGCCAGCGACTTCCGAGAAAATGGCCGTACGGCACGCATTGCGCCACCCGGCCGGTTATATGAAACCCCTGCGCGCCGAGCGCCTGAGCGACGGCGATCGCGACATCGCCACCGGACAGATAGAGCGCCCCGGGCGCATGGAACTCAACGGCGAGTTGAGTGACCTGCGCGAGATAAGCGCAGATCCGTTCTCCCAGCGCAGCGCGGCTCAAGCCGCGTTCACGGCACAGCGCCTCAATGCCGTGCCGGACAGCGCTGTCCGCGCAGGTGGTGACCACGCAATGATGATTTGCCGCCAGCGCCGCGGCGATTCGCCGGGCATCGGCCAGGGCGTCGCCGTTAAAGGCGCGGGCGGCATCAATCCCGATCCGCGCGACTCGCGGATGGCCGGCCAAAGCGGCGACCTGAGCCTGCGCTATTTCACTCATGGAGCCGACCACCGCCAGCAACGGCCCGGTCGTGGCCCGGCGCAGGTAGCGCGCCAGCGCCTCGCAGATCCCCGCAGATCCCACCAGCAGCGTTTGCCGCGCGCGGCTGGCTACCGCGGCGATTACCTTATCCAGCTGCGCGTCTTCTTCAGCATCAATAATCAACACACGCGGTTGGTCGCTCTCTTCCGCGAGGGCGGCTGCCAGTTGCTGCGCATCCAGCGAACGGCACGGCAGGCGGCTCTGCATGGCGAGCAATTGCCCAATATCGGCGCTACTGACCGGCGTTTTGGGATCGCTGGCGAATTCGGTTTTATCGAGCGCCACGCCGTGGACATAACATCGTCCGCCGCGGGTTATGCGCCCTGCCGCCGGAAAGGCCGGCGCGACAACCGCGACAGAGCAGCCCCGCGCACGCATCATTGCCTCCAGTTCCGCGCCGGGGTTGCCGCGCAGGGTGGAGTCGATTTTCTTCACCTGCCAGACGGCGGCGAAATTTTCCGCATCACGGAGTATCGCGTTTACTTTCTCTGCTGCCTGCGCCCCGGAAAGCGCCCGACTATCGCTATTGAGAACCAACGCCCGGGTGGTCGGCTGATAACCGGCGTTAAACGCCACCTCAACCGCTAAACCCGCTTCCGCCAGACTGACACCGGCATCATTGGCCCCGGTAAAGTCATCTGCCAGCACCAGAACAGGATTATCGCCGCAGCTCATTCTCTTTCCTTCATCGCTTATCTGAATCGCTAATGATTATATTCAATCATATTTGATTAAATGTGAGCAAGCTCAAGTTATTAAACCTCCGTATAAATTATAACTTTTGCTCATCGAAATGAGTGAACACCAAGTGGATTGATTGAATTTAATCATTACAAAAAAGGAGTAAGACGTGGCGACGATTAACAGCACGATTATCAGCGGCGCGGGCGCCATCTCAGCCCTGAAGCCAGTGCTGGCAGGTAAAAAAAGCATTTTGCTGGTCACCGATGCGAACGTCGGTAAGCTCGAAGCGACCAAACGGATCCAACATCTGCTGGGCGAGAATACCGTTGATGTGAGGATCGTGGATTCCGTCCCGGCAGAGCCCAGCCAACATGATGTGGCGCAGATTGTTGCCCAACTCGCGGGAGCGCAGCCGGAGATGGTCGTCGGTATCGGCGGCGGCAGCGTTCTCGACGTGGCTAAGCTGCTCTCGGTACTACTTCATCCCGCATCCCCTTCGCTGAACGCGCTGATCGACGGCGAGAAACCGCGCCTGCGTCTGGCATCGCTGCTGATACCCGCCACCGCCGGCACCGGCTCGGAAGCGACGCCAAACGCTATCCTGGCTATTCCCGAACGTAATACCAAAGTGGGGATTATCTCCCCGGTGCTGCTGCCGGATTTCGTGGCCCTGTTGCCGGAACTGACCACCAGCATGCCTGCGGCCATTGCCGCCTCCACCGGCATCGATGCGCTGTGTCATCTTCTGGAGTGCTTTACTTCAACCGTCGCGAACCCGGTAAGCGATAACGCCGCCTTAATCGGCCTGTATAAGCTGGTACGGAATATTGAGCGTTCCGTGACCGACCCGCAGGATCTCACGGCGAAACTGGAGATGTTGTGGGCCTCGTACTATGGCGGCGTGGCTATCAATCATGCCGGCACGCATCTGGTGCACGCGCTCTCCTACCCGCTTGGCGGCACCTGGCATCTGCCGCACGGCGTCGCGAACGCCATTCTGCTGGCCCCCTGTATGCAGGTCGTGCGCCCGTACGCGGTGGATAAATTCGCTCAGGTCTGGGATCTGATCCCGGACGCCGATCTGACCTTGAATAACGAAGAGAAATCTCATGCGCTGGTCCGCTGGCTGGCACAGCTGGTGAAACGGCTGGCGCTGCCGGACAACCTCGCCGCGCTGGGCGTACCACCAGAGAGTATTGAAACGCTAAGCGCCGCGGCGCTGGAAGTAAAACGATTAATGAACAATGCCCCATGCAGCGTAAGCCAGGCTCAAGTCCAGGCGATTTACCAGACGCTGTTTCCACAGTCATGTCATCAGGGAGAAGAGAGATAAATGCATCATTCCATTCGCGGCGTGTTAACCGCCATTGTTACCCCCTTTACCGCTAGTGGTGAACTGAACCTGACGGCGCTACGCCAGCAGGTAGAGCGACAGCTGGCCGCCGGTAACGGCATTTTTTGCGGCGGAACCAACGGCGAGTTTTTCGTCCTTAATGAGGCGGAAAAAATTGCGGTTGCCGAAACCTGCGTCGAGGCGGTTGCCGGACGCGCGCCGGTAGTGGCCCATATTGGCGAAGTGTCGACGCGGGAAACCATTCGTCTTGGCCAGCAGATAGCAAGATCATGCGTCGACGCGGTGTCCGTCATCACCCCGTGGTTCGTGCCGCTTAAACAAGATGAGCTGGTAAGCCACTACACGGCGATCGCCGATGCGCTCAGCGTACCGGTATTTCTCTATAACATCCCGGCGCGTACCGGGAACACCATTGAACCGCAAACCGCTCGTCGGCTGGCTGCGCATGGCAACATTATTGGCATAAAAGATAGCGCAGGTAGCTATGACAGCCTGAAGGGCTTTCTTGATGCGGTGCGCGACATCGACGGTTTTAATGTCCTGAACGGGCCGGATTCGCTGATTCATCAGGGTTTCGTGGATGGTTGTTCAGCGTGCATTTCCGGGCTGGCTAACGTGGCGCCACGGGAGATTAACGCGATTTGGTCAACCTTCCAGGCTGGCGATATTGCGGCCTCAAGGCTGGCGCAGGAAAACGTCACCGGCCTGCGTACCGATCTCTATAAAGTCGCCTTTTCCCCTGCCGCGGTGAAAAAAGCCTTGCAGCTGATGGGCCATGAAGTCGGCGATAGCCGCTACGCGGTGCAGTTTAGCGCATCTCAACTGCAGCAAATACGCGGGATCATCGCGCAGTATCTTAATTAAGCGCTGCGCTTCTTCAACAAAATAGACCGGGTACCTGTGTACCCAGGATTCGTACGCCCAAAGAGAGGCTAAGATGAATCATTTTACTACTGAAGATACCTTTATTATTGTCGGCATTGTCATCGCCTATATCTTATTTACCACCTGGCTGACGTTCCGTATCAGAAGTAAAAATTCCGGGGATTTTATGGAGGGCTCGCGCGCGATGCCGGCCTTTATCGTCGGTATCCTGCTGATGTCGGAATATATCGGCGCCAAGTCGACTATCGGTACCGCACAGGCCGCATTTGAGAGCGGGATTGCCGCCTCCTGGTCGGTGTTGGGCGCCGCCATTGGCTTTCCGTTGTTTGGCCTGATACTGGTTAAGCGGATTTATAATACCGGCAAAATTACTATTTCCGGGGCGATTGCCGAGCGATACGGCACCAGCACCAAGAATATTATTTCCATCATTATGATTTACGCCCTGTTGCTGGTGAACGTCGGTAACTACGTCAGCGGCGCGGCGGCAATTTCCACGGTATTAAAAATCAATTTACCCCTCGCGGCGTTTATTACCGCCATTGTTAGTACTTTCTATTTTGCCTTCGGCGGTATGAAAGGCGTAGCCTGGGTCACCATGCTGCACAGCGCATTAAAATATGCCGGTCTACTCATTATTATGGGCTTCGCGCTGGCAAAAACCGGCGGTTTCACGCCGATGATTGAGAAGATGCCGGATTACTACTGGACCTGGGATGGTAATTTTGGCGCCGGCACCATCTGCGCCTGGCTTATCGGCACTATCGGCTCCATCTTCTGTACCCAGTTTGTCATTCAGGCGATCAGTTCGACCAAAAACGTAAAATCGGCGAAACGCTCTACCTGGATTGCCTTTTTCTTCTGCCTGCCTATCGCCTTCGCGATCGCCATTATCGGCGTGGCGGCGAAGTTTCTGCACCCGGAAATCAACAGCCTGTACGCTCTGCCGGTGTTCCTGCAGGATATGAACCCGTGGCTTGCCGGATTAGTGACAACGTCACTTGTGGCTTCTATTTTCGTTAGCGTCAGCACCGTTGCCCTGGCGATTGCCTCTCTGGTGGTAAAAGATTTTTACGTGCCGTGGCGCAATCCAACGCCGGAGCAGGAGTTTAAGGCCACCCGCTGGGCCTCGCTGATCATCGGTTTTCTGCCGCTTATTTTTGTGCTGCTGGTACCGGAAGTGCTGAAGCTCTCCTTCTTTACCCGCGCCATCAGGCTCTCTATCACCGTGGTCGCGGTCATCGCCTTCTATGCGCCGTTCTTTAAGAGCGCCCGCGGCGCGAACGCTGGCCTCATCGGCGCCTGCGTGGTGACTTCGGCGTGGTATTTGCTCGGCGATCCGTTCGGCATCAATAACATGTACATCGCGCTGATCACCCCGGCCCTGATTATGGTGATCGACCGCCTAATCCCCAATAAAGCGCAACAATCATCCCCGGCCCCCATTGAACAACGTGGAGTGTAAAAATGACCACCACCCCAACTTTTGACGGCGTGATTCGCCAACACCAGCAGGATCCTAAGCTCGCCTCGGCAATGCTGCCCTCCGGCTGCCCGCAAAACCATGCCGCCAATCTTCTGCCGCTGCCCGATGGCACGCTGATGTGCGTGTGGTTCGGCGGTTCGCAGGAAGGGAAAGCGGATATTTCAGTCTGGGGATCGCGTTTAGCGCCGGGCGCCACAACGTGGAGCGACGCGATAAAGTTATCCGACGACCCGGAACGTTCAGAACAAAATCCGGTGCTGTTCCAGGCTCCTGATGGCGTGCTATGGCTGTTATGGACCGCGCAGCACGCCGGCAATCAGGACACCGCTATTGTGCGTTATCGCCAGTCGCACGATGGAGGAAAGCACTGGGGAGCGATTGCCACCCTACTCGATGAACCCGGCACCTTTATCCGGCAACCCATAACCGTAATGCCCAACGGCAACTGGTTGCTGCCGGTTTTCTATTGTCGTACCCGTCCAGGGGAAAAATGGGTCGGTAACGACGATATCAGCGCGGTAAAAATCTCAGCCGATGGCGGCAAAAGCTGGCGCGACGTGGCGGTACCGCAAAGCCTCGGCTGCGTGCATATGAATATCATCCCGCTGGCCGATGGCTCGCTGGCCGCCTTCTTCCGCAGCCGCTGGGCCGATCATATCTGGTACAGCCAGTCGACAGATTATGGCGAAAGCTGGTCAGCGCCGATCCCCACCACGCTGCCAAACAATAACTCGTCCATTCAGGCGACCACGTTGAGCAACGGCGATCTGGCGCTGGTCTTCAATGACATGAGCGCAGCAGGCGCCAGCGAGCGTCGGGCATCGCTATACGATGAGATAGATGACGACGACGGCCGGAAAGAGCCTGAATGCACCGGGAAAACCGCCTTCTGGGGCGCGCCGCGCGCGCCAATGACCGTGGCTATCTCCGCCGATGGCGGCAAAAGCTGGCCGTGGATGCGCAACCTTGATGAGGGCGACGGCTACTGTATGACCAACAATTCAGAGCAAAAACTAAACCGTGAATTCTCCTATCCCAGTATTAAACAGGGTGAAGACGGTAATTTACACATTGCCTATACCTGGTACCGGCAGGCCATTAAGTATGTCCGCGTCTCGCCGCAATGGGTTAAAGGAGAAGGCGCATGATCATCGGTAATCTGAATGCCCTGCCTCAGGCGGGGTTACCGCTGGCGTTGCGGCAGATCCTCAGCCGTACTGAATGTTCTCTTGCCGCCCTGACAGCCCGCGAAGATGGCCGCTTCCAACCTGCAGATGGCGGATGGTACTGCACCATCGGCATCGCGCAAACCCAGGCGGCAGAACAGCGACATACCGAATATCACCACCAATGGGCCGATATTCAGGTCATTTTAGCCGGCGAGGAGACGCTGCATGCCGGTATGGTGTACACAGGCCAACCTGATGATGAAGAACGCAAGCCGGATCTCTTTATCAGCAAGCAGACGCCGCAAAGCGTCACGCTGCATCTGTGCGCCGGGGACTTCGCGGTCTTTCTCCCCGGCGAACCGCACCAGGCACTGTGCGCCGTTACGTCACCCGCCCCGGTGAGGAAAGCGGTGTTTAAAGTGCCGCGCAGCATGCTGGAGGCGCCATGAAGCAGGCACTGGTCACGGGCGCTAGTTCGGGGATCGGCGCGGCAATTGTGGGGCAACTGCTGGCGGATGGCTGGCAGGTGCTCGGGCTAAGCCGCTCCGCACCGCCGTTCACCCATGAAGGCTTCAGGCACCTGGCGGTCGATGTGAGCGACCGCCGCGTGCTGGTTGATGCTCTGTCGTCGCTTGCGCCGCCACAGGCGATTATCCATGCCGCCGGTGCGATGGCGGCGGCGCCGCTAGGAGAACTTGACGCACAGCGCGGTGAGAGGTTGTGGCGTCTGCATGTGGATGCGGCGCAGACCTTAGCCAACCGCTTTGCGCCCGTTATGGGCCGCGGCGGTAGGATTATCCTTTTGGGTAGCCGGACCTCGCGCGGAGCGGCAGGCCGTTCTCAGTATACGGCAACCAAAGCGGCGCTGGTGGCACTGGCAAGAAGCTGGGCGGCGGAACTTGCCGCTGCGGGCATTACCGTTAACGTTATCGCCCCCGGCGCCACCGATACGCCAATGCTGCGCCAGCCAGGGCGCGAGAGTTCGCCGCCGAAGGCGCCGCCGTTCGGTAGATTGATTAAGCCACAGGAGGTGGCGTCGCTGGTGAGCTGGCTACTTAGCGAAGGAGCCGCGGCCATGACCGGACAAGAGCTGGTGATGTGTGGCGGCGCCTCGCTTGGTTAGGAATTAACCTTCGCGCAAATAGACCGTGCCGCGCAGATAGGTGGTCGCCTGGCCGCTAATCAGTACGCGGTCATCGAGCCATTGGCAGCGCAGCTCGCCGCTGCGCGCCGACACCTGGCGCGCCAGCAGGTCGTTTTTATTGAGCTTCGCTCCCCAGTAGGGGATCAGCATACTGTGGGTTGACCCGGTTACCGGATCTTCCGGTACCGATTCACCGGGGCAGAAAAAGCGGCTGACAAAATCGTACTCTTCGTCGGCCGCGCTAATGCAAATCATCTTATCCAGCGTCTCCAGCAGCGCCATATTCGGGCGCACCGCTTCAACCTGCGCCCGGTCGCGCAGAACCACCAGATAATCACGCCCTTCCCGCACCTCCAGCGCGTCATCGATGCCCAACCCGGCGAACAGCGCCGGCGGTACGTCATGCACCGGCGTGGTTTGCCAGGCGGGGAAATCCAGCGTCAGCCAGTCGCCGCTGCGCGTTACCCGTAGTTCACCGACAAAACGGGTGCTGAATACGATAGTTGCCGAGGGGTGGTCGAGATATTCAAAAATCACGTGCGATGCCGCGAGCGTGGCGTGGCCGCAGAGGTTAATCTCATCAAGCGTCGTGAACCAGCGCAGCTCATAGCCAGCGTCGGTGCGGACAAAAAACGCCGTTTCGGATTGATTATGCTGCTGCGCCATTTTTAAGAGCGTTTCATCAGGCAGCCATTCGCTGAGCGGGCATACTGCCGCCGCGTTGCCGCCAAAATTGCGATCGCTGAAGGCATCGACCAGGTAAAAACTGATTTCTTTCATCGTGCTCCCCTTTTTTATCGGCTATCAACATGACACATAAACCATTCCCGCACACTATTAGCCGAAAAATTAAGTTGTTAGCTGCCACAGGCGTCAGAAAAAAATGAGATACAGATCACAAAGTGATTGTATTTTCAGCAGCATTCGTTTTAATATCGCCTCCTCTTCTTCTCATTACTACCAGCCCGGAATTTATGCTTACAAATACGGTCTCACGCAAAGTCGCGTGGCTGCGGGTCGTCACGCTGGCAATTGCCGCCTTTATCTTTAATACCACTGAATTTGCTCCGGTCGGCCTGCTGTCTGATATTGCCGACAGCTTCGGTATGGAAACGGCCCAGGTCGGGATCATGTTGACCATTTATGCCTGGGTAGTGGCATTGATGTCGCTGCCGTTCATGCTGCTGACCAGCAAGATGGAGCGCCGTCGCCTGCTCATTGGCCTGTTCGTGTTATTTATCGCCAGCCACGTATTGTCATTTTTCGCGTGGAACTTCACGGTGCTGGTGGTGAGCCGCATTGGCATCGCCTTCGCCCACGCGGTGTTCTGGTCGATCACCTCCGCGCTGGCTATCCGTATGGCCCCTCCCGGCAAGCGCGCCCAGGCGCTTAGCCTTATCGCCACCGGTACCGCGCTGGCCATGGTGTTCGGCATTCCTATTGGCCGTATCGTCGGACAATATTTCGGCTGGCGTACAACCTTCCTGGCTATTGGTCTTGGCGCTTTAGCGACGCTGGTCTGCCTGGCAAAACTATTGCCGGCGCTGCCAAGCGAACATTCCGGTTCGCTCAAGAGCCTGCCGGTGCTGTTCCGCCGTCCGGCGCTGCTCGGTATTTATCTGCTGACGGTTATCGTGGTGACCGCCCACTACACGGCATACAGCTATATTGAACCCTTCGTGCAGAACGTCGCAGGGTTGAGCGCTAATTTCGCCACTCTGCTGCTGTTGGTGCTCGGCGGCGCGGGTATTATTGGTAGTATTGTCTTCGGCAAGCTGGGAAACCAACATGCTTCCGGGCTGATTACCACCGCTATCGGCCTGCTTCTGGTATGCCTGCTGTTGCTGCTACCTGCCTCAAGGAACGCCAACCAGCTCATGCTGCTCAGCGTGTTCTGGGGGATCGCGATTATGGTCATCGGCCTCGGCATGCAGGTGAAAGTGCTGGCGCTGGCTTCGGATGCTACCGATGTGGCGATGTCGCTGTTTTCGGGAATTTTCAATATTGGTATTGGCGCCGGCGCGCTGGTCGGCAGCCAGGTGAGTACGCAACTGTCGATGTCGGCGATAGGCTACGTTGGCGCCGTACCGGCGCTGGTGGCGCTGGTCTGGGCTGTGATGATTTTTCGCCGCTGGCCTTCGCCGGGCGATGAGCAGCAGCCGCACCACTCCCATTAGCCTTCACGAAGCCCGGCCGCTTACTGCCGGGCGCGTGAATCGTATTGCTGCCCTCAGGCGTGATAGTTGGTGATAATTTCCAGCACGCCGTTAATAATGAACTGCACGCCCATGCAGACCAGCAGGAAACCCATCAGGCGGGAAATCGCCTCGATACCGCCTTTCCCCACCAGCCGCATGATCGCCCCTGAGCTACGCAGGCAGCCCCACAGAATGATCCCCACCAGCGCAAAAATAATCGGCGGCGCGGCCAGCACGACCCATTCCGGGAAATCGACGCCGTGTTTTACCGTCGAGGCGGAGCTAATAATCATCGCGATGGTGCCCGGCCCGGCGGTGCTGGGCATCGCCAACGGCACGAAGGCGATATTCGCCGTGGGTTCATCCTGCAGCTCTTCCGATTTGATTTTCGCTTCCATCGAATCATGAGCTTTCTGCTGCGGAAACAGCATCCGAAAACCGATAAAAGCCACGATCAGGCCGCCGGCGATGCGCAGGCCGGGAATGGAAATGCCAAAGGTATTCATGACCACCTGGCCGGCATACCACGCCACCATCAGGATCGCAAAGACATACACCGATGCCATCAGCGATTGCCGGTTACGCTCGGCGTTGTTCATATTGCCCGCCAGGCCGAGGAACAGCGCCACGGTGGTGAGCGGGTTCGCCAGCGGTAAAATCACCGCCAGACCGAGCCCTATTGCTTTAAAGAGTTCCAGCATAGTGAGTCAACATCCCGTTAAGTATCATTTTTTCAGTACAGTTTCACCCCGTGAGTATATCGACAGCAGCGACTCAGATGCCACATCCACGAAAAAAATCACGTCGATAAAAAATAACAAGCGTTAGTAAAATGAGAAAAAGTGACAACCGTCAAATTATCAATCTTTAGCAAATCGTGGCATCGGCGAATTCATAATGTTGACTTATGATTGCCGCGGCAATAATATCCATCGCAACTAAATAATTGCCTGGGCAACTATCATGGAAAACACTAACAATCTGTTCAACGAGATGATCCCTCTTGGCCGATTGATCCAGATGGTTAACCAGAAAAAAGATCGACTGCTCAACGACTATCTTTCACCCATGGATATCACCGCCACCCAGTTCCGGGTGCTCTGCTCCATTCGCTGTGAAGTATGTACAACACCCGTTGAGCTGAAGACCGTCCTGTCGGTCGATCCAGGCGCAATGACGCGCATGCTCGACAGACTCGTCTGCAAAGGCTGGATAGAACGGTTGCCCAACCCAAATGATAAGCGCGGCGTTCTGGTGCAGCTGACACCAGAAGGCGCAGCCCTTTGTGAGCACTGTCATCAGGTTGTGGGTCAAAAATTGCACCAGGAACTAACAAAAAATCTAACGGCAGACGAAGTGGTCATGCTTGAGCAACTGCTCAAGAAAGTCCTGCCGTAATAAGAAGAGGTAAGATGATGTCCAGACGCAATAACGACGCCATCACTATCCATAGTATTTTGTCGTGGATCGAAGAGAACCTGGAATCTCCATTATCGCTGGAGAAAGTTTCGGAGCGCTCAGGTTACTCCAAATGGCACCTGCAAAGAATGTTTAAGAAAGAGACCGGCCACTCGCTGGGCCAGTACATCCGCAGCCGCAAGCTGACGGAAATCGCGCAAAAACTCAAGCAGAGCAATGAGCCGATTTTGTATCTGGCCGAGCGCTACGGTTTTGAATCGCAGCAGACGCTGACGCGGACGTTTAAAAACTATTTCGATGTACCGCCGCATAAATATCGCATCACCAACGTTCCGGGTGAATCCCGCTACCTGATGCCGCTAAATAATTATTGTTGTTAATCGCCTGCATAAAGACGTATCGAGGAAATCATGAAATTATTCGCTACCGCCGCCATCGTGCTAGTGGCGCTGGCTGCAAGCCAGAGTTACGCGGAGCAAACCACCACTCCGGTTCGCCACAATAACCGGGATGCGATGATCATTCCTTCGGAACATAACGACTCGCCGTTTGATTTTAATCACATGGCTGCCGGCAATGATAAATCGGATGAGCTGGGCGTACCGTATTACAACTAACGCCCGCCCATTCCGCAATGACTCAAGCCCCGCTGAAGCGGGGCTTTTTTATCCCGGCTTCGTCGGGACGGTCATTACCGCGCTGTGCCGCGGCGCGCAAGCCGCAGACCGAACACGTTAATATAGAGCCCGCCCATAATCAGCGCCGCCCCCAACAGCTGTAGGCCATTGAGCCGTTCACCAAGCAGCAGAGCCGCGCTCGCCATCCCTACTACCGGCACCAACAGCGACAGCGGTGCCACCCGCCAGGTTTCATAACGCCCGAGCAGCGCCCCCCAGATACCGTAACCAACGATGGTGGCGACAAACGCCAGATACATCAGCGACAGCACGGTCGTGGCGTCGATATTAACCAGGCTTGCCGCCATCGCCTGCGGGCCATCAATAATGCCAGACGCCAGCATGAACGGTAACACCGGAATCAACGCGCTCCACACCACCAGCGACATAATCGGCGGCTTATGCTGATGAGACATAATTTTCTTGTTGAAAATGTTGCCGCAGGCCCAGCTGAACGCCGCCGCCAGAGTCAGCATAAAGCCGACCAGCGGCACGTGCTGGCCGCCGAGGCTGGCCTCAACCAGTACCAATACGCCAAAAATCGCCAGCGCGATACCGGCGACCTGCTTTCCCTGTAACCGCTCGCCAAAGACAAAAGCGCCCAGCACGATAGTGAAAAAGGCCTGAGCCTGCAGTACCAGAGATGCCAAACCGGCTGGCATACCGAGGTTAATCGCGCAGAATAAAAAGGCGAACTGGCCGAAACTGATGGTCAGGCCGTAGCCCAGCAGCAGGCGCAGCGGTATTTTGGGCCGCGCAACGAACAGTAGCGCCGGAAACGCCACCAGTAAAAAACGTAACCCCGCCAGCATCAGCGGCGGCATATTGTGCAACCCGAGCTTAATCACCACAAAATTGAGCCCCCACACCACCACTACCAGCATTGCCAGCAGTCCATCTCTGCGCGTCATACGATGCCTCTGTCATTCTGGTCAACGATGACCAAGGTCAAAGTAACCAAATTCCTGCCGCTCGAACAGATCATTATTTTTAGCAGGTGCTGAAGGCACTTTCCGACATAGAGCCCGCTATACAAGGCTCAGTTAGCATGCTATTTGTGATCGGGCACAACAAAAATAAAACACAACATCGGGCAAGGAAAAATGACAACCACCATCAGGCGCTCAACGGTAGCGCTACTGGCGTCGTCGTTGCTGTTAACCATCGGCCGCGGCGCAACGCTTCCTTTTATGACGATTTATCTCACCCGCCGTTTTCAGCTGGAAGTCGACGTCATCGGCTATGCGCTCTCCGTCGCGCTGGTCGTCGGCGTTATCTTCAGCATGGGCTTCGGTATTCTTGCCGATAAGTTCGACAAAAAACGCTATATGCTGATCGCCATCGTGGCGTTTATCGCTGGCTTTATCGCCATCCCCGCGGTCAATAGCGTGGCGCTGGTGGTATTCTTTTTCTCATTGATCAACTGCGCTTATTCGGTTTTTTCTACCGTGCTGAAAGCCTGGTTTGCCGATGTGCTGACGCCGGAGAAAAAGGCGCGCATCTTTTCGCTCAACTATACCTTCCTCAATATCGGCTGGACCGTTGGGCCGCCAATTGGCACCCTGCTGGTGATGCAGAGCATTAACCTGCCTTTCTGGCTGGCCGCGCTGTGTGCCGCCTTCCCGCTGGTGTTTATCCAGATCTTCGTCGAACGTACCTCTGCCGTTAGCGTGGAAGGTACCGCGCCGCAGTGGACGCCGTCGGTGCTTTTGCGCGATCGTGCCTTGCTGTGGTTTACTTTTTCCGGCTTACTGGCATCGTTTGTCGGCGGCTCATTTGCCTCCTGTATTTCGCAGTATGTACTCGCCGCAGGCACCAGCGACTTCGCGGAAAAAGTGGTCGCGGTAGTGCTGCCGGTCAATGCCGCGGTGGTGGTCGCGTTGCAATACGCCGTCGGGCGACGGCTTTCGGCGCGAAACATCCGCCCGCTGATGACCTTCGGCACCCTGTGCTATGTGTTGGGTCTCGGCGGTTTTATCCTCTCCGGTAATAATCTGCTGATGTGGGGCATTTCCGCCGCTATCTTTACCCTTGGCGAAGTTATTTATGCGCCGGGCGAATATATGTTGATCGATCAGATTGCCCCACCCGGTATGAAAGCCAGCTATTTTTCCGCCCAGTCGTTAGGCTGGTTAGGCGCGGCGTTCAACCCGATGCTGACCGGGATAATCCTCACCCATCTGCCGCACTGGTCGCTATTCTTCATCTTAATGCTGGCGATCGTCGCCGCCTGGCTGATGATTTTCCGCGGCATGAATGTGCGTCCCTGGCAAACCGTACAGGCGTAAACCCAGGCGTCATGCGGCTGTCGGGTTGCTGTCGCCTCTCTGTCGGGTGCCCGTCGTGGCGCCCGGCAGGTTAAAAAATCACACTGGTCTCAGGTTCCCATCCGGAGATTAACACCATGAACAGCAGTACCCGAGTAAAGCAATTACGTCTGCAGCGCGCCTGGTCCCAGGAACAACTTGCCGAACTGGCTGGCGTCAGCGTTCGCACTATCCAGCGGATCGAAAACGGCGATCGCCCGGGGTTAGAAACCCTGAGCGCTCTGGCGGCGGTGTTTGAGATAAATGTGGCCGAGCTCAGCGACGATGCTCCCGTCGGTCACGAAGCATCGCTCGATTTACGTATCGAAGAAGCGAAAAGCCGCCTGCATCAGGAGAGCCGTTTTTTTCGCTCGCTGAGCGTGGCGGTCACGGTTTGCGTTTTGTTGCTGGTGATTAATCATTTCACCCAACCGGACGTCTACTGGTCAGTGTGGGTGGCAATCATCTGGGGCGCGTTATTGCTGCTGCGGGGATTACGTCTGTTTGTCTTTGCCGGGTGGATCCGCCAGTGGCGGCAGGCGCGACTGCAGCGCCTGCTGCGTAAATAGAGAAAGCCCGCTTAATGCGGGCTATCTCGTTACCAGACCTGGGCGGCGATCCCAGTGACCAGCCGCACTTTATCCCACTGCTGGGCTTCGCTTAGCGAATTGCCCTCTTCTGTGGAGGCAAAGCCGCACTGCGGGCTCAGGCAAATCTGCTCCAGCGGTACATACTGCGCCGCCTCCTGCAGTCGCGCCTTCACGCCTTCCGGATTTTCCAGCTCGCCGTTCTTGGTGGTGATCAGCCCAAGCACCACCTGCTGATGCCCTGGACGAATAAAGCGCAGCGGGGCGAAATCGCCGGAACGATCGTTGTCGTATTCAAGGAAAAACGCGTCGATGTTGACGCCGCCGAAGAGGATCTCCGCCACGGGCTCGTAGCCGCCTTCTGAAATCCAGGTCGAGCGGAAGTTACCGCGACAGACGTGCAGGCCGACGGTGAGATCCTGCGGCTTCCCTTCAAGGGCTTTATTCAGTACCCGGGCATAGGTACGCGCCAGTTCGTCCGGATCGTCACCGCGCTCGCGTACCTGCTGGCGTTGTTCGTCTGAACATAAATAGGCCCAGACGGTATCATCAAGCTGCAGATAACGGCAGCCAGCGTCATAGAAAGCGCGGATCGCATCGCGCCAGGTGGTTGCTAGATCGTTGAAGTATTCAGCCAGGTCCGGGTATACCGTGCTATCGATATCTTTACGCCCGCCGCGGAAGTGCAGCACGCTGGGGCTGGGGATGGTCATTTTCGGCTGCGCATTGCCGCTGACGCTTTTCAAAAAGCGGAAATCTTCCAGCATTGGATGGTTGCCGAAGCCCAGTTTACCGGTCACGCGCACGCCGTGCGCTTTGGTCTGTACGCCGTTGAACTGAATACCTTTCTCTGAATCGTAACGTTCAACGCCTTCCAGACCGTCGAAGAAGTCGAAGTGCCACCACGCGCGCCGGAACTCACCGTCGGTCACCACGTGCAGGCCGCAATCGCACTGCTGCTGAACCAGTTGGCGGATGGCTTCATTCTCAATTTCACGTAGATGGCCGGCATCAATATTGCCTTCCGCCAGCTGCAGGCGCGCCTGCTTAATGGCGTTAGGACGTAAAAAACTGCCGACAATATCTGCGCGGAACGGGGCCTGGTGACGTTGCATGTTCTCTCCTTAACGGCAGGCAGGTAGTTGCCCGCCGTGATAATTCATTATTTGAATTTTTAGACTTCTGGATGTCTATATGTCCAGATACTGTCATGCGGAGAGAGCATCGGCAAACGAGAAAAATTCATGGCTGTTGAATTTATTTCATGTTGCTCGTTTCGCTGACGCTAAATGCGAACCCCTCATCCGCCCAACCGGTTAGGCCGCCGAGCATCATTTTTACCGGTCTGCCAAGCTGCGCCAGCTTTAAGGCGGCAATATCCGCGCCGTTGCAGTGCGGCCCGGCGCAATAGACAACAAACAGCGTTTCCGCGGGCCACTGCGCCATTCGCGCGGCATTGATCTCGCGATGCGGAAGATGCAGCGCCCCAGGCAGGTGGCGACGAGCGAAAACATCATGACTGCCTATCACATGCAGCAGCACAAAGTCCTGTTCACCGTGCTGCAAAGCGTGATGGACATCGGCGCAGTCGGTTTCGACACTCAGTTTATGGGCAAACCAGGCAGCGGCATCGGCCGGGGCGGCTGGCGTAAATTGGCTTACAACACTCATGGCGTATTCTCCTTGTCTGTGGTAACACTACTTTAACTACCACCCGACCCGGACCACCGCCCCCATTGATGACAGAAAACGCTGAAATCCTGACAACCAACAATGTGACACTGTCACCACCAAAAGTCGTCGTTCTGGCCTATGACGGCCTGTGTACCTTCGAGTTCGGCGTGGCGGTCGAGATTTTTGGTCTCCCGCGCCCGGAAATGGGCGATAGCTGGTATCGGTTCGCGGTCGCCGCCGTCGATGATGGCGAGCTTCGCGCCACCGGCGGTATTCGTATCGTCAGCGACGGCGGGCTGGCGCTGCTTAACGAAGCGGACACCATCGTCGTCCCCGGCTGGCGAGGCATAGAAAGCGAGGTTCCTCAGGCGCTGTGCCAGGCGCTGGCGGCAGCGTATGCGCGCGGCTGCAGAATCGTCTCTATCTGTTCCGGGGTATTTGTGATCGCCGCCGCCGGATTGCTCAACGGCCGACAGGCTACCACCCATTGGCGTTATACTGCCCGGCTGCAGGAGCGTTTTCCGTTGATTGAAGTGGTGGAAGACGTGCTGTACGTCGGCGATGCGCGGCTGATGACCTCCGCCGGCAGCGCCGCGGGCATCGACCTTTGTCTGCATCTGGTGCGCGAAGATTTCGGCCACGAAGCGGCGAACATCGTCGCCCGGCGGCTGGTAGTGTCGCCGCACCGCGACGGCGGGCAGGCGCAGCAGGTGATCCGCCCGGTAGCAACAGCGCGTGAAAGCCAGCGCCTCGGCCAGCTGTTTGATTATCTGCATCAGCATCTCGCTGAGAGCCATACCCTTGCCTCGCTGGCGCAGCGAATGGATATGAGCCCGCGCACTTTCTTGCGTCGTTTTCAGCAGGCGACCGGTAAATCGCCGGCCCACTGGCTGCTTGATGAGCGGTTGCTTCGCGCCCGCCAGCAGCTCACCGATAGCCGTCTCAGCATCGACAGAATCGCCGAAATCTGCGGTTTCGCTAATGCCAGTACGCTACGTCACCACTTTCGCCAGCATTTCGCCGTGAGTCCGCTGCAATATCGAAAAAAGTTTTCCCCCGTCAGTAGTCATATTAAGATGGCCAGCGACAATAATTCACGTCGTTGAATTACACCTGCAAGGATTAAGCTGATGAAAAAAGAGTGTCGCGTCGTTATCTATAAAGAGGGGCTGCTGGGCAGTATGTTTTTTGGCGAAGCGAAAGCCGATCCCGATAAAATGAGCCGGTTCCTCACTGAGTACACGCAGCAGGGCTGGGAAGTCAAAACCATGGCGGTCGAACGCCGCCGCAGCGCCCTGTTCTGGTCACGCGAAGCCTATTTATTTGTGCTCGAACGCGCCATCTGATGCGTTAATTTATTTCATAAACATAACGCCATTCTGGTTAATCGTTTGTTTAGATTGACCAGGATATTATCTATTCAACAACCGTAAACCCTGTTCAATGAGGACAACATTAGCGCATAAATAAGATGGAGGTAGATCATGCTGGGAAATATGCATGTTTTCATGGCCGTACTGGGAACCATCCTGTTCTTTGGTTTTCTGGCCGCGTATCTAAGCCACAAATGGGATGACTGATGAACGACGATAATCCCCACCCGTAAGCGCCCCCTGCTGCTGTTGCACCAGGGGGCGTTCTGCGTTAAGTCACTTCTTTGAACGTCTGGCACATCATCCCCACCGCCTGTTTACTGCCGCTTATAAGGTCTTTCTGCGCTTGCGCGAATACATCACTTCATCGCTTTGTTTGAGCATATCCCCGAGCGTCGGATAACGGCTGACATCGCTCTGTAGCTCGCCGTAAGAGTAATTAATGTTATAGGGTTTTCCTGACGTCTGGTTGTAATGATCGACACTCTCACGCAGCTTTTGCAAGAATGTGTCGGCACGCCCGTTGCGGGTAATGATGGCGGCGAACTCATCGCCGCCTAAACGGCCGACAACCTCGCCTGGCAGCAGATGTTGCGCCAGAAACGCCGCGAAGGTTTTTAGCACCTCGTCACCTTCCGCATGCCCCCACAGATCGTTAATGGGTTTGAATTTATCGAGATCAAAAAAGACCAGGCTAAACGGCGTTGCGTTGCTAGTAAGCGTACAGAAACGTTTATCGCCGATACGGTAAAAGCCGCGCCGGTTAGCGATGCCGGTCAGACTGTCGGTCATCGCCATGCCAATCACCTGAAACTCATCCTCGACGATATACGCCAGATCCTTGAGGACGGCGATCTCTTCATCATTGAACTCGCGCGGCGTGGTATGAATCAGGCATAGCGTGCCGGCCACGGCGCCATCGGGCAGATGGACAGGATAGCCCGCGTAGAAGCGGATATAGGGTTCGCCCGTCACCAACGGGTTATCATAAAAACGATCGTCATTAACCGCATCGTTAACGATGAATGCGCCGTCCTGCAAGATGGCGTGGGCGCAAAAAGAGATATCGCGCCGGGTCTGGCGAATCCCCAACCCCTGACAGGCGAGCAGCCACTGCCGTTCACGGTCGAGCAGGCTGATGAGTACCACCGGCACCTGAAAAATTCTTTTAGCCAGCCGGGTGAGGCGTTCGAAACGCTCATCATCACGGGTATCGAGCAGGTCCGCCAGATACAGCGATTTCAGTCTTTCTTCTTCATTTTCCGGTACGCCTGGGAATTTCATAAAGCCTCATTGCAATAAAGCGAAAAAACAGGTGGCGGGATTAATGAGCAGCCGATGAAAAGCGCGTCAGCGCCCCATACCAGTCATAGCTGCCCTGGGTACCTATTTCGCGTTCTCCCTCTTCCAGCTTCAGCAGAAAACGTCGTTTGTTGAGCTGATCGAGGTTATGAAAGTAATTCGCCAGCCGTCGGGCTAAATCTTCATACATGGCGAAAGCCACCGCGGTCCCTTGCGCCGCATCGGCGTATTTAGCAAATTCGTTCTTAATCGCCTGAAAATCATCGTTCATTGAAAGCACCACCTCCTGTCACAATGTCATCAGTATGGTTAGCCCTGGCCGTTTTTTCCATCCCAATAGCTATCAGCATTTTATGCTGGCTTAAAAAATACGGCCCGGGGAAGCGCCGAGACCCACGCCATGAAAAACAATGCGTTTATGCTGTTATCTGCGCAAATTATCGGCAATCAGCAGAAGATAATAAAATCGTCAGGCGACGAGGCTGGGGTGAATGGGCAAAAAAAAACCGCCATGTGACTGGCGGTGAATAAATGCTTGCATGGATAGATCGTAGATTGTATTTAGCGTTTTCGTAGAAAAGCGTCGGGACTTCCTACGTCTGACTCGCAGGCTAGCACGCCCTTGTTCAATAAATCTTAAACAGCAGACGTACTCATAGCTTCTCCACCAGCGCTTTTAGTTCAGCGATCAGCGGCGCGGTATTGTCCTGCGTCGCGAGCGGCCACGTCGACTGACGTACCACCAGCCGCGCCGGCAGCAGTTCGCGCAGGCGGCCGGTCGGCGCAGCCATCTGCTGCATCAGTAATTCCACCGCCCGTCGGCCTAACAGATCAAAATCCTGGGCGACGGTGGTAAGCGGCGGCTGGAAGTAAAGGCTATCGGCCGTATCGTCATAGCCGGTCACCGAAATCGCCTGGCTGCCGCGTCGATTAAGCTGCGCCAGCGCGCTTAGCACCCCGAGCGCCATCTGATCGTTGGCGACCACGATCGCGCTTAATTTCGGTTTTTTATGCAGCAACTCGAAGGTTTTTTGCCAGCCGCTGGCGGCGCTCCAGTCGCCGAACACCGTGATCGATTGACTGACCCCAAGCCGGTGCAGCGTCTCGCGCCAGCTGCCGAGGCGCATCCGCGCCGACACCGAGCTTTCCGGCCCGGCCAACAGGCCAAACTCGCGGTGCCCTAATTCCCAAAGGTGGCGCACGCAGGCGCCGCAGCCATCGCGATGATCGAAACGCACGCAGGAGACATCTGTCTCCGGCGAGACATCGAGAAACAAACAGGCGATATCCGTATTTTCCGCCGCCAGCCGTTCGGCGACGCTGCTCTCCAGCGGCAGGCTGATAATGGTGCCTCGAATATGCTGGGCGCGAAACTCATCCAGCCGCGCCTGCAGCGCCGGGTAATCACTTTGCGCCGGCATGGCGATGGCGACCTCCAGCCCCTGCTCACCGGCATACCTTTTCACCGCCGCGGCAATTTGCGACGGCGCGTGTAAGGTCAACGACGCGGTGATAAGCCCTATCGATGCCGCCGCTTTGCCCGCCAATAGCTGTGCCGAACGGTTAGGTACATAGTGCAGCGTCTGCATCGCGCGCAGCACCTTTTCACGGGTGCGCTGCGCCACAATCTGTGGGTTATTCACCACCCGCGACACCGTCTGCTGCGAAACGCCCGCCTCGCGGGCGACATCTTCTAAAGTGGCTGAACGGCGCTGCATCGCGTACTCCTGTCAGTGAAAACGGCGTAATGTCTTACGCTAACATTTTATGTCTTCCTTACGACAAAAATCTGCTATTTGCGCCGTGATTCGTGATCGTGAATGGGTTTCATTTTCGCCAACATTGCGGGTCTGTGGAAAATACCCGATAACCCGATGAGATTGTTTAGCGAATAACATTTATTACCATTATCCGTCAGGTATGCGTATGCAACGATATGATTCAGGCGCCGCTCGCGGCCCCGCTTTTCACGAAGTTCTGGCCCGCGAGGACTGGCAAAACCAGACTATCACTCACCTCAACCGCCTGCCCGCCCATCCCTCTTTTGCCAGCTGGCGCGACGCCGATGCGGCGCGCGACAACCGCCCTTCCGACCGCCGCCGTCAGCTGGACGGCGAATGGCAATTTTCCTATGCCCGTAGTCCGTTTCAGGTGGATGCCAACTGGCTGCAGCATGACCTGCCCGACAGCCGCCCGACGCCGGTGCCTTCAAACTGGCAAATGGAGGGCTATGACGCGCCGATTTACAGCAACGTCCGCTATCCGATTGATACCGTGCCGCCGCGGGTGCCCGAAGACAACCCTACCGGCTGCTATTCGCTACAGTTGACCGTCGATGAGGCGTGGCGGGTCGAAGGGCAAACGCAAATTATCTTTGACGGCGTTAACTCCGCGTTTCATCTGTGGTGCAACGGCGAGTGGGTCGGCTACTCCCAGGATAGCCGTCTTCCCGCCGCCTTTGATTTAAGCCCGTTTCTGCAACAAGGCGCCAACCGCCTGTGCGTGATGGTGATGCGCTGGAGCGCGGGCAGTTGGCTTGAAGATCAGGATATGTGGCGCATGAGCGGTATCTTCCGTTCGGTGTGGTTACTGCATAAACCGCAGGTCCGCCTCAGCGATGTGCAATTAACCCCGCAGCTCGATGCTCTATATCGCGACGCGCAATTGCGGGTCAAGCTTAGCGTCGAGGCCGCGCCTAAAGCGCTGGCGGCGCTGGAAATTGACGTCGCGCTGTGGGATGGCAAAACGCGCCTTGCCAGCCAGCGCCAGCCGCTGGGTACGCCGATTATCGATGAACGCGGCAGCTACGGCGAGCGGGCAATTGTCAATCTCGATATTGAGCGCCCGCAATTGTGGAGCGCCGAGCAGCCGCATTGTTACCGCGCGGTGGTATCGCTATGGCGCGGCGAGACGTTGCTTGAAGCGGAAGGCTGGGATATTGGTTTTCGCCAGGTAGAAATCCGCGACGGGCTACTGTTGCTCAACGGCAAGCCGCTATTGATTCGCGGCGTCAACCGCCACGAACATCATCATCAGCGCGGCCAGGTGGTCAACGAAGAGGATATGGTGCAGGACATTCTGCTGATGAAGCAGAACAATTTCAACGCCGTGCGCTGTTCGCACTACCCCAACGCCCCGCGCTGGTACGAGCTATGCAACCGCTACGGCCTGTACGTGGTGGACGAAGCCAATATCGAAACTCACGGCATGGTACCGATGAATCGGCTGTCTGACGATCCGGCCTGGCTTGCCGCTTACAGCGCGCGCGTCACCCGTATGGTGCAGAGCAACCGCAATCATCCCTCGATCATTATCTGGTCGCTGGGTAATGAGTCCGGCTGCGGCGACAACCATCAGGCCATGTACCAGTGGTTGAAGCATAACGACCCTTCGCGTCCGGTACAGTATGAAGGCGGCGGCGCCGACAGCAGCGCCACCGATATTATCTGCCCGATGTACGCCCGCGTCGAGCGCGACCAGCCGTTCCCGGCGGTACCCAAATGGTCGATCAAGAAGTGGATCGGGATGCCCGGCGAACAACGCCCGCTGATCCTCTGCGAATACGCCCACGCGATGGGCAATAGCCTGGGCAATTTCGCCGATTACTGGCAGGCTTTCCGCGACTATCCTCGCCTGCAGGGCGGTTTTATCTGGGATTGGGCCGACCAGGCAATCGAGAAAACGTTCCCGGATGGTAGCGTCGGCTGGGCCTATGGCGGCGATTTCGGCGATAAACCTAACGACCGGCAGTTCTGCATGAATGGCCTGGTATTCCCCGACCGGCGCGCCCATCCTTCGCTTATCGAGGCCAAACATGCGCAACAGTATTTCCAGTTCGCTTTGTTGGAGCAAAATCCGCTGCGGATTGCTATCACCAGCGAATACCTGTTCCGCGCCACCGATAACGAAACGCTGCGCTGGCGCGTAGAGTGCGGCGGAGAAACGATAGCCAACGGCGACTTAGCGCTGGCGCTGCAGCCGCAAGAACGGGCGGAATTGATTCTTAGCGACAGCCTGGCCCTGCCGCGCGGCGCCCGCGATGTCTGGCTGCAGCTCGAAGTGATCCAGCCGCAGGCGACGTCATGGTCTGAGCCCGGTCACCGCGTCGCCTGGCAGCAGCTAGCGCTTGCCGCGCCGCTGGCGCTATCTGAGACCTCCGCTGAAGGCCCGGCGCCGGTCCTGACAATCGAACCCACGTTCTATCAGGTCAGCGTCGGATCCCAGCGCTGGGTTATCGATCGTCAGAGCGGACGTTTAAGCGAATGGTATGCCGCGGGCAAACAGCAGTTGCTTACCCCGATGGCGGATCAGTTTGTCCGTGCGCCGCTGGACAATGATATTGGCGTCAGCGAAGTCGAACGTATCGATCCGAACGCCTGGGTCGAGCGCTGGAAGAGCGCCAGTCTGTATTCGTTGACGACCCGCTGCGTGAAATGCGAGGCGCAGCAGCTGGCGCGGGAGGTGATCGTTGATAGCCACTGGCACTATCTGCGCGGCGAGGAGACGGTCATTGCCAGCCACTGGCGCATGACCTTCACGGCCGACGGCGGGCTCCAGATCACCGTTGATGGCGAACGTTCCGCAACGTTACCGCCGCTGGCGCGCGTCGGGCTGCGCTTCCAGGTCGCCGATCAACATGCCGAAGTCAGCTGGTTGGGATTAGGGCCGCACGAAAACTATCCGGATCGCAAAAGCAGCGCCTGTTTTTCGCGCTGGCAACAGCCGCTGCGCGAGATGAGCACGCCCTATATCTTCCCCAGCGAAAACGGTCTGCGCTGCGATTGCAAAGCGCTGAACTGGGGATGCTGGCACGTCGCAGGCCAGTTCCACTTCTCGGTGCAGCCGTACAGTACGGAACAGCTGATGACGACCGATCACTGGCATCGTATGACGCCGGAAAAAGGCGTCTGGATCACGCTCGACGGCCAGCATATGGGCGTTGGCGGCGATGATTCCTGGACACCAAGCGTTCTGTCACGGTGGCTGCTGCTCGAGGCCCAATGGCACTATCAGGTTACGCTTCATTGTCAATAATAACGGGGGCTTCGGCCCCCACCGCACAGGTATAATAAGATATGAAACTCTCTGAACTCACGCCCCGCGAACGGCATAATTTTATCTATTTCATGCTGTTCTTTTTCTTTTACTATTTCATTATGTCGGCTTACTTTCCCTTTTTTCCGGTGTGGCTGGCGGAAGTAAATCATTTAACGAAAACCGAAACGGGGATTGTTTTCTCCTCCATTTCGCTGTTCGCGATAATATTCCAACCGGTGTTTGGTCTGATTTCCGATAAGCTCGGGCTGCGTAAACATCTGCTGTGGACCATTACCGTACTGCTTATTTTGTTCGCCCCGTTCTTTATTTTTGTCTTCTCGCCGCTGCTGCAAATGAACATTATTGCCGGCGCGCTGGTGGGAGGTATTTATTTAGGCGTAGTGTTTTCCAGCGGTTCCGGCGCGGTCGAGGCCTATATTGAACGCGTCAGCCGCGCCAACCGTTTCGAATACGGCAAAGTACGCGTCTCCGGCTGCGTCGGCTGGGCGCTGTGCGCGTCAATTACCGGCATCTTGTTCGGTATCGACCCTAACATTACCTTCTGGATAGCCTCCGGTTTTGCGCTGGTGCTTGGCGTGTTGTTATGGCTATCGCGCCCGGAGGCCAGCAGCAGCGCGCAGGTTATCGACGCCATCGGCGCCAACCGCCAGGCCTTTTCACTGCGTACGGCGGCCGAACTGCTGCGAATGCCGCGCTTCTGGGGATTTATTATTTATGTGGTAGGCGTCGCCAGCGTCTATGACGTTTTCGACCAGCAGTTCGCTAACTTTTTTAAAGGCTTTTTCGCCACGCCGCAGCGTGGAACCGAGGTCTTCGGCTTTGTCACCACCGGCGGTGAATTACTCAACGCGCTGATTATGTTCTGCGCACCGGCAATTATTAACCGCATCGGCGCGAAAAACGCCCTGCTGACCGCCGGCATAATTATGTCGATGCGCATCCTCGGATCTTCTTTTGCGACTTCGGCGGTGGAAGTGGTCATTTTAAAAATGCTGCATATGTTTGAATTACCGTTCCTGCTGGTCGGCACTTTCAAATATATTTCTTCCGCATTTAACCCTAAGCTTTCCGCCACCCTATTTTTAATCGGCTTTAACCTGTCGAAACAGCTTTCCGGGGTAGTGCTATCGGCTTGGGTGGGACGGATGTACGACACCGTAGGTTTTCACCAGGCCTACCTGATCCTCGGCTCAATCACCCTGAGCTTTACCCTGATATCGCTATTTACCTTAAAAGGTAGTAAGACACTGCTGCCTACAGCAGAGTATAACAATGCGTCCTGAGATTATCCTTCCGTCACGGATGACGGAGACGCCGCTTTGATTTGCGTTTGCCCGCCGCTATTCTCCAGTTCGTAGAGGCGGCACTCCGCTCGCGCTGAGATCAATTGCGCCAGTTCTGCCGAGTGGCTGGTAAGCCAGATCTGGCTATAGCGTGACGCTTCGACAATCAGACGCGCCAGCGCCGGGAACATCTGGCGATGCAGGCTGTTTTCCGGCTCATTAATGGCGAGAAACGCCGGTGGCCGTGGGCTGAGTAACGCGACCGCCAGGCACAAAAAACGCAGGGTGCCGTCAGACATCTCCGCCGCCAGCAGCGGCCGATAAATCCCCTCCCGGCGCATCTTCATCACGAAACGCGAGTTGTCGTTCTCGCAGAAAAAGGTACAGTCGGGGAACGCTTCGCCGAGGATTTCGTGCAGCAACTCCTCAGCGCCGATTTCGACGATAGTCTGAAAGGCCGCCGCCAGATTGCCGCCATCGCTATCGAGCACCGGTGAACGGTAGCCGACCGTCGGCTGGCGGAGCGGTGAAAGCCTGCCGATGGCAAACTCATGGTAAAAACGCCAGCGGCGCATGGTCTCCCGCACGCGCGACACTTCCGGGAAACGATGCGGTTCGCCTAGCTGGCCGAAAATAGACTCGTTTTCGTAAATAGTATCGGTGAAGGTACTTTTTTCGCCATTGACATCAACCAGAAACGCCGCCTGGTTTTTTCGTTGCAGTACCCGTGACGATGGCCGGCGGTTAAAACCCGATAGCCAGATATTCTCTTCTTTAACGATCGGGTCAAGCATGAATTGCGTTGGGTACGGCAGTTTTTCCGGAAACCCGACCTGCAATTCGTATTCAAATTCGTCGGTCAGGCAGGCGATTTGCAGACGCCGTGGGTGGCGGTCGGTCGGCGCCTGTTTCCCCGACCACATGATATTCTCAAGCCCACCCTCCTCGCTGACATAGCTGGAAAACTGGCCGCTGGCCGAGGCGGTTAACAGGTGAATCGCTTTGTAGATGTTCGATTTTCCGCAACCGTTGGGGCCAAACACGATATTTAGCGGCCCGAGTTCCAGTTCAATCGCCCTGACTGAACGGAAATTGTTAATACGAATGCGGTTAATCATACCTTTCCTCTGGCGCGCCGATGCTCAACTGAGCGATTTTTTCATCCCGCGCGTTAGCGCGACTCTGGCGAGTTTATCGGCATCCAGATGTGAATCACTAAATACGCCGAAAAACAGGCGTTCATCATCAATAACCTGCGACACGACCCGGTAGTTCAACGGCTGTCCGGATGGCGCGCCGTACTGCGCAGGAGTGACGGAAACTTCCGTCGCGGTGTCGGCGACGCTAACCAGCAGACCATCTGCTTTGCCGCCCACCAGCATGACCTTAATTAACGGGTGCACTGTGTTCCTCCCGAGTGGGGTCAAAAATGTCATTGAACAAGTCCCTGGCCACGCTGAAGCGCCGCAGGAAAAAAAATCGTCGTATGTACTTTTTTATAGTTCATAGCGGCCTGGAGTATAAAAAAAAACGAATTGCACTTTGTAAGCACGCATTATTAGTAGTAAAGGCCGACAAATGATGAAGGAAAAAAGTGGAATTGTGAATCTTAACAACTCTTATTTGTTGCTCAGGGCGTTGAGAATGGTCGCAAAATGTACATTGGTTACAGTGGGATGCCGCGCTATTTGGTAGCCGGACAAGACGCGATGCGCCGCCTCGGGGAAAAAACCGGGCGGCGACGAATAGCACAGTATCTACAAGCCGCGATTTTTCAACATCGGCTCGATCAGCGGATCGTGCCCGCGCCAGTCGCGATACAGCGCTTCGAGATCGCAGCTATTACCGCGCGACAAAATCGCCTCGCGGAAACGTTGACCGTTTTCCCGGGTTAATCCCCCCTGCTCGACAAACCACTGATAACCATCGTCGGCAAGCATTTGCGTCCACAAATAGGCATAGTAGCCCGCCGCATAACCGCCGCCGAAAATATGCGAGAAATAGCTGCTGCGATAGCGCGGCGGAACTGCCGCCAGATCCATCTGCTCCTCGCGCAGCGATTGCTGTTCAAAAGCATCGACATCCTGCGGCAGCGCCTGCGGGGTGACGCTGTGCCAGCGCATGTCAAGCAGCGCCGCCGCCAGCAGTTCGCTCATGTCATAACCCTTATTGAACGTTGAGGCGCGGAACATGCTGTCGCGCAGATCATCGGGCATGGCTTCGCCGGTCTGGTAGTGCTTCGCATAATGGGCGAACACCTGCGGCTCGCTGGCCCAATGTTCATAAATCTGCGACGGGAATTCCACGAAATCACGCGGCGTATTGGTGCCTGAAAGACTCGCATAGCGCTGGTTAGCGAACAGGCCGTGCAGCGCATGGCCAAATTCGTGGAACAGCGTGATGACGTCATCCCACGATAGCAGCGCGCAGCCGCCGGCTTTTGGTTTCTGGTAGTTGCAAACGTTGTAAATCACCGGACGCTGGGCACGCAGCGTCGATTGCTCGACAAACACATCCATCCAGGCGCCGCCGCTTTTGCTGTCACGCGAGAAGTAGTCGCCGTAAAACAGCGCCATTCCTTCGCCGTTGGCATCAAAGATTTCCCATACCCGTACATCGGGATGGTAAAGCGGAATATCAAAACGTTCGACAAAACGAATGCCAAACAGTTGGGAGGCGGTCCAGAACACGCCATCTTCCAGCACCCGATCCAGGGCGAAATAGGGTTTTAGCTGCGCTTCATCGATGGCGAATTTAGCGCGCCGCACCTGCTCGCCGTAATATAACCAGTCCCAGGCCGCGGCCTGAAAATCGCCGCCCTCTTCATCAATAACCTGCTGGATGTCGGCAAGCTCCTGTTCGGCGCGACGGCGGGCCGCCGGCGCGATGCGGCGCATAAAAGCCAAAGCCTCAGACGGCGTTTTCGCCATCTGGTCAGCCATCGACCAGCTCGCGTAATCGGCGACGCCGAGCAATGCGGCCTTACGTGCGCGGATTTCCGCCAGCCGCAAAACCAGTTCACGGGTGTCGTTGGCATCGCCCTTCTGGTTACGCGTCCAGCCTGCAGTGAATAGATTGTGCCGGGTCTGGCGATCGGCAAGGGCCTGTAGCGCCGGTTGCTGGGTGGTATTGGTCAGCGCCAGCAGCCAACGGTCCTGCAGGCCTTTATCGCGCGCGGCATCGGCGGCGGCGGCAATCTCATCCGCGGCCAGCCCGTCGAGCTGGTGTTGATAATCGACAACCAGACCGCCGGACTTCACCGCCGCCAGCAGACGCTGCTGGAACTGACTTTGCAGCGACGCCTCCTCGGTATTCAATGCTTTTAGCGCGGTTTTCTGCTCTTGCGCCAGCGCGGCTCCCGCCAGCTGGAAACGCTGCCAGCTCACCTCAAGCAGACGCCGCGACTCCGGATCCAGATTCAGGGCGTCGCGCTGCTGCCAGACCTGTTTGACTCGCTGGTACAGCGCATCGTTGAGCCAGATATCGTTGCCAAGCTCGGCGAGCTCGGCGGAGAATTGTTCATCCAGTTGCTGTATCAGCGGATTAGTATTCGCCCCGGCCATAGCGAAAAAGACCCGGGTCACCCGGCCCAGGAGCTGGCCGCTCTGCTCCAGCGCGACCAGGGTATTGTCAAAATCCGCCGGCGCCGGATTGTTGACGATTGCCGCAATCTCCTCGCGCTGGCGCCGAACGCCCTCATCAAAAGCCGGGCGATAATGGCTATCTGCAATCAAATCAAAATGCGGCGCCTGGTACGGCAGCAGGCTGACGTGTAAAAAGGGATTATTGTCCGTCATCATTCTCTCCTGAACGCGGGTATCCACTAAGATTAGGCAACTCATTGATTGGCCGCAATGATTTATCCAGCCAGCGCGCTATACCAACAGATGACGATACGATTTTCCTTTACCGCGCGGCGTTAACGCGTGCTATGTTATGACAACACAAAAAGCTTTGAGGAACAGTAAGATGATTATTCTGGTGACTGGTGCAACTGCTGGATTTGGCGAAAGTATTACTCGTCGTTTTATCGCTAACGGCCACAAAGTGATCGCCACCGGGCGTCGTGAAGAGCGCCTGAAGACGCTCAAAGAGGAGCTTGGCGATAACCTGTATACCGCGCAACTCGACGTGCGTAATCGCGCCGCCATCGAAGAGATGATTGCCGGGCTGCCCGCGGACTGGCAGTCTATCGATGTTCTGGTGAATAACGCCGGCCTGGCATTGGGTCTGGAACCCGCTCATCGCGCCAGCGTCGAAGACTGGGAAGACATGATCGATACCAATAATAAAGGCCTGGTGTACATGACCCGCGCGGTGCTGCCGGGAATGGTGGAGCGTAATCGCGGCCATATTATTAATATCGGTTCGACCGCCGGTAGCTGGCCATACGCCGGCGGCAACGTCTACGGCGCGACCAAAGCTTTCGTACGCCAGTTCAGCCTGAATCTGCGCACTGATTTGCACGGCACCGCGGTTCGCGTCACCGATATCGAGCCGGGCCTGGTAGGCGGCACCGAGTTCTCCAACGTCCGTTTTAAAGGCGACGATGCGAAAGCCGGTAAAACTTACGAGAACACCCAGGCGCTGACGCCGGAAGATGTCACCGAAGCGGTGTGGTGGGTCGCGAATCTGCCGAAACATGTCAACATTAACACGCTGGAAATGATGCCGGTCAGCCAGAGCTTCGCCGGGCTCAGCGTCCATCGTCAGGGCTAACGCCCTCAGCGGCCTGGCCTGCGGGCCAGGTCTGGGCGGAACGGCAAAAAACGAGTAAAATAATGCTCATAACCCATTAAAAAGTAATCATCAATGGCCGCAGAAACGCAACTGAATCCGACCCAGCCCGTCAATCAGCAAATCTATCGCATCCTTCGTCGGGATATTGTCCATTGCCTGATCCCGCCGGGAACCCCGCTGTCAGAGAAAGAGGTGTCGGTGCGGTTTGATGTTTCGCGCCAGCCGGTACGGGAAGCCTTCATCAAATTAGCGGAAAACGGGTTGATTCAGATCCGTCCCCAGCGCGGCAGCTATGTGAATAAAATCTCAATGACCCAGGTGCGCAACGGCTGTTTCGTACGTCAGGCCATTGAGTGCGCGGTAGTGCGCCGCGCAGGAACGATGATCAACGATGAACAGCTCTATCAGCTGGAACAAAACCTCAACCAGCAGCGGGTGGCGGTTGAACGTCAGCAGCTCAATGATTTTTTCCAGCTCGATGATGAATTTCACCAGAAATTATCCCTTATCGCCGACTGCCAGCTGGCGTGGGACACCATTGAAAATATCAAGGCGACCATCGATCGGGTACGCTATATGAGCCTTGACCACGTGACTCCGCCCGATATGCTGCTGCGTCAGCATCTCGATATTTTTCAGGCGCTGGAAAAACGCGATCTTGATGCCGTAGAAAAGGCGATGAATATTCACCTGCATGAAATTAGCGAGTCGGTTTTGTTGATTCGTCAGGAAAATAGCGAGTGGTTCAGCGAAGAATAATGGGTTAAGCGGCAGCCAACGTTGCGTCAGCTGCCGTTAAATAGATTACCGAACCACTAACACCGGAATTTTGGCATAGCGTAAAATGGACTCGGCGTTAGAACCGAGGAGATGAGTTGATATACCCGGCTTGCGTGAACCAATAACGATAACGTCAAAATTCTCTTTTTCGCTCAGCGCTAATATTTCATCACGCACATTGCCAAAAACAATGCGGGTATGGATCCGCGACGCCGGGATTGAAAACAATCGCGACAGATCGCGCATTTTCTTTTCCGACTCTTCTTTCATGAAGGCTTCAAATTTACGAATATCCGCCGTGAAGCCGCGCAGCAAAGAACTGGTGCTGTTTGGCAGCACGTTCAGCAACGTGATTTCACCTTCTTCGGCAGATGCTAAAAAATCCGCGTGACGAACGGCTTTATCGCTTAAATCCATTTCAAACACATCGACCGGCAATAATATCTTTTTGTACATAGCCTGAGCTCCTTAGTCCTGAAGAAACCGTTGGGGGGATTTTATTCTGCCATATTTAAGCGTGTGGGAATACGATCAATCACCCAAATAAATACTTCAGAGATAAAAATAAACATCAACAATATATAATTAATTATGGAAAGTTAGAGTTATGTATAGACGGGAAATATCAGAGGCTATTCGTATTGCTAATACAAAAATAGCCCGACTCGCTATGCGATGCCGGGCTATGAATGGAATGATGTTTTTTTTACTGGCCTTTAGCCCATTCGG
The DNA here is from genome assembly GCF_057624675.1 of Klebsiella sp. PK01. NCBI lineage: Bacteria > Pseudomonadati > Pseudomonadota > Gammaproteobacteria > Enterobacterales > Enterobacteriaceae > Klebsiella > Klebsiella sp. PK01. The sequence continues at coordinate 580,329 of NZ_JBYEZM010000001.1, forward strand.
CGACGGTCGCCTTGGCGCCGTGAATCTGTAAAGAGAGATACGCCGCCGTCACCGCATCGACAAAACGCGGTTCCTGCGGCAGGCTATCGCCGAAAATGGCCTTAATACCCAGCAGCGCCTGCACGCGTTCGCTACCCTCTTTACTACCCTGCACCGCCTGTTGAATGACCGGCAGTAGCGGATCGCTGATTTCAATCGCCTGCCCCTTGTCATCGACACCGCTCACGTAGCGCATCCAGCCGGCAATACCCAGCGCCAGCAGGCTGAAATCACTGTGATGCGCCAGGTGCCAGCGCACGGAGTCCAACATACGCTGCGGGAGCTTCTGGCTACCGTCCATCGCAATCTGCCAGGTGCGGTGCTTAAGCGCCGGATTGCTATAACGCTCAATAAGCAAACCCGCATAACGCGCCAGATCCACGCCCTGTACACTCAGCGTCGGCGCTTGCTCTTGCAACATTAACGCCTGCGCGGCGCGGCGGTAGTTATCATCCTGCATGCAATCATTGATATGCTGATAACCGGCGAGATAGCCCAGATAAGCGAGGAACGAATGGCTGCCGTTGAGCATTCGCAGCTTCATCTCCTCAAACGGCACGACGTCAGTGACCAGCTCCGCGCCGGCTTTCTCCCACTGCGGACGACCAGCGACGAAGTTATCTTCGATAACCCACTGGCGGAACGGTTCACAGGCCACACCGGCCGGATCGCGCACTCCGGTGAGTTGTTCAATTTTATCCAGCGTATCAGCGGTCACTGCCGGAACGATCCGGTCGACCATTGTGGAAGGGAACGTCACGTTCTGCTCAATCCACTGCGCCAGTTCGTCATCAACGGCGCGGGCATACGCACAAACTACGTTGCGCATTACGTGGCCGTTTTCCGGCATATTATCGCAGGACATGACGCTGAAAGCCGGCAGACCGGCGGCACGACGGCGCGCCAGCGCTTCTACCACCACGCCCGGCGCCGATTTCGGCTGGTGTGGAGTTTGCAGATCGGCGGCAATCAGCGGGTTATCAAGCTGCAGCTGACCGGTGGCCGGAGAGTGGCAGTAGCCTTTTTCGGTGATGGTCAGCGAGACAATCGCTACCTGAGGCTCGCACATTTTCGCTAACACGCTTTCCAGGCCATCGACCTGCGCATGCATCGCCTGTTTCACCACGCCGACGACGCGTGCGGTCCAGGCATCGGCGGACATTTCAGCCACCGTATAGAGCAAGTCCTGCTGTTGCAAATCGGCAATCTGTTGCTCACCGCCAATGAGGTTCACTTCGGTATAGCCCCAGTCGCTGCCGTGTTCGGCGGCAAGGATATCGGCATACACCGCCTGATGGGCGCGGTGAAAAGCCCCAAAACCGAGATGAACGATGCGAGAAACCAGCTTGCTGCGATCGTAAGAAGGAAGCGTTGCCCTGGCGTTTAAAAGCGTGTTTTCCATGGTGTCTCTCATTTTTATGATGACTGATAAATCATTCTCAAACAGAATGTTTTGGTGAGGTAAACCATCGCACGCAATTGGTATGACATCTTTGATTTTCATCAACTACCATACAAGAAGATCCGGCGCTGTCGCGTTTCGTGATCCTGCGCGCAATGGCGGGGATGAGCCGGGAGTATCCCGGCTATCCTGGGTTAACGATGAGATTATGATTTCGCGTATTGGCCATTCGCGTTTAGCGCCTGGCGCGTACCGGCGTCCGCCGCATCGTGGTCCAGACTCAGGTCACGGTCGCACACTTCCGGCATCAGTAATGACGAGATGAGACCGATAGCTGAATAGCAGATCAGCATCGCGACAATCGGCCACCACGAACCGGTTACGTTACAGAAGATACCGGCCAGCACCGGCCCGAATCCCACCGCCACCAGGCCGCCGGCCTCTTTTGAGATAGCCATTCTGGTAAAGCGATTACGCGAGCCGAACATTTCCGCCATGGTGATATTTTCCAGCGCAAACAGACCCAGTACCGCCACGTTATGAATAACAATCAGGGACAGCATAATGGTGCTGGCGCTATAGCTTTTATCGACAATAATAGCCAGCATCGGCCAGGCCAGAATAATGGCGGAAATATTGACGATAATATAAGGTAAACGGCGCCCAACTTTATCCGATAGCCAGCCTAACAGTGGGATAGTAATAAAGCCAATCACTGAGCTAATCATTAAGGCATCGGTCGGAATCGCTTTATCAAATAATAGGCTTTGAACCAGATATCCCGCGAGAAATGTTTGTAATAAACCGGAATTACCGGCCTGTCCAAAGCGTAAACCGGTCGCCAGCCAGAATGATTTACTTTTTAACATCGCGCCGAAGGTATTTTGCGCGGCGGCGGCTTTAGCCTTAACTTCATCAGCTTCGTTGACCTGTTCAAACACCGGGCTCTCTTTCAGATTTAAACGCAGCCAAATGGCAAAGATCATTACCACGACGCTTGCAAGGAACGGAATACGCCATCCCCAGGCGATGAGTTGTTCGCGATCGAGCAGGAAGAACATCACTGCCCAGATGGCCGTGGCGCTCAACGTTCCGCAGTTGGTGCCCATCGCCACCAGAGAAGAGATGATGCCGCGTTTCCCTTTCGGCGCATATTCCGCCAGCATGGTACCAGCGCCGGAAATTTCGGCGCCCGCCCCCAGCCCCTGAATAATACGCAGGGTCACCAGTAACACCGGCGCAAAAATACCAATCTGCGCATAAGTGGGTAATACGCCGATTAACGTGGTGCAAATGCCCATCATGGTGATGGTAATAAACAGAACCTTTTTACGCCCGATGCGGTCCCCCATTTTACCGAATATGAAAGCGCCGACGATCCGCGCAATATATCCTGCGCCATAGGTTCCCATGGCTAATATCAGCGCCATGGCCGCCGACTGCTCCGGGAAAAATATCTCATGAAAGACCAGCGCGGCGCCTAAAGAATAAAGCTGGAAATCCATAAATTCCAGTGCCGTGCCAAGCCAGCCGGATACCGCGGCGCGGATAAGATCCGTGGTACTTCTCTCATTTTTAGCTGTCGTCATAATAATAATCTCTAAAGTAGGATACAGCGAGGTTATTTATATTTATGCGTTGAAGGTTAATAACACCTTACAACAATGCTTGCGGTCTTCTTCAAATAACGTCATGGCATCGACAACATGCTCGAAAGCAAACTGATGGGTGATGAGCCGATCCGGATTAATTAAGCCGTTTGCCAACCATTCAAGAACCAGCGGGAATTTATTGGCATTGAGCCTGGACGAATAAATAGTGAGCTCTTTACCGGTGATCCCCTGCTGCGCCACCATTGACGGTTCGGTAGAAAAGCCCATCAGCACAATCCTGCCTGCCGGCGAAGCCAGTGCGATGGCCTCTGGGAAAATCGCCGGATGGCAGGCGGCGTCGATAATCAGCGTCGGTCGGATACCCTGCGCTTCCAGCGCCTGCGCCAGCGGTTGCTCCTTATTATTAATGGTCCAGTCGGCGCCGTTTTGCTGCGCCATCTGCAGCCGCTCAGGGATCTGGTCGGCGACGATCACCTGCCGCACGTTATAGACGCGCTTGAGCACCTGAATGGTGGTCAGCCCCATCGGCCCAGCGCCGTAGACCAGCGCGATATCCTGTTCGCGTGGTTTAGCCTGGCCGGTGACATTCGCCGCAATAGTAAAGGGCTCCACCATTACCGCATGATGGTCGCTCACGTTCTCCGGCACCGGCCAGGCATTTTTGGCCGGTACCACCGCGTATTCGCTAAACCCGCCATCGCGATGCACGCCCAGCACCACCAGCGACGCGCAGACGTTGGGCTTACCGACCGAACAGGGATAACAGTGGCCGCAGCTGATCACCGGATCAACCGTCACCCGCTGGCCCACGACTTTATCCGTCACGCCCTCGCCCACGGCATCAATCACGCCGAAAAACTCGTGGCCAATGACCCGCGGATATTTGGCGAACGGATTATGTCCACGATAGATGTGGCTATCTGAGCCGCAAATTCCCGCCAGTTTCACCTTTACCCGCACTTCCCCGTTCCCCGGCTGCGGCAATGGCCGTTCTTCAATCGCCAGCGCGTTCGGCTGTTGGATAACAATACTTTTCATTTTCCTCTCCTTACCAATTCCACAAAGTGCCATCTTCGAGGCGCGCCACCGGCAGACAGGCGGGTTCATAGGGGTATTTCGCCGCCAGCTTCTCATCGAACTCGATGCCCAGCCCTGGTTTATCGCCCGGATGCATATAGCCATTGTCAAAACGCCAGCTATGCGGGAAGACCTCCAGCATCTGTTCGGAATAGCCCATGTACTCCTGAACGCCGAAATTTGGCACCCACAGATCGAAATGCAGCGCCGCCGCCATGCATACCGGAGAGAGATCGGACGGCCCGTGAGAACCGGTACGTACCTGGTACAATGAAGCAAAATCGGCGATACGCCGCATGCCGCTGATCCCGCCAGCGTGGGTAATGGTGGTGCGGATATAATCAATGAGCTGTTCTTCAATCAGCTGTTTGCAATCCCAGATGCTATTAAAGACTTCGCCGACGGCAATCGGCGTGACGGTATGCTGGCGAATTAAGCGGAAGCACGCCTGATTCTCTGCCGGTGTCGGATCTTCCATCCAGAACAGACGATACTCCTCAACGCTTTTACCAAATCGCGCCGCCTCGATCGGCGTCAGGCGATGGTGCATGTCGTGCAGTAAATGCTCGTTGAAACCAAATCGTTCGCGCACGGCGGCAAACAGCCGCGGGGTGAAATCGAGATATTTTTCCGTCGACCACAGCTGCTCTTCCGGCCACACGCCTTTGGTCGCCGGCTCGTATGCCTGACCTTTGCCCTTGGCCATGCCGTAGGTGGTTTTCATCCCCGGAATACCGCACTGCACGCGGATCGCCTTAAAACCCATTTCCTGATGGCGGGCGTAGTCGTCCAGCACTTCATCAATGGAATGACCGGTGGTGTGGCAGTAGACCATCACCCCTTCGCGCGAGGCGCCGCCCAGCAGTTGGTAAAGCGGCATTCCGGCGGCTTTGGCTTTGATATCCCACAGCGCCATATCAACGGCGGAAATAGCCGACATGGTCACCGGACCGCGGCGCCAGTAGGCGCCTTTGTAGAAGAACTGCCAGATATCTTCGATGCGGTGAGCATCACGGCCAATCAGCTGCGGACAAAGATGATCTTTCAGGTATGAGGCGACCGACAATTCACGGCCGTTGAGCGTGGCATCACCGAGGCCGACAATCCCGTCATCGGTGGTGATTTTTAAGGTGACGAAGTTACGCCCTGGGCAGGTAACGAACACGTCGGCAGCAACGATCTTCATGGGTAATTCCTTACATCTGTGCGGTTAGTGATCAAAATTAAATCACCAGACCTACTACCATACAAGTATGATATTTAAAAAAGATGCGAAGGATCACAAACGGATGTGGTTGCGGGGGGCGCCTGGCGCCCCCCGTTAGCGATTAATTAATGCGGTCTTTTACGATGAAGAAATAGCACAGCGCGCCGGTAAAGGTCACACAGGCGGCGATGACTAAGGCCAGGTTAAAGGAGTGCGTGGTGTCCACTACCCAGCCGGTGACAACCGGCGCAAAAGAGGCGAAAACAAAGCTGCCAAAGTTCTGGATCGCGGCCACCGACGCGACTTTATTCTCGCTGACCATCACCTGTACCAGTCCCCAGGCCGAGGTTCCGGCAAAGTGGACGCAGAAGAGCGCCATAGAAATAAACGCCACCGCCTGGGTCGGCGAACTCGATTGCACCACCAGCAGCGTGCCGAGCGCAGAAAGCGTCAGGCCAACCACAATGGCCGTTTTGCGCGTTTTCGCCAAATCGTAACCGCGGCGCGCCAGCGCATCAACCACCAGCCCATTGACCCACATGCCCACCGCCGCGGCCAGAAACGGGATCGCCGCCACCCAGCCGGTTTTCGCCAGGCTCAATCCCTGCTGCGCCTGCAGATAACCCGGCAGCCACGCGATATACAGCCAGCCGGTATAGTTAACCCCGGAGAAGCCTAAAATCATTCCCCAGGTGGTGCGCCGTTTGAACAGCGCCAGCCACTCGCTGAATACCAGCGTTGGGCGCGCTTTTTCTGGCGCCGCCAGATACTGGCGCTCCTCCTGTTGCAGATCGAACTGCGCGCGGTTGCGATACCACGCGTACCAGCACAGGCCCACAACGATCCCGGCAAGGCCGATAACCACGAACATGATGCGCCAGCCCCAGGCTATCTGCATCAGCACCAGCGCCGGCGGCGCGATCGCCTGGCCAAGCACCGTTGAGGAGTTAAAGATGCCGACCGCGGTGCCGCGCTCTTTTTGTACGTACCAGTCGGTAATGGATTTTACCCCCGCCGGCATAAACGGCGCTTCGCCAATCCCGAGGCCAATACGGAGCAAAATAAAGTGGCTAAAGGAGTTCACCACCCCAGTTAGCGCCTGCATCAGTGACCAGAAAATCAGCCCTGCCCCCAATACAATTCGCGGGCCGAAGCGATCGAGCAAAATACCCGAGGGCAGTTGAGCAAAGCCGTATGACAGAGAGAACGCCGACAGCAGCACGCCGAATTCCGTCGCGCTAAGCCCGAGATCGCCGCGAATAGCCTCACCGGCAACGCTTAATGACGAACGATCGAGGAAGTTGACGATACCGGCGATGAACAGCAGCGTCAGGGTGACTTTTTGCACCCGGCCAATGCGCACGGGTTTGGCGCCAGCTTCGCTGGCAAGGGTTTGTGTAGCCATAATTGCCTCTTACGATAAACAGCACGATGCGTTTAGGGTAAGTAAGGCAACTAGTCGGCTACCATACAAGAATTAAGGTTGAAATTAGCGTGGAAGATCACAAAGGGCGATTTTTTATCCTGCTACAAGACGCTATGCCCGCCCCCAGCCAGCAACGATGATCAGCATGCCGCATAGCGCAATCGCGGCCCCCGCCCAGTCAAAGTGGCTTAGCTTCACACCATCGACGAAACGCAGCCACAGCAGCGCGGTGCAGACGTAGACGCCGCCATAAGCGGCATACACTCTGCCGCTGGCCTCCGGGTGCAGGGTTAGTAGCCAGACGAACGTCGCCAGCGCCATCGCGGTTGGGATCAACAGCAGCGGCGAACCGCCCCGCTTCAGCCATAGCCACGGCAGGTAACAGCCGATGATTTCGCACAGCGCGGTAGCAAAGAAAAGTAACGTGGTTTTCAGCATTAAAGTTTGGTAAATGAGACAATTTGTTGCACTAGTGTACGCGATAATGCGCAGGTACCCATGCCATTTTGTCCGGTAGGCGCGGGTAGCGAGTTGTAGTAAACTTGTCCAACTGGTTAACCCTTTTTATCACTCAAAGGAAATCGTGATGAAAATGACACGCAATAAACGCTGGTGCCTGACCGCCCTGCTGGCGGCAAGCGCAATGGTCTATACCGCTTCGTCCTTCGCGCAAACCGACAAACTGGTGATCGAGTCCGGCGACAGCGCGCAGAGCCGTCAGCAAGCCGCAATGGAAAAAGAGCAGTGGAACGATACCCGCTCGCTACGGCAGAAGGTAAATAAACGCGCGGAGAAAGAGTGGGACAAAACCGACGTCGCCTTCGATGCGCAGGATAACTGCCAGAAGAGCGCCAACGTCAACGCCTACTGGGAACCCAACACCCTGCGCTGTCTTGACCGCCGCACCGGTCGCGTTATTACGCCATAATTCCCCGGCGCCCGTGGGCGCCATCCTCTATTAATGCACACAGGATTTCCCATGTCTGACGCCCCTCACGTCAAACTCCGCCCGCTTGAGCGCGAAGACCTGCGCTTCGTCCACCAGCTTGATAATAACGCCAGCGTAATGCGTTACTGGTTTGAAGAACCTTACGAGGCCTTCGTCGAACTCTCTGACCTTTACGACAAACACATTCACGATCAAAGTGAACGCCGTTTCGTTATCGAATGCGATGGCGAAAAAGCCGGGCTGGTTGAACTGGTGGAGATAAACCACGTTCACCGTCGCGCCGAGTTCCAGATTATCATCTCCCCGGAATATCAGGGCAAAGGGCTGGCGACGCGCGCCGCTAAGCTGGCAATGGACTACGGCTTTACCGTTCTCAATTTGTATAAACTGTATCTGATTGTTGATAAAGAAAACGAAAAAGCGATCCACATCTACCGCAAACTCGGTTTCATGGTCGAAGGCGAGCTGATTCACGAGTTCTTTATCAACGGCGAATACCGCAATACCATTCGCATGTGCCTGTTCCAGCATCAGTACCTTGAGAAACATCGTCCTCAAGGCCAGACGCTGCTCAAGCCCACCGCTCAGTAATAGTCGATAGTGTTTTTGATGCTGTAGTGTCGCGTCACCGCCGGCTGGACGCTTTCATCGACAACCTGCATCTCGCAGCGGATCGGGTTGTCGTGATCGTCATAGTCGCAGGTTTGCTTCACCTTACCTAACGCGCGGTCGTTAAATACGCTCACCGCGCTGTAATCGAGCTTTTTACGCGGATCGGTGGACGGCGTCGATACGACGCTGAAGCGCTCATCTTTCGCGGTGGTGGTTTTGCCCAGCGGATAACCTTCGCTGTCGTAGCGATAGCTGGAAGTGCTTTCTTTCCCGCGAGCCGTCACCACAAACCCGTTGTCATCGGTCTCCCAGCTGACGCCCGCCGCCGGCATCTCGGCGAGCTGGCATTTCCCCTGCAGCCGCAGGCGTTTCTCCTGCGTTTGCGCATCCAGATAGTAATTCGCGTCAAGTACCAGCGTTGCGCCGGTTTTGTTTTCGAGGTCGGTAAAATCCAGCAGATCAAAACACCCTTCTGCCGACACCTGGGCACGCACCCGCTTCACCATTTCCCCCTGGTCGTCGAACAGGATCTGAGTAAACGTTTTCACCGGGCCGCGCAGCGGGTCGAACTCAAACTCATTGGAAAAACTGGCCATCTCCGGGGTAAACGCCGCCGGCGTTGACGGCTTATCGCAGGCGCTGAGCAGCAAAGCTGCCGGGATCAGCAAAAACAGTTTATTCACAGCCGCTACCTTTTTGGGAATATTCCAATCATTTTAGCAAATACAATTATTTACACCAATTCTGCTATGCTTAAAAATGGATGACATCAATAAGGAGCTTATGATGAAACTATCCCCATGGTTGTGCGCGGCCCTGCTGCTGGGTTCGGCATCCGCACTGGCAGCGCCGGACTCCTGCGAGCGGGTAAAGGGCGAGATCCAGCAAAAGATCATCAACAACGGCGTTCCGGCTTCTGGTTTTAGCCTGGCCATTGTACCGAACGATCAGCCTGACCAGCCCGGCGCTCAGGTGGTTGGCCACTGCGCTAACGACACCTTCAAGATAATCTATACCCGCAACGGCGACGCGACGGCGACCGATTCAGACGGGCAATAACCGCCGCTTTCGAGTGAAGGATCTTATCTCTGGTTGACCGGAGATAAGATTCGCCTACCCCTATTTAAGTATTATTCCTCACCCATGCGCCAGCAATCCTGCGGTTGCCAGCGGCATTTCGCATAATAAAAATCATGGAGTGAGCACAATGTCCAACCCTGAACATCCCGGCGGCGTCAGTCGTCGCACCCTCATAAAATCCTCAGCAATCGGTTCCCTGGCCCTGGCCGCCGGCGGCCTGTCGCTGCCTTTCAGTCTACGCGCCGCGGCCGCCGCCGTGCAGCAAGCCACCGGAGCAGAAGAAAAAACCGTCTGGGGTGCCTGCTCGGTTAACTGCGGCAGCCGCTGCGCGCTGCGCCTGCACGTTCGCGACGACGAAGTGGTGTGGGTGGAAACCGATAATACCGGCCACGATATTTACGGCGATCATCAGGTTCGCGCCTGCCTGCGCGGGCGTTCTATCCGCCGGCGTATCAATCACCCCGATCGTCTTAACTACCCAATGAAACGCGTAGGCAAACGCGGTGAAGGAAAATTCGAACGCATTAGTTGGACCGAAGCGCTGGATACCATCGCCGAAAGTCTGAAACGCGTGGTAAAAGAGTACGGCAACGAAGCGGTCTATATTAACTACTCTTCCGGGATTGTCGGCGGCAATATGACCCGCTCTTCCCCTTCCGCCTCGCCGGTGATGCGGCTGATGAACTGCTACGGCGGATCGCTCAACCAGTACGGCACCTACAGTACGGCGCAGATCGCCTGCGCCATGCCCTATACCTACGGTAGCAACGACGGCAACAGCACTTCGGATATTGAAAACAGTAAACTGGTGGTAATGTTCGGCAATAACCCGGCGGAAACCCGCATGAGCGGCGGCGGCATTACCTGGTACCTGGAGCAGGCCCGCGAGCGTTCCAACGCCCGCATGATCGTCATCGATCCACGCTATACCGATACCGCGGCCGGGCGTGAAGATGAGTGGATCCCCATTCGTCCCGGTACCGATGCGGCGCTGGTCGCCGGTATCGCCTGGGTATTGATTAATGAAAATCTGGTAGACCAGCCGTTCCTCGATAAATACTGCGTCGGCTACGATGAGAAAACCTTGCCGGCCGATGCTCCGGCCAACGGCCACTATAAAGCCTATATTCTCGGCCAGGGGGACGACGCTACCGCCAAGACGCCGCAGTGGGCCTCGCGTATTACCGGTATTCCCGCCGATCGCATCATTAAACTGGCGCGCGAAATCGGTATGACCAAACCCGCCTATATCTGCCAGGGCTGGGGGCCGCAGCGCCAGGCGAACGGCGAGCTCTCCGCGCGGGCTATCGCCATGCTGCCGATTTTAACCGGCAACGTCGGCATCAACGGCGGCAACAGCGGCGCCCGCGAATCGACCTATACCATCACCATTGAGCGTCTGCCGGTACTGGAAAATCCGGTAAAAACCGCCATCTCCTGCTTTAGCTGGACCGACGCTATCGCCCGCGGACCGGAGATGACCGCCACCCGTGACGGCGTGCGCGGCAAAGAGAAGCTGACGGTTCCCATCAAATTCCTGTGGAACTATGCTGGCAACACCATCATTAACCAGCATTCCGACATCAATAAAACCCACGATATCCTGCAGGACGAGAGCAAATGCTCGACGATCGTGGTTATTGAAAACTTTATGACCTCGTCGGCAAAATATGCCGATATTCTGCTGCCGGACCTGATGACCGTAGAACAGGAAGATATCATTCCTAACGACTATGCCGGCAATATGGGCTATCTGATTTTCATTCAGCCCGCCACCACGGCGAAGTTCGAACGCAAACCTATCTACTGGATCTTAAGTGAAGTGGCAAAACGCCTTGGCGACGACGTGCATCAGCGCTTCACCGAAGGCCGGACTCAGGAGCAGTGGTTACAGTACCTGTACGCCAATATGGTCGCTAAAGATCCGGCGCTGCCGGGCTATGACGAGCTCAAAAAAATGGGCATTTACAAGCGTAAAGACCCGAACGGCCATTTCGTCGCCTATCGTGATTTCCGTCGCGATCCTGAAGCGCATCCGCTAAAAACGCCTTCCGGCAAAATTGAGATTTACTCCAGCCGCCTCGCCGAAATTGCCGCCCGCTGGGAGCTGGAAAAAGGCGACGTCATCAGTCCGCTGCCGGTCTATGCCTCCACCTTTGAAGGCTGGGACGATCCGTTACGCAGCCAGTTCCCGCTACAAATGTTTGGCTTCCATTATAAGGCGCGTACCCACTCCAGCTACGGCAACGTCGATGTCTTACAAGCGGCCTGCCGCCAGGAAGTGTGGCTTAACCCCATCGATGCCGAAAAACGTGGGATTAACAACGGCGACATGGTGCGCGTCTTTAATCAGCGCGGCGAACTGCGTATTCCGGCGAAGGTCACGCCGCGTATTATGCCTGGGGTGACGGCGATGGGTCAGGGAGCATGGCACGATGCCAATATGTCTGGCGATCGCGTCGACCACGGCGCCTGCATGAATACCCTCACCACCCACCGGCCTTCACCGCTGGCGAAGGGAAATCCGCAGCATACCAACCTGGTCGAAATCGAGAAGGTTTAAGGAGTAAACCATGAGCGCTCAATACGGATTTTTTATCGATTCCGCCCGTTGCACCGGTTGCAAAACCTGCGAGCTGGCCTGTAAAGACTACAAGAACCTGACGCCGGACGTCAGCTTCCGTCGTATCTATGAGTATGCCGGCGGCGACTGGCAGGAGGACAACGGCGTCTGGAATCAGAACGTTTTTGCCTATTACCTTTCTATCGCCTGTAACCACTGTGAAGACCCGGCGTGCACCAAGGTCTGCCCGAGCGGGGCGATGCACAAGCGCGAAGACGGTTTTGTAGTGGTCAATGAAGAGGTGTGCATCGGCTGTCGCTACTGCCATATGGCCTGCCCGTATGGCGCGCCGCAGTACAACGCCGCTAAAGGACATATGACCAAATGCGACGGCTGTCACGAGCGTGTCGCACAAGGCAAGAAACCGATTTGCGTCGAGTCCTGCCCGCTGCGCGCGCTGGACTTCGGGCCGATTGCCGAACTGCGGGAAAAACACGGCCAGCTGGCCGCCGTGGCGCCGCTGCCTTCAGCGCACTTCACCAGGCCAAGCATTGTGATAAAACCTAACGCCAACAGCCGTCCGTGTGGCGATACCACCGGCTATCTGGCCAATCCGCAGGAGGTCTGAAATGGGAAATGGATGGCATGAATGGCCGCTGGTTCTGTTTACGGTACTGGGGCAATGCGTCGCTGGCGCAGTCATCGTCAGCGGCCTGGGCTGGGTGTCGCTCTCCGGTCAGCGCGAAGCGCGAGAGCGGCTGGTGCGCAGCATGTTCTTTATCTGGCTATTGATGGGAATAGGTTTTCTCGCTTCCGTAATCCATCTCGGCTCGCCGCTACGCGCATTTAATTCACTGAATCGCGTTGGCGCTTCAGCGCTCAGTAATGAAATCGCCAGCGGCGCCCTCTTCTTCGCCGTTGGCGGATTCTGGTGGCTACTGGCGGTGCCAGGAAAAATGCCGGAGGCGCTCGGCAAAATCTGGTTGTTTCTCACCATGCTACTGGGGTTGCTGTTTGTGATGGCGATGACCCGCGTCTACCAAATTGACACCGTGCCGACGTGGTATAATGGCTACACTACCAGCGCGTTCTTCCTGACGGTACTACTCAGCGGGCCGCTGTTCGCCGCCCTGCTGCTGAAGCTGGCGAAAGTTGACTTCAACGGCTGGTTTTTTGCCGCGATTAGCGTCGCCGCCCTCATCATCAGCGTGGCCGTTGTTGTCTTGCAAAGCGCTGACCTCGGCACGATCCACAGTTCAGTACAACAGGCGAACGCCCTTCTTCCGGATTACGGCAGACTGCAGGTTCTACGGCTGATCCTGCTGGCGCTCGGTCTCGGCTGCTGGCTGTGTCCGCTTCTCCGCCGCCAGCCGCCGCGCGCCGCCGGGTTATTGATCGGGCTGATAATGGTTTTAGTCGCGGAGTGTATAGGCCGCGGCCTGTTTTATGGCCTGCATATGACCGTAGGTATGGCGGTTGCGGGTTAACGAGACGGCGCGCCTGTGCGCGCCGCAGTAAGGAATAGGGTAATGATGCAGATCCCAAATCGCGACGCCGTCGCACTAAGCGCCCGTACGCTGGGCGCGCTGTTCTCTTTTGCACCGGACAGCGAGCAAAACACGCCGCTGGTCGCCGCTTTTCTCGATGGTAGCTGGCAGCCGCAGTGGCCGTTCCCGGTCTCCGATTCACTGGCAATGGAATTCGCCGCCAGCAGCGACGAGACGCTGCCGCAAGCCTGGCAGCGTCTGTTTATCGGCCCATGGGCGCTGCCCGCTCCGCCGTGGGGCTCGGTGTGGCTGGATAAAGAGTCGGTGTTATTCGGCGACTCGACGCTTGCGCTGCGCGAATGGATGCGGGCCAGCGGTATCGCGCTGGATCTTGAGCGCAACGAACCCGAAGATCACTTCGGCACCTTGCTGCTGCTGGCTGCATGGCTGTGCGAAACAAATCAGGATGAGTTGTTTACTCAACTGCTAGCCTGGCATCTGCTGCCGTGGTCCGGGCGTTTCCTGAGCGTCTTTATGGAAAACGCCGGGCATCCGTTCTATCGGGCGCTGGGCCAACTGGCGCAGTCGACGCTGGCTAACTGGCAGGCACATTTGCCCATCGCGGTGGCAGAAAAGCAGCTGTATCGTTAACTCACCCGCCGCGTCGATCCCCGGCGCGGCACTTATAGCTTTTGCATCTAAGGTTATTCCCTATCACAATAACGTCATGACTCCCAATTTCACGCCCGCTAATGCACCGTCTTCATAACTATCCTGATGTGCAGGTGATGTTCCGTCGCCTGCTCATCGCCACGCTCGTCGGCATCTTTGCGGCGCTGGCCGTGGCGCTGTTTCGCCACTCGATGGTCGTGCTGGAAACATTATTTCTCGGTAACGATAGCGGTAGCCTGGTGAACGCCGCACAGTCGCTGCCGTGGTGGCGTCGGCTGCTGACGCCACCGCTTGGCGGACTGGCAGCGGGGACATTGCTGTGGTTATGGCAACGGCGCAGTGTGTCGCGTCCGCACGCCCCGACCGATTACATGGAAGCGCTGGAAACCGGCGATGGTTGTTTCGATACGCCGGCAAGCCTCGTGAAATCGCTGGCGTCGCTGCTGGTGGTTGTGACCGGCAGCGCCATTGGCCGCGAAGGAGCCATGATCCTGCTGGCCGCGCTGGCCGCCTCGCTGTTCGCCCGCCGCTTTACCCCGCGCGCTGAATGGAAGCTGTGGGTCGCCTGCGGCGCCGCCGCCGGGATGGCCAGCGCCTATCATGCGCCGCTGGCGGGTAGCCTGTTTATCGCCGAAATCCTCTTTGGCACTCTGATGCTGGCCTCGCTCGGCCCGGTAGTCATTTCGGCGGTAATCGCCCTGTTACTAACGAATCTGCTCAACGGCGGCGCCGCGCCGCTATACCACGTCGTCTTTCAGCAAAACCTTAACGCGCTGCATTACGTTTTAATGCTGGCGACCGGCCTGCTGGCCGGGCTGTGTGGGCCGCTATTTATCTGGCTGATGAACTACAGCCACCGTGGCTTCGTGAGGCTGAAACTGTCACCGCCGTGGCAGCTGGCGATAGGTGGACTGATCGTCGGCATGTTATCGCTCATTACCCCAGCGGTGTGGGGCAACGGTTATAGCGTGGTGCAAAGCTACCTGCTGTCGCCGCCGCTATTTAGCGTCATTATCATCGTCTTTGTCTGTAAGCTGTTGGCGGTGCTGGCCAGCAGCGGCTCCGGCGCCCCGGGCGGCGTCTTTACCCCGACGCTTTTCGTCGGGCTGGCGCTGGGCATGCTGTTCGCCAGTTTTAGCGGGCTATGGTTAGATAACGATCAGAACATGGCGATTATGATTGGGTTAACCGGGATGGCGGCGTTTCTCGCCGCGACAACGCATGCGCCGATTATGTCAACGCTGATGATTTGTGAGATGACCGGGCAGTATGTGCTGCTGCCCGGTTTATTGATCGCCTGCGTACTGGCCTCGGTACTGTCGCGAACGTTACGCCGGGATTCGATCTATCGCCATGACGCTGCCGAGAACGTCTAAGTCAACATACTGGCTGAGTTCACGTTGTTCGGCGCGCGGCAGATAAGGCAGCTCGCCAATAAGCGGCGCGGGTAGCTTTTTGCTCAGTACATCAATGATTTCAGCGTAGTGCGCAAGACCA
Organism: Klebsiella sp. PK01; assembly: GCF_057624675.1. Taxonomy (NCBI): domain Bacteria; kingdom Pseudomonadati; phylum Pseudomonadota; class Gammaproteobacteria; order Enterobacterales; family Enterobacteriaceae; genus Klebsiella; species Klebsiella sp. PK01. The sequence goes on from NZ_JBYEZM010000001.1 coordinate 595,953, forward strand.
GGATTAATGCGGTTGGCGACCCAGCCGATTAATGGCAAACCGTCGTTAGCCACCGCCTGAGCGGTCAACAGAGCATGGTTGATACACCCTTCCTGAATACCCACCACCAGCACTACCGGCAGTTGTTCCTGTACCACCCACTCGGAGAGCGGGCGTAAATCGTTCATCAGGCTGCGCCAGCCGCCGGTACCTTCCACTACGACATGATCGACCCTGCCGCTGAGCTGCTGCAGCCCGTCGCTGAGTAAACCGTAGTTGATCGGGCAGCTGTGCGCCACGCTGCTTTCTTCTTCGCTTAACGCGATGGGATTGACAGCATCATACGGCAGCGACAACGTCGACACGCTCTGTAATACCAGCGCGTCTTTATTACGCAGTCCGTCCGGCGTCTCTTTGCTGCCCTTCGCCACAGGCTTATACCCGGCGACGCTTTTACCGCTGGCAGCAAGTGCCTGCAGCAACGCGCGGGAAACTACCGTCTTCCCGACAGCAGTGTCAGTACCTGTTATAAAGAAACGCTTAAACATCACTAACCCCAAAGTTGTCTATACGAAAGATACATAAGAGAAATAATCAACAGTGGGAAAAGTCTACGCGAAGCCGTCGGGGCCCAGATTGAGATAGCGCAATTTTTGGTGCGACTATGAAAAAATGTTAACCCTGTAACAGTCGGATAAGGAGCGATCCGTTATAGAGGGCGTCTTTCACCAGAGCCGCGCCAGCCATCGTGCCGCGGTTTGAGAACTGGGTACTCTCAACCGCAATATGACGACTATATGCTGGCAGCGCCTGTTGCCGAATACAGTCAGAAATTGCCGGAAACAAAATATCGGATGCCTGGTTGAACGGCGAACCGATAAGGATTTTTTGTGGATTAAACAGGTTAACCATAATGGCCAGAATACGCCCCACGTGCGTACCAACACCGGTAATGATGTCCCGCGCCAGTAAATCACCCTGCTGCGCCGCCTGGCATAACCATTCAACGCTCAACTGCTGCTGATGCAGCATCGAGCTCATCGATTTTGCCATGCGCATCTGAGCCAGTTCCAGCACGCTTTCGATGCTGGCGATGGTTTCCAGGCAGCCGTGATTGCCGCAGTAGCAGCGTTTACCATAAGGGTCGACCTGGGTATGGCCGATCTCCACCAGGCTACTACTACCGGCATGCAGCAGGCGGCCATCGGTGATGACGCCAGCGCCGACGTTGTGGTCGATCACCACCTGGATGACGTCACGCGCCCCGCGTGACGCGCCAAACAACGATTCGGCCATGGTCCAGGCGCTGATATCGTGCTGAATATAGACCGACACCCCGGTGTGATTAGCCAGCGTTTCACCAAGCGGCATGTCTTTCACATCATCGTAAAATGGCATCCGGTGAATGATGCCGTTTTCAGTATCGATGATCCCTGGCAAGGTGATGGCGATAGCGGTAAGGCGCTCGAGCTTGTGCTGATGGCGAATAAAAAACTGGTCGATGTGCTCGATGATCCGCGTCAGCAGCGGTTGCGCATGCTGCAGCGGCAGTTCCAGTTGTTCTTCCACCACCAGTTTGCTGCTCAGATCGCGCAGCGCCAGATGAATCTCCCCCCGGCTGATGCGCAACGACAAATAATGCCAGGCTTCCGTTTCAACCATCAGCCCGACCGCCGGGCGGCCGCGGCTCCCCGGCTCCTGGATTTCGGTCTCCTGCACCAGATGCGCTTCCAACATCTCGCGAACAATTTTGGTAATGCTGGCCGGCGCCAGTTGCGCAAATCGGGAAAGATCGATACGCGACACCGGGCCAAGCTGATCAATCAGGCGATACACGGCTCCTGCGTTGGTCTGCTTTATTTGATCGATATGGCCTGGTTGACTGTCCGCTACCACCGTTGACTCCCTTTATTTTCGCGCTTCGAAATAAACTTTCGGCTATGGTGAAGCACTTCGATGGTACACGTCAAATTTTTACTTAGCCTTGTGATTTACCGCACGTTTTTGGGTCTTTTTTGTCTCATTTTGCTAACGCGGCGGCGGCGAGGAGATAATCGCGAAAACGCTGCGCCGCCAGTCCCTGTTCGCGATGTTTGGCCCACACCAGCCACATTTCCGACACCGCATCGGGTTCACTAATCGGCAGCCAGCGCATTTCATTCAGCTGCACCCGCTTAAACGAGGCCGGTAGGATTGATACCCCAAGACCAGAAGCCACCAGGCCGATGATGGTCATGGCCTCGCCGACCTCCTGGGTGATAACCGGCGCGGTACCGTAGCGGCGCATCAGTCCGAGAATATCGTCGTACAGGCCGGTACCAACGTGCGGGTCGAAAAAGACAAACGGCTCGCGCGCCAGCTCAAGCAGACTGACCGCCTGCTGACGGGCCAGAGGATGATCGCTGGGCACCATCGCCAGTAGCGGTTCGCGCAGCACTTTTTCCCAGCACAACGTATCCGGCAGCTGCGTGTTGCGCATCAGGCCAAGGTCAAGCGCCCCTTCATTTAACGGCACTATCTGTTCGCGGGTGTTGGTTTCGCGAGTCTGGATATGGACATCGGGAAAGCGGCGGCGAAAAGTGGAAAGCGTATCGGAAACCGCTTTGATAAATGGCGCCGATGAAGTGAAACCAATGCGCAGTTCACCGGTTTCGCCGTGATGCAGGCGCCCGGCACGGGCGGCGGCATCTTCAACTTGCGTCAGAATTTGTCGGCTATCGGCGAGAAATTGCTTCCCCGCCGCCGTCAGGCTGACGCTGCGGTTAGTACGGGCAAACAGCCGCGCGCCAATTTGCTGTTCGAGAATCTGAATCTGCTGGCTTAACGGCGGCTGGGAGATGTTGAGGCGCGCCGCCGCGCGGCCAAAATGTAGCTCTTCTGCTACGGCGACGAAGTAACGCAGATGACGCAGCTCGATATTCATATTTAAAACATCTTATTTGAGATTATTAATATATTAGACGGAATATTTACAATTTTATACCCTAAAAATGTGAGCTGAATGGTCACATCAGTTTGTTTGTAATCCAGCGGTATATAAGCAAGGAATTCTCCGTGAGTAACACAACAACCGCCGGCACCGCGCCGGCGAGCAGCGCCAGCGATAAGGCGGTAAACCAGCCAAATCAATTTATTAAACGCGGTACCCCGGCGTTTATTCGCGTTACCCTGGCGCTGTTTTCCGCCGGACTGGCGACATTCGCCCTGCTCTACTGCGTGCAGCCTATTCTGCCGGTGCTGTCGGGCGAGTTCGGCGTAAGCCCTGCCAGCAGCAGTATTTCGTTATCGATTTCCACCGCGATGCTCGCCGTCGGGCTGCTATTCACCGGACCGCTGTCTGATGCCATTGGTCGTAAACCGGTGATGGTCACCGCCTTACTGTTGGCGGCGTGTTGCTCATTATTATCAACGATGATGACCAGCTGGCACGGTATTCTGATCATGCGCGCGCTGATTGGTCTTTCGTTAAGCGGCGTAGCCGCCGTTGGGATGACTTATCTCAGCGAGGAGATCCACCCAAGCGTGGTGGCGTTTTCAATGGGGCTTTATATCAGCGGTAACTCGATAGGCGGCATGAGCGGCCGCCTGCTCACCGGGGTCTTTACCGATTTCTTCGGCTGGCGCGTGGCGCTGGCGGTGATAAGCGCCTTCGCCCTCGCGGCGGCAATCATGTTCTGGCGTATTCTTCCCGAGTCGCGCCACTTCCGCCCTATTTCGTTGAAACCGAAAACGCTGCTGATTAACTTCCATCTGCACTGGCGCGATCGCGGCCTGCCGCTATTGTTCCTCGAAGGTTTCCTGCTGATGGGCGCATTTGTGACCCTGTTTAACTATATTGGCTACCGCTTGATGATGTCGCCGTGGTCGCTGAACCAGGCGGTGGTCGGTCTGCTGTCGGTCGCCTACCTGACCGGGACCTGGAGTTCGCCAAAAGCCGGCGCGTTGACGGTGCGCTATGGCCGCGGGCCGGTGATGCTGTTCTTTATTGCGGTGATGCTGTTTGGCCTGCTGATGACGCTATTCTCGCCCCTGTGGCTGATTTTCATCGGCATGTTGCTGTTCTCTGCCGGCTTTTTTGCCGCGCACTCGGTCGCCAGCAGTTGGATCGGCCCACGGGCGCGTCGCGCGCGTGGCCAGGCTTCTTCGCTATATCTGTTCAGCTATTATCTGGGTTCCAGTATTGCGGGGACGCTGGGCGGGGTCTTCTGGCATCATTACGGCTGGAACGGCGTCGGCGGCTTTATCGCGCTCCTGTTAATGGCCGCGCTGCTGACCGGCGCCTGTTTGCACAACCGCCTGAAATAATCGTTAAACGACGTGACCTTACGGGTCACGTCCGCTCACCATAGCCCGAGCACCGACGGCAACCCCAACAGTTCTCTGAGAGCATCCATAGAGAGCAGTGCGAAAAACACCCACGTGAACGGATTCATACTCGCCTCCGCTGACAGCCAGCGCCTGTTATCAGTGTAGCCGCTGGCGTGGCGCGCCGTCCGTTATAGTCATCACATGCGCATTTTTCGCCGCACGCAAAATGTCGTGCCCACGACTCGACCAAATCCCCCCGACGCGCTAGTGTACCCACTGACAACAGATTTATTTCACTCGCCACAGGCCAGCAGAGACTATGACTGAAAACAACAACTATCAGCAGCTCACCCGCACTTTCCAACGGCTCTCCCGCTTCTCACACCTGGCCGCCATCGCCGGCTGGGATATGTTCGCCATGATGCCGCCCGGCGGCAGCCGCGCGCGCGGCGAAGCGCTGGCGGAGCTCGGGGTGCTGCAGCACCAAATTTTGACCGATAAGAAGGTTGGCGAATGGCTGCGGCACGCCCTGCAGGAAGATCTTAACGATCTGGAGCAAGCTAACCTGCGCGAAATGACCCGGCAGTACCAGCAGGCGGCGCTACTGCCGGAGAGCCTGGTGGAGGCGAAATCACTGGCCGGCAGCCGCTGCGAACACGCGTGGCGCAGCCAGCGTCCGGCTAACGACTGGCAGGGATTTGCCGAAAACCTGTGCGAAGTCGTTAAGCTCAGTCGCGAAGAGGCGCAAATCCGAGCCGAAGCGAAAGGGTGTTCCCGCTACGACGCCCTACTGGATATTTTTGAACCCGACATGACCAGCGCGCGTCTTGACGTGCTATTCGCCGATCTGAAATCCTGGCTGCCGTCGCTGCTGGCAAACGTCGTCGATAAGCAAGCGCAGAAGACGCTGCTCGAGCCACAGGGGCCCTTCGCCATCGCCGATCAGCGTGAGCTGGGTCTGGAAGCGATGCGGGTTTTAGGCTTTGATTTTGACGGCGGGCGTCTGGATATTAGCGCACACCCCTTCTGCGGCGGCGTGCCAGAGGACGTCCGGATCACCACCCGCTATAACGAAAACGATCTGCTCAGCGCGCTATTTGGCGTGATCCACGAAACCGGCCACGCGCGCTATGAACAGAACCTCCCGCGTAACTGGGTCGATCAGCCGGTTGGGCTGGCTCGCTCAACGGCGATTCACGAATCTCAGAGTCTGTTCTTCGAAATGCAGCTTGGCCGCAGCGAAGCCTTCCTCAACCGCCTGCTGCCCGCCGTGCGTCAGCGCTTTGGCGACCAGCCGGCGTTCAGCGCGGAAAACTTTATCGCCTGGAACCAGCGCGTGAAGCCGGGCTTCATTCGCGTCGATGCCGACGAAGTCAGCTACCCGGCGCACGTCATTCTGCGCTATGAAATCGAGCGGGCGCTGATCGACGGCGATATTGAAGTAGACGATATTCCAGCCCTGTGGGATGAGAAAATGCAGCGCTGGCTGGGTATTTCGACCTTCGGCAACTATCGTGACGGCTGTATGCAGGATATTCACTGGACCGATGGCGGTTTCGGCTATTTCCCTTCCTATACGCTGGGGGCGATGTACGCCGCACAGCTGATGGCGGCTGCCAGACGCGCGCTACCGAATCTCGCACAGGATATCGCCGGCGGCGATTTTAACGCCCTGTTCGACTGGTTGCGGCAAAATATCTGGCAACACGGCAGCCGCTTTACCACTTCGCAGCTGATTAAGAATGCCACCGGTGAAGATCTCAACAGCGAGTATTTCCGCCAGCATCTTACCGCCCGTTATCTCTAAGCCTGCGCGCCGGGGCCTGCTCCGGCGCTTTCCCCCCGCCTGGCTCGTATTGTACAAACGGTTACACGCCGATACCAAACACTCACGGAAAGCTCGAAAAGACAAGCATATAGTTACTTCAACGGCCCCGCAGTGGGGTTGAAATGAAGAAACCTTTTCGAGGATATCAGAATGAAAAAAGTATTAGCTCTGGTCGTTGCCGCTGCTATGGGTCTGTCTTCCGCTGCTTTCGCTGCTGATGCAGTAAGCACCACTCAGGCACCTGCTGCTGCAACTCACAGCACCACTGCCAAGACCACTCACCATAAAAAACATCACAAAGCTGCCGCCAAACCAGCTGCAGAACAGAAAGCCCAGGCTGCCAAGAAACACAAAAAAGCCGCGGCAAAACCTGCTGTAGAGCAAAAAGCTCAGGCAGCGAAAAAACACCACAAAGCCGCCACTAAACCGGCTGCGCAGAAAGCTCAGGCTGCCAAAAAGCACCACAAAACTGCCGCTAAACCAGTAGCGCAGAAAGCTCAGGCTGCCAAAAAACACCACAAAACCACTAAACACACCGCAGCTAAACCTGCTGCTCAGCCGGCTGCATAATCTTTCCGGTTAGTCTGGTCTTGTATAAATCGGCGCTGTTTCAGCGCCGTTTTTTTCTGGAGAGCGCTATGCTGCGACGTTATCGTTTTGAGCTCATCCTGATACTGCTGATAATCTGCGCGCTGGTGGCAACCCGCTTTTTCCTCTATTAGGCGCCGCTAATCTTCCCCCTCAATGGGAAAACCGGCTTCACGAATAGCCTGACGGCAATCGCTGACTCCTGCAGCATATCCCGCTTCAATTTCACATACCGGGCTCGCGCTGGAGAAAGGCAAGCGAATCGGCGTCGCCAGTTGACGTTCCAGCTCGCTAATTTTTTGCCGCGCCGCCAGCAACTCCACCGCCAATTCAGCGGCCGACACTTCGGTTTTCGCTCCTGTAATCACCGCCCGTAATTGCCTCTCATCGATAGTCATCATGTCCGCCAGTTCTGCATTCACTGGCAGATATTATAGCCAACGCCACCTCAGCGGCGCTGGCGGCTCGTTACAGGGCATGTACCGCCTCAATCACGAGATAACCCATCGCTCCCCACATAAAAATTGAAACTAACGAAACATAAACTAACGCGCGAATACCTTGTTTAGACATACACCCTCCCACTGCGGGAAATGACCTTGTGCTTATGATGGCCGGGTCAACCTCACATTTCACTCAATGGGAACCGGCGAAAACAATGTTTACAGTGAGAAAATGTTTCGTAGTGAAAATAATTGAGAAGATGGTAAAAAAACGCCAATGACGATGAACTTTTGCGTACTTCAGGCAACTAAAACGCCCGCTAAAAATTGCGCTTTACGAATGTCCTGCAAGGCAAAGTGATTATTTTTCCCGCGCTTTACGTACGTTCCGATACACGAATTATGTTGCGTTGCCCGCCGCTTTCTGCGGAAATGACGACAGCAGAGATTATGCGTTAACCCTCTGAATTACCATGGTTCTCGCAGAGATGAAATGTCTTCAGGAGTCGTTTTATCTGCCGTTTGGCTTAATAAAAATTATTCTTAACTTTCATAAACTTAAATCTCCTGCTACTTTCAATAGACATAATTATCTCCCCAGAGAGTGATATGCGTAGAGACGTACTGTTATTACTGTGTTCGTTTTGTGTATTTCCCCTGTTTGCTCACGCCGATGATGACGGCATGAGCGCGAAAGATATCAAAACGCTTTTTTTCGGCCATGACGATCGTAAAGCGGTCAGCGATCCGGCCAGTTCCCCCTGGGATGCCATCGGTCAATTAGAAACCGCCAGCGGTAATCTGTGTACCGCAACGCTGATTTCTCCGCATCTGGCCCTCACCGCCGGTCACTGTTTGCTGCAGCCGCCGAAAGGCAAGCCGGACAAGGCCGTCGCGTTGCGTTTTATCTCGCGTAAAGGCAACTGGGTCTATGAAATTCACGGGATTGACGGCCGTACCGACCCATCGCTAGGCAAACGGCTTAAAGCTGACGGCGATGGCTGGATTGTCCCCTCTTCCGCAGCCCCCTGGGACTTTGGCCTGATCGTCCTGCGCTACGCGCCAGGCGGTATTACGCCTGTTCCTGTTTTTAGTGGTGATAAAGAAGCGCTGACCGCGGCGCTAAAAGCCACGGACCGCAAAGTGACGCAATCCGGCTACCCGGAAGATCATCTGGATAGCCTCTATAGCCACCAGGATTGTCTGGTGACGGGATGGGCGCAAACGTCGGTGTTATCGCATCAATGCGATACGCTACCGGGCGACAGCGGTTCTCCACTGCTGTTGAAAACGGATAACGGCTGGCAGGTCATTGCGGTGCAAAGCTCGGCGCCGGGGCCGAAAGATCGCTATCGCGCCGATAACCGGGCCATTGCCGTGACCGGTTTTCTCGACAAGCTGGAAGCGCTGGCCAAAGAGTAATTATCCCTGCTGCTGGCGCAGTTGAAGCAATGAATCGATAGGCATCGGTTGGCTGAAATAAAATCCCTGCAGTCGATCGCATCCCGCCCGCCGCAGCAGCGCCAGCTGCTGCTGAGTTTCTACCCCTTCGGCAACCACGGTGATCCCCAGCGCATTAGCGATACGTACCGTGCCGCGCACCAGTTCTGCCGCCTGTGGGTCGACATCCACCACCCCGGCTAACGACTTATCAATCTTGAGGCTATCAAAACGACAGCTGCGTAGATAACCAATACTGGAATAGCCAATGCCGAAATCATCCAGCGCGACGGCGATACCCAACGCCTTCAGGTTCTCGATAGCCACGCGGGCGCGCTCCGGGTTTTCCAGTACATAGCTTTCGGTCACTTCAAGCTGCAGGCGGCGAGCAGGAAACTGACAGCGTCCCAGGGTTTGGACCACCCGCGTTTCGAATTCCGGGTCGCGGAATTGCGCCGGTGAAATATTGACGGAAAGCAACAAATCCCCCATCGGTTGTAAGTCGTAACAGGCTTGCGATAAGGCAAATTGACCTAGCGCGTAGATCAATCCGCTACTTTCGGCGATAGGGATGAAAGCATCCGGCGCCAGCGGGCCTTCAGGACGCCGCGGCCAGCGCAGCAACGCCTCTACGCCTTCCATCGCCAGCGTCTCGGCGTTGACGATCGGCTGATACCAGACGTCAAATTCGCCCCTTTCCAGCCCTTCCCGGATACCATTTTCAATGTGCAACTGGTGCTGACGCGTTTCGTTGAGGGTATCATCGTACCAGGACGCTCTCCCCTTACCGCTCTTCTTCGCGTGATACATAGCCATGTCGGCGCGGCGGAATAACTCGGTACTGGAGCATAATGCCGGTACGCCGCTGGCAATACCGATACTGGCGCTGATGTATATTTTGCGCTCGCTGAGTTCAATAGGGGCTTTTAATAACTCAAGCACCGCCCAGGCAAACGCGGAAGCCTGATTAACCGCTTGTTCACCGCTGACGGTCATGGCGAATTCATCACCGCCCATCCGCGCCAGCATCGCCCCCGCCGGAACACGGTCGCGTAATTCGCGGGCAATGCGTGCGATTAGCGCGTCGCCAACATCATGGCCATAGTTGTCATTAACGTCTTTGAAGCCATCGAGATCGATAAATACCACGCTCTGCATTTCATTCTTGCCGCATTCGCCCATCGCATTTAAGCGTTCAATCAGCGCCCGACGGTTCGGCAAACGGCTCAGCCAATCGATTAACGCATTTTTTCGCGCCTGCTGTTCGCCGCGCGCCAGTTTGTATAACCCCAGGCTACTGAGCAGAATAAATAGCAGAATCAAACTCGCCGCCAGAATGGCGATGAGCCTGATGCTGTTTGACGCGGCTCGCGCCGCCTCCGCTCCGGGAAGACGCGGTTGCCAGCTCAGATATGCCAGCGTTTCCCCGCCTTCTGTGCGCAATGGTACGCTGTATTCGCCGGCGAGCTGCGTCGTATGCAGGCGATTAATCTGGAAAGTATTCCCCAGGTTTTCCAGCATGGTCGGATTAATGTGGCGGGTAATAACCAGATAGCGACGGGTCTTGTCATAAACCGGTAAGCGACCGATCGTCGGGCGAATCAAGCCGATACCCACAAACGCGATACCCTCCCGGGTGCGGGTAATACCAGCAAAGGCATTTTCACCACGTCTCAGCGCGTTCGCGTGTTGCTCGATAAGGGCTTGCAGCCCGCTGCCAAAAAAACCAATATCGGGTTCGGTAAATGGCTCGCTGCGAAAAGCGCCCCACAGGATCCGGTAGTTTTCATCCAGGATAAAAGTCCCGTCGTAGAGATTATTAATTTTAAAACCCGACCCCCACGAATCATACAGCCAGCGTGGGTCAAGATGGGGCGTATAGGTTTGTTTAACCGCATCATCCCAAATCGAATTATCCAATACCAAAGACAACACCCGATTGACCGATGTCTGTACGGCCCCTTGCACCGAGAGCATCGAACGGTGCTTATCAATTTCATTGGTTTTTATACTGACCAGGTGTTGTGACAAATAGAAAAGAGAAATAACGGAGACCACCAGCCCCAGGCCGGCGAAAAAGACCAGTACAGAAAGAATTTTGGCAGAGGGAATATTCCGCCAGCCTGGCAAAGGGATCATGCGCTGTCCTCATAGCGGCCTACCGAAACCAGGCCGAATCTGCTTTTTAAGCGTAATACAGAGGACAGAATTTGCCGCCAGCTTACGCAGGCGGCATCATATCAAGCCAGTTTTATCAATACCATGCCGGCTACCAGCAGCACGACGCCAACCCAGCCTTTATGGTTAAGGCGTTGTCCAAAGAGGATCCAACCGGCGGCGATAGTCGCCGCGATCCCAAACCCTCCCCACAACGCATAAGCGACGGAAAGATCGATACCTTTTACCGCCTGCGAAAGAGCGCTAAAAGCCCCTAACACCGCCGCCAGCGACAGGATACCGTAGATTTTACGACGAAAACCGTCGGAAAATTTCAGAAATACGTTCGCGGTAATTTCCAGTACGATAGCCAGCGCCAGCCAGGCGCCGTGAATCCACTCAAACTGTTGCATGAGCTGTCTCCTCACGCTGTTTCACCGCTTTCTTTGTGCCGGACTTAATCAGCACAATACCCGCGACCAGCGTTGCCAGCCCGGCCAGTTTTACGATAGACAGGCTTTCATCGAACAGCAGCACGCTAAATACGGTAATCAACAGAATACCGATACCTTCCCATAGCGCATACGCCACACCGAGAGCAATCTTTTTAACGGCGAAGGCCAGGAAAATATATGAAAGCGCAATCATTGCCAGCATTAAAATATAGCCCGTATGACCGCCGCTGACGCTTGCCCATTTCATAGACAGCGTGCCGGTTATTTCAGCAACGATAGCTAAGGCTAATAAAATCCAATAAAACATAATCCCTTCTCCTGCTTGAGAATACAATCCATGACGGCTTACGAAGGTAAACCGAAAAAATTCTGACGTAGTTTTAGCCGTGCGCGGTGCGCCAGCTCAGGCAGAGAGAATGGGACTATAGCGCGGAGCGCCAGTGCTGTTCGCCAGCAAATCGGGAAAGGATGAAAGGTAATGCGTGATGAGTCGAAAAATAAAAGCTGAACTGATTGTTCATAAAATTACAATTATCCGCGGTGTTGCTTCTCGTCATTGCGGAAAAAAATTGTCCTCGGTAGTTAAACACAAGTAAATTTGTACCATAGTGTTAATATTAACTCAAAGTCTTTGCAATTCTTTACGTCTAAGGCGCGATTTCAATTAGTATTTTCTCAAACTGATCTCCATCATAAACGTGTATAGCAAAGTCGCTATGATCAAGGACGTTTTCATCTTTACCGTAAGGAACCCAATGGCCAAACCCATCATCACCCTTAATGGACTCAAGATCGTCATCATGCTGGGCATGTTGGTTATCATCCTTACGGGCATCCGTTTTGCCGCCGACATTATCGTCCCCTTTATCTTAGCGCTGTTCCTTGCGGTGGTGATCAATCCGCTGGTCCAGCTGATGGTGCGCTGTCGGGTGCCCCGGGTGCTGGCGATTTCGCTACTGGTGGGCGCTATCGTCCTGCTGGCGGTGGTACTGCTGGCGTCGCTTGGCACCTCGCTTAACGAACTGGCGCGCACTCTGCCACAATACCGCACGTCGCTGGCCGAACCGCTAAAAACGGTCACGCCATGGCTACAGCGCTTTGGTTTTACCGTCTCCGCCATTGAGCTGAATAAGTATATCGATCCCAACGCGGTGATGACGCTGGTTACCAGCCTGTTGACCCAGTTGTCGAATGCGATGTCGTCCATTTTTCTGTTGCTGCTCACCGTAGTATTTATGCTGTTGGAAGTGCCGCAACTGCCCGCCAAGCTCCAGCAGCTGATGTCGCGGCCGGTTGAGGGGATGGGCGCCATTCAGCGGGCGATTGATAGCGTGTCCCACTATCTGGTGCTGAAAACCGCGATAAGCCTGGTCACCGGACTGGTGGTCTGGGGTATGCTGGCGCTGTTGGACGTCCGTTTCGCCTTTATGTGGGGGTTGCTGGCTTTTGCGCTGAACTACATTCCCAATATCGGTTCGGTATTGGCAGCCATCCCGCCGATTTTGCAGGTAATGGTATTTGGCGGCCTGTATGAGGCGCTGATCGTCACTGCCGGTTACCTTATTATCAACCTGGTGTTCGGCAATATTCTCGAACCGCGCATTATGGGCCGCGGACTGGGGCTCTCCACGCTGGTGGTATTTCTGTCGTTAATATTCTGGGGTTGGTTGCTTGGCCCGGTCGGCATGCTGCTGTCGGTGCCGTTGACCATCATTGTGAAAATCGCCCTTGAGCAAACCAACGGCGGGCAGAGTATTGCTTTCTTACTCAGCGACTTAAGTAAAGAATAACCGGCAATCTGGCTGGCCTATCCGCCAGCCTTCCCCTCCTTTCATCTTTTCCGCTTAGACCGTTACTCCTTTTTTATTATTGATCCCCATCACAAATGGGCATATCCAATCATTACTCTAAAGCTAACGATTAGCCGGCGTGCTTAATTGATGCGCAGCGCTGCGCATCGCACACTAACTTCCACCAGGACAAACGAAACGATTTGTCGAATCAGGAGGTTAACAATGAATGCTGAACAAACGACGGGACGGGTCTGGAACCGTCGCCGGACGGAAAAACAGCGGCGGCTGGCCGAAACGAAGATTGCCGGCAAAGTCATCCCCACTGACCAACTGGTCAGCGTACTGGAAAATCTGCTCGCCCCTGGCGACCGGGTAGTACTGGAAGGTAACAACCAGAAGCAGGCTGATTTCCTCTCCCGCATGCTCGCCGAGGTCAATCCGCAGAAAATCCACGACCTGCATATGATTATGCCAAGCGTCGGGCGCAGCGAGCATCTGGACCTGTTTGAAAAAGGCATTGCCCGTAAACTGGATTTCTCTTTCTCCGGCACGCAAAGCCTGCGCATCTCGCAACTGCTGGAAGATGGTCTGCTCGAAATCGGCGCCATCCACACCTATATCGAACTCTACTCCCGCCTGTATGTCGATCTGTCGCCAAACGTCGCGCTGATCGCCGGCTATAAAGCTGACCGTAAAGGCAACCTGTATACCGGACCGAGTACCGAAGATACCCCGGCGCTGGTTGAAGCCGCCGCCTTCCACGACGGCATTGTGATAGCCCAGGTCAACGAACTGGTGGACGACGAATGCGATCTGCCGCGCGTCGATATCCCCGGCTCGTGGATCGATTACGTGGTGGTCGCCGACAAACCGTTCTTTATTGAACCGCTGTTCACCCGCGACCCGCGTCTGATTAAGCAAGAACACATTCTGATGGCGATGATGGCGATTAAAGGCATCTACGCGGAGCATCAGGTGCAGTCGCTTAACCACGGTATCGGCTTTAATACCGCCGCCATCGAGTTGCTACTGCCCACCTACGGCGAACAGCTCGGCCTGAAAGGCAAAATCTGTAAACACTGGACGCTGAACCCGCACCCTACCTTAATCCCGGCCATCGAGAGCGGCTGGGTGGAGAGCGTGCACTGCTTCGGCGGCGAACTGGGGATGGAAGAGTACATCCGCGCCCGCCCGGATATCTTCTTTACCGGCCCGGACGGGTCGATGCGTTCTAACCGCGCCTTCTGCCAGCTGGCAGGTCAGTACGCGGTAGATATGTTTATCGGTTCGACCCTGCAGGTTGATGGTCTGGCCAACTCCTCCACCGTCACCCGCGGCCGCCTTTCCGGCTTCGGCGGGGCGCCGAACATGGGCCACGACCCGCACGGTCGCCGCCACGCCACCCCGGCCTGGCTCAATATGATCACTGAACCAGACCCGATGCAGCGCGGTAAAAAACTGGTGGTGCAGATGGTCGAAACCTTCCAGGCCGGCGTGAAACCGACCTTCGTTGAAACGCTCGATGCGGTCGAGGTCGCCAAAACTTCCGGCATGCCGCTGGCGCCGGTGATGATTTACGGCGATGACGTGACCCACGTGCTGACCGAAGAGGGTATCGCTTACCTGTACCGGGCGGAGAGCCTTGAAGAGCGCCGGGCGATGGTCGCCGCGGTGGCCGGGATCACCGATATTGGCCTCGGTGTAGATGCCAAACGCGTCGCCGCGCTGCGCCAGAGCGGCAAGGTCATCTACCCGGAAGATATCGGCATTCGCCGCAGCGATGCCACCCGCTCGCTACTGGCCGCCGGCAGCGTCGCCGACCTAGTGGAATGGTCCGACGGACTGTACAACCCACCGGCAAAATTCCGGAGCTGGTAATGAAAAAACTCTCCCCTCTACACGCAGAAAGCCGCGTCAGCTGGCTGGCGCATACCGCCAGCGCCTGTCTGATTGACGAAGCCCGTCTGAGCCCGAAACCGGGTCTGGTCGATAGTCGCGGCAACGGCGCGCATCAGGATCTCAATCTGGACCTGATGGAACGCTCCGCCCGCAGCCTACAGCCGACGTTTCATGCGCTAGCGCAGCAAAGCTGGCAGCGTCCGGCGGATATCGCCCTGCGCGAAACCGTCGGCCGCCTCGGTCGCAAAGGTGAAGCGCAGATGATGATGGCGACGGATGGAGTTAACACCCACCGCGGCGCTATCTGGGCGCTGGGCCTGCTGGTCAGCGCGGTGGCGATGTTGGGTGGAGAGGGTCAATCACAGGCGATCGCCGCCGCTGCCGCCTCCCTCGCCCGCCTGCCTGACGGCTTCGCGCCGAAAAGCTTTAGTAAAGGGCTGCGCGCCAGCCGTCGCTGGCAGGTACCGGGGGCACGCGAGGAAGCGCAGCGCGGATTTCCGCATGTTACCGCCCTGGCGCTGCCGCAACTGCAGCAAAGCCGGGCGCGAGGCGCCAGCGAGCAGCAGGCGCGCCTCGACGCGCTGATGGCCATCATGACCTCGCTGAGCGATACCTGCGTGCTGTCGCGGGCCGGCATGAACGGCCTGGAAGCCATGCAGCAAGGCGCCCGTGAGGTTCTGGCGGCTGGCGGTTGCGCCAGCGTCGCCGGTCGCGCCGCGCTGGCGCGCCTCGATGCGCAGATGCTGGCGCAAAACGCCTCGCCGGGTGGCGCGGCCGATCTCCTTGCCGCCACCCTGTTTCTCGACCGGGTTTCCGGCTAACGCATTCAGAGGATGTTATGGAACAGATTACATTGTCATTTCCTGCCAACCGCGCCCTCAGCGGCAAAGCATTGGCAGGGGTCGTAGGTTCAGGCGATATGGAAGTGCTTTATACCGCCGCACAGGGCGCCACGCTCAACGTACAAATCACCACCTCAGTGGATAACAGCCAGGCGCGCTGGCAGGCGCTGTTCGACAGGTTGAACCTGATCAACGGTCTGCCCGCCGGGCAGTTGATTATCCACGACTTCGGCGCCACGCCGGGCGTCGCCCGTATTCGTATTGAACAAGTATTTGAGGAGGCTGCTCATGCGTAACGATCGCAGCTTTATTGAACTGCGCGCTCGCGAACGCGCCCACGCCCTGCTGGACGACGGCAGCTACCGCGAACTGCTGGATCCGTTTGAAGGCATTATGTCGCCGTGGCTCGGCGCGCAGGGCATCGTCCCGCAGTCCGACGACGGTATGGTGGTCGCCAAAGGCACGATCAACGGCCAACCTGCGGTGGTAATTGCCATCGAAGGCACCTTCCAGGGCGGCAGCATGGGCGAAGTCTCCGGCGCCAAAATGGCCGCCGCGCTGGAGCTGGCGGCGGAAGATAACCGCAACGGTATCCCGACGCAGGCGGTACTGTGCCTCGAAACCGGCGGCGTACGTCTGCAGGAGGCCAACCTCGGTCTGGCCGCCATCGCCGATATTCATGCCGCGATTGTCGACCTGCGCCGCTACACCCCGGTGGTCGGCATTATTACCGGTACCGTCGGCTGCTTCGGCGGCATGTCCATCGCCGCGGCGCTGTGCAGCTACCTTATCGTCACCCGTGAAGCCCGTCTCGGCCTCAACGGCCCGCAGGTTATCGAGCAGGAAGCCGGTATTGAGGAGTACGACTCCCGTAACCGTCCGTTTATCTGGAGCATGACCGGCGGCGAAATTCGCGCCGCCAGCGGCTTGGTCGACGCGCTGGTTAACGATGGCGTTAACGCCGTTAAAACCGCAATGAATGAGGCGATCGCCAAAGGCGTGCCGGCACAACACCGCAGCGACAACTATGACGATTATCTGCGTCGCTTGAGCCAATTCGATACCCGCCAGCAGGCGGATACCGCGCAGATTAAACAGCTTTTTGCCCGGGAGGATAAATAATGAGTCAGTTCCCAAACCGCGCCGCGCTATGGCTGAACAAACTGGCGCCCAACGCGCCGCTGATGAGCGGGTTATGCGCCTCTGTTCAGGTTGCAGATGGCCAGATTGATGGCGAAAACGTCCGCTTTATCGCCGTGGTACCTGACGCCAACAACCACTACCCGCGCGCCGCCGGCGGCGAAGTCGGCCTGCTGGAAGGCTGGACGCTGGCGAAAGTGGTCAACGAAACCATCGCCGCCGACGCCGATCGGCCTGTCAAACGGCCGATCGTCGCGGTAATTGATGTCCCGAGCCAGGCCTATGGCCGCCGCGAAGAAGCCTTTGGCATCCACCAGGCCCTGGCCGGGGCGGCAGGCGCCTACGCCAAAGCCCGTCTTGCCGGCCACCCGGTGATTGGCCTGATTGTCGGAAAAGCGATGTCCGGGGCGTTTCTGGCCCACGGCTATCAGGCCAACCGCCTGATCGCCTTTAACGATAGCGGCGTGCTGGTTCACGCGATGGGTAAAGAATCGGCGGCGCGTATTACGCTGCGTACCGTAGAAGCGCTGGAGAAACTGGCGGCGACGATCCCGCCGATGGCCTACGACGTCAGCAACTACGCTACGCTCGGCCTGCTCTCCGCCCTGCTCGATATCAACCATCCGGATGCGCCAGACGAAGGCGATCTGTCGCTGGTCAGCCGTACCCTGCGCGACGCCATCGCTGACGCGCGCACCGATACCTCACTGAAGTGCCGCCTGGGCGCGGAAAACCGCCGCAGCTCACAACTGGTTCGCGATCGCATGCGCGCCAGCTGGTAAGACGTTCGTACGTAAGTAGTAGAAGAAAACCTGCCGGAAGCAGTCTCCCGGAGCGCGGAATAAACGCTCCGGGAAGGGACGGCTTTTAGAAAAAATAACAATCGCGCCAGTACTCTATTTTATTTACAGGTGATTTATGACTTATGTGATTATTCATGCTCTCGCGCCCATTTTCGTCATTATGCTGCTGGGTTTCTGGGCCGGAAAGGCCGGGATGGTAGATAACAAAAACGTCTCGCTGCTTAATATTTTTGTAATGGATTTTGCCTTACCCGCCACGCTGTTTAGCGCGACGGTACAAACGCCGTGGGCCGGTATCGTCGCCCAGTCGCCGCTGGTGCTGGTGCTGACCGGCGCGATGTGGATCACCTATGCCGCAATCTACTTCCTCGCCACCAGCGTGTTCAAACGCACGCCGCAGGATGCCGCGGTGCTGACCCTCACCGTCGCCCTGCCAAACTATGCCGCGCTGGGTCTGCCGATCCTCGGCAGCGTGCTGGGTGAAGGCGCGTCAACCTCGCTGTCGGTGGCGGTTTCTATCGCCTGCGGCTCGGTGCTGATGACCCCGTTCTGCCTGCTGATTCTGGAGCGTGAAAAAGCCCGCGCCGCGGGTGAAAACAGCGGTTCTACGCTGGCGATGCTGCCGGTGCTGATGTGGCGTTCGGTGAAAAAACCGATCGTCTGGGGCCCGCTGCTTGGGGTGGTGCTTTCTGCTATCGGCATTAAAATGCCGGACCTGCTGCTGGCGTCGATCAAACCGCTGGGCCTGGCCGCCACCGCCGCCGCGCTGTTCCTCACCGGGGTGATCCTGTCGGCACGTAAACTGCAGCTCAATGCGCTGATCGCTACCTCAACCATCGTGAAACTGCTGGTGCAGCCGTTTATTGCCTGGGGTCTGGTGATGTTACTTGGTCTGCACGGCTCTATCGCCATTACCGCGATCCTGATGATTGCGCTGGCCGCCGGCTTCTTCGGCGTGGTCTTCGGCAACCGCTTCGGCGTGCAGTCTCCGGATGCTGAAGCCGTGCTGCTGTTAAGCTCGGTTCTGTGTATCCTGTCGCTACCGCTGTTTATCTCTTTGACTTCAGGACTGTAAACCATGTCATCAACGCCGCGTCCCCACGATTTAGTTTGGTTAAACCACGCCAGCGCCCTGGAAGCTATTGCCGAGCCGTGGGTGGCTCAGCAGTGGCGAGCCGCGCTGCCGGTGGTGGTGAGGCGCGACGTTGACGACCAGACCCGCATCCCGGTTGGAGTGCGGGGCATGAAGCGCGAGCAGCGCGCCGCCGGCTGGGTACAGGCGCACAATATCGTGCGCAGCGTCACCCCGGAGATGCTTGTCGAGCGCGAAGCATTACTCTGCTCGCCGTTTGTCTCGCAGCCGCCGGTCCAGGCGGCTATCGCCCTCACCTTACACCGCTGGCCCTGGGGCTGGGGCGTCACCGGCAGTACCGGCTACGCGCTGGCAACCGAAATCCCGGTGCTGCATGCGGCAAGCGATCTGGATCTGCTGATCCGCGCGCCGCAGCCGCTGGACCGCGAGGCCTTGCTGGAATGGCAGGCCCGGGTGGCCCAACTACCGTGCCGCGCCGATACCCAGGTAGAAACACCCTACGGCGCCTTCGCCCTTAATGAGTGGCTGCGCGATGGCCGCGCGCTGCTGAAAACATCCCGCGGCGCGCGCTTAACCGCGACGCCGTGGCACAGGGAGGAATGATGAAGATTTTATTTACGTTTCCCGGTCAGGGCGGTCAGCGCCCCGCGATGCTGGCGGCAATCCCCGATCGCGAGGCTATCCTCTCCCAGGCGCGCGCCGTGCTGGGGGATGAAGTCGATACTCTCGATAGCGCCGATGCGCTAAAGCATACCCGTGCGGTCCAGCTTTGTCTGCTGATCGCCGGGGTGGCCTGGGCGCGCGAGCTACAGCGTCAGGGCGTGGATCCGCAGATGGTCAGCGGTCTGTCCATCGGCGCGTTTCCGGCTGCTGTGATTGCCGGCGCACTCGATTTCGCCAGCGCGCTGCGGCTGGTGGCGCTGCGCGGCGATTTAATGGAGCAGGCTTATCCCGAAGGTTACGGGCTGACGGCGATTATGGGGCTGACACGCCCGCGGATTGAGGCGCTGATGCAGGGCCACGAGGTGTATCTCGCCAACCTGAACGCCGAAACGCAGATCGTGATCGCCGGGCGTGATGACGCCATGGCCGAGGTGGCGCAGCTGGCGCTGCAGGCTGGCGCCAGTAAAGCCCAACGGCTGGCGGTCAGCGTGCCGTCGCACTGCGCGCTGTTGGCTAAACCGGCCGTCGCCCTCGCAAAAGCCTTCGCCGAGGTCACCTTAACGCGCCCTCAGCGCGCCTATTTAAGCGGCTCGACGGCGCGCGTGCTGTGGGATCCGCAGCGGATCGCCGACGATCTGGCGATGAACATGGCGCGCACCGTACATTGGCAGGAGGCGATGATCGCCGCCGATGAACGCGACGCGAGACTGGCAATCGAGATGCCGCCCGGCGGCGTGCTCACCTGCCTGACCCGCCAGGCAGGCTGGCGCGGCGAGACCATTGCGCTGGAGCGCAGCGGCGTAGACGTCGCCCGCCATCTTGCAAAGCGGCTTAGCGATTAATGCTGCGGGCGTACATGCGCCCTTCCGCCGCCAGCGCCAGCAGGTCGGCATCGCGCTCGCGATGGTGTGAATAGACGATAGAGATCAGCTGGCGCATCTGATAGGGTTCCGCCAGCTTTAACAGCTGCACATCGTTTTCATAGACTTTCTTCATGCGCCCCGGCAGCAGCGCGAAGCCGACGCCCGCCTGCACCAGGCTTATCATCGAAAAGATATCATTCACCCTGGTCACAATTTCCGGCTCAAAACCGGCTACCTGAAAAGCCTCCTGAAACCCGGCATAAGTCGCAAACCCTTCCGCCAGCGAGACAAACTTGCGATCGGCGTAATCGCGCAGGTCGGCGAGCTGCGAGGTATCCAGCTGTTCCGTCGCCGGCGCGGCGAGGAAGATATCATCTTCAAACAGCGGCACCACGTCGAAGGCCGAATTATTGTACTCGCCTTCATTGGTGGCGATTAAAATAGCGTCAAGGGCATCGTCTTCCAGCATATCCAGCAGCATCTGGTTGGAGCCCATCGTCAGATCCAGTTCAAGCTCCGGGCGACGCAGCTTCATCCCCATAATGATGCGCGGAACGGTTTCCAGCGTCAGCGAATAGAGAGTACCAATGCGCAACCGCCCCTGACCAACGCCGGCGACTTTGCGCGTCGCCTCAAGCCCGCGACTCATCAGACTCATCACATCCTGGCAGTATTCGAGCAGCGTCCACGCCGCCTGCAGCGGCAGCAGGTTACGCCCTTTGTGGACAAACAGCGGGCAGCCGACCCCCTCTTCGAGCGTATGCAGCGCGCGGTGAACGCTAACGCTGCTGAGCTTCATGGCTTCGGCGGTTCTGGCGATATTGCCCTTCGCCATAAACATCATAAAGACCGACAGCTTGCGGAAGGTGATCTCCTGGTTGATATCGTCTTTCATAGCCCTTCCACACTCCTGGTTTAATTTTCTGTTTCAATTCAAACCAGTATATCTTTTATGAGGCCAAAGTTGCAGGCAGCGCGCGGCGTCAGCCGGTAAATAACGCAAAAAAGGGAAGACCATGGTCTTCCCTTTTATTCACTGCCTGGATGCGTCGTTACAGCGCCATATCGTGCTGCGGCGAGGCTTCGCGCGGCGTCTCTGCCGGTTTGGCGGTCGCGGTCGGCGCGGACTCTGGCATCTGAATGACCGGAGGCTTGGTCAGTTGCAGCGCCGCGGCGGTGTCATCCCAAACCTGCTGGGTCAGGGCCACGTTGCCGTTTAACTTCTCGCCGTAGCTCGGCACGATAGCGCGAATGCGGCTCTGCCATTCCGGCGAGTTAAACCGCTGCGGGAACATCTGCTTGAGAACGTTCAGGGTGATCGGCGCGGCGGTGGAAGCACCTGGCGATGCGCCGAGCAGCGCAGAAATCGTTTTCTGCTGATCGACCACCACTTCGGTACCGAGCTTCAGAACGCCGCCCTTCTCCGCGTCTTTTTTGATGATCTGCACGCGCTGACCGGCCTGAATCAGTTTCCAGTCTTCTTTGCGCGCGTTCGGGTAGTACTCTTTCAGCGCCGCAAAGCGGTCATCATCGCTGAGCATAACCTGGCTAATCAGGTACTTCACCAGATCGAAGTTGTCGAGGCCAACGTGGGTCATCGGCAGTACGTTGCTGGTGGTGGTGGTGCTCAGCAGATCGAAGAACGAACCGTTTTTCAGGAACTTGGTGGAGAAGGTGGCGAATGGTCCGAACAGCACCACGCGCTTACCATCGAGGTAACGAGCATCCAGGTGCGGTACCGACATCGGCGGCGCGCCAACCGAGGCCTGACCATAGACTTTCTGCTGGTGCAGTTTAGTCAGCTCCGGGTTTTCGGTCATCAGGAACGAGCCGCCTACCGGGAAGCCCGCATAGTTGTCCGCTTCCGGAATGCCGGTTTTCTGCAGCAGCTTCAGCGCGCCGCCGCCGGCGCCGATGAAGACATATTTGGCGTCGATAGCCTGCTCTTCACCGCTCTTCACGTTCTTAATCGTCACGTGCCAGGAGTTGTCGGCATTGCGTTTGAAATCGGTGACTTCAGAAGAGGTCTGCAGCGAGAAATTGCTGCTCTTTTTCAGGCTGCCGATCAGCTGACGGGTGATTTCACCGTAGTTCACGTCGGTACCGACCGGCGTCCAGGTGGCGGCCACTTTTTGCTGCGGATCGCGTCCTTCCATGACCAACGGCGCCCACTGTTTAATTTGCGCGTGATCGGTGGAGAATTTCATTCCCTGGAATAAGGTAGTCTGCTGCAGCGCGTTATAACGCTTTTGCAGATAATCCACATTATCGCCCCACACGAAACTCATATGCGGCGTGGAATTAATAAACGAGTGCGGGTCGTGCAAAATACCGCGTTTGACCTGCGCCGACCAGAACTGGCGCGAAATCATAAACTGTTCATTGATATCCAGCGCTTTGCTGACATCAATAGAACCGTCTGCACGCTGCGGCGTGTAGTTCAGTTCCATATTTGCCGAGTGACCGGTACCGGCGTTATTCCAGCCGTTAGAGGACTCCAGCGCGACGCCGTCGAGTTTCTCCACCATCACCTGTTTCCACTCCGGCTGCAGTTCCTGCAGCCAGGTGCCCAGCGAAGCGCTCATGATGCCGCCGCCGATCAGCAGAAAATCAGTTTTTTTCGAGGTATCGCCATTCGCGTAGGTCGCCGTACTGACGAACATCGCTAATGCGGTCATAGATATAATCGTTTTTTTAATTGCAGGCATAATAGAAATATCGCGTAGCAAAAGTGTAATAAGAGCCGTCATATTAACGCACTTTTACTTTATTTTAAAATATCATTTACACTTCGATATTTTAATGCAAACAGTTTTTTAACTTAAAAAAGCAGTTTATTTATTTCACTGGCGGTTATTGTGAAAATAGCGGCAAAAAAAGCAGGATTATTCAGGCGATAAGAAATATAGCGCCGGTTTATTTAGTTATTTAACAAACCGGCGCGGCGAGGAAATTAATTGACGTTACATGGCGTTTTCTCTTGCGCTTCACCCAGGGCGATACGCAGATGGTTGTTGTTTTCGCTGAGCAGATCCCGCGCCTGCCAGGCATCAAGCCCCGTCATCAGCATCAGAATCGCCGTCCGACAATGCTGATTGCAACTGGCCAACGCGGCTTTGGCTTGCGCGCGCGTACACTCTGTGGCGGCCATCACCATGGCGATTTGCCGCTCCTCCCAACGCGGGCTGGTTGCCTGGAGGTCTACGCGCAGGTTGCCGTACACCTTGCCGCTGCGTACCGCCAGGCCGGTAGTTAACAGGGTGAGGATCTGCCGCTGCGCCAGTTGCGCTTTCGGGTTGCCATAACCGGCTACCGCCTCCGGCCCGGTCTGCGGCGCAATAATAATATCCGCCAGCTGCGCAGCCTCGCTGTCGCTCAGCTGCGTCAGTAGCGCAATCGGCGCTCCCAGCGACCAGGCGTGACGCATGGCTCCCCACACCCACGGTGTTTTGCCGCTGACGGAAAGGGCCAGCAGCATATCGTTGGCGCTGAAGGCATGTAGCTGCAAATCGCGCACGCCCGCGTCATAATCGTTAGCCGCCATCTCGGCCGCCTGCAGCGAGCTCTCTTCGCCGCCGGCGATAATCGCCACCAGTGAGTGATTGGCTTCAGGGGAATAGTCATTAACCGTTTGCAACGCCGCCTGCCCGGATGCCCCGGCGCCAATGATCACCAGCCGTCCTCCCCGGCTCAGGGTCGCCGCGGCGTTATCCACCAGCCGGGTAATCTGCGGCAGGCAGGCATCGATGGCGACGGCTATCTGTTTGTTATCCTGCTGCAGCAGGGTCAGCATATCGAGGGTGGCGAGCGTATCGATATGGCGCGTTTGCGGGTGGCGTCGTTCCAGCATTGATGCGGTTGGCTTACTGCTCATAAAACCTCCATTTAAAACCGAACTCACTGCGGCTACATCAATAGCAATGACATATCCATTCATTCATCACGGCTATTTGATTGATGCGGCCAGTGTAAAGCCTTCATCCACGGTTTTACCGCCACGGGGGTCACAGTTTGTTCACTCGACACCTAATCGCGGCGCGATTGCGCGTTATCCGAGCATGAGGGCTACGCATGTCAGGCAGCGGATACCCGGTAAGCCGGTTTTACTGTTATTACACGGCTTTATGAAAGCCGCCCTATCGGCGATAATGATCGTTCAACGAATTGACCGGGGTTGTCATGAAGGAAGCCGAGCTACAGCCGCCCGCCCGTAAGCGCGCCCGCAGCCTGAAATTAAGTACCGCTGTCACGCTGATGATTGGCAGCGTTATCGGCGCGGTGCTACTGCTGGTCTACGCGCTATGGTTTATGCAGATCAGCAACGCCACCCGCGACGGCTTAAAAGAGACGGCGCTGGCGGTGGCGCGCACCATGGCCGATATGCCGCAGGTGAAGCGCGGCCTCAGCGAGCCGCCGCAGAGCAATATTATTCAGCCGCTGGCGCAGGCCATTACCCGACGTAACGATCTGCTTTACGCGATTGTGACCGACATGCGCGGTATCCGCTATTCGCATCCGGATAGCGCCATCATCGGTAAACCGTTTATCGGCGAAGATATCCGCCCGACGCTCGCCGGGCGCGAAAACGTGGCGATTAACCACGGCGTACTGGCGCCGGCGCTGCGCGTGTTCACCCCGGTATTCAATGAACAGCATCAACAGATAGGCGTGGTGGTGGTGGGGATTTCGCTGAGTAAAGTCGACGAACAGATCGCCAATAGCCGCTGGGACGTCCTGCTGACCATTCTGTTCAGCGCGCTGGTCTGCGCAATCGGCACCTGGAGCCTGGTGCGCGGCTTGAAGCGTATTTTGCTGGGGCTGGAGCCGCAGGATATCTCTACCCAGTTCCAACAGCGTCAGGCGATGCTGCACTCGCTCAAAGAAGGCGTGATTGCCGTGGATAGCAGCGGCCAGGTCACGCTGATTAACCCGGCCGCCCGCGGCATGTTACTTAGCGGGCCGGATAAAAGCATCGATCGCACCCCGCTGCTGGCGGACCTGCAGGAAGTTCTGCGCAGCGGCGAGCCCATCTATGACCGCGCGCTCGGCTGTAATGGCTTGTTGCTGATTAGCAATACCGTCCCGGTGCGCAGCCAGAACGCCATCGTCGGCGCCATCAGCACCTTCCGCGATAAAACCGAGATGAGTCAACTGGTGCAACGGCTGGATGGCATGATGAGCTACGTCGATGCCCTGCGCACCACTTCGCACGAATTTATGAACAAGCTGCACGTGATCCTCGGCCTGCTGAATATGAAAAGCTATGACAAGCTGGAAGAATATGTACTGCAAACCGCCCATGCCTATCAGGCCGACATCGGCGAAATTCAGCACCGGATAAAATCGCCGGTGGTCGCCGGCTTCCTGATTGGTAAAATCCAGCGCGCCAAAGAGCGAGGCTTCACCTTGAACCTCGCCGAAGAAAGCCTGGTGCCGGATTGCCCGAATGAAAAACAGGTCACCGTGCTGGTAACGGTATTAGGTAATCTCATTGAAAATGCGCTGGATGCGATGAGCGGCCAGGCGGAAGGCGAAGTGAGCCTGCTATTGCACTATCAGGATGGCTGGCTAAGCGGTGAAGTCAGCGACGACGGCCCGGGGATCCCGGCGGCCAATATCGACGCCATTTTTAATAAGGGCTTCTCCACCAAAGGCGAGAATCGCGGCGTCGGCCTGTTTCTCGCCAACCAGCAGCTCCACGAACTCGGCGGCACGCTAGCCGTTGAGTCCGAGCCTGGCGTATTTACCCAATTTTTTGTTCACCTGCCCTGGGATAGTAAAAGGAAAAAAGCGTGATAAATGTATTGATTGTTGACGACGATGCGATGGTTGCCGAGCTGAACCGCCTGTACGTGGCGCGCATCCCCGGTTTCAGCTGCTGCGGCACCGCGTCGACGCTCGGCAAAGCCCAGGAGATGATTAACGACCCGCAGATGGCGATCGATTTAGTACTGCTGGACGTTTATATGCAGCAGGATAGCGGCCTGGATCTGCTGCCGACCATTCGCGCCAGCGGCCGCGCCATCGACGTGATTATGATAACCTCCGCCGCCGATGCCGCCACCGTTCAAACCGCCATGCACTACGGCGTGGTGGATTATCTGATTAAACCTTTCCAGTTCCCGCGCTTTGAAGAGGCGCTGACCGCATGGCGCGAAAAGCGCAAACTGATGACCGGCCAGCCCTATTACGAGCAGGCGGATGTCGATCGTCTACTGCACGGCGGCGCGCCGGAAGCGGCTGACGCGCGTAAGCTACCGAAAGGCTTAACGGCGCAAACCCTACGCACACTGTGCCAGTGGATTGACAGCCACCCTGATGTGGAATTTTCTACCGATGAGCTGGCGGCGGCGGTGAATATCTCGCGCGTCTCCTGCCGCAAATATCTGATCTGGCTCGCGCAGATCAATATTCTCTACACCACCATCCATTACGGCGCGACCGGCCGACCGGTGTATCGCTACCGGCTGGTCGCCGAGCAGTACGGCCTGCTCAAGCAGTACAGTCAGTAATCTGGTAGCCGCTGTCGCGCAGCTGAAAGCGGATGCGCTGCGGTGACGATAGAATCACGTTGCGGTTTTTGGTGACAAAGATCGCTTCAATGTCGTCCCGCTGGCGCAGCGCCGCGCAGCCCTTCTCCACGCCAAGGCCATACAGCAGCGTAGTCCAGATATCGCCGTCCAGTGAATCCGCGGAAATGACCGTGACGCTGTCGAGTTCGTTATCCAATGGATAGCCGCTGCGCGGATCGAGGATATGGTGCCAGCGTTTGCCATCCTGCTCGAAATAGCGTTCATAGGTGCCTGAAGTGACAACCGACTGCCCGCTAACGGCAATCGAGCCGATAAGTTCCTGCGCCGCGGCAAAGGGTTTTTTCAGCCCAATCGCCCATTCCCCTAACGTATGTACATTGCCGCCGAGATTAATCAGCGCCTGTTCGATCCCCTGCTGGCCCAGGTAATCGCGTACCCGGTCGGCGATATATCCTTTGGCGATTGCGCCAAGGTCAATTTCCATTCCAGCCTGCGCCAGCCACACGCTCTGCTTTTCGTCATCAAGAATGACATCCTGCGGGCGGGTTAACGGCAGCCGCGCCGCAATATCCGCCGCCGACGGCACGCTATGCCCCTGAAAGCCAATGCGCCACAGTTTAACCAGCGGGCCAATAGCCAGATTAAAGGCGCTGTCGCGCACCATACTGGCGGCTTTAGCGCACTTAATCAGCTGGTACACCGGACGGCTAACGGTAACGGGATGACGCCCGGCGGCATGGTTGATATTCATTACCTGCGACTGCGCGCGGTTAACGGTGAGCAGATCTTCGTAGCGTTTAATTAACTGAAATACGCGGGAGGCCAGTGCCTCATCGTGGGAATAGAGTTTGAGCAAGATGGGCGAGCCCATCAACACGGCGGAGTAGCTATAGACGCGGTTATCGGACATCGGGCTCTCCTTAGAAGGGATAAGCCGGGCGGCTAAGCCAGCCCGGCATCAGCAATTACCTATTATCCTCTGGCACGTTTCGCCGCCTGATGGCCCGCGAGGGTACCGAAGATGATGATATCCGCGACCGCGTTACCGCCGATGCGGTTACCGCCATGGATACCGCCAACCACTTCACCCGCGGCGTAGGCGCCGCGAATCGGCTGCTGTGCCACATTCAGCACTTCGCCATCGGTATTAATGGTCACGCCGCCCATAGTGTGGTGTACCCCTGGGGCAATACGAATGGCGTGGAACGGGCCTTCGTTAATCGGCGCGCGCAGCGCGGTTGTGCGGCCAAACGCTTCATCGTGCTGTTTTTCCACCGCGCCGTTGTAGCATTCCAGGGTAGCGAGGAACGCATGGTAATCCATCCCCAGTTTCTCCGCCAGTTCACGCGGCGAGCTGGCGCTGGTGACGAAGCCTTTGGCGATATACTCGTCGGCGGCTTTGTTTTTCGCCCGCACATGCTCGTCGAAGACGATGTAAGCATAGTGTTCCGGCAGCGCGATAATCGCCGCAGACACTTTATCGCGGGTCTCCATCTCGTTGAAGAAGCGGTTCCCCTGCTGGTTAACGAGAATAGCGCCGCCGCCGCGAATCGATTCGGAAATCAGGTACGAGGTCTGCTGCTCAACGGTCGGGTGAATTTGAATTTCGCCCATGTCCACGGTGCCGGCGCCAATACGTTCCAGCAGCGCGATACCGCTACCGGTCGCCCCTTTATGGTTGGTGGTCACGAAGCCTTCGAGGTCAGGACGATATTTCACCACCATCGCGCTGTTGGCGCTGAAGCCGCCGGTCGCCACGATAATACTTTTGGTCTGCACTTCGATGATCTCTTGTTCATCGTTGATAAGACGCACGCCGCTCACTTCGTCGTCGCGCATCAGGATCTCTTCTACCGAGGTATCCAGCAGCACATCGATACCGCGTTTGGTGATATTACGCACCAGACCGCTAATCAGGTAGCCGCCAACCGCCGATCCGTCGCGCGGACGGTGGGTACGGTCGATACTCATCCCGCCGGTGGTGGTGATATCGTTAAGCATAATCCCACGGTCCGCCAGCCATTCAATGGCTTGCGGCGCGTTTTCAACGAAACGGCGCAGCAGCTGCGGGTTGTTTTTGTTGTGGCCGCCCTTCAGGGTTTCCTGATAGAACAACTCTTTACTGTCCTGAATACCTTTGACGCGCTGGAAGCGGGTTTCCGCGGCGTTCATCCCGGCGGAAGCTTTGATGGTATTGCCGCCAATAGTCGGCATTTTTTCGACGATCAGCACGCTGGCGCCTTCGTCGTGGGCCTGAATCGCCGCAGCCAGACCGGCGCCGCCGCTCCCCACCACCACAACGTCATAGCTTTTCGGCGCGGTATCGTTGCCGCCCTCTTCCGCGGCCAGCGCTTTGCTGGATTTCAGCATCGCTTTGGACACCGCTTTTTTCACCGCTTCGCTCTGGCTGGTCGCGCCGGAGATAGCATCGACGTGCGGCGTGTTGGCGGTCAGAATACGTTCGCGGATCTCTTCGAAGCTGGTGGTAAATTCAACGCTCTGTACTGGGCTTGCGGCCAGCTCGATATCCGCAATGCGATCGTTTTCGAGGCTGACGTTAATGACCAGTTCGTTGGCATCGTCCTGAACGGTTTCGACAAACATCCCCGGTTTAAATTTCGCGTCGCCCATGCTCATGTCGCGGATCATCGCTTCGACCAGCGAGAAACGCCACAGCGGTTCCGGAATATGCAGCGCCTCGCGCTGGGTGCTGTCGATAAAGAGTTCCAGCTCTTCGCCGGCGGCGATACGTGAAGCCCAGTCCGGATAGGCGATGCAGGCGCGGCCGACGGCCATCAGGTCATAACCGTGATCGAGGCCCTGTTCGGCGTCGGCTGCGTTAACCACTCCGCCGACACCCATCACCGGCACCTGCGCCAGCGTTTCAGAACGCATGGCGCAGTATTTTTCAATCAGCGGCGTCGGATCGCTGGTATCAACGATAGACGGGCGCAGCGTCGCGCCAACCGAGAAATGCAGATAATCGACGCCGCGGGCGGCCAGTTTTTCCAGCAGATACATGGTGTCGTCGAAGCGGATCCCCGGGACTTCCATCTCTTCCGGCGAGAAGCGATAGCCGATAATAAAGGCATCGTCAGCGTACTGACGGGCCATTTTATGCGTGATGTCCAGTACCGCCAGCGGGAATCTGGCGCGGTTGTCGCGGCTGCCGCCCCACTCATCGTCACGCTGGTTAGAGTTCGGCGAATAGAACTGCTGGATAAGATAGGTGTTGGCGCCGTGGATTTCGACGCCGTCGAAACCGGCAAGAATCGCGCGACGCACGCCGTCGCCAAATTTGGCGATCATGCCTTCGACTTCTTCACCACTGAGGGCGCGCGGCATAGCGGCGCCGTCGCGCGGCGCGGCAATAGCGCTTGGCGCCACCGGCTGGCGACCGCCAATCAACTGTGGGTCAACCATGCGGCCGCCGTGGTAAATCTGCAGAATCGCTTTTGAGCCTTCCGCTTTAATCGCTTCGGCGATTTTTGCCAGCCCGGCGATTTTTTCATCGTTATCGATGCCGATAGCGCCCGGGAAGGCCAGACCATAATCATCAATAAAGCAGCATTCAACGATGATAGTCCCGATGCTGCCGGCGCGGGCGCGATAGTATTCAACGAGCTCGCTGGTGACGGTACCATCGAAATAACCGGTGCAGGTGGTCATTGGCGCCATTAGCAAACGGTTTTTCAGTTCAGTCCCATTCGGTAAAGTAAATGGCTGCAGAATTCGTTCGTTACTGGTCATATTAATACTCCAGATTTTAAATATTGAAATTCAGAATTGGGTGACGGAAATTTTATTGATTGTTTATTTTCATTCCTGTTGTCATGCCAATAATATAGCGTGTTTTTTAGTTACTAAATTAATTACGTTAGTTAAAAAACTATTTAATACCTGCAATAACAGCAATACCTCCATTGTATTATTAAATTTATATATCGCATTTACATAATACAAATGAATGATAACATTTCAGTCACTTTTGTTAACGCTAGAAAAACGCGCAAAAACAAAAATAAAACACTAAATTTCAATAAGTTAAATAATTAATTGCTTTAGCCATTTATTATTTTTTAAGCGTTCCCTTAACAATTGACGTTTCTTGCGGATAATAACCACATCATCATATGTGGTTATTGCCAAACGAAAAAAAAGATCCAGATCACCTGTTTTTTTTGATCTCGATCAATTGCAATGCAACGTGAAAGCGCAATATATAAATACCCAATGAATTTAATTTAACGCCGCGAAAAACGCGTTAAATAACCGTTTAAGCAATAAGCAATCTCGACCATTAATAATTAAAGAAACTTTCGCAACTAAAAAAATCGAGTGTTGTAAGCGAAGACGGAACCGTATTTTCAACTACTAGCAGATACTCATTATGAAAGAGAAAAAGACAACCATACCGCCTGCCGGTGCCGCGTCTAACGCGGCGTATAAACGTCTGATCATGATGGCGTTGCCCATTATCGTCGCCGTACTGCTGCTGTTCGTCCCGGTGCCTGACGGCTTACCGCCTTTCGCCTGGCACTATTTTGCTATCTTCGTTGGCGTCATCGTCGGCCTTATCTTCGAACCGCTGCCGGGCGCCGTTATCGGTATCACCGGGGTGGTGGTGATTGCTTTATGTAGCCAGTGGCTACTGTTCAGCCCGGAACAGATGGCGGCGCCAAGCTTTAAGCTGGCCGGCGCGTCATTTAAATGGGCGGTGAGCGGCTTTGGCAACTCTACCGTGTGGCTTATCTTCGGCGCGTTCATGTTCGCCGCCGGCTATGACAAAACCCAGTTCGGCCGCCGTCTGGCGCTGATTCTGGTAAAATATCTTGGCCGCCGCAGCCTGACGCTGGGCTACGCCATTACCTTCGCTGACCTGCTGCTGGCGCCGTTTACCCCGTCCAACACCGCACGTAGCGGCGGGACCATCTACCCGATTATCGCTAACCTGCCGCCGCTGTACGGTTCTAAACCTAACGATCCGAGCGCACGCCGTATTGGCTCTTATCTGATGTGGGTAGCCATTACTGCCGCCTGTATCACTAGTTCCATGTTCCTGTCGGCGCTGGCGCCGAACCTGCTGGCGCTGGCGCTGGTAAAAAGCATCGTTGGTATCAACATCTCCTGGGGTACCTGGTTTATCGCCTTCCTGCCGCTCGGTATCCTGCTGATCCTGGCCATGCCGCTGCTGGCGTACTGGTTCTATCCGCCAGAAGTTAAAATCAATAACGAAGTGCCGCTGTGGGCCGCTCGTGAACTGGAGAAACTGGGCAAACTGTCGCGCAATGAAATCCTGCTGCTGGTGTTCGTCTGCTTCG
The DNA here is from genome assembly GCF_057624675.1 of Klebsiella sp. PK01. NCBI lineage: Bacteria > Pseudomonadati > Pseudomonadota > Gammaproteobacteria > Enterobacterales > Enterobacteriaceae > Klebsiella > Klebsiella sp. PK01. The sequence continues at coordinate 628,101 of NZ_JBYEZM010000001.1, forward strand.
CGCTGATGATGTGGATCTTCGCCGCCGACTGGATTGAACCGGCGCTGGCTGCCCTGCTGGTTATCGTGCTGATGCTGTGGACCGGCGTGCTGTCCTGGAGCGATATCACCAACAACAAAGCGGCGTGGAATACCTTTGTCTGGTTCGCCACGCTGGTCGCGCTGGCTGACGGTCTCTCCTCCACTGGTTTCATCGCCTGGTTGGGTAAAGAAGGCGGCGCGCTGATGAGCGGTATTTCTCCGGGGGTTGCGACCATCGTCCTGCTGCTGGCGTTCTATCTGCTGCACTACCTGTTCGCCAGTACCACCGCGCACACTACCGCGCTGCTGCCGGCCATGCTGACCATCGCTTCGACTATCCCGGGAATGAATATGGAAGTCTTCGTCCTGCTGATGGTGACCTCGCTGGGCGTGATGGGCATCATCACCCCGTACGGTACCGGTCCGAGCCCGATTTACTACGGCAGCGGCTATCTGCCGACCAAAGACTACTGGCGCCTCGGCACCATCTTCGGCGCCATCTTCCTGGCCGCCCTGCTGCTGATTGGCTATCCGTGGATGTCCATGATGTTCTGATTCATAACCGCCGGGTCTTCCCCCGGCGGTTTTTATCTTTATGGAGTATGTGAATATGTCGACGAAACCCTTTGTTTATCAAGACCCGTTCCCGATGGCGCATGACGATACCGAATACTATTTGCTCAGCAAAGAGCACGTCTCCGTCGCCAAATTCGCTGGCCAGGAAGTATTGCAGGTTGAACCGCAGGCGTTAACCCTGCTGGCGCAGCAGGCCTTCCACGATGCCGCTTTTATGCTGCGCGTTTCGCATCAGCAGCAGGTCGCGGCCATTTTGCTCGACCCGCAGGCCAGCGAAAACGACAAATACGTCGCGCTGCAGTTCCTGCGTAATTCCGAAATCGCCGCCAAAGGTGTGCTGCCCACCTGCCAGGATACCGGCACCGCCATCATCATGGGTAAAAAAGGCCAGCGCGTTTGGACCGGCGGCGGCGATGAAGCCGCGCTGGCGCAGGGCGTCTATAACACCTATACCGAAGACAACCTGCGTTACTCGCAGAATGCGCCGCTGGATATGTATAAAGAGGTCAACACCGGCACCAACCTGCCGGCGCAGATCGATCTCTACAGCGTCGACGGCGACGAATATAAATTCCTGTGCATGGCGAAAGGCGGCGGTTCCGCCAACAAAACCTATCTGTACCAGGAAACCAAAGCGTTAATCACCCCGGCGAAGCTGAAAAACTACCTCGTCGAGAAGATGCGTACCCTCGGTACCGCGGCCTGCCCGCCCTACCACATCGCCTTTGTGATTGGCGGCACCTCAGCGGAAGCGACGCTGAAGACCGTTAAGCTGGCTTCCGCCCGCTACTATGACGACCTGCCGACCGCAGGCAACGAACACGGTCAGGCGTTCCGCGATGTGCAGCTGGAGCAAGAGCTACTGCTGGAAGCGCAAAATCTCGGTCTCGGCGCGCAGTTTGGCGGGAAATATTTTGCCCACGATATCCGCGTTATCCGTCTGCCGCGCCACGGCGCGTCGTGCCCGATCGGCATGGGCGTCTCCTGCTCCGCCGACCGCAATATCAAAGCTAAAATCAACCGCGACGGCATCTGGATTGAAAAACTGGAAAGCAATCCGGGGAAATACATTCCTGAACACCTGCGCCAGCAAGGCGAAGGCAATGTGGTTAGCATCAACCTGAACCAGCCGATGAGCGAGATCCTGGCACAGCTGTCGGCGCACCCGGTCTCCACGCGTCTGAGCCTTAACGGCACCATTATCGTGGCCCGCGACATTGCCCACGCGAAACTGAAAGAGCTTATCGATAACGGCGAAGCGCTGCCGCAGTACGTGAAAGATCACCCGATCTACTACGCCGGTCCGGCCAAAACGCCGGCCGGTTTCGCCTCCGGCTCCCTCGGCCCGACCACCGCGGGACGTATGGATTCCTACGTCGATCTGCTGCAATCGCACGGCGCCAGCATGGTGATGCTGGCCAAAGGCAACCGCAGCCAGCAGGTGACCGACGCCTGCCATAAACACGGCGGCTTCTACCTCGGTAGTATTGGCGGCCCGGCGGCAGTCCTTGCCCAACAGAGCATTAAGAGCCTCGAGTGCGTGGCTTATCCGGAGCTGGGAATGGAAGCTATCTGGAAAATCGAAGTCGAAGATTTCCCGGCCTTTATTCTCGTTGATGATAAAGGTAACGATTTCTTCCAACAGATCCAAAATCAGCAGTGCGCCGGTTGTAAACAACACGGCTAATTCCCTCCACGCCCGGCGGCTCATCGTCGGGCGTATTCTCCCCCTTTACTCTTGAATTCACCCGACGCTGAACTATGCTCAATCCAGCAGCCGTTCAGAGTTTGACCAGCTGAAAAATAACAATAATTCCCCCTTTTCCGGTGTCGCATATGAACAGGATCCAGGCGTTATTAACGGCGTGTTTTCTGCTATGGCTGGCCTTCCCGCTTTCGGCGGCAGAACCGCGTCAGCAGCCCACCGCTCGCGAGCAGGCGCGAACCGTCGCTATTTTCCATCAACCGATCGTCATGCTGCAGGCCACCTTCGGCCAGACCACGCCGGAAGAGCGGGTTCTGCGCATCCGCAATACGCTACGTGCCTTTACCGAGGCCGATATCAGCCAGCCGCTACAGGTGGTGCCTGTCACCCGCTACAACCAGCCGGGGCGGCTGTTCCTGATGAATGGCAAACCCATCATGTTACTCAGCCAGGCGGACCTCGATGAAGGCGACGATCTGACCCTCGATCAGGCGGCGCAGCGCGTTCTTGCCCGTATGGAAGCGCAGCGGACGTCGCTGCGCGAACAGTACAATACCCGCTATCTGCTGCTGGCGGCGCTAAAATCCGCCGCCGGCGCGTTGCTCCTCGCCCTGGCCTGCTATCTCGCTTTCCGTTCGTGGCGGCGAGTGAGGCGCTTTTTCCATCTGCGGATCCTCGAAAAGCGCAGCCTGATCCCACATAGCTGGCGGCGTTTTCTCGGCAACATTGAAAGCCGATTATACGCGCTGCTGGTCATACTGCTTGGGGTACTGGCGGGTTATGTCTGGCTGAGTTGGGTATTCAGCCTGTTTCCGTGGACCCGGGTATGGGGAGAGTCGCTCGGTGAGTGGTCGGTAGGGGTGATTCGCGATATTTCGCTGTCCATCGTGTCGGCGCTGCCGGGATTGATGATCGTACTGCTTATCTTTCTGATTACGTGGTTTATCATCCGCCTGCTGAAGGTGGTTTTGGATCAGGTCGCCGCCGGGCGTCTGCAGATCCCCGGTCTGCATCCGGAAACCGTCGGCGCCACGCGAAAGCTTATCGCCGTGGTTATCTGGCTTTTTGCGCTCTCCGCCGCCTATCCTTTCCTGCCTGGCGCAAACTCTCTGGCTTTCAAGGGGATTAGCGTGTTCTTCGGTCTGATGTTGACGCTGGGCTCAGCGGGGGTGATGAATCACGCCAAGAGCGGCCTGGTGCTGATTTATACCCGCGCGCTGCACAAAGGCGACTGGATCCGCATCGCCGATAACGAAGGCCAGGTCAGCGAGATCGGCATGCTGGCGACCAAAATCCTGACCCGCGAAAACTATATTGTCACCCTGCCGAACGCGGTGGTGGTCAGCGGTAAAATCACCAATCTCAGCGCCAGCGACCCGCAACAGGGAATCAACCTCACCACCGGTGTGACCATTGGTTACGACACGCCGTGGCGGCAGGTACAGGCGATGCTGGAACTGGCGGCCCACCGCGCCCAGGGAGTGGATCATCAGGTGCCGCCGGTGGTTCGCAAACTGGGATTGCTCGACTGGTATACGTCGTATGAACTGCAGGTGCGGCTGTTACCCGAAACGACACTGCCGGAGGGGCGCAACGCGCTGCACAGCAGCATTATCGATGTATTTAACGAATTTGGCGTGCAGATTATGTCGCCCAATTTTGTCATGCAACCGAAAGGCGCGGTGGTGGTCGCCAAAGAGGATTGGTATACCGCCCCGGCGGTCGCGCCGCAGGAGCGCGACAGGTAACGTCGTCCCACGCCGACGCAGTTTCATCAGGTAATGCCGGATGGCGCTGCGCTTATCCGGCCTACGGTCCGTGCAGCCTGCCTTTAATTTATTCCCCATGCTGGCTGCAACTGCCGGTGTTGGTGGCCTCAAAATCGCTGAGACGTTCCCGGAAGGCCGGGGCAGCCCGCATGGATGCGGGCTGAGGGCCGTGTTTTGCAAGGACGCTGCCTCGGCCCGACCCGAAGCCTGCAGGGATAAGTCGAAGGTACCACGAAGTGGCGATTTTGGCGGCCAGAGTCCGGGGGTACAGGGGGCGGCGGCGACTGGCCGCCCTCTGTGCGCTCCCTGCGCCACGGAAAACATAGTGCAGAAGAATTAACCGGGAGCGCAAGATGCTCTGGAGCGAAACGGGATAAACGCTTTTCTCAAGCTAAAAAGTTGCCAACCGATAACAGTATCAACAACCGCATCGACAACAAATCAGCGCCGCGAAGCGGTTCCCCGCTACGCCTGCGCGGCGTCAATCTCGGCAAACACCTGCTGCGCCAGGTGCAACGTGGCGTTCGCCGCCGGTAAGCCGCAGTACAGCGCCGAATGCATAATCAGCTCTTTCAGCTCATCACGGGTCACGCCGTTATTAAAGGCGGCGCGCAGATGCATCTTAAGTTCCGCCTCGCGGTTCAGCGCAATCAGCATCGCAATAGTGATCATGCTGCGGGTATGGTGATCGAGCCCTGGACGGGTCCAGGTTTCTCCCCAGGCGTAACGGGTAATGAAATCCTGAAACTCCTCGTTCAGCGGCGTCAGATTCTGCAGAGTACGGTCAACGTGAGCATCGCCTAATACCTTGCGGCGAACCTCCATTCCCTGCTGGTAACGTTGTTTATCTTCCATTTTGCTCCCCCAGCAAAAAGCCGTTCAGCGCGGCGTTAAAGGCAGCAGGCGCTTCAATGTTCGACAGATGCGACGCCTTCAACACCACCACCTGTGAAGTGGCGATCTGCTGATGCAGGAAGTTAGCGTCGGCGACAGTCGTGACAGGGTCACTTTCTCCGGCAATAATCAGCACAGGAATCGCAATTTGCCCGACCTCCCCCCGCAGGTCTGCCGCCGCCAGGGCTTCGCAGCAGGCAGCGTAGCCTTCGGCGTCGCTATGAGTCAGTTGATGGCATAATGCCTCGACCACCTCCGGCGCGCGCTGGCGGAAAGCATCGCTGAACCAGCGATCCGCCGCCCCCGCGGCAACCACATCCATCCCTTCCTGACGTACCGCGCGGGCGCGAGAAAGCCAGCCCGACTGATCGCCGATCCGCGCCGCGGTATTGGCCACCGCCACCGCGTAAAAACGTTCCGGCGCAAAGCGCGCCAGCCATAATCCCGTCAGCCCGCCCATCGAAATACCGCAAAACAGCGCTTTGTCGATATTTAGGTGATCGAGCAGCGCAATCACATCTTCACCCAATTGCGCCAGGGCCACCTTGCCGTTTTTCGTCGTTTTACCATGGCCATGGGTGTCATAACGCAGTACGCGAAAATTCGCCGTCAGGGCCTCCATTTGTGGCTGCCACATTGTGCGCGTGGTGCCAAGCGAATTCGACAGCACGATAACCGGCGCGCCTTCCGGCCCGTCGAGTTGATAATCAAGATTCATGACGTTGCTCCTGATAACGCGCCAGTACCTGGCGCACAAAGCGTTCGGCGCTACCGGTGGCCGTTGCCGGATCCAGTAGCATGTTTAAACGTTCGCGGGAGAGATACTGACTGACCAGCGGGTCAGCCGCCAGCAGATCGACAAGTAAACCGTGACTGTCCAGAGCCTGGCGGCACAGCGCTTCTACACGGTGATGCGCCTCGGCTTTGCCGATAAACTCCGCCAGCGCCAGGGTCACCGCTTCCGCCATAATCAGCCCGTGGGTAATATCAAGGTCGGCACGCATCTTATGCACGAAAACCTGCATCTCGCGCACCAGCATGTCAGTTTGCGCCAGCGCCCCGCCCACCAGCATAATCAGCTCCGGTAGCGTTTCCCATTCCGCCTGCCAGCCGCCGAGCGCGCGCTCATGCTGTTGGATTTGACCGGCGTAAAGGGTGGCGACCAGCCCCGGCGTGCGCTGCGCCGCGGTTAAAATCGCCGCGCAGGAGACCGGATTACGTTTGTGCGGCATGGTCGAGGAGCCCCCGCGCCCTTCCGCCAGCGGCTCGCCGACTTCCGCAACCTCGGTTTGCATCAGCAGCGAAAAATCATTGGCGAATTTTCCCAGGGTGCCGCAAACGCCGGCGAACCAGGCGCCGACTTCGAGGAAACGGTCGCGCTGGCTATGCCATGGCGTATCCGGCAACTGCAGCTCGAGGGTTTGCGCTAACGCCTGCGCGACCTGCGGCGCCTGCTGTTTCAATGAATCAAGCGTGCCAGCCGCGCCGCCAAACTGCAGCGCCAGCACCCGTGGGCGCATCTCGATCAACCGCTGCTGCCAGCGCAGCAGCGCATCCAGCGTCCCCGCCAGTTTAAGGCCAAAGGTGACCGGCAGCGCATGCTGCATCCAGGTGCGCCCCGGCATCACCGTATGCTGATAGCGCTGCGCCTGTTCGGCAAGCGCATCAATCAGGCTTTGTAGCAGGCTATCCGTCGCCGCCAGCGCGCCGCGCAGTTGCAAAACAAACCCGGTATCGATAGCGTCCTGGCTGGTGGCGCCCCAATGGACATAGCGCGCGGCGTCAGGATCCTGCGCTTTCACACGCGCGGTCAGCTGTTTGACCAGCGGAATTGCCAGATTACCGGCGCTGGCCGCAGCCTGTCCCAGCGCGTCGAAATCAATAAGCGCATGCCGGCAGGCGTTGACTATCGGCGAGACTGCCGCCTTCGGCACCAGCCCGCAGTCGGCCTGCGCCTGCGCCAGCGCGGCTTCGAAATCCAGCATGCCCTGTACCCGCTGCGCATCGCTAAACCAGTCGGTTAGCGGACTGCTGCGCAACATGGGGGTCAACAAACTCATCGCTACTCCTTAAACGCGTTCAATAATCAGCGCAATCCCCTGGCCCACGCCGATACACATGGTGCACAGCGCATAGCGGCCGCCGGTTCGCTTCAACTGATAAGCGGCGGTCATCGCCAGACGCCCGCCGGAAGCGCCTAGCGGATGGCCCAGCGCGATGGCCCCGCCGTTGGGGTTAACGTGGGCGGCATCATCCGGCAGACCTAAATCACGGGTAACCGCCAGCGCCTGTGCGGCAAAAGCCTCATTCAATTCGATGACGTCCATCTGCGCCAGCGTCAGCCCGGTTTGCGCCAGCACCTTACGTACCGCCGGCGCCGGGCCGAAGCCCATAATTCGCGGCGCCACCCCTGCCGTCGCCACGCCGACAACCCGCGCCAGCGGCTGTAAATCATTCGCCGACATGGCCTGTTCACTGGCCAACAGCAGCGCGCAGGCGCCATCATTGACGCCGGAGGCGTTACCGGCGGTAACGCTGCCGTCGGCTCGGACCACGCCGCGCAATTTGGCCAGCGCCTCCAGCGAGGTGCTGCGCGGGTGTTCATCGCGGCTGAAACACAGCGGCTCACCTTTGCGTTGCGGTACCGATACGGCGATCAGTTCATCGGCGAAACGCCCCGCTTCTTGCGCCGCAGCGGTACGCAGCTGGCTACGAAGCGCAAAAGCATCCTGGTCGGCGCGAGAAATGGCAAACTCATCGGCGACGTTTTCCGCGGTTTCCGGCATCGAGTGCACGCCGTACAGCGCTTTCATCTGCGGGTTAATAAAACGCCAGCCAATGGTGGTATCTTCCATCTGCATCGAGCGGCTAAAGGCGCTCTCGGCTTTGCCCATCACAAACGGCGCGCGCGACATACTCTCCACCCCACCGGCGATCATCAGCTGGGTTTCGCCGCTTTTAATCGCCCGCGCCGCGACGCCGATCGCATCAAGGCTCGAGCCGCACAGGCGGTTAATCGTGCTGCCGGGAACGCTCTGCGGCAGCCCGGCCAGCAACAGCGCCATACGCGCCACGTTACGGTTATCTTCTCCGGCCTGGTTGGCGCAGCCGTAGATCACATCATCAATTAGCGCCGGATCGAGACCCGGATTACGCTCCAGCAGCGCTTTCAGCGGCAGCGCCGCCAGATCGTCAGCGCGCATACCGGATAATGCGCCGCCAAAACGGCCAAACGGCGTACGCACCGCATCACAGATAAATGCCTGATTCATCATAGGTTCCTTACGCGCTTTCCGCCAGTTGTTCAAAAGTTAGCGCCACCGGAGTGATGCGCTGTAGCTCTTCAAATGAGAGGCCGTTAAAGATTTCGCGTACCACCGGACCACGGTCGGTAATATCGATGACCGCCAGATCGGTATAGATACGGCTGACGCAGCCAACGCCGGTCAGCGGATAGCTGCACTGCTCGACCAGTTTGCATTCGCCATCGCGGGTCAGATGGTCCATCATCACAAACACCTGGCGGGCGCCGATAGCCAAATCCATCGCCCCTCCGACCGCCGGGATCGAATCCGGCGCGCCGGTGCTCCAGTTAGCGAGATCGCCGCTGGCGGAAACCTGATAGGCGCCCAGCACGCAAATATCGAGATGCCCGCCGCGCATCATGGCGAAGGAATCGCCATGGTGGAAAAAACAGCCGCCCTGCAGCAGGGTGACATACTCTTTACCCGCGTTGATCAGCTCCGGGTCCTCTTCGCCGGGCTGCGGCTTCGGCCCCATTCCCAGTAGCCCGTTTTCACTGTGCAGGAACACCTCTTTATCGGCAGGTAGATAGTTGGCGATACGGGTCGGCAGGCCAATACCGAGGTTTACGTAAGCGCCTTCCGGAATATCGCGGGCGACGCGCTGGGCCATTTCGTCACGAGTCAGTTTTTGCATCTTCGGCTCCTCAGGCGCTTTGCGCGGCGGACAGATTTTCCAGCGAGAATACGCGCTGGACGAAAATCCCCGGCGTGATGATGTTTTCCGGGTCAAGTTCGCCAAGGGCGACCAGTTGCGAGACTTCAACAATGGTGGTTTTGGCGGCGGTCGCCATAATCGGGCCGAAGTTGCGCGCCGCTTTGCGGTAGACCAGGTTGCCCCAGCGGTCGCCCTGATGGGCTTTAATCAGCGCAAAATCGGCTTTAATTGGATATTCAAGCACGTAATGACGGCCGTCGATTTCCCGGGTTTCTTTGCCTTCCGCCAGCGGCGTGCCGTAGCCGGTAGGGGTAAAGACCGCGCCGAGACCTGCGCCAGCGGCCTGGATCCGCGCCGCCAGGTTGCCCTGCGGCACCAGTTCCAGCTCAACCTTGCCGCGGCGATAGAGGTCATCGAAAATTTGTGAATCTACCTGGCGCGGGAATGAGCAGATCATTTTGCGCACCCGCCCGGCTTTGAGCAGCGCCGCCAGCCCCACTTCGCCATTACCCGCGTTGTTATTAATAATGGTTAGGTCGCGGGCGCCCTGGTCAATCAGGGCATCGATCAGATACGTCGGCTGCCCGGCGGGGCCAAATCCGCCGATCATGATGGTCGCGCCGTCGTGGATCCCGGCAATGGCCTCACTCAGCGTCGACACGCTTTTATCAATCATCAGGTCGCTCCTTAACGTGCGGTAATCGCACTTATATGCGTTGTTCGCACAAAATGTGACCCGCTTAACGATGCTGGTCAAGGGCGATAATCGAAATATGGTGCGATAATCGAACATCGTATATCTTTAGCGAAAGAATGTGATCGATGGCAAATACGGAGAACAAAATGGACAAGCATCCAGATGATGTAGTAGCGGGCGACGGCGATCCGTTTAAGGGCGATCCGAACTTTATGGCATCGCTGGCGCGCGGGCTGGAAGTGATTCAGGCTTTTACCCCGCAGCGCCCGGTACTGTCGATTTCGCAGATCAGCCAAAAGACCGGCATCCCCCGAGCGGCGGTACGTCGCTGCCTGTACACCCTGAGCAAGCTGGGTTTCGTCTACGCCGAAGACGGCAAGAATTTCCAACTGCGACCACGGATACTTGCCCTCGGTCACGCCTGGCTGGCCTCAACGCCGCTGGCGCGCTCGGCGCAGCCGGTGCTCAAGCATTTGAGCGAAATGCTCAATGAGTCCTGCTCAATCGCCACCCTGGATGGCGACGATATCTTGTATATCGCCCGCGCCTCCAGTTCGCGCATTATGACGATCGATCTTGATATTGGCAGCCGTCTGCCGGCGTGGGCGACCTCCATGGGCCGCGTGCTGTTAAGCCATCAGCCGGAAGAAAGGCTGAACGACATGCTGGGCCGGGTGACGATGATTCGCTACACCCCGCAAACGGTAGATTCGGTGAATAAGCTGCGCGCGGAGCTAAAACGCGTGCATCAGCAGGGATATGCGTTGAACGATCAGGAACTGGAAATGGGGCTGCGTTCGCTAGCGGTACCGCTATTTAACCCGCAAGGACAGGTGGAAGCAGCGCTGAACGTCGGGGTTCACGCGGGCCAGATGTCGACCCGCGAAATGCTGGACAGGGTGCTGCCGGAATTACAAAAGGCCGCCCGCGAGCTAACGCTGCTGCTGCGCTAGCGGCTGCGTTTAGCGTGCAGCTCCCAGTTCTCCTGCTTAGCCTGTTCGGATTTACGTAGCGCCACGTAACAAGCGCCGCTGCCGCCGTGGTGCGGTAGCGCGGCGCAAAACGCCTGTACCTCGGGCAACTCTGGCAGCCAGCGCGCCAGGTAGCTGCGAATAATATTGGCATGGGCCTGGTCATCACGGCCTTTGCCGTGGATGATAAGTAAATTACGCAGCCCCTCTTTTTGCGCCTGTATCACGAAGGCGAACAGCATTTGCCGGCACTGTTCGACCGGCTGATGCAGCAGCGACAGGCTTGCCTGCTGGCTGTATTTTCCACGCCGCAGCTTGTCCAGCACTCCGCTTTGCAGCCCTTCCCGTTTGAACTCCAGCGGCACGGCGAGCGGCACAATATCGAGGTAGCCGGTGGTCAGAAAATTATCGAGCTGTAGGGTATCAATACGCTGCGGCGCGCGCGCGGGTCGTTCACGATGCCAGTGTACGTCATTATTGCGTTTCAGAGGCTGGACATCCTCCATGGCGTCAAGAAACAGGGATTTGTCGTCAAGGTTCATGGTCACTCCTCCAGCGGCTATCGCCTGCTACTATAGCCGCCTCACGCCTACCCCTCAACGCGTTTAGCCGCAACTGCTGGCAAATAGACCAACGCGGGATATTTAAGGAAACAATTGACGGCTTTGACGACGAAACAGGGTGATTAACGAAGCCGTTAACGGCGTTGGTCGCGTGTCGCGCCGCTGGATCAGGTAGTAGGTTGCTCTGGGCAATACCTCACGTATGGGGATCATCACCAGTTTATCCGCCATCATCGGATCGTTTCCGAGCTCTACCGGCAGAATACTAAGGAAATCGCTCTTCACCACCAGACTGATGCACGAAGAGAAGGTTTCGCAAACGATATCGACCTTGGGCGCCAGCCCGGCCTGATTAAACATCTCCTGCAACTGTTTGAAGTAGCTACCGCGCGGCGTTGGCATCGTCCAGTGGTGATCGAGCAATTCAGTCAGGGAAGTGGCGCGCGCCGCCGGATGCCCTGCGCGGGCGAATACCGCGAACGGTTTCTCAAACAGTTTTTCAAAGCTGAATTCATGATCGTACGGGCCGGGGTAGTAGGTGTTGATAGTGAAATCAAGCTCACCCTGACGCAGTTCATTAATCATCGCCAGGAGTTGCCCTTCCATGATCCGAACCTTCACCAGCGGATGCTGCTGATGAAAACGACAGATAACCGATGGCATCAGCGAACGGGCGACGCTGGCGCCGAGACCAATATTAATCTGCCCCGCCTGCTCCCCCTGACGCTGCAGGAGTTCATCCTGCGCCGCCCGAAGCTCTTCAAGGATCAGGCTCGCATGTTGATAAAAACTTTCGCCGTTTTCCGTCAGCGCCACCCCCTGGCTGCGGCGGACAAACAGTTGGGCGGAAAGCCCTTCTTCCAGCTCTTTAATCGCTTTGGTCAACGCGGGCTGCGAGATCGCCAGCGCCCGGCTGGCGCCGCGAATACTCCCCTCACGAGCGACCTCAACGAAGGCGCGAATTTGATGAAATTTAATCTGAAATGACATGTTTTAAGTGATAACCACTGTTTATCAGACAGAAGAAAATGACATCTACTGTAATCCATCATGCTGTGGCAGGTTAAGGGTGAGATTGCCAGAAAGGCGTTTGTGATAATTAAAAGCTATCACACCGTGAACGCCGTCACACTTTTTAATTATGACAGGAAGGGTTATGCCGCAACTTCATGAATTGGTAAGCCAGCTGGCGCCGGAAATGACGCAATGGCGTCGTGATTTTCACCTGCACGCGGAGTCCGGCTGGCTGGAATTTCGCACCGCCAGCAAGGTTGCCGAGATCTTAGACGGCCTCGGTTATCAACTGGCGCTGGGTCGCGACGTTATCGATGCCGACAGCCGGATGGGGCTGCCCGACGATGCCAGCCTGGAGCAGGCATTCCAGCGCGCCCGCGAACAGGGAGCGCCGGAACGTTGGCTGCCGGCTTTTGAAGGCGGATTCGCCGGCGTCGTCGCCACCCTGGACACCGGCCGCCCCGGCCCTACGCTTGCGTTTCGCGTCGATATGGACGCGCTCGATCTTAACGAACAACACGACGATCGCCATCGCCCGCATCGCGCGGGTTTCGCCTCCTGCAACGCCGGGATGATGCACGCCTGCGGCCATGACGGACATACCGCCATTGGGCTGGGTTTGGCGCACGTGCTAAAGCAGTATGCCGATCGGCTCAACGGAATCATCAAGCTGATTTTCCAGCCTGCCGAAGAAGGCACCCGCGGCGCGCGCGCGATGGTGGCGGCAGGCGTGCTCGATAACGTGGACTACTTCACCGCCATTCATATCGGTACCGGCGTTCCCAACGGTACCGTGGTCTGCGGCGGTGACAACTTTATGGCGACCACCAAATTCGACGTGCAATTCGAGGGCGTCGCCGCTCACGCCGGCGGCAAACCGGAAGATGGGCGCAACGCGCTACTGGCCGCCGCCCAGGCCGCCCTCGCATTACACGCCATCGCGCCGCACAGCGCAGGCGCCTCGCGGGTTAACGTCGGCGTCATACAGGCCGGCACCGGGCGTAACGTGGTCCCCTCATCGGCGCTAATTAAAGTGGAAACCCGCGGCGAGACGGAAGCTATCAACCAGTATGTGTTTGAGCGGGCGCAAAACGTGATTGCCGGCGCCGCAGCGATATATGAAGCCCGCTATGAACTTCGGCTCATGGGCGCGGCAACCTCCAGCGCCCCCTCTCCGGCGTGGGTGCAATACCTGCGTGAGCAGGCAGCACAGGTGCCGGGGGTAGTAGAAGCAGTGGATCATATTGCCGCGCCGGCGGGATCCGAAGATGCCACTTTGATGATGGCGCGGGTACAGGATCGCGGCGGACTGGCTTCATACATGATTTTCGGTACTGAACTGAGCGCCGGACATCACAACGAGAAATTTGATTTCGACGAAGGCGTGATGGTCATCGCGGTCGAGACGCTGGCGCGCATCGCGCTCAACTTTCCCTGGCTGCGAGGTGTGTGATGGAAAAGATCTATCAATTTGTCGATGACATCATTACGTCACGGCGCGACGATTTTTGCGCTATTGCCGATGATATCTGGGATCATCCGGAAACCCGCTTCCAGGAATTCTGGTCTGCCGCGCGGTTGGCCGATGCGCTGGAAACGGAAGGTTTTCAGCTAACCCGTCACGCGGGCGGCATACCCAATGCGTTTATCGCCAGCTACGGCGAGGGTAAACCGGTCATCGCCCTGCTCGGCGAGTTTGATGCGCTGGCAGGACTCAGCCAACAGGCGCACAGTGGTGAACCAACATCCGCGACGCCGGGGGAAAACGGCCACGGCTGTGGGCATAATCTCCTCGGCACCGCGGCGTTCGCCGCCGCCGTCGCCGCGAAACAGTGGCTGCAGCAGCAAGGCGGAGCGGGCACCCTGCGCTTTTATGGCTGCCCGGGGGAAGAAGGCGGCTCGGGTAAAACCTTTATGGTGCGCGAGGGATTATTCGATGATATTGACGCCGCCCTCACGTGGCATCCGGAAGCCTGGGCCGGGATGTTCAGTACCAGCACGCTGGCCAATATTCAGGCGGCGTGGCGCTTTACCGGAACCGCTGCGCACGCGGCAAACTCACCGCATCTGGGGCGGAGCGCGTTGGACGCCGTCACGCTGATGACCACCGGCAGTAATTTCCTCAATGAGCATATTATCGAGAAAGCGCGTGTGCACTACGCCATTACCGATACCGGCGGCGTGTCGCCCAACGTGGTGCAGGCGCAAGCTGAAGTGCTGTATTTGATTCGCGCTCCGGAGATGGCCGATGTGCAGCAAATCTTCGCCCGTATTGAGAAAATCGCCCAGGGCGCCGCGCTGATGACCGAAACCAGCGTCAGTTGCCGTTTTGAAAAAGCCTGTTCCAGCTATCTCCCCAATCGCACGCTGGAAGCGGCAATGTATCAGGCCGTATGTCATTACGGTACGCCGCAGTGGTGTGACGAAGAGCGCGCTTTCGCGGCGGATATTCGCGCCACGCTCGGCGTGAACGATATAAATAACAGCCTGAAGAATATTGCCGGCACCAGCGGTGAAGAAGGAAAAGCGTTTGCCCGCCGTCATCACGACACGGTGTTGATCGATGAGGTCGCGCCGTGGGCGGCAACGGAAAACGTGCTGGCGGGATCTACCGACGTCGGCGACGTGAGCTGGAAAGCGCCGGTGGCCCAGTGTTTTAGCCCCTGTTTCGCCATCGGTACGCCGCTGCATAGCTGGCAACTGGTGAGCCAGGGAAGAACTTCCATCGCCCATAAAGGGATGCTGCTGGCGGGTAAAATTCTGGGAGCAACGGCGATTCGTTTATTCAGCGACAGGCCGTTACTCGAAGCAAGCCAGCAGGAACTGGCTCAGGTACTGGCGGTAACTCCATACCAGTGCCCGATCCCGCGTGACGTCGTACCATCAATTTTAAAATAAGAAAAATTAGCCTCTGGGATAGCGTACAGCGTGATGGCAATCGCCAATAATAATAACAGCTGACAACCCCTGAGGCATGCCGCAAACAACACAACAACGACAACTGAGGAACGCCCATGAGTATGTCATCCATACCGTCGCATTCCCCCACCGGTAAGCTGTATGGCTGGGTTGAAAAAATAGGTAATAAGGTTCCGCATCCATTTTTGCTTTTTATCTATCTGATCGTCGCGCTGATGGCCGCCACCGCCATTTTGTCGGCGCTAAACGTCGGCGTACAGAACCCCACCGACGGTTCGCGAGTGGTGGTAAAGAATCTGCTCAGCGTTGAAGGGCTGCACTGGTTTCTGCCAAACGTGATTAAAAACTTTAGCGGCTTCGCGCCGCTGGGGGCGATTCTGGCGCTGGTGCTCGGCGCCGGTTTCGCCGAACGTGTCGGCCTGCTGCCGTCGCTGATGGTCAAGATGTCATCGCACGTTAGCGCGCGTTACGCCAGTTACATGGTGTTATTTATCGCCTTCTTCAGCCACATCTCTTCCGACGCGGCGCTGGTCATTATGCCGCCGCTGGGGGCGTTAATGTTTCTCGCCGTCGGCCGCCATCCGGTAGCCGGGTTGTTGGCGGCAATCGCCGGCGTCGGCTGCGGATTCACGGCAAATTTACTTATTGTCACTACCGACGTGTTGCTCTCCGGTATTAGTACCGAAGCGGCGAAAACGCTTGATGCCTCGCTGCATGTTAGCGTTATCGACAACTGGTACTTCATGGCCACCTCAGTCATCGTTCTGACGCTGGTCGGCGGGTTGATTACCGATAAACTGGTCGAGCCGCGGCTAGGAAAGTGGCAAGGCCAGAGCGATGAAACGCTGCAGACGCTGACGGCGGAACAGCGCTTCGGGCTGCGCATTGCCGGTATTGCGGCGCTGTTGTTTGTGGCGGTTATCGCACTGATGGTGGTGCCGGAAAACGGCATCCTGCGCGATCCTATCAAACATACGGTGATGCCCTCGCCTTTTATAAAAGGCATCGTACCGCTGATTATCTTTTTCTTTTTCGTCGTATCTTTAGCTTACGGCATCGCCACCGGCAAAATTCGCCGTCAGGCTGACCTGCCGCAGTTAATGATCGAGCCGATGAAGGAGATGGCCGGCTTCATCGTGATGGTCTTCCCGCTGGCCCAGTTTGTCGCCATGTTCAACTGGAGCAATATGGGGAAATTCATGGCGGTAGGATTAACGGATATACTGGAAAGTGCGGGAATGAATGGCGTGCCGGCGTTTGTCGGTCTGACGCTGCTGTCGGCATTTCTGTGTATGTTTATCGCCAGCGGTTCGGCTATCTGGTCGATTCTGGCGCCCATTTTTGTACCGATGTTTATGCTGCTGGGCTTTCACCCGGCGTTTGCGCAGATCCTGTTTCGTATCGCCGATTCGTCCGTACTGCCGCTCGCGCCGGTATCGCCATTTGTACCGCTGTTTCTCGGCTTTTTACAGCGCTACCGGCCCGATGCCAGACTGGGTACCTACTATTCGCTGGTATTACCCTACCCGCTGATTTTCTTAGCCGTCTGGCTGCTGTTGCTGGTGGGCTGGTACCTGGTAGGGCTACCGATTGGCCCAGGTATTTATCCACGCTTGCCATAACGCGGCGACAGGCCAGGGATGGCCTGCGTAAGTTAACGCGATGTGGTGCGGTTCAGGAACGTTTTATACAGACTTTCGATGACCACCGACAGCAAATTGATAGCTAATCCGCTGATAATCAACACAACAACTCCCGTTAACATGTATTGCATATCGCCACCTTTCTTGTAGTTAAAAAAAACCAGCGCCAAAGC
The DNA here is from genome assembly GCF_057624675.1 of Klebsiella sp. PK01. Taxonomy (NCBI): domain Bacteria; kingdom Pseudomonadati; phylum Pseudomonadota; class Gammaproteobacteria; order Enterobacterales; family Enterobacteriaceae; genus Klebsiella; species Klebsiella sp. PK01. The sequence continues at coordinate 645,005 of NZ_JBYEZM010000001.1, forward strand.
GCTGGAAAAAATAATTGACTCAAGGAATGCCTGTATATTTATCTGCGGCGCCGGGTGCCTCCCGGTGAATTAGCCAGTTCACACTAATCCGCGTGCGTATGACAAACTGCATAGAGATTTGAACTGAACGCTCCTCCGCACAGGGAAATTCGCCGCCAGACAAAGGTAGCAAAATGCCCATCACGCCGCGCCTGCTAGTTAATGCAAAAATAAACATTGCTCCACCCCTTCCTTTATTCCGACGATTAACCATCAGGCAACGGAATGACTGAATTTAAATGACTGCGATTCGTATTTATAAATTAATAGTACAGGTTTCATTATTTGCTGACCTTTCGGAGGTATAGTTTGCAGGCTGCACGTCATGATATGGTGTGCCCTTGCCGAATTAACCTCGTAGAAGGACGCCCGATGCTGACGCTGCTGCAAGATAAAATCGACACCCCGCTGGGGCCGCTGTGGGTCATTTGCGATGAACAATTCAACCTGCGCGCCGTAGAGTGGGATCAGCACCGCGACCGCATGGAGCAACTGCTCGACATCCACTACCGTCACGAGGGTTATAAACGCGTTGATGCGCGCGATCCTGGCGGGCTGAGCGCGAAGCTGCAGCAATACTTCGACGGCGATCTCGCAATTATCGATACCCTGCCGACGGCAACCGCCGGTACCCCCTTTCAACGTCAGGTGTGGCAAGCGCTGCGCACGATTCCCTGCGGGCAGGTGATGCATTACGGTCAGTTAGCCGAGGTTCTTGGCCGTCCGGGCGCGGCCCGTGCGGTTGGCGCGGCAAACGGTTCCAATCCGGTCAGCATTGTGGTTCCCTGCCATCGGGTAATTGGCCGCAACGGCACCATGACCGGCTACGCCGGCGGCGTACAGCGTAAAGAGTGGTTATTGCGCCATGAGGGCTATTTGCTGCTTTAACAGATAATGCCTTTTTTGGAAATTACAGGTAACTTTACAATAATTAATCGCTTAATAATTTTCTTGTTATCAAAGAGATATGGCGATCGACATATTTACCCTTCTAATATTACGTCTTTCCGGGTTTCGAGACTTACTTGCTCCTCAAAAAGATGTTAAAATTGACCAATATCAATTAAAGCTTGAGCAGACATATGATCCCGGAAAAGCGAATTATACGACGCATTCAGTCTGGTGGTTGTGCAATCCATTGTCAGGATTGCAGCATTAGCCAGCTCTGCATCCCCTTTACTTTGAACGAACATGAGCTGGATCAGCTTGATAATATCATCGAGCGTAAAAAGCCTATTCAGAAAGGGCAAACCCTGTTCAAAGCGGGTGATGAGCTGAAGTCGCTGTACGCTATCCGTTCAGGGACCATCAAAAGCTACACCATCACCGAACAAGGCGATGAGCAGATTACCGGCTTCCATCTGGCGGGTGATTTGGTCGGTTTTGACGCCATTGGCACCGCCCTGCACCCAAGCTTTGCGCAGGCGCTGGAAACCTCAATGGTCTGCGAAATTCCGTTCGAAACGTTGGATGATCTTTCCGGTAAAATGCCGAACCTGCGTCAACAGATGATGCGTCTGATGAGCGGCGAGATCAAAGGCGATCAGGACATGATCCTGCTGCTTTCCAAAAAGAACGCAGAAGAACGGCTGGCGGCCTTTATCTACAACCTGTCCCGCCGTTTCGCGCAGCGCGGCTTCTCACCGCGTGAGTTCCGTCTGACCATGACCCGTGGCGACATCGGCAACTATCTGGGCCTGACGGTTGAAACCATCAGCCGCCTGCTTGGTCGTTTCCAGAAAAGCGGTATGCTGGCGGTAAAAGGGAAATATATCACCATCGAAAACAGCGATCTGCTGGCGCAACTGGCAGGCCAGGCGCGCAACGTCGCCTGATTTATCTCCGCTATACTCTCTTCCACCTTGTGCCGGATCGACATTTTTTTCTAATTTGTTGATCTGGCCAGGGTCATCCCCTGTTTCAATTCATCCATATAGGTTATCTTTTTAAATACTGACTGTAGCTACAGCTGTAAGGAGACCCTGTATGGCGAAGTATCAGAACATGCTGGTAGTAATCGACCCTAACCAGGACGACCAGCCTGCATTACGGCGCGCGGTGTATCTGCACCAACGGATTGGTGGACGCATCAAAGCCTTTTTGCCGATTTATGATTTTTCCTACGAAATGACTACCCTGCTGTCGCCCGACGAGCGGACGGCGATGCGCCAGGGCGTGATTAGCCAACGCAGCGCCTGGATCCGTGAACAGGCCAAGTTTTACATTGAATCCGGGGTGCCAATCGATATCAAAGTGGTGTGGCACAACCGCCCCTTTGAAGCCATCATTCAGGAAATCATCAGCGATAAACACGACCTGCTGCTGAAAATGGCCCATCAGCACGACAAACTCGAAGCGGTCATCTTCACCCCGACCGACTGGCACCTGCTGCGCAAATGTCCATGCCCGGTATGGATGGTTAAAGATCAGCCGTGGCCGGAAGGCGGTAAAGCGCTGGTGGCGGTTAATCTGGCCAGTGAAGAGAACTATCACAACGCCCTTAATGAAAAACTGGTGCGGGAGACCATCGCCCTCGCCGATCAGGTTAACCATACCGAAGTACATCTGGTTGGCGCCTATCCGGTGACGCCTATTAACATCGCCATTGAATTACCTGATTTTGACCCGAGCATCTATAACGATGCGATTCGCGGCCAGCATCTGCTGGCAATGAAAGCGCTGCGTCAGAAATTCAGCATCGATGAAAGTCGCACCCACGTAGAAAAAGGGCTGCCTGAAGAGGTTATCCCTGATTTAGCTGAACACCTGCAGGCCGGGATTGTGGTGCTGGGCACCGTTGGCCGCACCGGCATCTCTGCCGCGTTTCTCGGCAATACCGCGGAACAGGTTATCGACCACCTGCGCTGCGACCTGCTGGTACTGAAACCGGAGGCCTATCAAACTCCAGTTGAACTGGACGATGAAGACGACGACTAACGGCGTCTCATCAGGCCTGAAGTTTTATCTAATCATCCCCCGCCCGTCGGGGGATTTTTTTGTCGGCCCGCTAAAAAAGAAAAAGGGCCATACGGCCCGGGATATCAACGCTAATTGAACATACTTACAGAATGCGTTAGTGGATACCTAAACGCCAGGCCAGGTCGATCTCTTCTTTCAGCTCCATTGATGAAAGCGACATCAGATCGGCAAACTCGAGCTCGAGGAGTTTGAGCTTCTTCAGGTACTGCGCGGGGGTCATAACGGAAGTGTCGCGGCGCAGGTACTCGATGGCCATCTGCGTGGGGGTTAACTCGGTATCCATAATATCCTCAGTGTGGTGAAAAAACAGGCATAGTATAACACCCATCGCCGTTCACTTTATGAGCAAAATCATGGTTTCACTGTCTATATAAAAAAGCCGTCTCAACAGAGACGGCTTAGAGCGTTGCGCTATTACAGCGCTTTCAGAATGGCATCCACGCTGGCTTTAGCGTCGCCAAACAGCATGTGGGTGTTCTCTTTGAAGAACAGCGGATTCTGCACGCCAGCATAGCCGGTGTTCATCGAACGTTTGAAGACCACCACGTTTTGCGCCTTCCACACTTCCAGCACCGGCATACCGGCGATCGGGCTCTTCGGATCGTCCTGCGCCGCCGGGTTGACGGTGTCGTTCGCGCCGATCACCAGTACGGTATCGGTATCGGCGAAATCATCGTTGATTTCGTCCATTTCCAGCACCACGTCGTAAGGTACTTTCGCTTCCGCCAGCAGCACGTTCATATGCCCCGGCAGTCGCCCGGCGACAGGGTGGATGCCGAAGCGCACCTTGATACCGCGCGCGCGCAGCTTCTCGGTGATTTCCGCGACCGGATACTGCGCCTGCGCCACCGCCATACCGTAGCCCGGCGTGATGATCACGGAATGCGAGTTTTTCAGCATTTCAGCCGTCTCTTCGGCGCTGATTTCACGATGCTCACCGACTTCTTCATCGCCGCTGGAACTGCCGCCATCGGTGCCGAAACCGCCGGCGATAACGCTGATAAACGAACGGTTCATCGCCTTACACATAATGTAGGAGAGGATGGCACCGGAAGAACCAACCAGCGCGCCGGTCACGATCAGCAGGTCGTTGCTGAGCATGAAGCCCGCCGCCGCCGCCGCCCAACCGGAGTAGGAGTTCAGCATCGATACCACGACTGGCATATCCGCGCCGCCGATAGACGCCACCAGGTGCCAGCCGAACGCCAGGGCGATAATGGTCATCACCAGCAGGCACAGTACCTGGGTTCCGGTGCTGTCGGTACGCACGAAGGCCACCAGCAGCAGAAAGGAAATGACCAGCGCCGCCAGGTTCAGCTTGTGGCGATTCGGCAACATCAGCGGTTTTGACGAAATTTTGCCGCGCAGCTTACCAAAGGCAACGATCGAGCCCGTGAAGGTTACGGCGCCGATAAAGATACCGAGGAATACTTCGGTCAGGTGAATATTCGCCAGCACCTGATCGAGGCCCGGTCCGTGGTCGAGATAGCTGTTGAAGCCAACCAGCACCGCCGCCAGACCAACGAAGCTATGCAGCACCGCCACCAGCTCCGGCATCTCGGTCATTTCGACTTTCTTCGCCAGACGGATACCAATCGCCCCGCCGATAACCATCGCCACGATGATCCAGCCGACGTTACCGCTGTCCGGCCCAAAAATGGTGGCAATCAGCGCAATCGCCATCCCGGCGATGCCGTACAGGTTCCCCTGCTTCGACGTTTCGTGCTTTGACAGCCCCGCAAGGCTAAAGATAAACAGAATAGCGGCAACAATGTATGCAGCTGTAACTAATCCTCCAGACATGTGCTACCCCTTAGTTTTTGCGGAACATTTTCAGCATGCGCTGAGTGACGGTGAAACCACCAAAAATATTAATGCTGGCGATCAGCACCGCGATAAAGCTCAAGAAGCTGACCCAGCCGCCGTGCCCTATCTGCAGCAATGCCCCAACGACAATGATCCCTGAAATGGCGTTGGTTACCGACATGAGCGGCGTGTGCAGCGCGTGCGACACGTTCCACACCACGTAGTAGCCGACTACGCAGGAGAGCGCGAAGACGGTAAAGTGACCCAGAAACTCTTTAGGCGCGACGTTCGCCAGCCAGCCAAAGAGGATAATCGCCAGCGCCATCAGCGCGTATTTACGCCACGGCGAGCCTGGTTTGGCCTCTTCTTTTGGCGCTTCGACGGTTTTCGCCGCCGCCTGCGGCTGCGCGGATACCTGAATCGGCGGCGCCGGCCAGGTAATTTCGCCCTCGCGGACCACGGTAACGCCACGTACCACCACATCGTCGAAATCGATGGTGATATTGCCGTCTTTTTCCTTGCACAGCAGCTTCAGCAGGTTTACCAGGTTAGTGCCGTAGAGCTGGGAAGATTGCGTCGGCAGACGACCCGGCAGGTCGGTATAACCGATAATTTTCACGCCGTTAGCGGTGGTCACGACTTCGCCCGGCACGGTGTATTCGCAGTTGCCGCCGTTTTGCGACGCCAGGTCGACAACCACGCTGCCCGACTTCATGGAGTCAACCATTTCGCGGGTAATCAGCTTCGGCGCCGGTTTACCCGGGATCAGCGCGGTGGTGACAATGATATCGACATCTTTAGCCTGCGCGGCGAACAGCGCCATTTCGGCTTTGATAAAGGCTTCAGACATGACTTTGGCATAACCATCGCCGCTGCCCGCTTCTTCTTTAAAGTCCAGTTCAAGGAACTCGGCGCCCATACTCTGCACCTGTTCTTTCACTTCCGGACGGGTATCGAAGGCGCGGACGATGGCGCCGAGGCTGTTCGCCGCGCCGATCGCTGCGAGGCCGGCGACGCCTGCGCCGATTACCATCACCTTCGCAGGCGGTACTTTACCCGCAGCGGTGATCTGGCCGGTAAAGAAGCGGCCGAATTCGTGCGCCGCTTCGACAATCGCGCGATAACCGGCGATGTTAGCCATCGAACTCAGCGCATCTAACGACTGGGCGCGGGAAATACGCGGCACCGAGTCCATAGCCATGACGTTGATACCGCGAGCGGCCAGCTTTTCCATGAGATCCGGATTCTGCGCCGGCCAGATGAAACTCACCAGCGTGGTGCCCGGGTTGAGCTTCGCAATTTCCGCATCGTTCGGCGCGTTAACCTTGAGGATAACGTCGGAGTGCCAGACGTTATCCGCGCTGACGATTTCTGCGCCCGCCTGTTCGAAGGCTTCATCGTCGAAGCTCGCCAGTTTCCCGGCCCCGCTCTCGACCGCCACGCTAAACCCGAGCTTAAGCAGCTGCTCGACCGTCTTCGGCGTCGCAGCGGCCCGGGTTTCCTGAGCTAAGCTCTCTTTTGGTATCCCAATTCGCATAGTTTTCCCTTCCATCGGTTTTTGATGATGGTTTATTTTTTTCACAAATGCGCCAGCGGCGGCGCAAAAACGCCGCACAGGTATTCATCTGGAAAATGAAACAGTAACAAACTTTTTATAACCTACTGAAAATACCGATTGTGATCTACATCGTTAAAACAGAATTTTTGATTTTATTGAGAAAAATTAGTCCTGACTGCGTCAGGCAGCAATATTTGCCTTAATTTTATGCCAGAACCTGATAATTCGCTTACCTTTGCGGTTAATTCGCCATTTATTACCGCTAGTATCATTGCATTAACATTACGTTAACTTATAAAAGTGATATTGATTATCGATTTTGCTGTTCAAGGGGCTGTTTTTTCAACATATCAGTATTTGTTATATTTTTGTAACGAACGATTCGGGCGGGAAGTGAAAAATGACGCAGACAGTTACGTTGTTTAAATGCAATAATCACCTGTTTTCAGTCAACAACAATACCAGTACATGGTTTGCGCAAGGCAAAGGATTATTTTTATGAAGCTTAAGAACACACTCCTGGCGTCTGCTCTTCTGGCTACCACCGCGTTGTCTGCCCATGCAGCGACCGAGCTGACTCCGGAGCAAGCGGCAGCGCTGAAGCCCTATGACCGCGTCGTCGTCACTGGCCGTTTTAACGCGATTGGCGATGCCGTACAGGCGGTTTCCCGCAAGGCGGATAAAGATGGCGCAGCTTCCTTTTATGTTGTCGACACCTCAGATTTCGGCAACGGCGGCAACTGGCGCGTAACGGCGGATTTTTATAAAGAAAACGCCCCGCAGGCGGATACCCCGAAAAACCGTATTATTAACGGCGTGATGGAACTGCCGAAAGATCAGGCCGTCGCGCTGATGCCGTATGACACCGTAACCGTGCAGGGCTTCTACCGTAGCCAGCCGGAAGTCAACGACGCCATCGCCAAAGCGGCAAAAGCTAAAGGCGCGTATGCCTTCTTCATCGTCCGCCAGGTTGACGCCAACCAGGGCGGCAACCAGCGCATCACCGCTTATATTTATAAAAAGGATGCGCAGAAGCGCGTACTGCAGAGCCCGGATGCGATTCCTGCTGATTCCGAAGCCGGTCGCGCCGCTCTGGCTAAAGGCGGCGAAGCGGCTAAAAACGTCGAAATCCCAGGCGTGGCCTCCTCTGCCGCGGTCGGCGCCGGTACCGGCGTAGGTCTGTTCTACGAAACCCAATCGTCGAAAGGCGGACGTTACACTGTCACCTTGCCGGACGGCACGAAAGTCGAAGAGGTGAACAAAATCACCGCCGCGCAGATGGTGCCGTTTGATAGCATCAAATTCACCGGTAACTACGGCAACATGACGGAAATCTCCTATCAGACCGCGAAACGCGCGGCGAAGAAAGGAGCGAAATACTACCACATCACCCGCCAGTGGCAGGAACGTGGCGGTAACATCACCATTAGCGCCGACCTGTATAAGTAATCGGTTTCAGCTGCTCAAAAAGGCGACATGATGTCGCCTTTTTGCATTTTTTCGCCCGCCGCCATTGCATGCGTACAAGACACTCCGTAAAATCCCGCGCCTTAGCGTAATCCTCCATTTTTATGCGATTTCGCCAAATAAATATTCTTGATTCACTGTTGCCACCTCGGGAATACAATGGAAAAGAAACTGGGCCTTAGCGCCCTGACCGCACTGGTACTCAGCTCCATGCTGGGCGCGGGCGTTTTCAGTTTGCCGCAAAACATGGCTGCCGTCGCCAGCCCATCCGCTCTGCTTATCGGCTGGGCCATCACCGGCGTCGGGATTTTATTCCTCGCATTCGCCATGCTATTGCTGACCCGTATCCGCCCGGAACTGGATGGCGGCATCTTTACCTATGCCCGGGAAGGTTTTGGCGAGCTGATCGGTTTCTGTTCCGCCTGGGGCTACTGGCTGTGCGCGGTGATTGCCAACGTCTCCTACCTGGTTATCGTCTTCTCGGCCCTGAGTTTCTTCACCGATACGCCGGAGATGCGTATTTTTGGTGACGGTAACACCTGGCAGGCGATCGTCGGCGCGTCCGTGCTGCTCTGGGTGGTCCATTTTCTGGTGCTGCGTGGGGTACAGACCGCGGCAGGCATTAACCTGGTGGCGACGCTGGCGAAGCTGTTGCCGCTCGGCGCGTTTGTGGCGCTGGCCGCTATCGCGTTCCGGCTCGATACTTTCCGTCTCGACTTCAGCGGTATCGCGCTCGGCGTACCGGTATGGGAACAGGTGAAAAACACCATGCTGATTACCCTGTGGGTATTTATCGGCGTGGAGGGCGCGGTAGTGGTCTCTGCCAGCGCCCGTCATAAGCGCGACGTTGGCCGCGCGACGCTGCTGGCGGTAGTCTCGGCGCTGGCGGTTTATCTGCTGGTCACCCTGCTGTCGCTGGGCGTTGTCGCCCGCCCGGAACTGGCTGAAATGCGCAACCCGTCGATGGCTGGCCTGATGGTCAAGATGATGGGATCGTGGGGCGAGGTAGTGATCGCCGCGGGATTAATTATCTCCGTCTGCGGCGCCTATTTAAGCTGGACCATTATGGCCGCTGAAGTGCCGTATCTGGCGGCGACGCATAAAGCGTTCCCACGCCTGTTCGCCAAAACCAATAAAAATAATGCCCCCTCTTCCTCGCTGTGGTTGACCAACATCAGCGTGCAGATTTGTCTGGTGCTGATTTGGCTTACCGGATCCGACTACGGTACCCTGCTAACCATCGCCTCAGAAATGATTCTGGTGCCCTATTTCCTCGTCGGCGCTTTCCTGCTTAGGATTGCCGTACGTCCGTTACATAAAGCCGTGGGTGTCGGCGCGTGCGTTTATGGCTTATGGTTATTGTATGCGTCCGGTCCTGTGCATTTGTTATTGTCGGTGGTACTTTACGCTCCGGGTCTTCTGGTTTTCCTGTACGCCCGCCGTACGCACCAGCACGATCGCATGCTCAAACGCCGTGAAATGGCATTAATTGGTTTTTTGCTGGTTGCCGCCGTTCCGGCAACGTGGATGCTGGTGGGGTAAGCGGTTGCCCTACCGCTGAACTTGAAAGGAGATACCCATGGCTGAAGCACAGCCTCGTCCGGTCCTGATCACGGGAGCAGGCCGCCGTATCGGCCTCGCTCTGGCACACCATTTTTTAAACCAGCAGCAACCGGTGATCGTCAGCTATCGCCAGCATTATCCATCGATTGACACCCTGCGCGAAGCCGGCGCGGTGTGTCTGCAGGCCGATTTCAGTAGCGACGACGGTATTCTTACCTTCGCGGAAGCGGTGAAGGCGCAGACCAGCGGCCTGCGCGCGATTATTCATAACGCCAGTGATTGGATGGCGGAGAAACCGGGGGTGCCGTTATCCACGGTGATATCGCGGATGATGCAAATTCACGTCCACGCGCCCTATCTGCTTAACCACGCGCTGGAGAGCCTGCTGCGCGGTTTTGGTCACGCCGCCAGCGATATTATTCACATTACCGACTACGTGGTGGAACGCGGCAGCGATAAGCATATCGCCTATGCCGCCAGTAAAGCGGCGCTTGATAATATGACCCGCTCTTTCGCCCGTAAGCTGGCCCCGGAAGTGAAGGTCAACGCCATCGCGCCATCGCTGATTATGTTCAACGAGCATGATGACGCTGAATACCGTAAACAGGCGCTGGATAAATCGCTGATGAAAATCGCACCGGGTGAAAAAGAGATTATCGACCTCATCGATTATCTGTTCACCAGCTGCTACGTCACCGGCCGCTCTTTCGCGGTCGACGGCGGCCGACCGCTGCGCTAGTGGAAACGGCTCCAGCCGAGGATCAGCAGCCAGGCCGCCAGACTCCAGCAGATCACCGCGCCTGCCAGCGCGTAAGGCAGGCGCATTACGCCGGTGAAGTACCATAACGAAAGTAAGTAGATAAAATACGGGATGATTGACCACATGCCGAAGACGATAGTTGTGCGCAGCGCTTCAATGCCGCGCTCGCTGGCGACGATATAGTGGGCAATAAGCGCGAAGGTCGGAAATAACGGAATTAAACCGGCAATATAGTAATTTTTGGTTTTTGACAGTACGCCTATCAGTACCACCACCAGCGCTCCCAGCAGCGCTTTAATCAACAGCCCCATTTTATGCCTTAACATTTGAACAACAATTTCTACCAGCATAACGGAAGAACATTTGTTTATGAAAGATTAATGGCGGGCAATTTGCGGGCGGTGTATGTTAGCTTTTTAATTTATACGCGTAAGATATGAATAAGATCGTTTTTGTTGAGGATGAGCCCGAAGTTGGCGCGCTTATCGCCGCCTATCTGGGGAAGCATGATATGGACGTGGTCGTTGAACCGCGCGGCGACCGGGCCGAAGAGGTTATTGCTCGTGAACAACCCGATCTGGTACTGCTGGATATCATGCTGCCTGGCAAAGACGGAATGACGCTGTGCCGCGACCTGCGCAGCCAGTGGCAGGGTCCGATCGTGTTGCTGACCTCGCTCGATAGCGATATGAACCATATTCTGTCGCTGGAGATGGGCGCCAGTGATTATATCCTCAAGACCACCCCGCCTGCGGTGCTGCTGGCCCGGTTACGTTTGCATCTGCGCCAGCATGTGGCTTCGCCGTCGATGCCTGCTCCCGCAACCCTGACGCCGCATAAAGCCATTGTCTTTGGTTCGCTGTCGATCGACCCGGTTAACCGTCAGGTATTGCTCGGTGGCGACAACGTTGCTTTGTCCACCGCCGATTTCGACCTGCTGTGGGAGCTGGCGACCCATGCCGGGCAGATTATGGATCGCGATGCGCTGTTGAAAAATCTCCGTGGCGTCAGCTACGACGGCATGGATCGCAGCGTCGATGTCGCGATTTCACGCCTGCGTAAAAAGCTGCTCGACAACGCCAACGAGCCCTACCGCATCAAGACGGTGCGCAACAAAGGTTATCTGTTCGCTCCGCACGCCTGGGATAATTAATCGGTGTCAGGAATAGACCGATATCACGCCATGTAGTCGGTCTTGAAATTCAGCGTATTTCTCTCTGAATGCCTTTTCATCGTTTTCGTCATACCAGCGTACGACCTCACCGCTGGCGAGGAAATGATCCAGTAATTCACCGCTCGCCAGAATCCATTGCGGTAAACCATCGACCTGTAGACTCCAGCCTCGCGGATGATAGTGGATGAAATCATTACGCAGCTGGTGAAGCTTGCCCACCGCCACCGTACAGACTTCGCTGGGTGTGAATGCGCTGCTCTCCCTCGTCGCACGGTATAGCGCCATGAAGGACGGCAGCTGCAGCTTGTCGATGTTGGTGAAATCGTCGTTACAGATTTGCTGAAAGATTTCTTGTGTCGACGCTTTACCGTCGGCCAGGTAGACCTGAAAGTCATTGCCCTGACACAGCGCCAACACCATCGCGTTCTGCAGGATGCTGTGCCAGCCGGTAATCACCCACTTCCACTGATAAGGGTCGGCGATCGCCTGCATATGGCTAAGGACCATATCGAAGGTTTTTAAAATCTCAACATCATTATCAGTATGCAAATACACGGGCTTAGTCATCTGGCGCTCTCCATCATTTAAGGGGCGCTTAAATTAACAGAGAGGCTGGCGTCTGGCAGACCGGGAAAATGGCACAATACGGCCATCGGCCATTTGGCCTGGCGCCTCTGTGAGAACTTTGCCGAGCGGGATCCTTCTCCTGTAGAATCTTTTGACGCGAGATAACCCAGTTAATGACCGGTGATGATTAATGAAAAAACTGTTTGTGCAGTTTTACCTTTTGCTGTTCGTCTGCTTCCTGGTCATGACCATGCTGGTCGGCCTGGTGTATAAATTCACCGCCGAGCGCGCCGGTCGCCAGTCGCTGGACGATCTGATGAAAAGCTCGCTGTATCTGATGCGCAGCGAACTGCGCGAGATCCCGCCGCGCGACTGGAGCAACACGCTGAAAGAGCTGGACCTCAACCTCTCTTTCGATCTGCACATTGAACCGTTAAGCAAATTCAAGCTGTCGGAAAGCTCGATGCAGCACCTGCGCGCGGGGGATATCGTGGCGCTGGACGATCAGTACACCTTCATTCAACGCATCCCGCGCAGCCATTACGTATTATCAGTCGGCCCGGTGCCCTATCTCTATTTTTTGCATGAGATGCGCCTGCTGGACGTCGCGCTGATGGCGTTTATCGCTATTTCACTGGCTTTTCCGGTGTTTATCTGGATGCGTCCACACTGGCAGGATATGTTGCGTATCGAAACCGCCGCACAGCGCTTCGGCGAAGGCCATTTTAGCGAGCGCATCCATTTCGATAGCATGTCGAGCTTCGAGCGACTCGGCGTGGCCTTTAACCAAATGGCGGATAATATCAACGCCCTGATAGCCAGTAAAAAACAGCTTATTGACGGTATCGCTCATGAACTACGCACGCCGCTGGTGCGCCTGCGCTATCGCCTGGAGATGAGCGAAAATCTGACCGAGGCCGAGTCGCAGGCTCTCAATCGCGATATCGGGCAACTGGAAGCGCTGATTGAAGAATTACTGACCTACGCTCGTCTCGATCGCCCGCAGAACGAACTCAACCTGACCACCCCGGATTTCCCGGCCTGGATCCGCGCGCACGTCGAGGACATTCAACTGGTCAATCCGCAGCGTGAAGTCGCGTTGCGCCAGCTGACGGCCGGCGACTACGGCGCGCTGGATATGCGTTTAATGGAGCGCGTGCTGGATAACCTGGTCAATAATGCCCTGCGCTACAGCCATCAACATATTCATATCAGCCTGTCGCTGGCCGGTTCACGGGCGACGCTACGAGTGGAAGATGATGGCCCGGGTATCGCCCTCGAGGAACGCGAACGGGTATTCGAGCCGTTTGTCCGTCTCGATCCTAGCCGCGATCGCGCCACCGGCGGCTGCGGCCTGGGGCTGGCTATCGTACACAGTATTGCTCAGGCGATGGCCGGTGAAGTCCGCTGCGACGAAAGCTCGCTCGGCGGCGCGGCGTTCATTTTCAGCTGGCCTATTTACCACCAGCTTCCCGCTTTTACTTCTGCTTAGCCGAACTTGCGCAGGCGTTACGGCCTGCGTATAGTTTATATTCAAACAGTATGTTGTAACTAAGGCGGTAATCATGGCTAGCTACGACCTCGTTGCGCGCTTAAATGACACCTTTCGTGAGCTTGAGCGCGAATTACAAACCTTCAAAGCGTCGCTGAGCCGCTGCCGTCTGCTGGCGGCGCGGGTTTTCGAATTGCCGGCGGTGAGCAAAGAGGCGGAGCACGCGCCGCTGGATACCATTCAGGTCACCCAGCACGTCGGCCAAAGCGCGCTGGAGATGGCGCTCAGGCACTACAGCCATCTGTTTATTCAGCAGCAATCGGAAAACCGCAGCAGCAAGGCGGCGGTACGCCTCCCCGGGGCGATTTGCCTGGCGGTTGATACGCAACAGCAGGCAGAGCTGCTGGAGAAAATCAGCGCCATTAACGCGCTGAAAGCGGCGTTTGAGAAAATAGTTACCGTCGATTCCGGTTTGCCGGCCGCCGCGCGTTTCGAATGGGTTCACCGCCACCTGCCCGGCCTGATTACCCTCAGCGCCTATCGTACGCTGACGCCGCTGTGCGACCCCAGCACCATCCGCTTCGGCTGGGCCAATAAGCATGTGATTAAAAATCTGACCCGCGATGAAGTATTAATGCAGTTAGAGAAGAGCCTGCAATCGCCGCGCGCGGTGCCGCCCTGGACCCGCGAACAGTGGCAAAGCAAGCTGGAACGGGAATTTCAGGATATCGCTGCCCTGCCGCAGCGGGCAAAATTGAAAATCAAACGCCCGGTCAAGGTACAGCCGATTGCCCGGGTGTGGTATGCCGGCGAGCAGAAGCAGGTGCAGTACGCCTGCCCCGGCCCGCTGATTGCGCTAATCTCCGGCACCCACGGGGTTAGCGTGCCGGATCTCGGCGAACTTTTGAATTACGATGCTGATAACGTGCAGTACCGCCACAAGCCGCAGGCACAGTCGTTACGATTACTGATCCCGCGTCTGCATTTATGGCTGGCTAGCGAGTAGCGAGGCTGCCAACCATATCCTGCGGACGCACCCAGCTATCGAATTCGGCTTCCGTCAGGTAACCAAGCGATAGCGCCGCGGCTTTCAGCGTCAACCCTTCATGGTGCGCTTTTTTGGCGATCTCCGCCGCTTTATCGTAGCCGATATGGGTATTGAGCGCGGTCACCAGCATCAGCGACTCATTAAGCAACTGGTTGATTCGCTCGCGGTTCGGCTCAATACCCACCGCGCAGTGCTCATTAAAGCTCTCCATGCCGTCTGCCAGCAGGCGTACCGACTGCAGGAAATTGTGGATGACCATTGGCCGATAGACGTTAAGCTCAAAGTTCCCTGACGCGCCGCCGATATTCACCGCCACGTCGTTACCCATCACCTGGCAGCACAGCATCGTCAACGCTTCGCACTGCGTCGGGTTGACCTTGCCGGGCATAATGGAGGATCCCGGTTCGTTCTCCGGAATGGCGATTTCACCTATGCCGCAGCGCGGCCCGGAGGCCAGCCAGCGCACATCGTTGGCGATTTTCATCAGCGAAGCCGCCAGCCCCTTCAGCGCGCCGTGGGCGTGAACCAGCGCATCCACGGTGGCCAGCGCTTCAAATTTGTTGGGCGCGGTGACGAATGGCAGACCGCTAAGCGACGCCAGTTCCGCCGCCACCCGCACCGCATATTCCGGGTGCGTATTCAAGCCGGTGCCAACCGCCGTACCGCCCAGCGCCAGCTCTGCGAGATGCGGTAGGCTGTGTTCAATATGGCGGAGATTATGTTCCAGCATCGCGACCCAACCGGAGATCTCCTGCCCTAACGTCAGCGGCGTAGCGTCCTGCAAGTGAGTGCGGCCAATTTTAACAATGTCACCGAAGGCCAGCGACTTTTCCTGTAGCGTGGCCCGCAGCGCCTGTAACTGCGGGAGCAGCTTCTCGCGCAACGCGATTAGCGCCGCGACGTGCATGGCTGTTGGAAAAACATCATTCGAGCTCTGGCTTTTATTGACGTCATCATTGGGATGAATTTTGCGCCCCATGCCGCGCTCGCCGCCAAGCAACTCGCTCGCACGGTTAGCCAGCACTTCGTTCATATTCATGTTGCTTTGGGTACCGGAGCCGGTTTGCCAGATAGCTAACGGGAACTCCTGCACATGCTTGCCGGCGAGGACTTCATCCGCGGCGGCGATGATGGCGCCCGCTTTATCCGCCGCCAGCAGCCCCAGGTCCTGGTTAACCTTCGCCGCCGCGCGTTTGGTCAGCGCCAGCGCGTAGATCAGTTCACCAGGCATTTTCTCCGTTGAGATACGGAAATGCTCAAGCGAGCGCTGGGTCTGCGCGCCCCAAAGTTTATCGGTCGGGAGGTCGATGGCGCCCATCGAGTCTTTTTCACTGCGATGCGTTGTCATTACTTTCTCCTTGGATTCAAAGTGCGTCATAGCGACAAAGCTCACCTGCTTAAAGGATTAAGTATTAACCAGATTTATTAGTTGTTTTGGTAGTTCGTGCCGCTAAGCGGCCCAAACAAAAACCGCCCCGAAGGGCGGTCTCGTTTACTTCACGCAGCGCGAGCACTGCGACGTCTGGATCTGCTGGAAGAAGTCGTTACCTTTATCATCAACGAGGATAAAGGCCGGGAAATCTTCCACTTCGATTTTCCAGATAGCTTCCATTCCCAGCTCCGGATAAGCCACGCACTCGAGGCTGCGGATACTCTGTTGCGCGAGAACCGCCGCCGGGCCGCCGATACTACCGAGATAGAAACCGCCGTGTTTATGGCAGGCATCGGTCACCTGCTGGCTGCGGTTACCCTTAGCCAGCATGATTTTACTCGCCCCGTGCGATTGCAGCAGATCGACATACGAGTCCATGCGGCCAGCGGTCGTCGGCCCCAGAGAACCGGAGGCGTAACCATCCGGCGTCTTCGCCGGGCCGGCGTAGTAGATCGGATGATCTTTGACATACTGCGGCAGCGCTTCGCCATTATCGATAAGCTCTTTAAGCTTGGCATGGGCAATATCGCGGGCCACGATGATCGTGCCGCTCAGCGACAGACGCGTCGACACCGGATACTGCGACAGCAGCGCCAGAATCTCGCTCATCGGCTGATTGAGGTTCACCTTCACGGCTTCGCCTTCGCCGGCCTGGCGCAGGTGCTCAGGGATGTATTTCCCTGGGTTGCTCTCCAGTTTCTCCAGCCAAATGCCGTCGCGGTTGATTTTAGCTTTGATGTTACGGTCAGCGGAACAGGAGACTCCCATCCCCACCGGACAGGAGGCGCCGTGACGCGGCAGGCGGACCACGCGGATATCGTGGGCGAAGTACTTGCCGCCGAACTGCGCGCCGAGGCCGAGGTTCTGCGCTTCCAGCAGCAGCTCTTGCTCCAGCTGCACATCGCGGAACGCCTGGCCATGTTCGTTACCTTCGGTCGGCAGACCATCGTAGTATTTGGTCGAGGCCAGTTTCACCGTCTTCAGCGTGGCTTCCGCTGAGGTGCCGCCGATAACAAAGGCGATATGGTAAGGCGGACAGGCTGCGGTACCGAGGGTGCGCATCTTCTCGACGAGGTAGTTTTTCAGCTTCGCCGGGGTGATTAACGCTTTCGTTTCCTGGTACAGATAGGTTTTGTTCGCGGAGCCGCCGCCCTTGGCGATACAGAGGAACTTATACTCATCGCCATCAGTTGCATAAAGATCGATCTGCGCCGGCAGGTTGGTACCGGTGTTGACCTCTTTATACATGTCCAGCGGCGCGTTCTGCGAGTAACGCAGATTGTCCTGGATATAGGTGTTGTACACGCCCTGCGCCAGCGCGGCTTCATCGCCGCCGCCGGTCCAAACGCGCTGTCCCTTTTTCCCCATGATGATCGCGGTACCGGTGTCCTGACAGGTCGGCAGAATGCCTTTGGCGGCGATATCGGAGTTACGCAGGAATTGCAGCGCGACGTATTTGTCGTTTTCGCTGGCTTCCGGGTCGTTGAGGATATCCGCGACCTGCTGCTGGTGTGCCGGGCGGAGCATAAAGGAGGCGTCGTGAAACGCGTGTTGGGCCAGTAAGGTTAGCGCCTGAGGTTCAACCTTCAGAACTTCCTGGCCGGCGAATTCGGCGACGGAGACGTAATCACTGCTGAGGAGATAATACTCGGTGTCATCCTTTTTAAGCGGAAAAGGATCCTGATAAACAAACGGTTTGTTCGACATTGTACTCTCACTTACTGCTTGGCTGATTATGTTTCAGGCAGACACTCCATTTGCCTGTAGAAAAGCGAGTCGATCAATCTTACACAATTTTTTAACAAAAACTGAGACAAGGACGACTTTTTCTTTCAGCAGTTGCTTCTCGACGATTTGTTGGTTTAATAGAGCCAACATTTTTATGTGGAAACAGGGATTGAGAATGCAGAAGCTCATTAACTCAGTGCAAAACTATGCATGGGGAAGTCACACCGCGTTAACCGACCTTTACGGTATCGCCAATCCGGACAACCTGCCGATGGCGGAACTGTGGATGGGCGCACACCCGAAAAGCAGCTCGCGGATCCTTAACGCCGACGGCCAGCCGCAGTCGCTGCGCGAGGTCATTGAAGCCGATAAAAATGCCCTCCTCGGCGCTAACGTCGCCGAGCATTTTGGCGAACTGCCGTTCTTGTTCAAAGTACTGTGCGCCGCCCAGCCGCTCTCCATCCAGGTTCACCCGAATAAACGCGCGTCGGAAATTGGCTTTGCCAAAGAGAACGCCGCGGGTATTCCTCTGGATGCCGCCGAGCGCAACTATAAAGATCCCAACCACAAGCCGGAGCTGGTCTTCGCCCTGACGCCGTTCCTCGCCATGAACGCGTTCCGCGAATTTAATGAAATTGTCGCGCTGCTGCAGCCGGTTGCCGAGGCACATCCGGCAATTGGCGAATTCATTCAACAGCCGGATGCCGCGCATTTAAGCCAGCTATTCGCCAGCCTGCTGAATATGAAAGGTGAAGAAAAAGCGCATGCGCTCAGCGTGCTGCAAAACGCCCTCGACCGCCAACAGGGCGAACCGTGGCAGACCATTCGTCTGATTGCTGAATTCTACCCGGATGACAGCGGCCTCTTCTCCCCGCTGCTGCTCAACGTGGTGAAACTGAACCCTGGCGAAGCGATGTTCCTGTTCGCCGAGACCCCGCACGCCTACCTGCAGGGCGTGGCGCTGGAAGTGATGGCCAACTCAGATAACGTGCTGCGCGCCGGTCTGACGCCGAAGTACATCGATATTCCGGAACTGGTGGCGAACGTGAAATTTGTCGCCAAACCTGCCGCTGAGCTGCTGACCCAGCCGGAACAACGCGGCAGCGAGCTGGATTTCCCAATCCCGGTCGACGATTTCGCATTTTCGTTGCACGATCTGACCAGCAATGAAGCCTCTCTGGCGCAAGAGAGCGCCGCGATTCTGTTCTGCGTGGAAGGCGAAGCAACGCTGCGTAAAGGCGAGCAGCGTCTGACCCTGCAGCCGGGTGAATCGGCGTTTATCGCCTGCAACGAATCGCCGGTACAGGTCAGCGGCCAGGGTCGTCTGGCGCGCGTGTTCAATAAGCTTAAGTAAGTTACTGAACTTTTAATCCGCAGTTGCTAGACTTCCCCCATCATGACAACACAACCAGGCGGCATGTTCCGCCTGGTTTCATTTATGGACAAATGCTATGAAAAAAACGTTGGTCGCCGCGGGAGTTATCGTCGCGCTCGGAGTCGTCTGGACAGGCGGAGCCTGGTTTACCGGTAAGCAACTGGAAAATCGTATTGCCGAAATGGTGCAGCAGGCTAACGCCCAACTGCAGAGCAACGCGCCGGAAGCGGGCGTAGAGCTGAGCTATCAGGACTACCAGCGCGGGTTATTCAGCAGCCATCTGCAATTGGTGGTAAAGCCGCAGGCCGGTAAAGAACACAGCCTGTTGGCCGCCGGTCAAAGCCTGGTGTTTGACGAAAAGGTCGATCATGGCCCCTTCCCGCTTGCCTCGTTAAAATCTTTTAACCTCGTGCCGGCAATGGCCTCCGTCAACACGACTCTCGTGAATAACGACGCCAGCAAAGCGCTGTTCGATATTGCTAAAGGGCAAGCGCCGTTCAACATCGACACCCGTATTGCCTATAGCGGCGATACCCAGTCGGCCATCTTCCTTAACCCGCTGGATTACGCTAAAGACAATGAAAAAGTTATCTTTAGCGGCGGCCAGTTCCAGCTCAATGCCGATCGCGATGGCAAAACTATCAGCCTGAGCGGCGAAGCGGCCAGCGGGCAAATCAACGCGGTCAACGAATACAACCAGAAAGTTCAGCTCAATTTCAGCAACCTGAAGGCTGACGGCGCCACCGAAATGACCGCTTTTGAGGAGCGTATCGGCAAGCAGAAGATCTCGCTTGATAAACTGGCTATCGGCGTTGAAGGTAAAGAGCTGGCGCTGCTGGAAGGCATGAATATCGACGGCCGCTCTACGCTCTCCGATGACGGCAAGCGTATCAATAGCCAGCTTGATTACAACCTTAACAGCCTGAAACTGCAAAACCAGGATATGGGCCGCGGCAAACTCACCGTTAAGCTGGATAATCTCGACGGACAGGCGTGGCATCAATTCAGCCAGCAGTATAACGCCCAGGCACAGGCGCTGATGGCGAAGCCAGAGTTGGCGCAGAATCCAGAGCTCTATCAGCAGGCGTTAAGCGAAATCTTCTTTAGCTCGCTGCCGATTCTGTTGAAAGGTAATCCGTCGCTGACGATTTCCCCGCTGAGCTGGCAAAACGCGAAAGGCGAAAGCACCCTGAATCTGTCGGTGCTGATGCAGGATCCGGCGCAAACGACCGCCGCGCCGCAGACCGTCGCCGATGAACTGGACCGCAGCATTAAATCGCTGGACGGCAAGTTGGTGATCCCGGTGGATATGGCCACCGCTCTGATGACGCAGATTGCCGGGCTGGAAGGCTATCAGCCGGAGGATGCGGCAAAACTTGCCGATCAGCAGGTTAAAGGGCTGGCGGCGATGGGCCAGATGTTCCGTCTGACCACGATGGAAGATAACGCGATTACCTCCAGCCTGCAGTACGCCGACGGCCAGGTCACGCTAAACGGGCAGAAAATGCCGCTGGCTGATTTCGCCGCCATGTTCGGCCTGACGCTCCCCACCGCCGAACCGCAGCAGTAAAAACGTACCGGGCTGCAATCAGGTTGCCCGGGCAAGGCGTAAGCCACAGCCCGGGAACCACCTTAATCGAAGGCGGCCCCTATTTTCTAATAACCAGCCGCGGCGGCATAATCTGATTACGCGCGCTGCCTTGCCCCTCCTCGAGGCGGCGTAAAATACACTCCGCCAGACTGTTCCCCATCTCACGCGCGGGGGTGGTCACCCAGGTCAAGGGAACATCATCGAGCGCCGCTTCCGGCACTTCGGCAAAGGCCGCCAGCGCGATGCGTTGCTCAAAATAACTTTCCACGCTGCCCTCGCCGCTCTGCCGCCCGGCGCGCAGAAGACCGAACCACGCCCCGGTGGCGATGACGCTGTTATAGCAAAGCACCGCGCTGATGGTCGGGTTTTGCCGCAGCAGCGCGATCATGGCTTCCGCCGCCTGCTGCTGACTGGAGCCACACTCGACAACCCATTCACTATGAAACGGCAGGCCGTACTTCAATAAGGTGGCGCAATAGCCGCCCACCCGTTCGGCGCGGGTCAGGGACGCGCTTTGTCCGCCAAGCCAGGCGATGCGCTGATGACCGCGGCGAATCAGATGTTCCGTTACCATTTGCGCCGCCTGCATGTTATCCGGGCGGATCAGGTCAATATCGTCCAGGTAGCTGGCGCGGGAGGCAAAAACCAGCGGCATCCCCACTTCGGCGGCACGATCGCGCAGTTCGCCGCCCTTGTCGATAGCGCCGGCGATAATCACCCCGTCCACCCCCTGCGAGACCAGCGTTTCAAAACGCTGGAGCATTTTCTCGCCGCGATGCCCGCCCTGGGTCAGAAATACCATTTTCCCCTGTGATTCCAGCGCATCGGTCAACCCGGCGGTTAGTTCGGCATAAAACGGTTTGGACAGATCGCTAACGATAAGGCCAATCACCCCGCTTTGCCCGCCGCGGAGCGACGCCGCCTGGCGATTACGCACAAAACCGAGTTGCTCAATGGCCTGATTGACGCGCTCGCCGGTGGCCGAAGAGATGCGCCCTTTACCGCTGAGCACCAGCGATACCGTACTAACCGAGACGCCAGCCGCCAGCGCCACATCATTGATGGTTGTCTTTTTTGCGATAGCCATAACGACTGGCTGACTCCCTTTGCCTTTCGATAAAACGTTTTATCAATATGTTATCTTTATAAACCTTATTATCGCTTGATTATGTGATTTTTATCGCACTAAAAAATGATAAAACGTTTTATCTTGCCGCTACGTTACATCCTATCGACCCTTTTCAGAACCAGGATTCGTGTATGACGGCGAAAACAGCACCAAAAATTACCTTATGGGAGTTTTTCCAGCAGTTAGGAAAAACCTTTATGTTGCCCGTGGCGTTGCTCTCGTTTTGCGGGATCATGCTGGGGATCGGCAGCTCGTTAAGCAGCCACGATGTGATTACGCTGCTGCCGTGGCTAAACGTGCCGCTGCTGCAGGCGATTTTTGTCTGGATGAGTAAAGTCGGCTCATTTGCTTTTAGCTTCCTGCCGGTCATGTTCTGTATCGCTATTCCGCTCGGCCTGGCGCGTGAAAACAAAGGCGTCGCCGCTTTCGCGGGCTTCGTCGGCTACGCGGTCATGAACCTCGCGGTTAACTTCTGGCTGACGGCGAAAGGCATTCTGCCGACGACCGACGCGGCGATCCTCAAGGCCAACAACATTCAGAATATTATCGGTATTCAGTCGATCGATACTGGGATCCTCGGCGCGGTGATCGCCGGTATTATCGTCTGGATACTGCACGAACGCTTCCACAACATCCGTCTGCCGGACGCGCTGGCCTTCTTTGGCGGCACGCGCTTTGTGCCGATCATTACCACCGTGGTGTTAGGCCTGGTCGGCCTGGTTATTCCACTGGTGTGGCCGGTGTTCGCGATGGGTATCAACGGACTAGGACATGTTATCAATAGCGCCGGCGATTTTGGCCCGATGATCTTCGGCACCGGAGAACGCCTGCTGCTGCCGTTCGGCCTGCATCATATTCTGGTGGCGCTGATCCGCTTTACCGAAGCGGGGGGCACCATGGACGTTTGCGGCCACAGCGTCAGCGGCGCGCTGACCATCTTCCAGGCGCAGTTGAGTTGTCCGACGACGCACGGCTTCTCTGAAAGCGCGACCCGCTTCCTGTCACAGGGTAAAATGCCAGCCTTCCTCGGCGGCCTGCCCGGCGCGGCGCTGGCGATGTACCACTGCGCCCGCCCAGAAAACCGTCATAAAATTAAAGGGCTGCTCATTTCTGGCGTCATTGCCTGCGTAGTCGGCGGTACCACTGAACCGTTGGAATTCCTGTTCCTGTTCGTCGCGCCGGTACTGTACGTCATCCACGCCCTGCTGACCGGCCTTGGTTTCACTATCATGGCGGTACTTGGCGTCACCATCGGCAACACCGACGGCAACATTATCGACTTCGTGGTCTTTGGCATCCTGCACGGGCTGTCGACCAAGTGGTATATGGTGCCGGTTGTCGCCGCCATCTGGTTCGCGGTGTACTACGGTATCTTCCGTTTCGCTATCACCCGCTTCAATCTGAAAACGCCGGGCCGCGATATCGAAACGGCGACTAACATCGAAAAAGCGGTTGCCGGAACGATTGGCAAATCAGGTTATAACGTGCCGGCGATTCTGGCCGCGCTCGGCGGTGCCGACAATATTGTCACGCTCGATAACTGCATTACCCGCCTGCGCCTGTCGGTGAACGACATGAGCAAAGTCGATACCGCCGCGCTGAAAGCCAACCGCGCAATCGGCGTGGTCCAGCTTAACGATCACAACCTGCAAGTGGTCATCGGCCCACAGGTTCAGTCGGTAAAAGATGAAATGGCCACCCTGATGAATACCGTTCAGGCCTAAACATACGCCCCCTTCCACGCGTAGGGGGCATTTTCGAAGGACGTTCAGATGTTTGATTTTGCCACGCCAGTCGATCGCCACGGTACCTGGTGCACCCAATGGGATTACGTTGCCGACCGTTTCGGCGCCGCCGACCTCCTGCCGTTCACTATCTCTGATATGGATTTCGCTACCGCCCCTTGTATTATCGACGCCGTCAGCCAGCGCCTGGCGCACGGCGTTTTTGGCTATAGCCGCTGGAAAAACGACGAATTTCTCGGGGCCGTCAGCCACTGGTTCGCCAGCCGTTTTCATAGCCCCATCGACCACGACGCCATCGTTTACGGCCCGTCGGTTATCTACATGGTGGCCGAAATGATTCGGCAATGGTCGAATCCGGGGGACGGCATCGTGGTCCATACTCCGGCTTACGACGCGTTTTACAAAACTATCGACGGCAACCAGCGCCGCATTGCCCCGGTGGCGCTCAAGCTTGATGAGGGTGAGTGGCGTTGCGATATGAACGAACTGGAAGCCGCGCTCGCCCATCCCGACAACCGCATTTTGCTGCTGTGCAGCCCGCACAATCCGACGGGCAAAGTCTGGAGCCGCGATGAACTGACCACCATGGCGCAGCTGTGCGCGAAGCATAACGTCCGGGTTATTAGCGATGAAATTCATATGGATATGACCTGGGGCGAACACCATCATACCCCCTGGTGCGCCGTTGCGCAGGGCCCCTGGGCGCTGTTCACGTCGGGCTCAAAAAGCTTCAATATCCCGGCATTTACCGGCGCCTATGGGCTCATCGCCGATACTGCTTCGCGCGATGGCTATCTGCAAGCGCTGAAAGGCCGCGATGGACTATCTTCTCCGTCGGTTCCGGCGCTGGTCGCGCATATCGCCGCCTATCGTCAGGGCGCGCCATGGCTGGATGCGCTACGCGATTATCTGCAGGAAAACATGCGCTATATCGCCGGGCAGCTGAATCAGGCCTTCCCGCAGCTAAACTGGCAGCCGCCACAGGCCACCTATCTGGCGTGGATCGATCTGCGTCCACTCGGTATCGACGATCGCGCGCTGCAAAAAGCGCTGATTGAAGAGCAAAAACTCGCGATCATGCCGGGTTATACCTATGGCGAAGAGGGTAACGGTTTCATCAGGCTAAATGCCGGATGCCCGCGGGTGAAGCTTGAGAAAGGGGTTCAAGGATTGATTGCCGCTCTGCGGTCATTGCGCCCTCAATTAAAATAATTTTGATATATCTCAAAAACTTTTTAACCACACAGGAGTATTAAAACAACGCGAAACAATCACGTCCGAATGACAATGCAGAGGAGGAAATGATGAAAACCTACGATCGTAACCGTAATGCTATTGATGCCGGCAGCCGGGTCATGGTGGCCGACAGCGGCGCGACGGGAGTGATTAAGGCTATTCATGGCGCCAATAAAAACAGCGAACAGCTGCGCCGCAGTGACTGCGTAGAATTAGACGGTAGCCATGAATTGTATTGCCCATTGAATCTTATTCGCCTGGGCTTTAATTAATTCCAGCGTTGTTGATTTAAGGCCGCCCTGACTGGCGGCCTTTTTCATGAGGCATTCTTCCCGCTTTTGATCTCGTCGAGTGATTCTGAAAGCTAAGCGGCGTATTATCGCGGCTCTTCAAGCCCTTTCGGGGCGAATTACCTTCTGAGTTCAGAGGCATTTCTATGACATGGCAACAATTCAAACAAGCCTGGCTAATTAAGTTTTGGGCGCCAGCGCCTGCGGTGATCGCCGCCGGTATTCTTTCTACTTACTATTTTGGCATTACCGGTACATTCTGGGCAGTCACCGGCGAATTTACCCGCTGGGGCGGCCAATTGCTGCAGATGATGGGCGTTCCGGCCGAAAACTGGGGTTACTACCAATTAATTCATCTCGAAGGTACGCCGTTAACGCGTATCGACGGCATGATGATCCTTGGCATGTTTGGCGGCTGCCTGGCCGCCGCGCTGTGGGCGAATAACGTCAAGCTGCGGATGCCGCGTAGCCGCATTCGCATTTTCCAGGCGCTGGCCGGCGGCATTATCGCTGGCTTCGGCGCCCGGCTGGCAATGGGTTGTAACCTGGCGGCTTTCTTCACCGGGATCCCGCAGTTTTCCCTGCACGCATGGTTCTTCGCCATCGCCACCGCTATCGGGACCTGGTTCGGCGCGCGCTTTACGCTGCTGCCTGTTTTCCGTATCCCGGTCAAAATTGAGAAAGTCTTCGCGGCCTCACCGTTAACTCAAAAACCCGCGCAGGCGCGTCGCCGCTTTCGTCTGGGAATGCTGGTATTTGTCGCTATGATCGGCTGGGGGCTACTGACCGCCGCCAATCAGCCTAAACTAGGCCTAGCCCTGCTGTTCGGCGTTGCTTTTGGCCTGCTCATCGAGCGAGCGCAAATCTGTTTCACCTCCGCCTTTCGCGATATGTGGGTGACCGGACGCACCTATATGGCCAAAGCAATCATCTTCGGGATGGCGGCCAGCGCTATCGGTATCTTTAGCTATGTGCAGCTCGGCATGGAGCCCAAAATCATGTGGGCCGGGCCAAACGCGGTAATTGGCGGCCTGCTGTTCGGTTTTGGCATCGTACTGGCCGGTGGTTGCGAAACCGGTTGGATGTATCGCGCCGTTGAAGGCCAGGTACATTATTGGTGGGTCGGGTTAGGCAACGTTATCGGCTCCACCCTGCTGGCTTACTTCTGGGATGATTTATCGCCGACGCTTGCCACCAACTGGGATAAGATTAACCTGCTGACGACTTTTGGTCCGTTCGGCGGCCTGCTTATCACCTACCTGCTGCTGTTTATCGCGCTGATGTTGGTCATCACCTGGGAAAAACACTTCTTTCGCCAGAAAAACACTTCGGCGACCCGTATTAAGGAAACCGCATGAAAGAGATCGTTCCTGATTACCGCCTCGATATGGTTGGCGAACCTTGCCCCTACCCAGCCGTGGCCACGCTTGAAGCGATGCCGGCACTAAAAAAAGGGGAAATACTGGAAGTGGTGAGCGACTGTCCGCAGTCAATCAACAACATCCCGCACGATGCTAAAAATCACGGCTACACCGTGCTGGATATTCAGCAGGACGGGCCGACAATCCGCTATCTGATTCAAAAGTGACGCGAGGGGCCGGTAGCACGCTACCGGCTGTCATTACTTTCCCGCCATCCAGCGCCGATAACGTTTAGCCTGCCGTTTCGCCGTCAGTTGCGCCGTCAGCAGCGCCCATAGCGGTGAGACCTGCGGCCGCGCCGCGCGATGGCGGCTTAGCCGCTGCAGCTGATATTTCACCGCCGCCATATGCGCGGTGGCGGCAATGGCCTTGTTCTTCCAGTTACCCTGACGCAGCAGTGGCGCATCGAACTCCCCCTCACGCCAGTACTGCGGCAGACTGGGGACAATCGCCATCGCCGTGGCGATGCCCACCAGCGCAACCCCGCTATTCACCACCCTTTCCGCCACTTCACGCCGCCGCACGCCGCCGGTGACCATTAAAGGAATCGTCGCCACTTCGGCGATCTGCTCGGCAAACTGCAGGAAGTAAGCTTCCCGCGCCAGCGTCCGCTCATCGCGCATGGCGCCCATCATCGCCGGCGCTTCGTAGCTGCCGCCGGAAAGTTCGACCAGATCGACGCCGCTTTCCGCCAGCATTTGCACCACCCTCTTCGCATCGTTAATCGAAAAGCCGCCGCGCTGGAAATCCGCTGAATTGAGTTTGACCACAACGGTAAAATCCGCCGCCACCGTCTCGCGTACGCCGCGCACGATATCCAGCAGTAGACGGGCGCGATTTTCAATGCTCCCGCCATATCGATCGGTGCGCTGATTACTGAGCGGCGAGAGGAACTGGCTCAGCAAATAACCGTGGGCGGCATGGATTTCGACGCCGTGAAATCCAGCGCGTTCCGCTAACCGGGAGGTGGTGATGAACCGTCGCGTCACATCGGCGATATCCTTCTCATCCATGGCCCGCGGCAGGCGAAAGCGCGAAGATTGCGACCCAAGATCCAGCGCCAACGCCGAAGGGGCCAGCGTCGTCTGTCCCAGGCCCGCAGGCATCTGTCGCCCAGGATGATTGATCTGCATCCACACCTGCGCGCCATTCGCCCGCGCCGCCTGCGACCAGGCGCGGAACCTGTCGAGATGTCGTTCATCTTCCAGCACCACGCCCGCCGGGCCGGTCATCGCCCTGGCGTCCACCATCACATTGCCGGTAATAATCACCCCGGCGCCCCCCTGCGCCCAGGCCTTATAGAGAGTGAGTAATTCCGTTGACGGCGCATGATCGGCATCGGCCATATTTTCTTCCATCGCCGCTTTAGCGATGCGGTTGTTAATGACGACGCCAGAGGCCAGTCGCAGCGGAGTAAAGAGTTTCATGTCAGGGCTCCAGTCAGTGTACTGGACAAACCATAACCTTAAAGTTAAGTTTAAGGTCAAGCAGCTTATGAGGAATAAAAATGAACATCGGTACTCTGGCAAAACGCAGCGGCCTTACGCCTTCGCGGATCCGTTATTACGAGCGCGCCGGGATCCTCAAAACCGTGCAGCGTAAAGCCAATGGCTATCGCAGCTACCCGGAAGAGGCGCTGGTGGTGCTGGGATTGATTACTACCGCTCAGGCGACGGGATTTACTCTTGAAGAAATCGCCGCCCTGTTACCGTCCGATCTCAACCACTGGGACCGACAAACGCTTCTCACCACCCTGCAACAAAAAGTGGCGGATATTGAAAAACTGGAACAGAAACTCGCGCACAGCAAAGCGCAGCTGGTAAGCGTTATTGATGAGATACAACAGAAGCCGGATGACATTGACTGCGCCGCTAATGCGCGGCGCGTGTTAACTCAGGTGCTGGATACGCAGGGCCAGACCGCGAGGGAAGAATAGCTACCAACCTTTCACCGCATCACCTTTATACAATTCGGCGGCGGCATTGGCGACTTCGTCGGTCTGATAGGCTTTCACCAGGTTCTTTACCTTTGCGCTGTCTTTATTATCTTCACGGCTGGCGAAGATATTGACGTACGGCGAATTTTTATCCTCAATGAACAGACCATTGCGCGTCGGCGACAGGCCAATCTGGCTGGAAAAGGTGGTATTAATGATAGCCATGGTCACCTGTTTATCATCCAGCGCGCGGGTCAGCTGCGGCGCTTCAATCTCGACGATTTTCAGCTTCTTCGGGTTTTTCACGATATCCAGCGCGGTTGGCAGCAGGCCAACCCTCTCTTTCAGAGTGATGAGCCCCTGCTTCTCCAGCAATAACAGTGAGCGTCCAAGGTTGGTTGGGTCGTTAGGCACCGCCACCTGGGCGCCGTCCGGAAGCTGTGAAATGGCGGTGATTTTCTTTGAATAAGCGGCTATCGGATAGACAAATGTGGTACCGACATCTACCAGCTTATAGCCGCGCTCCTGAATCTGTTTATCCAGATAGGGTTTATGCTGGAAAGCATTGATATCGAGATCGCCATTGTTCAGCGCCTCGTTTGGCAGGACGAAGTCATTGAAAGTCACCACCTCGACATCGAGGTTATATTTTTGTTTGGCGACCTTTTGCACCACCGCCCAGACTTGCTGGTCGATCCCCGCGCTAATCCCCACTTTAATATGATTCGGATCCTGATCTTTTGGCCCACAGCCTGCCAGCAGCAATGCGCCAGCGAAAACCAATGAATGCGTCAAATTTTTCAGAGTAAATGCCATTTTTCCAGCGTCCTTTATAAAATAGCCTGCTAACGATGGCAGGAATAGTAGTCCGTGACACTATATAAAAGCGGCATATTAAGATTAAATACTGATTCTCTATGACTAATAGCGAAATGCTATTGATAAGTCGCCGCGCTGTTTTACTCCCTGCCAGCTCAACAGCGATATCTGACGCTGAAGCAATATTTTGTAACACTTGAAACACTGTTCCAACACCATTACACACATTAAAATTAAGCCTATATAATTAGCATTATAATAAATAGATATGTGAACGTTTTATATACACCAACCGTATATGAAGCCGTCTCACGCCCACAAGGAAAACCATGGAGCTTCTGGATTTGCTCAGAACCATTTTTGAGCGAGTACGTACTGATGCGGATTTTATTTCATTTACTGAAGTACTTATTGAAAATAATGTCTCTTATTACATTTATTTTGTCGCTACCGGGAATGTGAATTTTGTTATGTCATCAGATACTTTCGTTTCCCTGAAAAGCAACAGAAAGTTGCTGCGTGTTAACTCGCAGGCCTGCAGAACGCTTACCCGAGAAGCTGCGCGACGCCACTTTAGCGGTATCACCCCTTTTGATATCTATTGCGCTGAACTGGCAAATGCAGGGGTATTCAAGTGGGTGGTTGATCTTAATGAAAAAACGCGCCATTACTGGTCAAAAGATAATACGTTATTGCATATGGAAAATATGATTCTGCCATTTTAATCGCAAAATTATTAAACGCTCATCCGGATATTCAGGCGGCCCGCAGTTAGTTTTGTGGCGGGCAGTCCATCAGCCGAATTGCGCAACAAAAAGAAAAAATGGCTCTTTATTTGCGCAAAAACAGACTTTGTTCAAGTCATCTCTCTGTATCAACAGGATTTTTTCCCTACTTTTAAACAGTTCCGCTGCTGATGTATAATGTCGTGCACTTCAACTAAAAAACGAGTGCGTCCATGATTGATTCAACTTTGCCTTTAACTGACATTCACCGCCATCTTGACGGCAACATCCGTGCCCAAACCATTCTCGATCTTGGCCGCCAGTTCAATATTACTCTCCCGGCAGACACGCTTGAAACGCTGCGTCCGCATGTGCAGGTCACCAGCAATGAACCAGACCTGGTCAGCTTCCTGGCGAAACTCGATTGGGGCGTGAAGGTGCTGGCTTCTCTGGAAGCCTGCCGGCGTGTTGCCTGGGAAAACGTTGAAGACGCCGCGCGCAACGGCCTGCACTACGTTGAGCTGCGCTTTTCTCCGCGTTATATGGCGATGACCCATCAGTTGCCGGTCGCCGGCGTCGTCGAAGCGGTGATTGCCGGAGTACGTGAGGGCTGCCGTGATTTTGGCGTCGAAGCGCGTCTGATTGGCATCATGAGCCGCACCTTCGGCGAAGCGGCCTGTGAAGAAGAACTCGACGCCCTGCTGGCCCATCGCGATGGTATCACCGCGCTGGATCTGGCTGGCGATGAGCTGGGATTCCCTGGCGCGCTGTTTATGGATCATTTCCGCCGCGCACGTGACGCGGGTTGGCGTATTACCGTCCACGCAGGTGAAGCCGCCGGGCCGGAAAGTATCTGGCAGGCTATTCGTGAACTGGGCGCCGAACGTATCGGTCACGGGGTGAAAGCGGTGCAGGATCCGAAGCTGATGGACTTCCTCGCCGCTGAACGTATTGGCATTGAATCCTGCCTGACATCAAACATCCAGACCAGTACCGTCGCCTCACTGGCGCAGCACCCGCTGAAGACCTTCCTCGATCACGGCGTTCTGGCCTGCATTAACACCGATGATCCGGCGGTACAGGGTGTGGATATCATTCATGAGTACAATGTCGCCGCACCGGCGGCAGGCCTCAGCCGTGCGCAGATCCGCCAGGCGCAAATTAACGGTCTGGAGCTGGCGTTCCTGAGTCGTCAGGAAAAAGAGGCACTAATGCAACGCGTCCTGCAGGCTCATTAAGTCAAAGCTCCGCCGCACAGGCGGAGTAAGCGGTTAAATCAGGCACAGCGCCGTCCGGTGCCGTGCCGATTCAATCCCCAGCTCAATCAGTTCCATAATCTGAATCGCCTGGCTTGCGGGTACCGGGTTTTCACCGCTGCCGTTGAGCGCATCGCGGATCGCCGCATAATAAGCGGGATAATTTCCCGGCAGCGTCAGCCAGGTTTCCTCGACGCGCTCTTCACCTTCAACACGGGTCAATATGCCGTCGCGCATATCGTAGCCCCAATCCTCTTGCGGCAGCCGCTCGCCGCTTTTCAAACGCTCTTCCTGCGGATCGAGACCATATTTCACATAGCTTCCTCGTGAACCATGGACGATATAACGCGCCGTTTCCGCCGCCGCCAGCAGCGTACTGTGCAAAATCACGCGTCGTTGCGGATAAATTAACACCGCGTGGAAATAATCCGTCGCCTGAGCGCCGGGGCGCTGCTGCGCCAGATCGACGGCAATACTCACCGGCAGGCCAAACAGATTGACCGCCTGATCCAGCAGATGAGGGCCTAAGTCATACCAGATACCGCTGCCAGGGCCGCCTAGCTCACGCCAGCGATCGCGAATTTGCGGACGATAGCGATCGAAATGTGATTCAAAGTAACTGACCTCTCCCAATTCCCCAGCGGCAATCAAGGCCTTCAGTGTAAGAAAATCGCTATCCCAACGCCGGTTGTGAAATACTGATAACAGACGCCCACGGCTTCTGGCGATGGCATCCAACTCACGCGCTTGTGACAGTGTCACGGTAAAAGGCTTATCAACAATGACGTGTTTGCCCGCCTCCAGCGCCGCTCGCGCCAGCGGAAAATGAGTATCGTTGGGGGTCGGAATGACAATGAGATCGATATCGGGGTCAGCAAAGAGCGAATTCGCGGAAGCCACCACCTGGGTCGCCGGCCAGTCTGCCAGCACTTTCTGCGCGTCGCTACTGACCACAGCCGACAGCGCCATACCCGGCGTACCGGAAATCAGAGGCGCATGAAATGTCTTGCTTGCATAACCGTAGCCTATCAGCCCTACCCGTATAGCATCACTCATGGCGTCATCCTCACAGGCAACATGACTTTAACTATAAACCGCAATCTTCCACTTATCAGTGTACGGTGTTCATCTTTGCGCCATTTGCGCAATGCATGGGCGGTAGTACTTGCGTTGTTTCCGCGGTTTAGTAACATTTCAGTCCATTTTAACTTTCTGCTTTAGAATTATGACGACTGTTTTTACCCGCATTGTAGAACTTATTGGTTGGGTTGTTTTTGGCGTTTCGGCTGTGCTGTTGGTGGTTGCGCATCAAATCGATGATTATCAGTCCCCGCCTCCGGCCAGCACCGTTCAGGCAAAGTAACGGCAAAAAGTGATACTCGCCGCAAATCTGCAACCGGTTTCAGAAACCGGTTGCAGATTTGTCGCGCCATTCAATACACTCTCTTTATCACTTGATAAGGAGTTTTTTTGATGGCCGCATTTCCGCAAGATTTTCTCTGGGGGGCCGCAACGGCCGCCTACCAGGTTGAAGGCGGGCACGATGCCGATGGCAAAGGCCCTTCTATTTGGGATATCTACTCGCACCAGCCGGGAACCACCTTTCAGGGTACCAATGGCGATATCGCAGTCGATCACTACCATCGTTTTCGTGAAGATGTCGCCCTGATGGCGGAAATGGGGCTCCAAAGCTACCGCTTTTCTATCTCCTGGCCACGGTTATTGCCTCGTGGCCGCGGCGAAGTCAATGAACCCGGCGTACAGTTTTACAGCGATCTGATCGACGAACTGCTGGCGCACAATATCGAACCGATGATCACCCTTTATCACTGGGATTTGCCGCAGGCATTGCAGGACGAAGGCGGTTGGGAGGCCCGCAGCACCGCGGAAGCCTTCGCTGAATACGCACGTCTGTGCTATCAGCGCTTCGGTTCCAGGGTCAAACTGTGGGCCACCTTTAACGAAACTATCGTATTTATTGGCCACGGTTATATAAATGGCTGCCACCCACCGGCGGTACGCGACCCGGCGCGCGCCATCCAGGCCTGTCACCATGTCTTTATCGCCCACGCGTTGGCCGTTAAGAGCTTTCGTGAAATGAACATTGACGGTCAGATTGGTTTCGTTAATGTCCTGCAGCCCCATACGCCGTTGACGCAAAGCGCGGAGGATATTAAGGCCACCGCGTTGGCCGATGCTATTCATACCCACTGGTTCTACGATCCGGTACTGAAAGGCGTCTATCCAGACGATTTGCTTCGTCAGGCTCAGGCGCTGTGGAATGTACCGCGCTTCGCCCCGGGCGATGATGCGCTGCTTAAGGAAAACCGCTGTGATTTTATTGGCCTGAATTATTACCGTCGGGAGACGGTCTCCGCCACGCCGCAGGAGGGTCCAGGCGTCGGCGAGTCCGGCGTAGATGGATTATTTTATTTCGTCCGCAATCCGCAAAGTACTTATACTGAATGGGGTTGGGAAATTTGGCCGCAGGGATTAACCGACGGCATCATGATGATAAAAGAGCGCTATGGCGATATCCCAATCTATATCACCGAAAATGGTTTGGGGGCAAAAGATCCGATAATTGACGGTGAAATTGTCGACGATCCGCGAATTGACTATCTGAGTAGCCACATTAATGCGCTGGAAAAAGCAATAGCATTAGGTGCGGATGTCCGTGGTTTTTACCCGTGGTCCTTTATTGACCTGCTAAGCTGGCTCAACGGTTATCAGAAGCAGTACGGTTTTGTCTACGTCGATCACCAGCAGAACCGCGCTCGCAAACGAAAAAAGAGTTATTTCTGGTATCAAAACGTTATTGCCAGCCGAGGCGAACAGCGTTAATCTTCCCTCCCAGGCGCCGTCCGGCGCCTGATCTGGTTGTAGAATATTCTTAAATTTCTTTTTACGATGCCAGGACCCTAATCAGTTCTTGTTTTTAGTATTGGCAACCGAAATAATTCCGCCGGCCCATCAAGAAGGCGCTGTTAGTTGAAACACGGTTTACAGAAAATTGGTAATATTCGACTTAATTCCGATTATTAAATGGATACACAAATGACCGTACAGGATTATTTATTAAAATTCCGCAAAATTAGTTCGCTGGAAAGCCTGGAAAAACTTTTTGATCATCTTAACTATTCTCTCTCTGACACCAATGAAATCGTCAACATGTATCGCGCCGCCGATCACCGCCGCGCCGAGTTAGTCTCTGGCGGAAAACTGTTCGATGTAGGCCAGGTGCCGAAGTCGGTATGGCGTTACGTGCAATAAAGGCTGTTATCATTCACGCCAGTTGCTTATACTTCCCGCCCTGAAATTAACTAACTGGCGTTGAATCCGGGGGTTACGATGTCCTCTCAATCTGCAGAACGTATCGGCGGGTGGCTACTGGCGCCGCTGGCGTGGTTACTGCTCGCGCTGTTCAGCACCTCTCTATCATTACTACTGTACGCGAATGCGCTGATGGCGCCGCAGACCTGGGCATTGCTGAAAGCAATGAGCTTCGGCCACCTGGCGCTATGGCTGGCTTCCCTGCTGTTCGCCGTCGCGATGTGGTATTATACCCTGTGGCTGTCAATCGCTTTTTTCAAACGCCGCGCGGTGGTACCTAAGCACTACATTATCTGGCTGCTTATTTCTCTGCTGCTGGCGATTAAGGCGTTTGCTTTTTCGCCGATTTCGGATCTTCTGGCCATGCGCCAGCTGTTGTTTCCGTTGCTTGCCGCAGCGTTGTTTGCGCCCTATTTTCGACGCTCTGCGCGGGTTAAGCGGACCTTCGTCAATCCGTAATAACCACACAGTTCACCTGTTGTCGCCGGTATCGATTTATTCGATAATAGGCGGCTTTTTTTCGTTTCAGGTCCAATAATGGCTGATTATTTACTGCTCTTTGTCGGTACTGTCCTTGTTAATAACTTCGTGCTGGTGAAGTTTCTTGGATTGTGCCCGTTTATGGGGGTTTCCAAAAAGCTGGAAACCGCTATGGGGATGGGACTGGCCACCACCTTCGTGATGACGCTGGCCTCGATTTGCGCCTGGTTGATTGATACCTGGATCCTTATCCCGCTGAACCTTGTTTATCTGCGCACCCTGGCCTTTATCCTGGTCATCGCAGTGGTGGTGCAATTTACCGAGATGGTGGTCCGTAAAACCAGTCCGGCGCTGTATCGTCTGCTGGGGATCTTCCTGCCGTTAATCACCACCAACTGCGCGGTGCTGGGCGTGGCATTGCTGAATATTAACCTCGGGCATAATTTCCTGCAGTCCGCGCTGTACGGTTTCGCCGCTGCCGTCGGTTTCTCGCTGGTGATGGTGTTATTCGCCGCCATTCGCGAACGCCTGGTGGTTGCCGATGTTCCCGCGCCGTTTCGCGGTAACGCGATTGCGCTGGTGACCGCTGGATTAATGTCACTGGCATTCATGGGCTTTAGTGGTTTGGTGAAGTTGTAATGAGCGCTGTCTGGATAGCCGTGATCGCCATCAGCCTGCTCGGGCTGATCTTCGGCTTAATACTGGGATACGCGTCGCGCCGTTTTGCGGTGGAAGACGACCCGGTGGTAGAAAAAATTGATGAACTGCTGCCGCAAAGCCAATGCGGTCAGTGCGGTTTTCCGGGCTGCCGTCCCTACGCGGAAGCCGTAGGCACCCAGGGTGAAAAAATCAACCGCTGCGCCCCCGGCGGCGAAGCAGTCATGTTAAAAATCGCCGCGTTATTGAATGTCGATCCGCAGCCTATTGACGGCGACGAGCAGCAGCAAGAGCCGGTTCGCATGTTGGCGGTGATTGATGAAGCCAACTGCATTGGCTGCACCAAATGTATTCAGGCCTGTCCGGTCGATGCCATCGTTGGCGCGACCCGCGCCATGCATACGGTAATGAGCGACCTGTGTACCGGCTGTAATCTCTGTGTGGCCCCCTGCCCGACTCAGTGTATTGACCTGCGTCCAGTCGCCCAGACCACCGAAACCTGGAAATGGGACCTGCAAACCATCCCAGTACGCAATATTCCTGTGGAACAACATGTTTAAGTTATTTTCCGCTTTCCGAAAAGACAAGATCTGGGATTTCAACGGCGGTATTCATCCGCCGGAAATGAAAACTCAGTCCAACGGCACGCCGCTGCGTCAGGTTCCTCTGCCGCAGCGTTTCGTCATTCCGCTGAAGCAGCACATCGGTGCTGAAGGCGAACTGTGCGTACAACCGGGCGATAAGGTTCTGCGCGGCCAACCGTTGACCCGCGGTTTTGGCAGAATGCTGCCGGTCCATGCCCCAACTTCCGGGACGGTGACGGCCATCGAGCCTCACTCGACCGCCCATCCTTCCGCGCTGGCGGAACTGAGCGTTATTATCGACGCCGATGGCGATGACTGCTGGATCGAGCGCGACGGCTGGAGCGACTACCACAACAAATCGCGTGAAGAACTGATCGAGCGTATCCACCAGTTTGGCGTTGCTGGGCTAGGCGGCGCCGGCTTCCCCACGGGAACAAAACTGCGCGGCGGCGGTGATAAAATCGACACCCTGATTATCAATGCCGCGGAATGCGAACCCTATATCACCGCCGACGATCGCCTGATGCAGGACTGCGCGGCGCAGGTCGTTGAAGGGATCCGCATCCTTGCGCATATTTTGCAGCCCAAACAGGTGCTGATTGGTATCGAAGATAATAAACCACAGGCCATTTCCATGCTGCGCGCGGTATTATCCGACGCCCATGGCATAGCGCTGCGGGTGATCCCAACGAAATATCCCTCCGGCGGCGCGAAGCAGCTCACGCAAATTCTTACCGGTAAGCAGGTGCCGCACGGCGGCCGCTCCTCCGATATTGGCGTTCTGATGCAGAACGTTGGCACCGCTTATGCTGTTAAACGCGCGGTTATCGACGGCGAGCCGTTAACCGAGCGCGTCGTCACTTTAACCGGCGAAGCGATTAGTCGTCCGGGCAACGTTTGGGCGCGCCTGGGTACGCCGGTGCGTCATCTGCTGAGCGATGCCGGCTTCTGCGCCAGCGCGGAGCCGATGGTCATTATGGGCGGCCCGCTGATGGGCTTCACTCTGCCCTGGCTTGACGTTCCTGTCGTGAAAATCACTAACTGTCTGCTGGCGCCGTCGGTAACTGAGATGGGCGAAACGCAGGAAGAGCAAGGCTGTATCCGCTGCAGCGCCTGCGCTGATGCCTGCCCGGCAGATCTACTCCCCCAGCAGCTGTATTGGTTTAGTAAAGGCCAGCAGCACGATAAAGCCACCACGCATAACTTAGCGGACTGCATCGAATGCGGCGCCTGCGCCTGGGTTTGTCCCAGCAATATTCCGCTGGTGCAATATTTCCGCCAGGAAAAAGCGGAAATAGCCGCCATTCGCCTGGAAGAACAGCGCGCCGCCGAAGCGAAAGCTCGTTTTGAAGCGCGACAGGCACGTCTTGAACGTGAAAAAGCCGCGCGTCAGGAGCGGCACAAAAAAGCAGCCGTACAACCGGCGGCGAAAGATCAGGATGCCATTAACGCCGCGCTGGCCCGCGTACGCGATAAGCAGCGTGACGCGGCGCAGCCGATTGTCATTCAGTCCGGCAGCAAACCGGACAACAGCGAAGCGATTGCCGCCCGCGAAGCGCGTAAAGCCGAGGCTCGGGCGCGCAAAGCCGAACAGCAAGCCGCTGTTGAATCAACAGCCGAAGCAAGCGATCCGCGCAAAGCGGCCGTTGAGGCCGCTATCGCCCGTGCCAAAGCGCGCAAAGCCGCGCAGCAGGCTGAGAACGTCGCACCTTCTGCCGAAAGTGAAACACCAGTTGAGGCTGTCCCCGCGGTCGACCCGCGTAAAGCCGCCGTTGAAGCCGCTATCGCCCGTGCCAAAGCGCGTAAGGCCGCACAGCAGGTTGAGAACGTCGCAACTTCTACCGAAAGTGAAACACCGGTTGAGGCTGCCCCCGCGGTCGACCCGCGTAAAGCCGCCGTTGAAGCCGCTATCGCCCGTGCAAAAGCGCGTAAGGCCGCACAGCAAGTTGAAAGCGCAGCACCTTCTGCCGAAAGTGAAACACTGGTTGAGGCTGCCCCCGTGGTCGACCCGCGTAAAGCCGCCGTTGAGGCCGCTATCGCCCGTGCCAAAGCGCGAAAGGCCGCACAACAAGCAGAACAACAATCCGCGCCGGATGCCGCCAATGACGATCCGCGTAAGGCGGCCGTCGCGGCAGCTATCGCTCGCGTTCAGGCGCGTAAAGCAACACAGCAGGCAGTTAACGAGGAATAAATGGTTTTCAGAATTGCAAGCTCCCCTTATACCCACAACCAGCGCCAGACCTCGCGAATTATGCTACTGGTGCTGCTGGCGGCGATCCCTGGTATTATCGTCCAGAGCTGGTTTTTCGGCTGGGGTACCCTGTTGCAGATTATCCTCGCGGCCTTCACCGCATGGGGAACCGAAGCGGCTATTCTCAAGTTGCGCAAACAAAATATTGCGGCAACCCTTGCGGATAACTCCGCCCTGCTGACCGGGCTGTTGCTGGCCGTCAGTATTCCGCCGCTGGCGCCATGGTGGATGGTGGTGTTAGGCACCGCCTTTGCGGTGGTGATTGCCAAGCAACTGTACGGCGGATTAGGGCATAACCCCTTTAACCCGGCGATGATCGGCTATGTTGTTCTGCTGATCTCTTTCCCGGTGCAGATGACCTCCTGGTTACCACCGCATGAGATTGCCGCTCAGGTGCCTGGTTTTATGGATGCGCTGCAGGTTATTTTCAGCGGCCATACCGCCAGCGGCGGCGATATGAACAGCCTGCGTATGGGAATCGACGGTATCAGTCAGGCCACGCCGCTGGATACGTTTAAAACGTCCCTGCATGCCGGACACAGCGCAAAAGAGATCCTACAGTATCCAATTTACGGCGGCCAACTGGCTGGTCTCGGCTGGCAGTGGGTTAACCTCGCCTGGCTGGCTGGCGGTCTGTTCCTGCTTTGGCAAAAAACCATTCGCTGGCATATTCCGGTAAGCTTCCTGTTAAGCCTTGCCGTTTGTGCCACTCTCGGCTGGATTTTCTCACCGGAAAGCCTGGCATCGCCGCAGATGCATCTGCTTTCCGGCGCCACCATGCTTGGAGCGTTCTTTATCCTTACCGATCCGGTGACGGCATCCACTACCAACCGCGGACGCCTGATTTTCGGCGCGCTGGCAGGTTTACTGGTGTGGCTAATCCGCAGCTTCGGCGGTTATCCGGACGGCGTCGCCTTCGCCGTGCTGCTGGCGAATATTACCGTCCCATTGATTGACTACTACACGCGTCCGCGCGTGTATGGCCACCGTTGAGGAGTCGCGATGTTAAATAGCATGCGTAAACACGGCATCACGCTGGCGCTCTTTGCCGCTGGCTCTACCGGACTGACGGCCGCCATCAATGAATTAACCAAGAACACCATTGAGCAGCAGGCCGCGCTACAGCAAAAGGCCCTGTTCGATCAGGTCCTGCCAGCGGAGAGTTATAATAACGATCTGCTGAAAAGCTGTTATCTGGTGACCGCGCCGCAGTTAGGCAAAGGTCAGCATAAAGTATGGATTGCAAAGCATAACGATGCGCCGGTCGGCGCGGTGATGGAAGCCACGGCGCCGGATGGTTATTCCGGGGCGATTCAACTTCTGGTCGCAGCTGACTTTAAAGGCACCGTTCTCGGCTCACGCGTCACCGAGCATCATGAGACCCCCGGGCTCGGTGATAAGATTGAACTGCGTATTTCTGACTGGATCACCCACTTCAGCGGCAAGGTTATCCATGGCCAAAATGATAGCCACTGGGCGGTGAAAAAAGACGGGGGTGATTTCGACCAATTCACCGGCGCGACCATTACCCCACGCGCGGTGGTAAACGCCGTTAAACGCGCGGGACTGTATGCGCAAACGCTGCCCGCGCAGATCCCTGAATTCACCGCCTGCGGAGACTAAGCCATGAGCGAAGTAAAAGACGTCATTGTTCAAGGGTTGTGGAAGAATAACTCGGCGCTGGTCCAGCTGCTGGGGATGTGTCCCCTGCTTGCGGTTACCTCGACGGCTACCAATGCCCTGGGCCTCGGTCTGGCGACCACGCTGGTGCTGACGCTCACCAACCTCACCATTTCCAGCCTGCGCCGTTGGACACCGGCGGAGATCCGTATTCCGATCTACGTGATGATTATCGCCTCGGTAGTCAGCGTGGTACAAATGCTTATCAATGCCTACGCTTTCGGCCTGTATCAATCGCTGGGTATCTTCATTCCGCTTATCGTGACCAACTGTATCGTGGTTGGGCGCGCCGAAGCGTTCGCCGCCAAAAAAGGACCGGCGCTGTCAGCGCTCGATGGTTTTTCCATTGGTATGGGCGCGACCTGCGCCATGTTTGTGCTGGGGTCGCTGCGCGAAATAATCGGTAATGGCACGCTGTTTGATGGTGCCGATAGCTTATTAGGCAGTTGGGCGAAAGTCCTGCGCATTGAAGTTTTCCATACCGATACGCCGTTCCTGCTGGCGATGCTACCGCCAGGCGCTTTCATTGGCCTCGGTATGATGCTGGCGGTAAAATACCTCATCGATGAGCGTACTAAGCAGCGTAAGGCGAAAGCGGCGCAGGCCGTCTCCGTCGCCCCAACTGATGTGACAGGGAAAGCGTAAGATGAATAAAGCCAAACGCCTGGAGATCCTGACCAGGCTGCGGGATAACGACCCGCACCCAACCACTGAACTCAATTTCACCTCACCGTTCGAGCTACTTATTGCGGTGCTGCTGTCAGCGCAGGCCACTGATGTTAGCGTCAACAAAGCGACGGCGAAGCTCTATCCGGTCGCCAATACGCCGGCGGCGATGCTGGAGCTTGGCGTTGACGGCGTGAAGTCCTATATCAAAACCATTGGTTTGTTTAATAGTAAAGCCGAAAACGTCATTAAGACCTGCCGCATCTTACTGGAGAAACATAACGGTGAGGTGCCGGAAGACCGGGCGGCGCTGGAAGCGCTACCAGGAGTCGGTCGTAAGACCGCCAATGTCGTGCTGAATACCGCTTTTGGCTGGCCGACTATTGCCGTCGACACCCATATCTTCCGCGTTTGCAATCGGACACAATTTGCTCCCGGTAAGAACGTTGAACAAGTCGAAGAAAAGTTGTTAAAGGTGGTTCCGGCGGAGTTTAAAGTTGACTGTCACCACTGGCTTATTCTTCACGGCCGTTACACTTGCGTCGCGCGAAAACCGCGCTGCGGTTCCTGCCTGATAGAAGATTTGTGCGAGTATAAAGAGAAGGTTGAGTCCTGATTTTTGCATATCTGCTGAATATTACCGTCCTCGTCAGTCACCGCTATTTTCACCAACGATCGCCCGGAGCCATAACCTAACCTGTGGTTATGGTTCTATTTTTCATCAATCACACCGACAATGACTCCATACTTTTGCCATTTAGATGGATAATTATGCGGTTATATAACCAGCAATCAGCGCAATCGTTTTTTACCGCTGAAAATTTTCTATGTATTTGTGATCAAGATCATCCACGCAACTCGTCGTTAAA
The DNA here is from genome assembly GCF_057624675.1 of Klebsiella sp. PK01. Lineage (NCBI taxonomy): Bacteria > Pseudomonadati > Pseudomonadota > Gammaproteobacteria > Enterobacterales > Enterobacteriaceae > Klebsiella > Klebsiella sp. PK01. The sequence continues at coordinate 686,661 of NZ_JBYEZM010000001.1, forward strand.
TTACTGTTGCGAAAATGCTGCAAAAAGCCAGCAATTTCAATATCAGAGCCTCAGTCACCAGGAGAATAGCCTGCTTATTTTTAGGAATATAGGTCATCCCACTGCCTTCAAGGTCAAAAAGCAGAATATATCGCCTTTATCCCCACAATGGCCGCCCGGCGTAGATTAAAATATCAGGTTTAACGAAAAGGTGAAATTTAACTCTGTATAACATTTGTATGACTGGCTAATTATAGTGGCTTAGTTATGTGTAACAGAGTATTACAAAGCTATTGCCTGATGGGGCAGGATAGTGAACATTACTTGCCGTTTTCCCTCCAAGAATAACTATAAAGGCGGCGGTCCTCCGGGATTGCGCCCCAAACAGCCCCCGTTAATATGGGATGTAAAAAAAGAGGTATATGTGTCAACTGCAAACAATAAACCAGCAGAAAGCGTGAGTTTGAACGCTTTCAAACAACCAAGAGCGTTTTATCTCATCTTCTCCATTGAGTTATGGGAGCGTTTTGGTTATTACGGCCTGCAAGGGATCATGGCCGTTTACCTGGTAAAACAGCTGGGTATGTCGGAAGCGGATTCTATCACCCTGTTCTCTTCCTTTAGTGCACTGGTTTATGGCCTGGTCGCTATCGGCGGATGGCTCGGCGACAAGGTGCTTGGCACCAAACGCGTCATTATGCTTGGCGCGATTGTTCTGGCTATCGGCTATGCGCTGGTTGCCTGGTCCGGTCACGATGCCGCCATCGTCTATATGGGTATGGCGACTATCGCCGTCGGTAACGGCTTGTTCAAAGCTAACCCGTCTTCCCTGCTCTCCACCTGCTATGACAAGAACGACCCGCGTCTGGACGGTGCATTTACCATGTACTATATGTCCGTCAATATCGGCTCCTTCTTCTCTATGCTCGCCACGCCGTGGCTGGCAGCGAAGTTCGGCTGGAGCGTGGCGTTCGCGCTGAGCGTCGTGGGCATGTTGATCACCGTGGTTAACTTCGCCTTCTGCCAGAAGTGGGTTAAACAGTACGGTTCCAAACCTGACTTCGCTCCGGTGCATGTCGGCAAACTGCTGGCGACCATCGTCGGCGTGGTAGTGCTGGTCGCTATTGCCACCTGGCTGCTGCACAATCAGGGCATCGCACGTATGGCGCTGGGCGTCATTGCACTGGGCATCGTTATCATCTTCGCTAAAGAAGCCATGGCGCTGCAGGGCGCGGCGCGTCGTAAAATGATCGTTGCTTTCCTGCTGATGGTTGAAGCGATTGTATTCTTCGTACTGTACAGCCAGATGCCAACCTCGCTGAACTTCTTCGCGATCCGTAACGTTGAGCACTCGATTCTGGGTATCGCGTTCGAACCTGAGCAGTATCAGGCGCTGAACCCGTTCTGGATTATGATTGGTAGCCCGATTCTGGCCGCGATTTATAACAAGATGGGTGACCGCCTGCCGATGCCGCATAAGTTCGCCATCGGTATGGTGCTGTGCTCCGGCGCTTTCCTGGTGCTGCCGCTGGGTACCAAATTCGCCAGCGATGCCGGTATCGTCTCCGTCAACTGGTTGATCCTCAGCTACGCGCTGCAGAGTATCGGTGAACTGATGATTTCCGGCCTCGGCCTGGCAATGGTTGCTCAACTGGTACCGCAACGTCTGATGGGCTTCATCATGGGTAGCTGGTTCCTGACCACCGCAGGCGCCGCCATCATTGCAGGTAAAATCGCTAACCTGATGGCAGTACCGGAAAACGTGACCGACCCGCTGGTTTCTCTGGATGTTTACGGCCACGTGTTCCTGCAAATTGGTATCGCGACCGCAGTCATCGCCTTCCTGATGCTGCTGACCGCGCCGAAGCTAAACCGTATGACGCTGGATGACGACGCTGTCGCCAAAGCGCACGAAACCGCAACCGCTTAAATGCTCCGGGAAAACCAATAAATTTAGGCCGCTAACGTTTGTTAGCGGCTTTTTTTTTGCCCCACGGGGGACTAACATACAGGAAACTGCAGCCACGAGGAGTTACTGATGAAACTGTTCTACAAGCCCGGCGCCTGTTCCCTTGCCTCTCATATCGCCCTGCGCGAAAGCGGCCTCGACTTTACCATCGATAGCGTCGACCTGGCGAAGAAACGCCTCGAAAACGGCGATGACTACCTGCTGATTAATCCTAAGGGGCAGGTTCCCGCGCTGCTGCTTGACGATGAAGTGCTGCTGACCGAGGGTGTGGCCATCATGCAGTATATTGCCGACCGCGTGCCCGACCGCCAGCTGCTGGCGCCAGTGGGCACCATTGCCCGCTATCAGACGCTGGAATGGCTGAATTACGTCGCCACCGAACTACATAAAGGCTTTACTCCGCTGTTCCGTCCGGACACCCCGGAAGACTACAAGCCAACGGTGCGCGCCCTGCTGGAGAAAAAGCTACAGTATGTCGATGAGGCGCTACAGGATAAACAGTGGTTGAATGGGCATCGCTTCACCATCGCCGATGGCTACCTGTTTACGGTCCTGCGCTGGGGCTATGCGGTGAAACTGAATATGGAAGCTTACGCTAATATTGGCGCCTGGATGGCGCATGTCGCGGCGCGTCCGTCCGTTGCGGCGGCGCTGTCGGCGGAAGGTCTGAAGTAAATCATCGGCATGCCCGCAAGCGGGCATGCCATCGCGCTTACAGTTGCGTTGCGCTGAAGTAATGTTCCGGTTTGGCGATGCGGTCCTGCGCCGCCACTACCTGCAGTTCATACTCCTGCATATTTTTTGTTGCCAGCATGATTTCATACACTGCCGCAGTGACGTGCTCAAGGGCGTCGCGCAGGCTGGCGCCCTGCAGTAGCTTAACCAGCAGCAGGCCGCTGGTCACATCGCCCACGCCGACCGGCTGACGGCTGCCAAAATCGACCAGCGGGCGGCTGATATGCCAGGCTTCATCCGCCGTCACCAGCAACATCTCAAAGCGATCCATACTCATACCCGCCCGCGCCAGATGCTTCACCAGCACTACCTGAGGCCCTTGTGCTATAAGCTCACGGGCCGCGCTAACGGCTTCATCAACGTTGGCCACCGGATGGCCGCACAGGATCTCCAGCTCGACAAGATTCGGCGCGATGATATCACTGGCCGGCAGCGCATAGCGTACGTGGAATTCAGCCACTCCAGGAGCGACGATGCAGCCTTTTTCCGGATGCCCCATAACCGGATCGCAAAAGTATTTTGCCGCCGGATTCGCCGCTTTCACCTGACGCACGATGCCGAGAATATGTTCGCCCTGCTCGGCGGAACCAAGATAGCCGCTCAGTACCGCATCGCAGCTCTGCAGCTTATCGATATCGGCAATCCCCTGCACGATTTCGGTCAAATGCGAAGGCGGCATGACGCAGCCGGTCCATTTGCCGTATTGCGTATGGTTGGAGAACTGTACGGTATTGAGGGGCCAGACGTTGGCGCCGAGACGGCGCATCGGAAATTCAGCGGCGCTGTTGCCCGCATGGCCAAACACGACGTGAGACTGAATGGCGAGGATGTTCTTCATTTTCTTACCACAACCCTAAAAAGAAAAAAGGGCGTGGTTTCCCACGCCCTGGTTTTATTTTTTATTTCCAGCAGACCAGGCAGTAATTCTTCTTACCGCGACGCAGTAAGGTGTAGCGGCCGAACAGGCGGTCGCTATCGCTGAATACATATTCCGGATCGGACTGTTTTTCACCGTTAATGGTCACCGCGTTGGAGGCTACGGTTTTACGCGCCTGACCGCGAGACGGCTGCAGCTCGGAATCCACCAGCGCCTGCAGAAGATCGGCGCCCTTTTCCATTTCGATCATTGGCACGCCGTCTTGCGCCAGCTGTTCGAAATCCGCTTCGCTCAGGTCGCTCAGATTGCCGTTGAACAGGCTTTCGGTAATGCGCTTAGCCGCTTCCAGGCCTTCTTCGCCGTGGACCAGACGCGTCACCTGCTCTGCCAGTACGTACTGCGCGCGCGGCGCTTTACCGCTGTTCTTATCTTCTTCTTCCAGCGCATTGATCTCGGCAATGTCCATGAAGGTGAAGAACTTCAGGAAGCGATAAACGTCTGCGTCCGCGGTGTTGATCCAGAACTGGTAGAATTTGTACGGACTGGTTTTCTTCGGATCCAGCCATACCGCGCCGCCCTCGGTTTTACCGAACTTGGTGCCGTCGGCCTTGGTGATCAGCGGAACGGTCAAACCGAAGACCTGATTCTGGTGCAAACGACGAGTCAGGTCGATACCTGAAGTGATGTTGCCCCACTGATCGGAACCACCGATTTGCAGCGCCACGCCGTGCAGTTTATTCAGGCAAGCAAAGTCATAACCCTGCAGCAGGTTATAGGAAAACTCGGTGAAAGAGATCCCCTGATCGTCACGGTTCAGACGCTGCTTCACCGCTTCTTTGTTGATCATCTGGTTCACAGAGAAGTGCTTGCCGATATCACGCAGGAAGGTCAGCACGTTCATGCCGCCGAACCAGTCGTAGTTATTCGCGGCAATCGCCGAGTTGTCGCCGCAGTTGAAATCGAGGAATGGCGCAACCTGTTTACGGATTTTATCCACCCACTGCTGCACGGTATCTTCGGTATTGAGTTTACGCTCAGCGGCTTTAAAGCTCGGGTCGCCAATCAGACCGGTCGCGCCGCCGACCAGCGCCACAGGCTTATGGCCTGCCTGCTGGAAGCGTTTCAGGCATAACAATGGAACAAGATGCCCCAAGTGCAAGCTGTCAGCGGTAGGATCGAAGCCGCAATAGAGCGCGATCGGGCCTTGCGCCAGTCGCTCTGCTAACGCTTCTTCGTCCGTCACCTGGGCTACCAGCCCCCGCTCTTGCAATTGTTTAATCAAGTTACTGCTTGCCATCAAATTCTCCATGTATAAACGACTGCACCTTTGCCGGTACACGACTTTTCGCCAGACGCGAAAGGTACATAGAATAAAGCGCCGGAGCACGTAGCACCAGCGCTTAAAACAACATTTTGCGTCCTTTATGGCGCCAGACGGTCGATTTGCCAGCCATCATTTTGCCGCTGGTATAAAAAGCGGTCGTGCAGACGATGTTCACCGCCCTGCCAGAACTCCATTTGTTCGATGCTAACGCGGAAACCGCCCCAGAAACTTGGCAACGGCACTTCGCCTTGCTGGAATTTCTGTTTCAACTCGAGGAATTTACTTTCCAGGATCCCACGAGCGGAGATACGGCTGGACTGTTGGGAGACCCACGCGCCAATCTGGCTATCGCGCGGTCGGCTGTGGAAATACTTCACCACTTCCAGCGTCGACAGACGTTCTGCCTGACCTATTACCATGACCTGGCGTTCCAGCATATGCCAGGGAAACAGCAGGCTGATACGGGGATTTTTTTCGATTTGATGTGCTTTGCGACTACCCAGGTTGGTATAAAACACCAGCCCTTTTTCGTCATAGTGTTTTAACAATACGATGCGTTGATAGGGCTGGCCGTTTTCATCAACGGTCGCGACTACCATCGCCGTCGGGTCTGCAAGCTTAGCGTCGCAGGCCTGACGCAGCCAACGTTCAAATAACGTCAGGGGTTCAGCGGGAAGATCGTGGCGACGAAGGCCGCCACGGGTATATTCACGGCGCAGATGCGCGATTTGCTGCAATTCGTCGTTATCAGACATAACCATTGAGATCGTTGTCATAGGGTGGCGTTATTGTGCGCCCCCGCTACGGAAATCTCAACGTTTCGCGGTCTGTAACTGGCAGTTATCCAACACCGCGCGGTCGCGTTTATAAACGGTGGCGCTGTCGCCTTTCGACCAGAACACATAAACGCCATCAGTATAACGAGCCCCGGAAGCCGAGAGCCCCTGGGTCAGGTTTAATTGCTGATTATCATAGATAAAGCTCACCTGCTGACGAGCGTTGTTCAAATGGACGGTCAACGGTTTTTGATCGCACTGATATTCAAGGGTGTCGGTCTGCATCCGTTCAACGAATTGGTTGTAATAGCTACACCCAGCGAGCATAAAAGGAACTACCGCAATAAGAATTTTTTTCATGTGTATGCCTTCGACTTTCCCGGTCAGGAGAGCAAACCGCCCTCCCGGAATTTCGTCCAGTTTACCGGTAAATAAAAAATAGCGACTTCAGTTAACTCTGATTCTGCGCTCGATTCGCGGGATAGATGGCGCCAAGAATTGTCGCTTCGCTGGCGCCGGTGACGGAGGGAAGATTCCCCGGCAGACCGGCAAGCGTACGCCACGCCAGCCACGCAAAGGCCAACGCTTCCATATCGTCGCCGCTGATACCGGCGTCATCGGTGGTCGTGACTTCAGTCCCTGGCAGCAATGCCGCCAGACGCGCCATCAACAGCGGATTCCGCGCCCCGCCGCCGCAAACTAACAAACGCTCGCAGCCGCCGCTTAACAAAACCTGCTCACTGATGGACACCGCGGTCAGTTCTGTCAGCGTGGCCTGAACATCCTGCCCCCGCAGATGGGTATAGCGCGCCAGATGCTTTTCCAGCCAACCATAGTTGAAATACTCACGACCGGTGCTCTTCGGCGCGGGTAACGCGAACCAGGGGTCGCTTAACATATCCTGCAGAAGTGGTAGTAAGACTTTGCCTTCACTGGCCCATTGCGCGTCTTTATCGTAGGGTTTACCGCACTGGCGCCAGATCCAGGCGTCCATCAGCATATTCCCCGGCCCGGTGTCATAACCGCGTACCGGCTGCCCCGGAACCAGCAACGAGAGGTTGGCAATGCCGCCGATGTTAAGCACCATGCGCCTTTCAACCGGGTGCGCCAACAGAGCCTCATGGAAGGCCGGGACAAGCGGCGCGCCCTGGCCGCCAAGCGCCATATCGCGGCGGCGGAAATCCCCCACAACGGTCACGCCGGTATGCGCAGCGATCTGGTTGTTATCGCCTATTTGCATGGTGTGCGGGGCATCGCCGGTCGGTTCATGCCACACCGTCTGACCATGGCAACCGATGGCGACAACATCTTCAGGCTGAAGGTTCTGCTGGCGCATCAGCGCTAATACTGCATCCGAAAAAAGCCGCCCCAAACGGGTATCCAGACGTCCCAGTTGCGACAAGGTCAGCTGCTGCCCCTGGCAAATCGCTAATATTTCTTCTTTCAGTTTGACCGGGATGGGGTACGAGAGGCTCGCCTGCTGCGCCACCATGTTTTCATTTATCGCCGCCAGAACGACATCTACGCCATCAAGGCTGGTGCCAGACATTACGCCAATAAAACGACCTGATTTCATACGCCTACCCTCATTCCATGACTTTTGCAGAACCATCAGTGCATCATAAAGCAGGGTTCAATGCTATGGCGCACTAATACTTTTTAACAATAGTTCTGCCGCGACAATTTGTTAGGTAAAGTACTTACGTTTATTCGTCGTTAAAGCGAACCTTATTATTTTTAAACAGTCCATAAGGAAGCTATGCCAGCGAACGCTTAAATGCCATATAATTGACCACATGGAAGTTCACTGGAACATTTTTGGTACACAGGAGATTCATAAATGATTTTACGTGTTTTGGCTGTCTCGATGATTGGCTTAACCCTGGCGGGTTGCGTCAGCAGCAGCGGTCTATCTGGCGATGTTTACACAGCATCAGAAGCCAAGCAGGTGCAAAGCGTGACCTACGGTACCATCGTACATACCCGTGCGGTGCAGATCCAAAGCGGCGATGACAGCAATGCTATCGGCGCGATTGGCGGCGCGGTACTCGGTGGCTTCCTTGGTAATACCATTGGCGGCGGCACCGGTCGTTCTCTTGCAACCGCTGCAGGCGCGGTTGCCGGCGGCGTAGCCGGTCAGGGCGTACAGGGCGCGATGAACAAAACGCAAGGCGTTGAGCTGGAAATCCGCAAAGATGACGGCAATACCATCATGGTGGTTCAGAAACAGGGCAGCACCCCGTTCTCCGTTGGTCAGCGCGTAGCCATTGCCGGCAGCGGCAGTCAAGTGACGGTTTCCCCGCGTTAAGCCTCTCTAATGCGGCCTTAATTGGCCGCATTAATTCTCCAGAGTCATTATTTACCACCAAAATATTCATCATACATATATCAATATTATTGATATTTCTGCACGGCAACTTGCGTTTGCGCAATATTTCCCGTTAATTAATTCGTTAGCCTGAAGTGGATTTCCTCATTTAGCGACCTGCGCGTCGTTTTTACCCCCCCCCATTTTTATCGCGGGAGTTTACCTGTGCCTCTGAATTTAAATCGATTATCGCACCGCTTATTTGCTTATATCATCGCCTGCAGCCTGGCAATTATTACGATTGATATACTATCTGATTCAGTCGTTAATCGTATCCCTACGACTTCATCACCACTTTTTCCTTTGCTGACAATTATATTAATGATTTTTCACATTACTATTTCCTGCTTCATGAGCATGAAGTATTGGTGTGATAAAAGCCGTCTCTATCTGATGCCTATCGCCTTCGCCTTTGCCAGCTCCGCCTTACTGATGCTGGGCACCCTGAGCAGCTATCCCGGCTGGCTACTGTGCAACAGCGAATATATTGTTAAACAAAATGACGCGCTGATTTTTTACTCATTCCGTAATATTTTGATGGTCGTGTTGTTCATCACTGCCATTATTATATACCGCTACCGTCAGTATCTTAATCAAGCGGCCGGCGCGCATACTTTAATATTGACGGGATGTTTTATTTTTAGCGCTACCATTCTTATTTTATCGTGGTTACACTCCAGTAACAGCCCATTATTAAGCATCGATTTTATCGACGACATCACCAGCACTTTTACTCCGTTATGGCATAACTGGATGGGCTGGCTGCTATTTTTCGCATGGGTATTTACGTTGATATTATTGGTTATACTAACCAAGCTACGTAATATCTTCTGGTATAGCGGCGCATTTTTCTGTGCCGCCTATATATTTACGCTAAACGTATTACTCACAGCAACAGGTAGTCAGCATATTATCGCCTGGAATCAGGCGCGCCTGTTCGAAACTTTGAGTACGTTATTTATGCTGTTCGTACTGTTAAGCGACGTTTTTATTCTCTATCGCGACTCTAACAACAAATACATCAATTCGTATCAGAACTCTATCCGCGATCCGCTGACCAGACTGTACAACCGCAGCTACTTTTACGACACGCTCAGCGGTTTGCTACCGCAGACTTCAGCAACACGACCGCTATCGGTCATCGTCAGCGATCTCGATCATTTTAAGCGCATCAATGACAACTACGGCCATGTTCAGGGCGACAAGGTAATTCAGTTTGCCGCCAGCGTACTACAAACTCATGTGCGCCGTGAGGATATTGCCGCCCGTATCGGCGGCGAGGAGTTTGCCCTGTTGCTGGTAAATACTGATGCTGATGATGCGCTGGCGATAGCCGAGCGAATTCGCCAGAGGGTCAGCGCCGGGCAGGCATCACTGCCGGAACGGATGACTATTAGTATGGGGGTCTACACCGTTTCGAGCTCCAACATTGGGGCTGAAGAGTGCGTCAAACGCGCGGATGCGGCTATGTACGCGGCGAAAAACGGTGGCCGCAATCGCGTGGTGGTCTGGCAGGAATAAGAGAAAGGGCTTTGCGAACGCAAAGCCCTTTTCCCGGCTAGTCTTTTGCCTGAAGATCGAGGATATTGTTTTCAAGTTTACGGATTAAGTTGAGCAGCGTTTCGACTTCCTGCTTAGATACACCCGCAAGGATTTCATCACGCGTTTTGCCGATCACGTCTTCCATTTGGTTGATCAGCGGTTCAGCCTTTTCCGTGAGCTTGATACGTTTCGCCCGGCGATCGTTTGCACAAGTCTGGCGAGAAATAAGCCCTTTCTCCTCCAGTTGATCCAGCGTGCGCACCAAAGAGGGCTGTTCAATACCAATAGCCTTGGCCAGCTGGATTTGCGACTGCTCAGGAGGTAGCTGATGAATGTTATGCAGCGTGACCCAGTGCGTCTGCGTTAACTCCAGAGGTTTCAGGCGATGGTCGATCAGCGCGCGCCAAACGCGTACCAAACGTGCCAGATCAGAACCAAGTGGCGATTCCAATTTCATCTCCTTATAATTAGCTTGCTAAGTTATTATACTGCTTTTAGAATAGTGTGCAGCATTTAAATTACCAAAACAAATGAATTACTTGATTCACTAAATTCAAGACAATGATTTACAATGTGAACTAATTCATCACCAAGAACATTATCCCTGCAACGGCAAAGGATTTTTGCTTGTGAAACTGAGTCTTAACACTCCCGGATTGTCGCTACAGGACCTGGTGTTCGGCGCTTCTATCTATTTTCCCCCGTTATTTAAAGCCGTCGTGCTTGGTTTCTTTATCTGGTTAATCGTTCATCGTCAGCTACGCGACTGGATGTACGCCGGCGAAATCTGGCATCCCCTGCTGATGGACCTTTCCCTGTTTGCGCTGGCCGTTTGCCTGGCGCTGGTTCTCCTGACTCTCTTGTGATGCTCATTTCATGAAGAAACTAAAATATCTCTCAACCTTAATTATTGCCGCTATTGCGATTATCGCCGCCTGGCTGGTATGGAATTACTACACTCAGTCACCATGGACGCGGGATGGCAAAATTCGCGCCGAACAGGTCGGCATTACGCCTCAGGTTTCCGGCAGTATTTTGCAGTTGAATGTTAAAGACAACCAGTTGGTCAAAGCCGGCGACGTTTTGTTCCGCATTGACGATACCCCCTATCGCATTGCGGTTTTAAACGCTCAGGCGCAGTTGGCAAAAGCCAAAGCGGAACTGGCAAAAGCCAAAGCCGAGCAAACCAAGGCCGCCAGCGACGTTACTCGCCGCCGCAGTCTTTCGCAAAACTTCATCTCCGCTGAAGATATGGAAACCGTTAATACCGCTTTGAATACCGCCAATACCACTTATGAGGCGGCTAAAGCGGTGGTTGGCGTGGCGCAAGCCGCGCTGGAACATGCGCAGTGGCAGCTGACGCAAACCGAGGTCAAAGCGCCGGTTGATGGCTGGATCACTAATTTGTCAACGCGGGTCGGGGATTACGCCTCCGTCGGCCACCCGGTATTTGCGTTGGTTGATAGTCATTCTTTTTATGTCCTGGGTTATTTTGAAGAGACCAAACTGCGTCACATCCGCGAAGGCGCTAGCGCTCAGGTCGTTCTCTATAGCAGCAAACAAACGTTACAGGGTCACGTTTCCAGCATCGGCCGCGCCATCGTTGATCAGAGCGTCGAAGGCGGTTCGGCGCTGGTCGCTAATATTAAACCCAACATTCCATGGGTACGCCTCGCGCAACGCGTACCGGTACGTATTGAGTTCGATAAGCTGCCTGCGGACGTCACACTGGTTTCAGGTACCACTTGCACCGTATCGATTGGCGGACAGTAATGAAGCTGCAGGCTCTGCGCTGGCAATCACTGCCGTGGTTTAAAGCCAGCCGTCCGCAATGGCGCTACGCGTTACGCAACGGCATTGCGATGTGTCTGGCGCTTAGCATCGCCTATGCGCTGGATCTTGATGAGCCCTACTGGGCAATGACCTCCGCCGCAGTCGTCAGCTTCCCGACCGTTGGCGGCGTTATCAGCAAGAGCTTTGGCCGTATCGCCGGCAGCCTGCTCGGCGCCTGCGCCGCCCTGCTGTTGGCCGGCCATACCCTTAACGACCCGTGGCTATTCTTGTTCAGTATCTCAGCCTGGATTGCGCTCTGTACCTGGGCCTGCGCGATGTTCACCAATAACGTCGCCTACGCTTTTCAACTGGCAGGCTATACCTGCGCAATTATCGCCTTCCCGGTTATTAATGTTGCCGACGCGAATGAACTGTGGACTATCGCTCAGTCGCGAGTTTGTGAAGTGATTGTGGGGATATTGTCCGGCGGGTTCATGATGATGATCCTGCCCAGTACCTCAGATGGCGTCACGCTGCTGACGGCACTGAAGAATATGCATTCCCGGCTATTAGAGCATGCCAGCCTGCTGTGGGTGCCGGAAACCACCGATGCGATTCGTAGCGCCCATGAAAGCGTCATCGGCCAGATCCTGACCATGAATTTGCTGCGTATCCAGGCCTTCTGGAGCCACTACCGTTTCAGACGGCAGAATCCCTTGCTGAATTATCTGCTGCATCAGCAGTTACGAATGACCAGCGTCATCTCCAGCCTGCGAAGAATGTTATTGAACTGGCCGGACGCGCCTGGCAATACGCGGGCGGTGCTCGAAACGCTACTCAGCGAGCTCGCCAATCCGCACGCAAATGTTTATAGCGTGGCGCGGATTCTGGTGCCGCTGGCCCCCGGCCCTAACGCCGACTATCGCCATCTGGCGTTCTGGAAACGGCTGCGTTATTTCTGTCGTATCTATCTCGAAAGCAGCCGCTGGCTTCGCCGCATCGAGAACGCCAGCGCTATCACCGAGTTTAATGTCCCTTCAGCGCCGGCGCTGTCGCGTCATACCGATCAGGCTGAAGCGTTATGGAACGGCTTACGTACCTTCTGCGCGCTGGTGGCCGTGGGCGCCTGGGGTATCAGCACCCAATGGCAGGCCTGCGCCGCCGCGCTCACCCTCGCCGCCATTAGCTGCGTACTCTACTCAATATCGCCGTCGCCCTTTAAATCGCTCACCTTATTGATGCGTACCCTGGTGCTGTTGTCGCTGTTCAGTTTTGTGGTGAAGTTTGGCTTAATGGTGCAGATAACCGACCTGTGGCAGTTTTTACTGTTTCTGTTCCCGCTGCTCACCACCATGCAGTTATTGAAACTCCAGATGCCGAAGTTCGCTGGGCTATGGGGGCAGTTAATCGTCTTTATGGGATCGTTTATTTCGGTCACCAACCCTCCGGTTTATGACTTTGCCTCGTTTCTTAATGATAATCTCGGCAAAATTATCGGTGTTGGTCTGGCGTGGCTTGCCTTTGCGGTTATCAGTCCCGGCTCAGATGCGCGGAAAAGTCGCCGCCATATCCGTGCGTTACGGCGTCACTTTGTCGATCAGTTGAGCCGCCGCCCGCAGCATAGCGAGCACGAATTTGAGTCTCTGGTGTATCACCACATTAGCCAGTTGAGCAGCAGCCAGGACGCGCTGGCGCGGCGTTGGCTGCTGCGCTGGGGCGTAGTGCTGCTCAACTGCTCGCATGTCGTGTGGCAACTACGTGATTGGGAGACACGTTCAGACCCCCTCTCACAAGTACGCGACTTGTGTATCAGCCTGCTTCGCGACGTCATGAGCGAACGCGGCGTCCAGCAACGTCCACTTGCCTCGACGTTGCTGGAGTTGCAGCGGATCTGCGATACCCTTAACCATCATCATCAGCCGGCGGCTAAAGAGCTGGCGGCGATAATCTGGCGGTTATACTGCTCGCTATCGCAGCTGGAACAGGCGCCGATTGCCGGCACCATTACTGAACGGACTACTTAATCACCCCGCAGGCAAAACGCTCGCCGCCGCCGCCCAGCGGCTGCGGGCTATCGGCCATATTATCGCCGCCGACATGAACCATCAGCGCTTTGCCCTTCACTTCCGCGAGCGTTTTCAGACGCGGGGCAATAACCGGTTGGTTAGCCACCCCATTGTCGTTGACCACCAGCAGTGGAAGATCGCCAAGATGCCCCGCGCCCAGCGGCCCTTCATGCTTACCGGTATGTTGCGGATCGAAATGACCTCCCGCCGCGCCGGCGGCGACCGCTTTACCGTCTTTTATCGCAGGCTGGCAGCTTCCCTCAGCGTGGATATGAAAACCGTGTTTGCCCGGCGGAAGCGCGCGTAAATCGGGAGTAAATTCAAGGCCTCTGTCGGTTTCAGTAATTTTAACGCTACCGACGGCCTGGCCAACGCTCTGGCTGGTGACAAGATTGAGGGAGACATCTTCACTGGCGGCCTGCGCGCCAGCGCAAAATGCGAGAGTGAAAATAGCGAGTAAACATCGTTGCATAACACCTCCGGATTAGCCGTATCCCTGATAAGTGTAAACCAGGTAGCGGCATCCGGAGGCGTAAGATGGTTTAAGGAACGTCGTAACCCAGCGCCGCTTTACGAATGCGGAACCACTGCTGGCGCGTCATAGGCAGTTTTTCCGCCACAATCGCCGAGCGCACGCGCTCGATTTTGCCCGAGCCGATAATCGGCAGCGGTTTCGACGGCAGGCGCAGCACCCACGCATAGACGACTTGCTCAATGCTATCTGCATTGAGCTCCTGGGCAATTTGCGCCAGCTCGTCGCGCAGCGGTTGGAAGCTCTCGTCATTGAACAGGCGTCCGCCGCCGAGACACGACCAGGCCATCGGTCGAATGCGCAACTGCTGGAGCTGATCGAGGGTACCGTCAAGCAATAGAGGCTGATGTACCGGTGAGATCTCGACCTGGTTAGTAGCCAGGGTGAAAGGCAGGCGCGATTGTAATAGCGTAAACTGCGCCGGCGTAAAGTTAGATACGCCAAAGTGGCGCACTTTCCCACTATGATGTAGCGCGAGGAAAGCCTCTGCGACTTCGTCGGCATCCATCAGCGGATCCGGGCGATGAATCAGCAGTAAATCGAGATGATCGGTCGCCAGATTGCGCAGCGATTGTTCGGCGCTAAGAATGATGTGGTCGCGATCGGTGATATAGTGACCAATGGTATTTTCCGCACGCGCTTTAGTCGCAATCCCACACTTGCTAACGATTTCCATACGGCTACGCAGGTGCGGCGCTCGCTTCATCGCTTCGCCAAAAGCGGCTTCACACTGGTAATCGCCGTAGATATCGGCGTGGTCGACGGTAGTAATTCCTAGATCCAGGTGCTGCTCAATGAAACCAACCAACGCGTCTGTGGACATTTTCCAGTCCATTAGCCGCCAGTAACCCATAACAAAACGTGAAAATTCCGGCCCCTGCGGAGCCATAGCAATACGCTGAACCATAAACGCTTCCTCGACAAAAAAGTGTTCTGAGTATACGCATATTTGTCGTCAAAACAGTGAGGGTTGCTGCGGTTCTTCCGCGGGCGCCTGCTTAGCCGCGCGAATTTTACGCAGTAAACGCTGGCGGCACAGACGCAGGACCTCTTGTTTTTGCGCATCGCTCAGCTTTTGCCAATTGAAGCGCTCATCACGGCTACGAAAACAGCCGCGACAATAACCGCGTTCATCGGACTGACATATTCCCCGGCACGGACTCTGTACCGGGAAAAACTCAAGCTGCTCTGCCACCACCGCTCTCCCGTTTATTCTCTCTGTCTCTCATTGAAGACGCTCTGCCGCTCGCGCGCAACTTTTGTTGGTTTGTTATCCTCGCAGAATGATCATTTTGCTTGCATTAGACCAATCGGTCTACTACAGTGTGCCCCATGAACAGACACAGCGAATGCGATACCCGAGAACACATCCTCGTCACCGGCGAACAACTATGCATGCATCGTGGTTTTACCGGAATGGGCTTAAGTGAACTTCTGAAAACCGCGGAAGTGCCGAAAGGCTCTTTCTATCACTACTTTCGCTCAAAAGAAGCCTTCGGCGTCGCGTTGCTTGAACATCACTACACCGGCTATCTGCAGCGCCTGGTTGACCATTTTGACCATGGCGAAGGCAACTACCGCGACCGACTGCTGGCCTACTATCAGCACACGCTGAATCAGTTTTGCCAACAGGGCATTATCAGCGGTTGCTTAACCGTGAAGCTGTCGGCAGAGGTGTGCGACTTGTCGGAAGATATGCGTACCGCCATGGATAAAGGCGCCAGCCAGATTATCGCCCTGTTGGGCGAAGCGCTGGAAAAAGGCCGCCTGGAGGGTAGCCTGCTGTTTGAGGGGGAAGCAATTACCCTTTCACAGGTGCTGTACTCGTTGTGGTTGGGAGCCAATTTACAGGCCAAAATTACGCGTAGCGCAACGCCGCTGGAAAGCGCCCTTGCTCACGCCAAACAGATCATTGCAGCGCCTGCGGTTTAACAGGCGTTTTATTTAACCAGTTACAAGACGACCGGTCTACTCAGGAGTCATTATGTCAGAATCTAAATTGTTCAGCCCGTTAAAAGTCGGTGCGGTGACCGTACCTAACCGCGTATTTATGGCTCCGCTGACCCGTCTGCGCAGCATCGAGCCTGGCGACATCCCTACTCCGCTGATGGCTGAGTACTATCGTCAGCGCGCCAGCTCCGGCCTGATTATCACCGAAGCGACGCAAATTTCCGCCCAGGCGAAAGGCTATGCCGGCGCGCCGGGCCTGCATAGCCCAGAGCAAATGGCCGCATGGCAAAAAATCACCGCTGGCGTTCATGCTGAAAATGGTCATATCGCCGTGCAACTGTGGCACACCGGGCGTATTTCTCATAACAGTCTGCAGCCGGGCGGCGCCGCGCCGGTTGCGCCATCGGCGCTGAGCGCAGGCACGCGTACTTCGCTGCGTGATGAAAACGGTCATGCCATTCGCGTCGATACGTCGATGCCGCGCGCGCTGGAAACGGACGAAATCCCAGGCATCGTTGATGACTTCCGTCAGGCGGTAGGCAATGCCCGCGATGTGGGTTTCGATCTGGTAGAGCTGCACTCCGCGCATGGTTATCTGCTGCACCAGTTCCTGTCGCCTTCTTCTAACCAGCGTACTGACCAGTACGGCGGCAGCGTTGAAAACCGTGCCCGTCTGGTGCTGGAAGTGGTCGATGCCGTCAGCAAAGAGTGGAGCGCCGACCGTATCGGCATTCGCGTGTCGCCAATCGGTAGTTTCCAGAGCGTCGATAACGGCCCGAACGAAGAAGCCGATGCGCTCTATCTTATTGAGCAACTGGCGAAACGCGGTATCGCTTATCTGCATATGTCCGAACCAGACTGGGCCGGCGGCCAACCATATAGCGACGAATTCCGCCAGAAAGTTCGCGATCGTTTCCCGGGCGCGATTATCGGCGCTGGCGCCTACACGGTGGAGAAAGCCAACGACCTTATCAATAAAGGACTGATCGATGCCGTGGCCTTTGGCCGCGATTACATCGCCAACCCGGATCTGGTGGCGCGTCTGCAGAAGAAAGCGGCGCTGAACCCGCAGCGCCCGGAAAGCTTCTACGGCGGCGGCGCGGAAGGTTATACCGATTATCCAACCCTGTAATCCCTCCATTGATAGCGGCGTACCATCGCCGCTATACTCAAGACTCTGATGTATCAAAACAAACTGCATAGGGGAAATTATGCGCTTACTTCACACCATGCTGCGCGTTGGCGACCTGCAACGTTCTATTGAGTTTTATACCAACGTGCTGGGCATGAAGCTGCTGCGTACCAGCGAAAACCCTGAATACAAATACTCGCTGGCTTTCGTCGGCTACGGCGAAGAGAGCGATACCGCGGTTATCGAACTGACCTATAACTGGGGCGTTGATAGCTACGAGCTCGGTACCGCCTATGGCCACATTGCGCTGAGCGTCGATAACGCGGCGGAAGCCTGCGAACGTATTCGTCAGAACGGCGGCAATGTCACTCGCGAGGCAGGTCCGGTGAAAGGCGGCAGCACGGTTATCGCTTTTGTTGAAGATCCGGACGGCTACAAAATTGAGCTGATCGAAGAGAAAGATGCCGGAAAAGGTCTCGGCAACTAAGTTAATTCGGGCGCATTCGCGCCCTTCAGGCTGCTGACAAAGAAGGAAAAAGCGTGGTTTTTCCTTCTTTGTGGTTATCAGCCGAAAATCAATAAATTGATTTTCCTTGTTATTTGTCTAATGCAATCTGAAATCCCACTGATTGCATGACGTTTATCATCAATTTCATCGGGCGCGTTCGCGCCCGATGTTTTCTCCCTTCCTGCTGCAAGCCGCGGCAAAATTTGCCATAATGCGCGCTACTTTTTTCCAGCTAAGAGAATCTGATGTCCGAGAACGCTCAACTTAATGGTCTGTGCGGCCGTTTTCGCGGTTTTTACCCAGTGGTGATTGATGTTGAGACCGCCGGGTTTAATGCCAAAACCGACGCCCTGCTGGAGATCGCCGCTATTACGTTGAAGATGGATGAGCAGGGCTGGCTAATGCCGGACGAAACGCTGCATTTTCACGTGGCTCCCTTCGAAGGGGCCAACCTGCAGCCAGAAGCGCTGGCTTTCAATGGAATTAACCCAAACGATCCTGAACGCGGCGCGATAAGCGAATACGATGCGCTGCACGCTATTTTTAAGATGGTCCGCAAAGGGATGAAAGAGAGCGATTGCAGCCGGGCGATAATGGTGGCGCATAACGCGACTTTCGATCACAGCTTCACGATGGCCGCCGCCGAGCGCGCCGGGTTGAAACGCAATCCGTTCCACCCTTTCGTGACCTTCGATACCGCCGCACTGAGCGGGCTGGCCTTAGGGCAAACCGTATTATCTAAAGCCTGCATCGCCGCAGGAATGGAGTTTGACGGCAGCAAGGCCCATTCCGCGTTGTACGATACCGAGCAAACCGCCCAGCTATTCTGCGAAATCGTCAACCGCTGGAAGCGCCTTGGCGGCTGGCCGCTAGCGCCGATCGAAGCATAAGCCATAAAAAAAGCGACTTCCGGGGAAGTCGCTTTTTCTTTGCAGCGAAGAATTACTCTGCTTTCGGCTCGTCAGCGCTGTGCTTGGCAGCCGTTTCTTTAATCAGCTGCTGCAGTTCGCCGCGCTGATACATTTCGATGATGATGTCGCAACCGCCAACCAGTTCGCCGTCAACCCACAGCTGCGGGAAGGTCGGCCAGTTAGCGTATTTCGGCAGTTCAGCGCGAATATCCGGGTTCTGCAGGATGTCTACGTAGGCAAAACGTTCGCCGCAAGCGGAAAGCGCCTGCACTGCCTGAGCGGAGAAACCGCAGCTCGGCAGCTTCGGAGAGCCTTTCATGTACAGCAGAATTGGGTTTTCAGCGATTTGACGTTGGATCGTTTCTAAAGTGGTGCTCATTGTCGTGCTTCCTTAAACATCTTTACGGCAGTAATTTGTCATTGTAGCGTCCTGGACGCAGGACCGATAATAACATTTTTTTCACTCGCCACATTTTATCTTCAGTCGTCTGAAGTTGCCTTAAAAATATCACTTTGTAACGCCGCCGCGAGGCGAATTGCGCACTTTCTGTACGGGTCGGCGATTCTCTGACTTATTTTTTTGCAATCGTTAACCAAACG
Organism: Klebsiella sp. PK01; assembly: GCF_057624675.1. NCBI lineage: Bacteria > Pseudomonadati > Pseudomonadota > Gammaproteobacteria > Enterobacterales > Enterobacteriaceae > Klebsiella > Klebsiella sp. PK01. The sequence goes on from NZ_JBYEZM010000001.1 coordinate 705,703, forward strand.
ACATTTTAGATACAAAAGAGTATTAACTTTCTGGCTTTTTATGCTTTAGAATCATTCCGGTTTGTCATTCACCGTCAGGCATTGGTATATGTCTGTAATTTAATCAGGGGATTGCTCAGTGGCGCGGCTCAATAAAATCGCGATATCGCTCTGTGCATTACTGTTTACATCTATCTCGCTTACGCCATTGGCGCATGCTTCAGGGCATACGCACGCTTCGGCTACGCCGAAGGCGCATCCGGCGAAAGGCTCCACCGCCGAGCGTAAGAAGAAAGCGGCACAGAATAAATCTAAATCCACCGCTAAAACTACCCGTAAAAAAACCTCAAGCGCAAAGCACCCTACCCGTACTACCGCAGCAAGCCAAACCGCACTTAATCGTCAAGCCGCCGGCGCCACCAAAAAATGCGTGTTGCGCAAAGGTTATAAAAAGCAGTGTGCGAAAACGGTAACATCCAGCGAAGCAACGTCGCTGGCGTTGAACAGCGTAAAAAGCAAATGCGTAGTGCGTAAAGGCTACAAAAAGCGCTGTAAACCTGTTGCCGATGAACCGAATCTGACGATTGCCGATGCGCACAAAGCCCGGGTGCAAAAAGCGCAAAGCACCGCGATGAATAAACTCATGGATCAGCTAGGCAAGCCTTACCGCTGGGGAGGCTCCTCTCCGCGCACCGGTTTTGACTGTAGCGGGCTAGTTTATTACGCCTATAAAGATCTGGTTAAAATTCATATTCCGCGCACCGCTAACGAAATGTATCACCTGCGCGATGCCCGCCCGGTTGACCGCGATGAACTGCAAAGCGGCGACCTGGTCTTCTTCCGCACCCGCGGACGCGGCACCGCCGACCACGTTGGCGTTTACGTTGGAAACGGAAAGTTTATCCAGTCGCCGCGTACCGGCCGTGACATCCAGATAACCTCTTTAAGCGAAGATTATTGGGTTCGCCACTACGTCGGCGCGCGCCGTGTGATGACGCCAAAAACCATTCGTTAAGAAACGCCGATCCCGGTTTGCCGCTGCGGCGGCATACCGTTCTGCTGTATATTCCCCTCCTCTTGCAGATTCAGCGGATACTGCATACGCTCCTCCAGTTGCGCGGGGTGACGGCGATAACTGGTCGGCGACATACCAAAATGACGACGGAAAGTACGGCAGAATGTCGCCTGGCCTTCAAACCCGAGCAGCAATGAGATACTCAGCGCCGAATCCTTCGTCTGTTTGAGAATGCCGGCGGCAATGGTCATTTTGCGTCGGCTCACATACGTTCCCAGCGTATAACCGGTAATCAGCGCGAACTGACGCTGAAAGTACCAGTGCGAATAACCCGATTTTCGCGAGATCGCGGTAACGGGGAGCGCGGTAAAAATGTTGTCTTCGATCCATTCGATAATATCTACGACGATCGGAATGATATGTCCGCTGACCATTTCATGTTTGTGCGCCATCTCTTTTCATCCATCAATTATGAGCTTTATGCTTGTTCAATAACGATTTCTTACTCCGAGGTCCGTTGCCTGCAGAGACAATTATATTTGTCATACAATTAAAATTAATCCTAATGATTATTGGGCATGAAAGTCATTCCCATTACGCATAATGCTCGCAAGCTAATGTTTTATAGCGATCTAAAAAGATAACAGGCGGTGAAGATACGAAGCGTTTTAGTCGTAGGCAGGCGCGTCGATGGGGAATTTGCGAATCATATCGCTCGCCATGTGCCAGACTGGCGAAGGCTTAATCAGTCGCGTTAGCAATGAATAACCTTTGTTGTTGTAAGTCTTTTAACTGACTTCAGCAAATGTTAACATTCTCAACACAATAACATGTAACACTCGCGACAGCGTTACACAGTAAATACTGTATTCAGGTGAATTTTCACCTAATTAATGTGAGAAAAAACAAAAAGTTATAAGGAGAGTAGCAATGTCGTTTGAATTACCTGCATTACCATATGCAAAAGACGCCCTGGCGCCGCACATTTCCGCAGAAACCCTGGAATACCATTACGGTAAGCATCACCAGGCCTACGTGACCAACCTCAACAACCTGATCAAAGGCACCGCTTTTGAAGGCAAATCTCTGGAAGAGATCGTTCGCTCTTCTGAAGGCGGCGTCTTCAATAACGCAGCGCAGGTCTGGAACCACACTTTCTACTGGAACTGCCTGGCGCCGAACGCCGGCGGTGAGCCGGAAGGCGAACTGGCCGCAGCGATTAACAAATCTTTCGGTAGCTTCGCTGATTTTAAAGCGAAATTCACCGATGCCGCGGCGAAAAACTTCGGCGCAGGCTGGACCTGGCTTGTTAAAAACGCAGACGGCAGCCTGGCTATCGTCTCCACCAGCAACGCCGGCACTCCGCTGACTACCGATGCGACGCCGCTGCTGACCGTTGATGTCTGGGAACACGCCTACTACATCGACTACCGCAATGCCCGTCCTAATTATCTGGAACACTTCTGGGCGCTGGTAAACTGGAAATTTGTTGCCGCTAACCTGGCAGCATAAAAACAAAACCGCAGCAGGATTACCCCGCTGCGGTTTTTCTTAGTGCGACTTAGTTATTCGCTAATGCTTCTTCTGGTTGCGAACGCCCGCCAAACAGCACCACCGCCAACGCCAGCCCGGCAATAATCGCCCCCATCACCGGCACAAAAGCATACCCGAGACCGCCGGATATCACCGCGCCGCCCGCCGCCGCGCCCAACGCGTTGCCGAGGTTGAAAGCGCCAATATTCACCGATGATGACAGGCCCGGCGCTTCGTGCGCCACGCGCATTACCCGCATCTGCAGCGGCGGAACGACCGCGAAGGTTGCCGCGCCCCACACGACCATGCTGACGGCAGCACCCAGTTGCGATTGCGCCAGCAGCGGAATAGCCAACATGATGGCAATCAACAACAGCAGGAATCCTTTCAAAGTGCCGGAGACTGAACGGTCGGCAAACTTACCGCCCAGATAGTTGCCAAGCGAGAAACCGACGCCGATTAATACCAGCATGGCGGTAACAAACAGCGGTGAAGCGTTGGTGATGGTATGCAGTACCGGAGAAATGTAGGTATACAGCGTGAACATTGCCCCGGCGCCCAGCACGGTGGTCAACAGCGCAGAGAGTACCTGAGGCCGCATTAATACCGACAGCTCGCGCTTCACGTTCGGACGCTCGCCGGCGCTACCTTTCGGCAGGGAGAACCACAGGCTTACCATCGCAATTAACCCCAGACCCGCCGTGGCCAGGAACGACATTCGCCAGCCGATGGTTTCACCAAGCCAGGTGGCAGCCGGTACGCCGCCGATATTGGCAATGGTCAGCCCCATAAACATGGTCGCAACCGCGCTGGCCTGTTTGTGTTTTGGCACCACGCTTGCGGCAACGACCGAGCCAAGGCCAAAGAACGCGCCATGATTGAGGCTGGTGATAATGCGCGACAGCAGTAGCGTCGTGTAATCCGGCGCAATAGAAGAGAGCACGTTGCCGAGGGTGAAGATCCCCATCAGGAAGATCAATGCATTGCGGCGAGCGCGATGCGACAGCAGTAACGTCATTAACGGCGCGCCGACCATCACGCCAATGGCATAGGCGCTAATCAGCATCCCCGCGGCCGGAATAGAAACATCTACGCCTTTGGCGATAACCGGCAGTAATCCCATCGGGGAAAACTCAGTGGTACCGATACCAAAGGCACCGATCGCCAACGCGAGTAAGGGAAAGTTGATTTTCATTCAGAGACTCCATCAGGCCGATTCAGGACACGGCATTACATCAGAAGCCAAAAGCATGACATCAATCACAGAAAAACAGAAGTAAACGAAATGACAAAAGATTTTTGCAGATCTGCTAATAATGGCGGGATAGGAGGGGAAGCCCCCTCCCTGCTGGAATCAGTGCAGTACCGCGGTCAACGCGGCGGCGACGATCAGACCCAGAACAATAACCGTCGTTGTCAGCGAAAACTTTAAATTTGTGTCCATCAATTTTCTCCCCTGATTATCCCCACATAGAAAGTGAGCTTGCTCATTTTTGCACAAAAATATGCAAAAATCTTCCCGGATTTAGAGTGATGCACATTTTTGCTCTTCCCCTTTGCCGCGAGATAGGACAAAATCCCACGCTAATTTGAAAGCGTATCGGCCATTGACCCCTTCCTGTCGTTCTGTGTCGTTTTCCCAGGTGTTGCAATGTTGATCATTGTATACAGGGTGTGTATAGGCAAACGTTTACGTATCGATAATCAGACGATCAGGTCAAGGTCTGGAGTGAGAAGTAATGGCAACTATTAAAGATGTAGCGAAACGCGCAAACGTTTCCACTACAACTGTATCACATGTGATTAACAAAACCCGTTTCGTGGCGGAAGAGACGCGCAATGCGGTGTGGGCGGCAATTAAAGAACTCCACTATTCGCCAAGCGCCGTGGCTCGCAGCCTGAAAGTCAATCACACTAAATCGATCGGTCTGCTGGCCACCAGCAGCGAAGCGGCCTATTTCGCTGAAATTATCGAATCCGTAGAAAAAAGCTGCTTCCAGAAAGGCTATACCCTGATTCTGGGCAACGCCTGGAACGATCCGGAAAAACAGCGCGCCTACTTGTCTATGATGGCGCAAAAGCGCGTTGACGGCCTGCTGGTGATGTGTTCCGAGTACCCGGAGTCCGTACTCAGTATGCTCGAAGAGTATCGTCATATCCCGATGGTGGTGATGGACTGGGGTGAAGCCAAAGCGGACTTTACCGACTCGGTTATCGATAATGCCTTTGAAGGCGGCTATATCGCCGGCCGTTACCTGATTGAACGCGGCCATCGTGAAATTGGCGTTATTCCGGGCCCGCTTGAGCGTAACACCGGTGCCGGACGCCTGGCAGGCTTCATGCAGGCAATGAAAGAAGCGCATATCAATGTGCCGGAAAACTGGATTGTTCAGGGCGACTTTGAACCGGAATCCGGCTACCGCGCCATGCAGCAGATCCTCAATCAGCAGCACCGCCCAACCGCCGTGTTCTGCGGCGGCGACATCATGGCGATGGGCGCTATCTGCGCCGCCGACGAAATGGGCCTGCGCGTACCGCAGGACATTTCGCTGATCGGCTATGATAACGTGCGTAACGCCCGCTACTTCAGCCCGGCGCTGACCACTATACATCAGCCAAAGGACTCGCTCGGGGAAGCGGCATTCAATATGCTGCTCGATCGCATTGTTAATAAACGTGAAGAGTCGCAGTCCATTGAGGTACATCCGCGTCTTATCGAGCGCCGCTCGGTTGCCGACGGCCCGTTCGTCGATTATCGCCGCTAACGCCCTCCCCCCGGCGCCGGTTATTCCGGCGCCCGCAACCACTCCCGATTCAACGTTTCGCTGTCGCCAAGATAGTCAAGTAGCCAGCTCAAAGCGGGTGAGGCATCGCTTTGTTGCCAGGTCAGGCAGCAGGCGGCATCCGGGAATGGGTTTTCCAGCGTTAAGGCCGTCCACTCCCCGCTATCAATATGCGGGCGGGCAAAGTGGCCTGGCACCATCCCGACGCACAATCCTGCTGAAAGACAGGTGGCTGAAGATTCCCAATCCGGCACCACCACCCGCTTCTGGTTATCCAGCAGCCAGGTTGTGCGCTTCGGCAGCGAGCGTGAGGTATCTTCGCGCACCAGTGACGGCCAGTTGCGCAACACGTCATCGCTGAGCGGCCCTTCCATCTGCGCCAGCGGATGGCTGCTGGCGACGACACAATGCCAGTTCAGCATCCCCATATCGCGGAAAGCGTAACGCCCGCCCACCGGAATCGAACGCGTCGCGCCAATAGCTAATTCTACCCGCCCATCGGCTAACGCATCCCAGACGCCGTTGAAAACTTCCTGAAAAACGATCAGTTCGACATCGCTAAAATGGCGATAAAAATCAACAATCATCTGGCGCATCCGCGCCGGTTTAACGATATCGTCCACCGCAATCGACAGCTGGCCACGCCAGCCGTTAGCAATCTGCTGGCACTGCTGGCGGGTGATCTGCATTTTTTTGATAACAGAACGTCCTTCCTGCAAAAACCAGTGCCCGGCGGGGGTCAATTCAACATCACGATGGCGACGTTCAAAAAGCGGAACCGCAAGCCACTCCTCCAGTTGTCGCACCGTATAGCTCACCGCCGAAGGTACGCGGTGCAACTCCTGCGCCGCGGCGCTGAAACTCCCGTTACGCGCCACAGCATCAACCACTTCTAAGGAATATTCAGACCACATATTCTGCCTGCAAAATTTTTGAATGCATGTGACAAATAATAGCGTTTCACAAGGCGGATTACACTCCCTACACTCTGCGGCATCGTACCTGCATCAGTAGAAAGAGAACGTTATGCAACAACCTGGGAAAGGATTTTTAGTGTGGCTGGGCGGCCTGAGCGTGCTTGGCTTTCTGGCCACCGACATGTATCTACCGGCCTTTGCCGCCATTCAGCAAGACCTCAACACCTCTGCCGCATCGGTTAGCGCCAGCTTGAGCTTATTCCTCGCGGGCTTCGCGATCGGCCAGCTGTTCTGGGGGCCGCTGTCGGACCGCTATGGTCGGAAACCGATTCTGCTCGCCGGGCTGGCTATCTTCGCTCTTGGCTGCCTTGGGATGCTGTGGGTACGCGATGCGACGCTGATGCTGGTACTGCGTTTTGTCCAGGCGATTGGCGTATGCGCCGCCGCGGTGACCTGGCAGGCGATGGTGACCGACTACTATCCGGCCCAGCGCACCAACCGCATTTTCGCGACGATCATGCCACTGGTCGGGCTCTCTCCGGCGCTGGCGCCGTTACTCGGCAGCTGGCTGTTAGTCCATCTGGAATGGCAGGCTATCTTCGCCACCCTGTTCGCTATCACCATACTGTTGATGCTGCCGGCTTTTCGTCTGAAGGCGGTCGTCAAACCTGCTGGCGAAACCCAGCAGAAAATTACCTTTATGTCCCTGCTGCGTTCACGTGAATATAGCGGTAACGTGCTCATTTATGCGGCGTGTTCCGCCAGCTTCTTCGCCTGGCTCACCGGTTCGCCATTTATCCTCCATGAAATGGGCTATGGTCCGACGGTAATTGGTCTTAGCTACGTGCCGCAAACTATCGCCTTCCTGATCGGCGGTTACGGCTGCCGTGCGGCGCTGCAAAAATGGCAGGGTCATCAGATGCTGCCCTGGCTGCTGGTTGTTTTTTCGCTGAGCGTAGCCGCGACCTGGCTTGCCGGAATACAGGATCATCCGTCGCTGGTTGCGTTAATGGTTCCGTTTTGCATCATGGCGATTGTGAATGGCGGCATTTACCCTATCGTTGTCGCCCAGGCGCTGAAACCTTTTCCACAGGCGACCGGCCGCGCCGCCGCCCTGCAGAATACGCTGCAGCTTGGCCTGTGCTTCCTGGCAAGCCTGCTGGTCTCAAGCCTTATCGCCACTCCGCTTCTGACCACCACCAGCGTGATGCTGATTTCCATCGTCCTGGCAGGCATCGGTTTCTGGATGCAGCAACGACGCGTACAGTTAGTGAGCGAATCATCTCACGCTTGATGAATTTTTAAAGGATATCCCGGACCAGTCATTAGCCTGCTAATATATTTTTATTGAAAGGCGGTTTTTAGCGGCCTATACTGGATCCGGCATCACATAAATAGAAAGTTTTTTAGATATTAACGGGGGCAGGACGCAGCCCGTTTAACCATGGAAGGCCTTTCGGCAAGGGTTATCTCCCTTCCTCTGTTCTACGTCGGATAGCACCCTCACGATTTTTTCGTGAGATTTCTCACAAAGCCAAAAAAGCGTCTACGCTGTTTTAAGGTTCTGATCACTTGGGCGTGATGGAGAAGCTATGAGTTCATCGTGTATAGAAGAAGTAAGTGTACCAAACGATGATTGGTACCGGATTGCAGCTGAATTATTGGGCCGTGCCGGAATTGAAATCAATGGTTCCGCACCCTCCGATATCCGGGTAAAAAACCCGCTCTTTTTTAAACGCGTGTTACAGGAAGGGTCTCTCGGATTAGGCGAAAGCTATATGGACGGCTGGTGGGAATGCGAACGCCTGGATATATTCTTTCACAAGGTATTGCGCGCCGGGCTGGATAAGCAACTCCCCCGCCACTTCAAAGATACGCTTCGTATCGCTGGCGCTCGTCTGTTCAATCTGCAAAGCAAAAAACGCGCCTGGATTGTTGGTAAAGAACACTACGATTTAGGCAACGACCTTTTCCACCGCATGCTCGATCCCTATATGCAATATTCCTGCGGATACTGGAAAGAGGCCGAAAATCTGGAGCAGGCGCAGCAGGATAAATTAGATCTTATTTGTCGCAAACTGCAGCTTGAGCCGGGAATGAAAGTGCTGGATATCGGTTGCGGTTGGGGTGGGTTGGCCTATTACATGGCCAAAAACTATAACGTCAGCGTGACCGGCGTGACCATTTCGGCTGAACAACAAAAAATGGCGCAAGAGCGTTGCGCGGGATTAGATGTCAATATTCTGCTGCAGGACTATCGCGATCTCCACGAAAGTTTTGACCGCATCGTCTCCGTCGGGATGTTCGAGCACGTAGGGCCTAAAAATTACGCCACTTATTTTGAAGTTGTCGATCGTAATTTAAAACCAAACGGTCGTTTTCTGCTGCACACCATTGGCTCAAAAATTACCGATCACAACGTCGATCCGTGGATTAATAAATATATATTCCCTAACGGTTGCCTGCCGTCGGTACGCCATATCGCCGATGCCAGCGAGAAGCATTTTGTGATGGAAGATTGGCATAACTTTGGTGCCGATTATGACACCACCTTGATGGCCTGGTACGAGCGTTTCCTTGCCAGTTGGCCGGATATTGCCGATAACTATTCGGACCGTTTCAAACGCATGTTTACCTATTATCTGAATGCCTGCGCCGGTGCTTTCCGCGCCCGCGATATTCAGCTCTGGCAGGTCGTCTTCTCGCGTGGTGTTGAACACGGCCTGCGCGTAGCCCGCTAGACTCGCTAAAAAAAGCCCCCGCAGAAATACGCATCTACGGGGGCTTTTTTAATTATTCTTCCGCGCTTTTTTGCGCCGCTTCTTTTGCCGCCAGCACGCGTTCCACGGTATCCACCACCGCCTGAGTCTGCGGATCGATTTCGATATTCACTTTATCGCCGAGTTTTTTCACCCCAAGCGTCGTACGCTGCAGCGTTTCGGGGATCAGATGCACGCAGAAACGAGTCGGGGTCACCTCGCCAACCGTCAGGCTAATACCGTCCACGCCAATGAAACCTTTATACAGGATATATTTCATCAGCGCCGGGTCCTGTACCTTAAACCAAATCTGGCGATTGTTTTCCGAGGTGAGGATTTTAACGACTTCGGCGGTGGTCATAATATGGCCGGACATCAAATGGCCGCCGATTTCATCACTGAATTTCGCCGCTCGCTCAACGTTGACCATATCGCCTTCATGGATAGCGCCAAGGTTGGTGATCCGCAGCGTCTCTTTCATCAAATCAAAGCTGATTCGCGGGCCGTCAATTTCGGTAACGGTCAGGCAACAGCCATTGTGCGCCACCGAAGCACCGGTCTCCAGGCCGTCGAGCATATGCGCCGGCAGCTCCACCACGTGGGTGCGGAAATTCGGTTTCTCATCGATGGACACCACTTTCGCAGTCCCCTGTACAATACCAGTAAACATACTTTGCTCCTGTTGAGAATCGTGACGGTATCATTACCGTTATATATACGCGGAACAATAACAGTTGACCAAACAGGTTGCCAGCGCGCATCGTGCCCCCACCATTTTTTCACTGGCTTAATGGCTAATCCTCGCTACAATAGACTGGAAATTCCTCCTGTTTTTTCTTCTTGCTGCCATTTAAGGCGGCTTTTTTAGTCTCAAAATAACAACAATATAAAGGTGTTCACGTGCAGAAGTACTTTATAGAAGCGCGTCAGTTATTAGCATTGGCTATCCCGGTCATTCTGGCGCAGGTCGCCCAGACGGCGATGGGTTTTGTCGATACGGTGATGGCCGGCGGCTATAGCGCAACCGATATGGCCGCCGTGGCTATCGGCACCTCGATCTGGCTACCTGCCATCCTGTTTGGCCACGGTCTGCTGCTGGCGCTAACGCCGGTTATCGCCCAACTCAATGGCTCCGGCCGCCGCGATCGCATCGCCCAGCAGGTACGTCAGGGCTTTTGGCTGGCGGGCTTTGTCTCCGTACTGGTGATGGTGGTGCTGTGGAACGCAGGCTATATCATTAGCTCGATGCACAACATCGACCCACAACTTGCCGACAAAGCGGTGGGGTATCTGCGTGCGCTGCTATGGGGAGCGCCGGGATATCTGTTTTTCCAGGTCGCGCGTAACCAGTGCGAAGGGCTGGCAAAAACCAAACCCGGAATGGTGATGGGTTTTATCGGCCTGCTGGTCAACATTCCTGTGAACTACATTTTTATCTATGGTCATTTCGGCATGCCGGAGCTTGGCGGTATCGGCTGCGGGGTCGCGACCGCCTCGGTCTACTGGGTCATGTTTGCCAGCATGCTGACCTGGGTACGCCGCGCGCGCTCAATGCGCGATATCCGCTGCGCTGAGCGTTTTAGTAAACCTGATTTTTCGGTATTAAAACGGCTGGTACAGCTGGGGTTGCCAATCGCGCTGGCGCTGTTTTTTGAAGTCACGCTGTTCGCAGTTGTGGCGCTGCTGGTTTCGCCATTGGGGATTATCGATGTCGCAGGGCATCAAATCGCGCTCAACTTCAGTTCGCTGATGTTCGTTCTTCCGCTCTCGCTGGCGGCGGCGGTGACCATTCGCGTTGGCTTTCGTCTCGGCCAGGGCTCGACGCTGGATGCCCAGACCTCCGCGCGTACCGGCGTCGGAGTGGGCGTCTGCATGGCAATGATCACCGCGATTTTCACGATCCTGATGCGTAAGCAGATTGCCCTGCTGTACAACGATAACCCTGAGGTGGTGCTACTGGCCTCACAGCTGATGCTGCTGGCGGCGATTTATCAGATTTCCGACTCCATTCAGGTGATCGGCAGCGGTATTCTGCGCGGTTATAAAGATACGCGGTCGATCTTCTTTATTACCTTCACCGCTTACTGGGTACTGGGGCTGCCAAGCGGTTATCTGCTGGCGCTGACCGATATTGTGGTGCCGCGGATGGGGCCTGCGGGCTTCTGGTGCGGCTTTATCATCGGCCTGACCTCCGCTGCCATCATGATGATGCTGCGCATGCGCTTCCTGCAGCGTCAGCCGTCCAGCGTTATCCTGCAGCGCGCAGCGCGCTAACCAGAAATGCTATATAAAAGGGCAAGCCGTTGACGCGGTTTGCCCTTTTTTTGGCGTTAAATAATAAATCGACTTAAAAATAGCGCTACTTCGCAAGCCATTTGCGCTGCGGCGGCTCATAGCGGTGGAATGCGGTCAAAATCTCCTGCACATCATCGCTAAAAGTCAGCATCTCAGCATAGCGGCGGTGCATAAACCCTTCGGCGGCCATTTTTTCCGCCATCGCCTGCAGCGGATTGTAATAGCCGTTCACATTCAGAAAAGCACAGGGTTTTTCATGAATACCGAGCTGCGCCCAGGTCCACTGTTCAAAAATTTCTTCCAGCGTTCCGGCTCCGCCCGGCATGGCAATGAAGCCGTCCGCCAGCAGCGACATTTTGTTTTTACGCTCATGCATATTCTCAACGACATGCAGCTCGCTTAATCCGCTATGCGCAATTTCGCGCTCCACCAGCCCGCGCGGCATCACGCCAATGACCCGCCCGCCGTGTTCTAATGCCGCGTCCGCTACGGCGCCCATGAGTCCCACTTTGCCGCCGCCATACACGAGCTCCACCCCGGCTTGCGCCAGCGCCTTGCCAACCTGTTGCGCGTAAACCTGATAAATCGGGTTTTCCCCGGTAGAAGAACCACAAAAAATGCCAATTGCTTTCATTACTGCGCTCCGTCGTTTATTTGCCGTACACTCTAGCATAAAGTCGGTGAGCGTCTCCCCTGCCAATCCGGGCAGAAAAACGCAACGAAGCGGGATATTGCTGAAGAAATATCCTTTATCATCAGTAAAATATGGGCGATATGGATAAAAGTTCTGCAAACGCGTCTATTCTGCAAGAAAAGTGACGTTTGCCTCTTGCCACATGGCCTCCCTGCCGTTAATATGCGTCCCCGTTGTCACCACAACATTGCGTTCATAGCTCAGTTGGTTAGAGCACCACCTTGACATGGTGGGGGTCGTTGGTTCGAGTCCAATTGAACGCACCATTTGCGTTTATAGCTCAGTTGGTTAGAGCACCACCTTGACATGGTGGGGGTCGTTGGTTCGAGTCCAATTAAACGCACCATTTGCGTCCGTAGCTCAGTTGGTTAGAGCACCACCTTGACATGGTGGGGGTCGGTGGTTCGAGTCCACTCGGACGCACCATTTCAATCATTATTGATTTGGTGCGCACTTCTCTTTTTTCCTCTTGCTTTTATCTACAACGCCATCAATCGCTGTACCTGAATACTCTCCAGTTTACCGTCCAGTATCGCCAGAAAATCATCATGATAGGGCATCGCAACGTGCTGTTTCAGATCGTCTTCCGAACGCCAACGCTCAATAAACACAAATGAGATCTTTCCTTGTTGGGAAAGCTGCCTGACATCAGGGATCTCCCGGCTTTCGTGCAGGTCGTATTGCAGGCACCCTGCTTCTCTGTGCGTCGGCGGCACCATGGCTAATGCCGCATTTCTGATGGTATCGATATATTCAGGATAAGGGGTCAGCGTGGCAACAATTTTGACTTCACTCATAAGGCTTCCTCTGGCTCACCGCGTTCCCCTGGATACTATCTCTATCCAGGGCGTGAATTATTGAGCGTAGTGGTGAAGCCAGAATTACGCCAGAGTCCGCGTCAGCGCCCTTTCTCATACACCGTCATGGTAAAGACGACGGGCAACTGGCTAACATTACAATATTCATGCGGCGCATCAGTACGCGCTACCGCAGAACATCCCTCTGCCACCTGATATTGGTCATTATTCACCGTCAGGGTGAGCTGCCCCTCGGTCACGTATAGCAGTTCCCAGGTGTCGGCCGGGTGCCCCGGCGAACGGAACGATTCGCCAGGCAGCATCCGCCACTGCCAGAGCTCAAGCATATCCGGTCCGCTGGTGCCGGCCAGCAGTCTGGCGCTGCCGCCCTGCTCGCCGCGCCATAATATCGGAATTGCGTCACGGTCGATAAGATGGACCATCGGTTCACTGGCGACGTTGACAAACTCCGCCACCGACACCCCCATCGCCGCAGCGATTTTGCACAACAACGCGATACTGGGATTCGCCCGACACCCTTCGATATCCACCAGCATCCCTTTACTGACGCCTGCGCGACGGGAAAGCTCGTCGAGAGAGATCTTCTTTTCGCGTCGAAACTGCTTAATACGCCGCGATACCGCCTCATTAATGCGGCTTAGATCGTTGCTATTATCGGTCGTTATATTGACTTTGTCGTTCATCGGTCGATATTATGCTCTAAATCAGTCGTTACAGGATTATGCAATGTCTCACCCATTACCGTCAATTAGCCCACAGTTAGCCGCGATCGCCCCGGGGTTTCGGGCGCTGAGTATTACCGTCAACGCTGCGCCGCTACGTGATGCTTCTATCGGTGAAGCCGCGCTGGCCACAGCCTGTCAGGCGGTATTAGCCGGACAGCCCGCCTGGGCGGAAGATCATCTCGCGGCTTGGTCTACGGTATTCAAAGCGTTTGGCGCTAAGCCAAAACGCACGCCCTGCTCCGCGGAGGCGTTGCGTAAACGCGTACTGCGCGAGGGCGCCATGCCGGCAATTGACCCGGTCGTTGACCTCTACAATGCCGTCAGCCTGCGGTATGCCGTTCCGGTCGGGGGTGAGAACATCGCCGCCTATTGCGGCGCGCCGCGTCTGGTTATCGCCGACGGTTCTGAGCTTTTTGATACGATGAAGGAAGGCTTAGCCGCCGTTGAATCAGCGGAACCGGGAGAAGTCATTTGGCGTGACGATCGCGGAGTTACCTGCCGCCGCTGGAACTGGCGACAGGGAGTTCGCACCCGTCTGAGCGCTCGCGACCCGCAGATGTGGTTTATTCTGGAAAGCCTGCCGGAAATGCCGCTCGAAGCGCTGCATGAGGCCGGGCGGATGCTTACCGAGGGACTGGAGCAGATGATGCCCGGCCTGAGTCACCAGTCCACGTTAATCAGTCTGTAAAGGCAGGCACAGGAGCAGGCGATGTCACTATTTTTAACCAGTTTTATCTTTCAGAAGAAAGAGTACGACGACGACTTTTATCAACTGGACGGCGTAATCGAACGCTACACCCGGTCGCTAGAAGGGTTTATCGGGATGGAGAGCTATCATGATGCCGCCAGCGGCAGAATCATCAATAATTACTACTGGCGTGACCGACAGTCTATGGAAATGATGATGAACCATCTGCAACACCAGCAGGCTAAAGCGCAGGGGCAACGCTGGATTGCCGGTTATCAAACCATCGTTGCCGAGATTGAGGGCAGCCATAATATGAACCTGCCCCATCCACTTGCGGAGTATCCACTACGCTATCAACCGCAACACCAGGAATAGACCGGCAAATACCGTTTCGGTTTATTCGGCCTGTTTCTGGCGAGTGACATAACGCCTCTTCCACGCTTTCTTGCTACGACAGCAGGCGGTGGCTTTTGCCCAAGGCCGCAGCAATTGGGTATCTTGTAGTTCCTGCACCGCCGGGCTTTCACTCCAACGCGTCACTACTAAGGGGGATAGCGTGGTCATTACCATAGCGTTCTCCTTCAGGCGTTAACCATTCCGTAGTAAATTCAACAACTTCAGATAGAGAGTAGCACGCTTTACGGCAAGTTCCTTCAACATTTGTGTGGCTTTGTAAAGCCGCCACCCTATCAGCCCGCCCTATCATCCCCGCCTCCGTTTCAGATAAACATTCGCTGCCAATATTGATCATAAATTTTGAATGAGATACGCAAATTGTTTCGATTTTAAACAACCGGCATTGGTTCTATTCTTATCACATCGGAGCAACAGTGCTCCTCCCCAAACAAAAAATTTAAGGAATATGACCATGAAATCCATCAAAACTTTTGCTGCTGTTACCGTTCTGTCCCTGATGTCATTCGGTGCTTTCGCGCAGAGCGTGACGGCAACCGCTTCGACCCTCGACCGTGCGGAAGCGAAAATTGCCGCGCAGGCTGCAGAGCAAGGCGCGTCTTATAAAATCACCAGCGCCCAGTTCAATAACCGCGTCTATATGACTGCCGAACTGAGCAAATAATAGTGCGAGCATGGCGCGTCAGACATTCTCTCTGGCGCGCCGCGCTGCTTTTTAGCGAAGACAATGTTGTTGTCCCCTCCGTCGTTCACCTCTTCCAACCATTAATGAGATGTACTCTCCGCCAATGATTCAACCGGCTGGAAGAGACCGCAGCCATTAAACGCCTTTTCCATCCTGCTGCTGCTCAATAACCACTTGTTCCAGCACCACCGAGGCCTTATCCGCTATCCCAGCGCTGACTTTTGTCGCCAACACGTTAATAAATCCGCGCAGCTGCTGCGCCGTCAGGCCGTTGTGCAGGCTAATCGCGTAATGGCTCTTCAGCTGGCTTTCCACGCCGGATAGCGCTGCCAGCATTGAGATCGTCGCCAGCTCGCGCGTCGACCAATCCAGAACGTCACGCTGGAAAATATCGCCAAACAGATGTGCCTTCAGATAGCAGTCAATGGCCGGCGCAAAATCAAATAGCGGTCCGCTGACCGTTTGCCCTACCAGTTGTGTCTGATTACGGCTACCGGCCTGCAGGCTATCCCAGTTCTCCGGTAACGGGGTCGCTGTCGCCCCCTCGTTATCAATAACGCCTCGCGCCTGGCGCTCGGTTATCACCCTCATCAGGCAGGAGAGCGCATTCAGGCTCCGCGGAAAGCCGCAGTAGGCATACAACTGCACCAGCGTCTCTTTTAATTCATTTATTGTCAGGCCGATATCAAGCGCGGTCTCCAGCGCCGGGGCCAATGCCGCGATATTGCCTTCAGCGGCCAGGGCGCCAACCGGGATCAGTGCCTGTTGGCGCGCGTTCAATGGGTTTTGCATCGTTTGTTCTCCAAACGGAAAGTATCGACAGGAGAAGAGGATTATAGAAACTTGGCAGGGGGTTGATTAGCCAGGCAAAAACGAACAGACCTATGAGATGGGCTCATGAATTATCTATTACGATGCACAGGGCTTCCTTGCCCTGGGGGGATATTATTCGAAGTAGACTTCCGGGTTTTCCGACAGTGAAACGAAGGTTTTGGTGTCTTTATCCAGCGCGCGAATATCGCCGCTTTCGATATCATAGAACCAGCCGTGCAGACGCAGGGTTTTGTCACGCAGGCCAACCGCGACCGATGGATGCGTTTTAATGTTGTTCAACTGGGCAATGACGTTTTCCTGCACCATACCGTTCACTTTATCGGTTTCACTGGCCCAGGTTTTCTTCTCAACCACCGCTTTCGCCGCGTCGGAGTAGCGCAACCAGTGGGAAACGGCAGGCATTGGTTCCAGACATTGGCAGGTGGCGATGGCTTTCATCGCGCCGCAGTTGGAGTGACCGCAGATAACAATATCCGTCACGCCAAGGGCGACAACGGCATATTCAATGGTGGCAGACACGCCGCCCGGCTCCGGTCCAAATGAGGGCACAATATTACCGGCATTACGAATAACGAACAGCTGCCCAGGTTCCTGCTGGGTAACCAGTTCCGGAACCAGGCGGCTATCGGAACAAGAGATGAACAACGCTTTAGGATTCTGGCTCGACGCCAGGCTGCGGAAGAGCTCTTTGCGTTGCGGGAAAATCTCTTTCTGGAAGTTGAGGAAGCCCTCAATGATATGTTGCATAGCAGTGTCTCTTTTCTCTGTAGTAATTACGATATGACAAAGATCACATTTAGCTAGTGTATCACCGAAGCGCAGAATGGGAATCGTTATTGATAATAGCTGCGCAATAAGCACCCAACCTCTCCTTTGGGCGCTTGCCTCTGTGGGTCTACATAAAGAACTTCACCGCTTGTTGCAAGGTGGTGCCCATCCCCCACAGCAAGGGTATGCCGACCGCCAGCCAGCTTAGCGTCAGCAGCAGCGGCGCGGGCGTCGGTTCCCAGCTCAGCTGCGCGTCTTTATTGATAGTATACAGGCCCCTCGCCTGCTGCTGTTGCTCCGCGGTCATGGCATATTTCTGCGAAATCGGCCGAACCAGCTGATTACAAATAAAGCCGATGATAAGCAACCCGGTCAACGCCAGCAGCGTGATGTCATAAATTCTCGCGGGTTCCACGCCTTGCGCCAGCTGGTACTCGCGCAAATAGTTGACCAGCACCGGGCCGCTGATCCCCGCCGCCGACCAGGCAGTCAGCAGACGGCCATGGATCGCGCCAACCATTTGTGAGCCAAATACATCGGCGAGATACGCCGGGATGGTCGCGAACCCGCCGCCGTACATAGAGATAATCACGCAAAGCGCACAGACAAAAAACGCCACGTAGCCGCCGTGGTTAATGAGCGGCAGCGTGCCGTAAAGTAGGGTTCCCAGAAAGAAGATCAGCGCGAAGGTGACCTTCCTACCGCACATATCGGAAACAGAAGCCCAGAAAAAGCGCCCCAGAATATTAAACAGGCTGAGCAGGCCGGTAAATCCCGCCGCCATCGTCGCGATACGCTTCAGCTGTTCTGTATTAAGTTCCTGCCAGCCCAGATCCAGCGATAGTAACTTACCGGCAAAAATCTCCTGCAGCATCGGCGAGGCCATGCCGAGAATGCCGATCCCGGCGGTAACGTTGAGCCACAGCACCAGCCACAGCAGCCAGAATTGCGGGGTGCGCCACGCGACGCTGACGTGAACCTGAATGGTTGGCTGTTTGCCGATGACTTGCTGCGCTTTCGCGCCGCGCGGATGCCAGCCCATCGGCGGCAGGCGATAGCCGAATGTCCCACAGAGCATAAACAGCGCATAAATCACCGCCAGCGCCAGAATGCTCTGCCATACCCCACTTTCCTGACCATCGGCGAAAAAATTAATCAGCCAATTCGCCAGCGGTGCACCCACCAGCGCCCCGCCGCCGAAGCCCATGATCGCCATTCCCGCGGCCATCCCCCGCTTATCGGGAAACCAGCGCAACAGCGTTGAGACCGGCGAAATATAGCCAAGCCCCAGGCCAATGCCGCCAATCACACCGGCGCCCAACCACAGTAGCCACAGCTGATGAAAATAGATTGCCGCGCTCGCCAGCAGCAGGCCGCCACACCAGCAAAGGGTTGCAACGAAACTCACCAGACGCGGGCCAACCTTCTCCAGCCAGCTCCCCCAGAGCGCCGCGGAGCAGCCGAGAAAAACGAAGAACAGCGTATAGGTCCAGCCAAGCAGGGAAATTTTCCAGTCGCACTGGCGGGTAACCAGTTGCTGCCAGAATGACATATCGACCGGACACTGCAGCGGCGCGCTGCCGCCGATCAGCTGCGACATTGGCAGCCAGTAGACGGAAAAGCCGTAGGCCATACCAATGCACAAATGCACCGCCAGCGCCGCCGGTGGGACCAACCAGCGGTTAAATCCAGGTTTAGCAATAATGCGGGGCTTAGCAAAAAAACGACTCAACGATGAAACGGGCGGAGTCGCGAGATTCTCATTTATCTGCACCATATTCCTGTCCTTATCATGTTTGTTTGCCGGCTATCGCAGCAGCCGATGGCAAACGGTAAAGGCAAGAACAATGCCACCTGCTGAAAAAACGAACAGAAAATGGTGACTGAAGCGAGCAAGCAGAACAGATAAGCCATGAGGGAGGAGTTGAAAGCTGTAAAAAAAGAGAAAATCATCAGTAGTGATTTTCTCTTTTCCGGGTATTCGGCGCGTGATGCATGCCAGATCAATAACGATCGGCGATTTTGATAAACATTGCTCTCAGAGTGATACGGGTTATCAAACCCCGACCAGTTCATATTTTTTGATTTTACGATATAGCGTCGCAATGCCGATCCCGAGTTCATCAGCGGCCTGCTTTTTATTGCTATAACGCGTCAAAGCATCGCGGATCATCTGCTTTTCCATCTCCTCCAGCGCCGTTCCCCCCTCTTCTTCTTTCGCAACGCTGGCTGGCGCCGCCCCGGTGCTTTCACGCTCGTTGACTTTGCCGCTGCTGATAAGATTTGGCGGCAACAGCGACAGATCGATCACCTCACCGGAGGGAACCACGTTAACCAGGTACTCCATCAGGTTACTCAGCTCGCGAATATTGCCCGGCCAACGGTAGTTCTTCAGTAAGGCGATAACTTCCGGGGACACGCCGGGATAAACCAGCTCCAGCCGCCGGGTGTGCAGGTGCAGGAAATAGTGAATCAGCAATTCGATATCATCCTGACGCTCGCGCAGCGGCGGCAGGCGCAGTGGGATGACATTAAGCCGATAGAACAGATCCTCGCGGAATTTGCCTTCGGCAATGAACTGCTCAAGATTCTGGTTAGTGGCCGAAATAATGCGGATATCGACCGGCACCGGATGGCTCGCCCCCACCGGCTGAATTTCGCGCGATTCAATCGCCCGCAGCAGCTTAGCCTGCAGGGTTAACGGCATGTCGCCGATTTCATCGAGAAACAGCGTGCCGTGATTAGCTGCCTGAATCAACCCGGTCTTGCCGTTTGCCGACGCCCCGGTAAATGCGCCTTTGACGTAACCAAAGAGCTCGCTCTCCAGTAGCTGCTCGGGGATGGCCGCGCAGTTGATGGCGATGAAAGGCTTTGCCTGTCTGTCGCTGAGCTTATGCACCGCGCGAGCGACCACCTCTTTGCCGGTTCCACTTTCGCCGACGATCATTACGCTCGACGGGCTTGGCGCCACACGGGTAATCAGTTTTTTCAGCTGACGCATTGGCCGACATTCGCCAACCATCTGTTCAATCTGCGGGACATCCTGCGGCGGCGCCAGATCGGCCGACGAATGCGACTGATGGAAGGCCATTAAGAACAGCCATTGATCCTGAATAGCGTGCAGCTGACCGATAATCAGCTCTTTCTTATCATCAAAAGAAATGACGTGCTGAACGTGGCCGCGAATAAAATTTTGCGCAAACGTCAGCGGACGAAAATGAATAGTTTTACCAATCATACTACCGTGATTCGCGCCAAGGATTTTCATTGCCGCCTGATTGGCAAATTTAACTTTTTGATCCTGGCTAACCACCAGCACGCCCTGATCCATGTTTTCAATCATGGTGGAAAACATTTTAAGCATATTGTCTCCCCCACCCTGGTCTTCTAACAGGCGGGAGACAAATATTGAAGAAACGTGTCGTACATAATCTGAGAACTCGTGGAGGTTGTCATTAATGCGCTCCTGCTGCTCGCGAGTTAGGGCGACCAGGCTAATAACCCCGACACACTGTTCCTGATAAATGACCGGAGTGCCCAGAAATGCCTTCTCTTTACAGTTCTCTTTATTGGTACACCCCTTACACAAGGGGTCAAAACGCGAATGAGTCACGACCTTTTCTTTTTTTGTTTCTATTATGTAACGTAAAAGTCGCGAATCTGTATTTAATTTTCGCCCCAGGAATTTACCGTAGGCGCCGGTACCGGCGACGCGGCACAGCGTATTATCGACAATCTCGACCTCGAGTTGTAACACGCTGGAGAGCATGCGGGCAAAACGTTGAATCGTTGGCTGAATCTGCATTAAAACGGATAGAGAATTGGAGGGAATCATAATTGACCTTTTAATATCAGTAGCCGAAAGAGAAAAGCTGAAGATCGACTCTTTTTATTCTGCGTTTATCATACTACCGCTGCGCAACTTGAAAAAAGGTGCCAACCCTGCGCTTTTTTACGGCTTAAAGAAAATATGGAAGAGGTATCACATTTTCCTCTCAATATGATAATCCACAGGCCAAAATTATCATTTTGGTGTCGAAATCACCGTCGCAGAACGATATCCACGCTCGTCTGATGGATCAAATTAAATTTATCGTGACAACTGGCGAATGAATTTCATTTCTATCAATTGACCGTTATAAGCCATTTTTCGTGACCCGCCTCTCATAATTCCCGACTTTTTCGCTCGCGCACCGCGACTGAATTACAACTGGCACGCTTATTGTTAGTGGTAATACAGCGCTGGCCGTCGCCACTTACATCAATGTCATTTCGACTGCACAGCAATCAATAAGCCGTCATTCACTACCAGGATCGAAATATGAAAACTGTTAACGAACTGATCAAGGATATCAATAAGCTCAACTCCAACCTGCATGAAAAAGACTTCCTGCTGACGTGGGAGCAATCGCCGGACGAGCTGAAGCAGGTGCTGGATGTCGCCGCGGCGTTGAAAACGCTGCGGGCGGAAAACATCGCTACCAAAGTTTTTAACAGCGGGCTGGGTATTTCGGTCTTTCGCGATAACTCGACCCGCACCCGCTTCTCTTATGCCTCGGCGTTAAACCTGCTCGGCCTGGCGCAGCAGGACCTCGACGAAGGCAAGTCGCAGATCGCCCACGGTGAAACGGTACGTGAAACCGCCAATATGATCTCCTTCTGCGCTGACGCCATCGGTATCCGCGACGATATGTATCTCGGCGCCGGCAACGCTTATATGCGTGAAGTCGGCGAAGCACTGGATGACGGCCACAAACAGGGCGTACTGCCGCAGCGCCCGGCATTAATAAACCTGCAGTGCGACATCGACCATCCGACGCAGGCGATGGCCGATCTGGCCTGGCTGCGTGAACACTTCGGCTCGCTGGAAAATCTGAAAGGTAAAAAAATTGCCATGACCTGGGCCTACTCGCCAAGCTACGGCAAACCGCTTTCCGTTCCGCAGGGGATCATCGGTCTGATGACCCGCTTCGGTATGGACGTCACCCTCGCCCATCCGGAAGGCTACGATCTGATCCCGGATGTTATCGAAGTGGCGAAGAAAAACGCCGCGGCATCCGGTGGCAGCTTCCGTCAGGTCACCGATATGGCGGAAGCCTTTAAAGACGCCGATATCGTTTACCCGAAATCCTGGGCGCCATACAAAGTGATGGAACAGCGCACCGAGCTACTGCGCGCCAACGACCATGACGGGCTGAAAGCATTGGAAAAAGCCTGTCTCGCCCAGAACGCCAATCACAAAGACTGGCACTGTACCGAAGAGATGATGAAGCACACCAAAGACGGTGACGCGCTGTATATGCACTGCCTGCCGGCGGATATTACCGGCGTCTCCTGCGAGGAAGGCGAAGTCACCGAAGCGGTGTTCGAAAAATACCGTATCGCCACCTATAAAGAGGCCAGCTGGAAGCCGTACATCATCGCCGCCATGATCCTCTGTCGCAAATATGCCAAACCCGGTCAGTTGCTGGAGCAACTGCTGCAGGACGCGCAAAAACGCATCAAATAACCTCGCAAGCCGGTCTGCGGGCCGGCTTCCCCGACTCCAAAGAAGGATAAGGACAGAATATGTCTGCTTTTTCGCTGAAAATGGATATTGCCGACAACCGCTTCTTTACCGGTGAAACCTCGCCGCTGTTTTCCCGTCAGCAGGCGCAACAGGCGCGTCATTTTCATCAAAAAATCGCCGGTTACCAACCGACGCCGCTATATGCCCTGAAGGAACTGGCGGCGCTGTTCGGCGTAAAGAACATCCTGGTAAAAGATGAATCCCAGCGCTTTGGCCTCAACGCCTTCAAAATGCTCGGCGGCGCCTACGCCATCGCCCAGCTGTTGTGTGAAAAATACCGTCTCGATATTAACGCCTTCTCGTTTGATACCCTGAAATCCACCATCAAAGAGAAGATGACTTTCGCCACTACCACCGACGGCAACCACGGGCGCGGCGTCGCCTGGGCCGCCCAGCAGCTAGGGCAAAACGCGGTGGTATACATGCCGAAAGGTTCAGCGCAGGAACGCGTGGATGCCATTTTGCGCCTCGGCGCGGAATGTATCGTTACCGATATGAACTACGACGATACCGTGCGCTTTACCATGCAAACCGCGCAGAAAAACGGCTGGGAAGTGGTACAGGACACCGCATGGGAAGGTTACACCAAAATCCCAACCTGGATTATGCAAGGTTACGCCACCCTCGCCGATGAAGCGGTAGAACAGATGGCGGCGATGGGCATTGCTCGCCCTACCCACGTCTTCCTGCAGGCCGGTGTCGGCGCGATGGCAGGCGGCGTGCTCGGCTATCTGGTCGACGTCTTCGGCGCCCGCGATTTGCACTCGGTGATCGTCGAACCTGAACTGGCGGACTGCATCTATCGCTCCGGAGTAAAAGGCGACATCGTCAACGTCGGCGGCGACATGGCCACCATCATGGCCGGACTGGCCTGCGGCGAACCTAACCCGCTGGGCTGGGAAATCCTGCGCAACTGCGCCACCCAATTTATCTCCTGCCAGGATGCCGTTGCCGCCCTCGGTATGCGCGTACTCGGTAATCCCGTCGGCAATGATCACCGGGTTATCTCCGGGGAATCCGGCGCCGTCGGGCTCGGGACGCTGGCCGCCGTCCACTTCCATCCGCAGCGCCAGGCGCTGATGAACAAACTGGGGCTTGATAACCACTCCGTGGTGCTGGTCATCAGCACCGAAGGCGACACCGACGTGCAGCATTACCGCGAGGTCGTCTGGGAAGGCAAGCTGCCGGCAGCACAGTAAACGTTCAACTTATTCAACATTTTCTTCCCGCGAAGCGGGAAATCAGGACCGGAGAGTTAATTCATGGCTAAGCACATTCCATTCAAACTGATTGTCGAAAAAGCAAACCACTACCAGCAGGATATGACCCGCTTCCTGCGCGATATGATCGCCATCCCCAGCGAAAGCTGTGACGAAAAACGCGTCGTGCATCGTATTAAAGAAGAGATGGAAAAAGTCGGCTTCGATAAAGTCGAGATCGACCCGATGGGCAACGTGCTGGGCTATATCGGCCACGGCCCGCGACTGGTCGCCATGGACGCGCATATCGATACCGTCGGCATCGGTAACATCAAGAACTGGACCTTCGACCCCTATCAGGGGATGGAAACCGATGAGCTGATCGGCGGGCGCGGCGCGTCCGACCAGGAAGGCGGGATGGCGTCGATGGTCTACGCTGGAAAAATCATCAAGGACCTCGGTCTGGAAGATGAATATACCCTGCTGGTGACCGGTACCGTCCAGGAGGAAGATTGCGACGGTCTGTGCTGGCAGTACATCATCGAGCAGTCCGGCATTCGCCCGGAATTCGTGGTCAGTACCGAGCCGACGGATTGCCAAATCTATCGCGGTCAGCGCGGGCGTATGGAGATTCGCGTTGATGTTCAGGGGGTGAGCTGCCACGGCTCGGCGCCGGAGCGCGGCGATAATGCCATTTTCAAAATGGGGCCGATTCTTAACGAGCTGCAGGAGCTGTCCCATAACCTTGGCAACGATGAATTCCTGGGTAAAGGCACCCTCACCGTTTCAGAAATTTTCTTCACCTCGCCAAGCCGCTGCGCGGTTGCCGACAGCTGCGCGGTCTCTATCGACCGCCGTCTGACCTGGGGCGAAACCTGGGAAGGCGCGTTGGATGAGATCCGCGCCCTGCCTGCCGTGCAGAAGGCTGGCGCCGTGGTCTCAATGTACAACTATGAACGCCCGTCATGGACCGGGCTGGTTTATCCAACGGAATGCTACTTCCCGACCTGGAAAGTTGAAGAGGATCATTTCACCGTACGCGCGCTCAGCAACGCCTATGAAGGGCTGTTCGGTAAAGCGCCGGTGGTCGACAAGTGGACCTTCTCCACCAACGGCGTTTCCATCATGGGCCGTCACGGCATCCCGGTTATCGGTTTCGGTCCGGGTAAAGAGCCGGAAGCCCATGCGCCAAATGAAAAAACCTGGAAACAGCATCTGGTGACCTGCGCCGCGATGTACGCCGCAATCCCGCTGAGCTGGCTGGCAACGGAGTAAGTTCGTACGGTTATTCCTCCCGCCGCGCGTCGGCGGGAGTCTGGAGTTTTTATGCGCGTACTGATTAAAAACGGCATCGTGGTCAACGCCGACGGCCAGGCAAAACAGGATCTGCTGATTGAAAACGGCCTGGTCAGCCAGCTCGCCGAACGGATAACCCCGACCGAACCTTGCCAGACTATCGATGCCGCAGGTTGCTACGTCATGCCCGGCGGCATTGACGTTCATACTCACTTTAATATCGATACCGGGCACGCCCGCAGCTGCGATGATTTCTTCACCGGCACCCGCGCCGCCGCCTGCGGCGGTACCACCACTATCGTCGACCATATGGGCTTCGGCCCCGCCGGCTGCCGGCTTCGTCACCAGCTAGAGGCCTATCACGGATATGCCGCCTACAAAGCGGTGATCGACTACAGTTTTCACGGCGTTATCCAGCATATCAACCATGCCATCCTCGATGAAATCCCGATGATGGTGGAAGCCGGAATTAGCAGCTTCAAGCTCTACCTGACCTACCAGTATAAGTTGAACGATGACGAAGTGCTTCAGGCGATGCGCCATCTCCACCGCGCCGGCGCGCTAACCACCGTTCATCCGGAAAACGACGCCGCTATCGCCCGTAAACGGGCCGAATTTCTGGCGGCCGGCAAAACCGCGCCGCGCTACCACGCCCTTAGCCGCCCGCTGGAGTGTGAAGCGGAGGCCATCGCGCGGATGATCAACCTCGCCCAGCTCGCCGACAATGCGCCGCTGTATATCGTTCATCTCTCCAACGGCCTGGGGCTGGATTATCTGCGTCTCGCCCAGCGGCGGCATCAGCCGGTATGGATTGAAACCTGTCCGCAATATCTGCTGCTTGACGACCGGTGCTATGAACGCGAAGACGCGCTGGGCTATTTATTAAGCCCGCCGCTGCGCAACGCCAGCAACAATGATGCGCTGTGGTGCGGTATCGCCGATGGCTCGATCGACGTGGTGGCGACCGATCACTGCGCTTTCTCGATGGCCCAACGCCAGCAGCTCTCCGGCGGCGATTTCAGCCGCTGTCCGAACGGCCTACCTGGGGTGGAAAACCGCCTGTTGCTCATGTTTTCCCACGGCGTCATGACCGGGCGGATCTCACCGCAGCGTTTCGTCGCGCTCACCAGCGCCACCCCTGCGAAGCTATTTGGCCTGTGGCCGAAAAAAGGACTATTGGCACCCGGCGCAGACGGCGATGTCGTCATAATCGATCCGCAGCGCACCACCACGATCCGCCATGAGATGTTGCATGACAACGCCGACTATTCGCCCTGGGAGGGCTTTATTTGCCAGGGCGCGATTCGCCAGACCTTATCGCATGGCCGGGTTATTTTCGATAACGGCACCTTCACCGGCAGCGCTGGCCAGGGGCGTTTTTTACGCCGCGATCCCTTTTCTACCGCTCACCTTCCGGTCAGCGGAACCACATCTTAAGTGAGGCATTCATGAGTAAGAAAATTGTACTCGCCCTCGGCGGTAACGCGCTTGGCGAGGATCTGGCCGGGCAAATGCAGGCCGTCAAGCAAACCGCGCAGGCTATTGTCGACCTGATAGCCCATGGCCACCAGGTGGTCGTGACCCACGGCAACGGCCCGCAGGTTGGGATGATTAACCTTGCTTTCGAAGCCGCAGCCAAAACCGAGGCCCATACCCCGATGTTGCCCATGTCGGTCTGCGTGGCACTAAGCCAGGGCTATATCGGATATGACCTGCAAAACGCCCTGCGCGAGGAGCTGCTGTCGCGATCGATGCATATCCCGGTGGCGACAATCATCACCCAGGTGGAAGTCGACACCAACGATCCGGCGTTTAAAAATCCGACCAAACCTATCGGCTCTTTTTTCACCGAGCAGGAAGCGGAACAGCTCACGCGTCAGGGCTACGTCATGAAAGAAGATGCCGGGCGCGGCTATCGCCGGGTTGTCGCCTCGCCGCAGCCGGTCGATATTATTGAGAAAGAGACGGTAAAAGCGCTAATGGATGCCTGTCACGTGGTGATCACCGCGGGCGGCGGCGGGATCCCGGTAATCCGCGAAGGCAATCATCTGCGCGGCGCCAGCGCGGTAATTGATAAAGACTGGGCCAGCGCTAAACTGGCGGCGATGATCGACGCCGACATGCTGATCATCTTGACCGCGGTCGAGAAAGTGGCGATCAACTTCGGCAAACCCAACGAGCAGTGGCTGGATAAGCTGTCGCTCAGCGATGCTGAACAGTTCATTCGTGAGGGTCACTTCGCTAAGGGTTCGATGCTGCCGAAAGTTGAGGCCGCCGCGTCATTCGCCCGTTCACGTCCGGGGCGCAAAGCGCTCATCACCGTATTAAATAAAGCCAAAGAAGGAATTGAAGGAAAAACCGGTACGGTTATTGAAGGGTAAAAAGGCACGAAATGTAGATACTGTTTTCCCGGAGGCGGCGCGTTGCGCCTTATCCGGGCTACCAGACTGCACAGTTCTGTAGCCCCGGTAAGCGGTAGCGCCACCGGGGATTTTGAGGCCATCAACACCGGCTTCATCCAGCGCAGTGAATAAATTAAAGGCCGGTCGCACGAACGGTAGGCCGGGTAAGGCGTAGCCGCCACCCGGCAAAAAAGCGGCTTCGTGCCGCTATCTACGCCACCGACAATAACTCACTCTTCTCTTTTACTCTTTTATTCATCAGCGTCATCAGCGCCTCAAGCACCCCGCCGCCGATGGCGCGCGCCTTATCGGAGACGCTGGTAAAATCGGCGCTGGCGCCGCGCGGGTCGATATCGCCAATTTTAAAGCCGCTATCGACCACTAACCCATCGCTGAGCAAACCACGCACCATACCGCTTAATGGCGCAATAATCTCGGCCTCGCCGATAGTGGCGATGATATCGCCTTCATTAACGATATCCCCCAGCGCCACCTTCGCATGCATCACCCCGGCACCCGGGGCGCGGATCACCCGTCGTGAGGTATGCCCAAGAATATTACCAGGAACCCCGGTGTTCTCCTGCGCTTTGCCATCGTAAATCACCTGCCCCAGCCAATGGCCGCGATTGGTTTCAATCACCGCATGACAATCCACGCCAGCGCAAAAACCCGGGCCCAGCGCAATTACCGCCGGCGCCATTTCTCGTTGCGTACCAAAATTCTCTTTCGCCAGAATGGCATCCACGACGCAGACAGGACGCAGTTCAGTCAGCGATTCGCACAGCGGATCCACCAATACCGGAATCACGCCATTCTCAATCACCTGGATGGCCTCCTGAGCGGATGACACCCGCTTCGCCATCACCCCTTCTACCGTCATTTCACCGTCGAAGACTGCCTGGGCAAAAGCGACGCTGCGGCGGATAACCGTCGGCTTCGCCACTTCCAGCATCACCACTTTGAACCCCGCATGCCACAGGCGCAGTGCCACGCCGCTGGCGATATCGCCGGCGCCGCGAATAGCGACCAACTGCTGCTGCGCAGGCGTGGCAGCCGCCATCAGCAGGCCGCCGGGCGCGCGATTTTTTACCTGCAGGATTTCCGCCAGAATGCTAATTGCTATCTCATGCGGCGTTTCGGCGCCAATGTTATAGCCAACCGGCGCGTGCAGGCGGGCAATATGTTCTGCGGCAACGCCGTTTTCCCGCAGCTGGCGTAAAAATACCTGGACTTTACGGCGGCTGGCCAGCAGCCCAAGCCAGGCGACCGGTCGTTCAATCAGTTTATCCAGCGCTTCACGATCCTGGTTATTGGTGGCGATTAACACAAAGTCATCACCGCGGATCGCCAGGGAATCCACTGCCTCGCTGAAGGTTTCAGCATGCAGCAACTGCGTTGTCGGCGGAAAATAGTCGGGGTTCAGGCTTTCAGAATAGATATCGGCCACCGCCACCTCAAAACCCAGCAGCGCCGCGCTTTGCGCCACCGCGCGGTTAACGTGCCCGGCGCCGATCAGCACCAGCCGCGGGCGCAGGCCATGTACGCTAATATAGACCGACATCGCCCCACCGCAATCGGAGCCGACCGCATCGCTGCCGCTGCGCGCCATCCGCCCATGAAACATGCGCGACGCTTTTTCGCTGAGCGCTTCCAGCGCCTGTTCAATCACTTTACGCTCAACCATGCCGCCGCCGATGGTGCCGACTATCGAACCATCTTCACGGATTAACATCTGCGCCGAATGGCGCGGCGTTGAGCCGCGGCTATCGACAATCTGCGCCAGGGCAAACGGGCGATTCTGTGCTTCGAGTTTTGCCGCTTCAGAGAAAATATTCATAACAACCTCAATGGATATCCGCCATGCGCCCAAGCCGGGGCGTCACTCTGTTGTTCGTCGCCGCGTTATCGCGGGTTGCTCTTGTACTGCTCCCGCCCACAGTGCGTTAATCCCCCACTGCTGCAACAGCGCCTCCTCCGGTAAATTCTCATTTTGAGAAAGCTGATTCAGCAGCAGGATCCGGCGACTGGCGGGCGGAACGCCTTTAAACGCTCCCTGCGGATGCGCTATCAAGCGATGCAGCATCGGCCACCTCAGCGCTGTATCCGGCGCCGCGCCGGTTATCCGGGAAAAAAGGGGCCAGCGATGAACGGTCGCTGGCCCAACGTTTTGCCCGAGCCTCCAGGCCCCCATGACGGCAATAACGCAGCAACAGGATTGAGGTATGCAAGGTTCGTGCTCAGCTGGCGCTTTTAAGGCGAAACCGTGAGCCCCGTCAGCTTCTACCAGCACCACGTCCACGCAACCTGCGGCAACCAGCGCATCAAGCTGTTGCGGGCTAAACCCACGAACTTTACCCGCAGGGGCGAGCCATGAGGCGTAGCAGGCCTGTAGCGGCCGCAGCCAAACCTCGTCAGGCAGCGCCAGCGGATCGCGGCAAATCAGCACAGGTAGGGTTGTCGGAAGATACATGTGGGTGGTCGTGGTGAGCAGAACTCGCCGGCCAGCCTCACGAAAACGCTGCGCCAGCCACATTAAGGTACTGGTTTTACCTCCCGCGCCGACGGCGGAAATCAGCAGCGGACCATCATTTACGCCTAAATCACAAAACAGCGATTGCAGATGCGGTATATTTTCCATGCGCTGGACAGGATTCCATTATTCAGGGAGGAGTATGAAACAGGTCGATTGTATTATTACCGCCGCCGGATTGTCCTCCCGGATGGGACAGTGGAAAATGATGTTACCCTGGCGCGGAACGACAATACTTGATGCAAGTATAAAAAACGCCCTGCAATTCTGCTCGCGTATTATTCTGGTGAGCGGTTTTCGCGCAGAGGAGTTACATCAACGCTATTCGGCGCATCCGAAAATAACCCTGGTTTATAATCCCAACTATCAGCAGGGTCTGTTTACTTCTGTTTGCGCCGGCGCAAGCCAGGTGCGAAACAACTACTGTTTTATCACCCTCGGCGATTTACCCTGCCTGCCGACTGCGCTTTTCCAGCGGCTGTGGCAACAACGGGGCGACAGCGCGCTTCTTCCGCAATATCAAGGCGTACCGGGTCATCCAATCCTTATTGCCGGCACGCAGTTGTGCCAACTTATCACTCACGATGGACCCGGCTCAATGCGCAAACGGTTATTACAGAGCCGCCATCGCTGTCTGGAGTTAGATTTTCCGCAGATGGTCTGGGATATCGATACCCCTGCTGATTTTATTCGCCTGCAAAACCAGGATTAATAATGCCTTTGTCGGGAAATTATCATTGTGATATTTCGCCGTTTATTTTGAGAAATCCCGGCGGATAAAAATATAGAGTGATTTTAATTCTCATTACCATAGCGTGAGCCTATTCACAAAGCCAGGCGTTCTTTAGATCTGTCTCACATTTTTAATTATTCAAACCTTCTGCCTTTAATAACTGGTTCGATTGTTGCTCTTCCTTAACTATCCGTCGGAATAAGCACCACTAACCGGCAAATTTGATTGCACAGATAAAGGAGAGGGTTATGGGGGATATCATGCGTCCCGTCCCGTTTGAGGAATTATTGACGCGCATTTTCGATGAGTATCAACAACACCATTCCATTTTTGGTATTCCTGAGCAGCAGTTCTATTCGCCCACCAACCAACGCCGGGTAAGCGTCTTCGGCGAAAGCTGCGCCACCCCAATCGGCCCGGCCGCCGGCCCGCATACCCAACTGGCGCAGAATATCATCACCGCCTGGCTCACCGGCGGGCGGTTTATCGAGTTGAAAACCGTACAGATCCTCGACCGCCTTGAGCTTGAAAAACCCTGTATCGACGCTGAAGACGAATGCTTCAATACCGAATGGTCTACGGAATTCACGCTGCAAAAAGCGTGGGATGAATACCTTAAAGCATGGTTTATTCTGCATCTGCTGGAAGAGATTTTCCCGTTCACGCCGGCGCAAAACGGCAAGTCATTTATTTTCAATATGAGCGTCGGCTATAACCTGGAAGGCATCAAACAACCGCCGATGCAGCAGTTTATCGATAATATGATGAACGCCGCCGGGCAGCCGAAATTTACCCAGTACCGCGACACGCTGAACCGCTGGCTGCATGATGACGCCTTCCTTGCCCGCCTGTCGCTGGATGATATCCGCCCGCGGCTGGCGACGCTCGCGGAACGCATTCCGGCAAAACTGGTACAAGGGGTTACTCTCTCTACCATGCATGGTTGCCCGCCGGATGAAATCGAAGCCATCTGCCGCTATATGCTGGAAGAGAAGCAGCTCAACACCTTCGTGAAGCTCAATCCGACGCTGTTGGGCTACCCGCGGGTACGCGAAATTCTCGACACCTGCGGCTTTGACTATATCGGTCTGAATGAAGAATCTTTTGAACACGATCTTAAAATCGGCCAGGCGCTGGAAATGTTGACGCGTCTGATGGCGTTAGCGAAAAGTAAACAACTCGGCTTCGGCGTGAAGCTAACCAACACCCTCGGCACGGTCAACAATAAAGGCGCGCTGCCCGGCGATGAGATGTATATGTCCGGCCGCGCCCTGTTCCCCCTCTCCATCAACGTTGCGGCGCTGCTATCGCGTGAATTCGACGGCAAACTCCCGATCTCCTACTCCGGCGGCGCCAGCCAGCTCAATATCCGCGATATCTTTGAAACCGGGATCCGCCCCATTACCATGGCGACCGATCTGCTAAAACCCGGTGGTTACCTGCGTCTTAGCCAGTGCATGCGCGAGCTGGAACAGGCCGATGGCTGGGAAATGAATCAGGTCGACGTCAAGCGCCTGAACGCGCTGGCGGAAAAAGCGGTGAGCATGGAGTACACGCAAAAACACTGGAAGCCGGACGATCGCATCGACGTTGGCGAGCCGCTGCCGTTAACCGACTGCTACGTCGCCCCTTGCGTCAGCGCCTGCGCCATCAAACAGGATATTCCGGAATACATTCGCCTGATGGGCGAGCAGCGCTATGCCGATGCGCTGGAGCTTATCTATCAACGTAACGCGTTGCCGGCGATCACCGGCCATATCTGCGATCACCAGTGCCAGTACAACTGTACGCGTCTTGATTATGACAGCGCGTTAAATATCCGCGAGCTGAAAAAAATCGCCCTTGAGAAAGGCTGGCCGGAATACCAACGCCGCTGGCATAAACCGGCTGGTTCCGGTAGCCGTAACCCGGTGGCGGTGATTGGCGCAGGCCCGGCGGGGCTGGCGGCGGGTTACTTCCTCGCCCGCGCCGGCCACCCGGTCACGCTATTTGAGCGCGAAGCTAACGCTGGCGGAGTGGTAAAAAACATCATTCCGCATTTCCGCATTCCCGCGGAACTTATCCAGCAGGATATCGAGTTCGTTGTTAATCACGGCGTCAATATTGTCTACGGCTGCGACCCGCATCTCACCGTCGAAAAACTCCGTCAGGAGGGTTATCGCTATGTACTGGTCGGCACTGGTACCGACAAAAACAGCGGCGTGAAGCTTGGCGGCGACAACACGAATATTCATAAATCGCTCAACTTCCTGCGCGCGTTCAACCGCGGCGATCGCCTGAACGTGGGTAAACACGTGGCCATTGTCGGCGCGGGCAATACTGCAATGGACTGCGCCCGCGCGGCGCTGCACATCCCCGGCGTTGAGAAAGCGACGGTGATTTATCGCCGCTCGCAGCAGGAGATGCCAGCATGGCGCGAGGAGTACGAAGAAGCCCTTCAGGATGGCGTTACGTTCCGCTTCCTCAGTAACCCGGAGCACTTCGCCGCTGACGGCACGCTGACCGTTCGCGCCATGGCCCTCGGCGAACCTGATGAACAGGGTCGACGTCGCCCATTGCCCACCGATGAAACCTGGACGCTGCAGGTCGATACGCTGATTACCGCTATCGGCGAACAGCAGGATGGCGAAGCGCTGGCGGCGATGGGGATCCCGCTCAACGACCACGGCTGGCCTGAGGTCAATGCTGATGGCGAAAGCCGTCTGGCTAACGTCTTCCTGATTGGCGATGTACAGCATGGCCCTTCTTCGATCGTCTCGGCGATAGGCAACGCCCGTCGCGCCAGCGATGCGATCCTGAAGCGCGAGAATATCCGCAGCCACTTCGGCGATAAACAGTGGAATAACGTCGATCCCGCGGATATCTACCGCCGCAAAGGAACCATTGCTATCGCTCAGGTTGATAAAGACGACCGCGATGCCTTTGTCGCGCAGGAGGCGGAGCGTTGCCTCGAATGTAATTACGTCTGCAGCAAGTGCGTTGATGTTTGCCCGAACCGCGCCAACGTCTCAATCGCGGTGCCGGGGTTCGACAACCGCTTCCAGACGCTGCACCTCGACGCGTACTGCAACGAATGCGGCAACTGCGCGCAGTTCTGCCCATGGCAAGGCAAACCTTATAAGGACAAAGTCACCGTTTTTAGCCTCGAACAGGATTTCAACAACAGCAGCAATCCGGGTTTCCTCGTGGAACAGCAGCGGGTTCATGTCCGCCAGGATGGCCTGATCTGGCAACTGGAAATCGATACTCAGGGTCAGTTCGCTGAAGTACCGCCGCAACTGGATGCCATGTGCCGCATCATCAGCCACGTCCATCAACATCACCACTATTTGCTGGGAGCCGTCGAAGTATGAGTATCTTAGTGCTTAAAAATGCCACCCTTGCCCAGCTTCACCCGGCAAAAGTGGAAGAAGGTGTCGATATCATAATCGAAAATGACAGAATTATCGAAACAGGCGCGAACCTGAGCCAGCGTTATCCGCAGGCGCGTATCAAAGAAATGCGCGGCCGGCTGGTGATGCCGGGAATGGTCTGCTCGCATAACCATTTTTATTCCGGACTGTCGCGCGGAATTCAGGCCAATATTGCGCCGAGTCCCGATTTTATCTCCACGCTGAAAAACCTGTGGTGGCGCCTGGACCGCGCGCTGGATGAGGAGTCCTTATACTACAGCGGGCTTATCTGTTCGCTGGAGGCCATTCGCAGCGGCTGCACCGCCGTCATTGACCACAGCGCGTCGCCGAACTATATCGCTGGATCATTAAGTCAGTTACGTAACGCTTTCATCAAGGTCGGCCTGCGCGGCATGACCTGTTTTGAAACCACCGACCGTAACGGCGGCCTGCAGGAACTTCAGGCAAGCGTGGAGGAAAATATCCGTTTTGCCCACGAAATCGATCGGGCGCGGGAAAACGGCGACGAACCCTATCTGGTAGAAGCGCATATCGGCGCCCATGCGCCGTTTACGGTTCCTAACGAGGGGCTTTTGATGCTTCGCGAAGCATTAAAAGCAACCGGGCGCGGCCTGCATATTCATATGGCGGAAGACCGTTACGACGTTTCCCACAGCCACCATCACTACGGTAAAGATCTGCTGGTACGCCTGGCGGAGTTCGATCTCATCGATAGTAAAACGCTGGTGGCTCACGGGCTGTATCTGTCGGACGCGGATATTGAACTACTGAACGCGCACGATGGTTTTCTTGTCCATAACGCCCGCTCTAACATGAACAACCATGTTGGCTATAACCAGCAGCTGACGGCATTTCGCAACCTGGCGCTGGGCACCGACGGTATCGGCTCCGATATGTTTGAAGAGCTCAAGTTCGCCTTCTTTAAACACCGTGATGCCGGCGGGCCGTTGTGGCCGGATAGCTTTGCGCGGGCATTAAGCAACGGCAACACGCTGCTTAGCCGCAACTTTAACGACCGTTTCGGCCGTATTGAGGCAGGCTATAAGGCGGATTTAACCATCAGCGATTATATTCCGCCGACGCCGCTGCTGGCGGCTAATCTCGCCGGGCACATCGCCTTCGGTATGGGGGCCAGCCACGTACATAGCGTGATGGTGAATGGTGTCATGGTCTATGAGGATCGGCAGTTCGCTATTGATTGCGATACGATTTTCGCCGAAGCGCGGAAGGTGGCGAAGAAGATGTGGCAGCGGATGGATGCATTGCCGTAATCCCATCACGCAAAAACAAAACCCGGTCGCTGTACCGGGTTTATTTTTTGGCTTCTAGCGGGGCTATAAATAGCGCAGAAACATCGTTCGGGTAGCCCGGATAAGACGCGGCGCGTCGCCATCCGGGACTCTCCTATAAACTCAACAAGCTGGCGCTGGCGATCGTTCTCTGTTTCTGCAGCGCCGCCAGCGCCTCACCGGTCATCAGCGATATTGCCGCCGTTGGGCATACCGACACGCAGGCCGGGCCGCCATCTCGCTGCTCGCAGAGATCGCACTTCACGATAACCGGCGGATGCGCCGCCGATGTCTCGATAGTAATCGCGCCAAATGGGCAGGCGACGACACAGCTCTGGCAGCCTATGCAGCGCTCGGCATCGGCCTCGACCCGTTCGGCGCCCATCGCCAATGCGCCGGTCGGACAGACCCCAACGCATGGCGCGTTCTCACACTGATGGCACATCACCGGCACGCTCAACGTGTCGAGTCGCATCACCTTCAATCGCGGATGAAATTCCGCCCCTTCCGCCACATGCTCCAGTGCGCAGGCGACTTCGCAGGTACGACAGCCGATACAGGCCTGTGAACTGGCAAGAATAAAATGGGTCATCACCGCTCCTTATGGTCAAATCGCGCCAGCATTTCGCTTGCGGCCTGGCGCCCGGCAACCATTGCCGTCACCACCAGATCGGCGCCATGCACCGCATCGCCGCCGGCATAGATTTTGTCATGGCTGGTCTGCGTGGTGCCGCGACCTTTGCCGCCCGTCACAATCTGCCCCCAGCGGTCAAGTTTGATGCCGTGCCCCCGCAGCCACGGCATGTCATGGGCCTGGAAACCAAACGCCAGCACCAGCACATCGGCCGGGAGTTCGAATTCTGAACCGGCAATTGGCCGCGGGCGGCGGCGGCCATCCGGTCCTGGTTCACCCATTTCGGTACGGATCATCCCGACGGCGCTGACCTGGCCTTTACGGTTACGCAGGATATATTGCGGCTGAACGTTAAACTGAAACGCCACGCCCTCCTCCCGCGCGTTCACCACCTCTTTTTTCGAGCCCGGCATGCTTAACTCATCGCGACGATAGGCGCAGGTCACGCTCTCGGCTCCGCGACGCACCGCGGTGCGCAGACAGTCCATCGCCGTATCGCCACCGCCCAGCACCACCACCCGCTTACCCTTAATGTCGGTTAGCGGATATTCGGCGCTCTCTTCAAGCCCCATCACCTCACGGGTATTGGCAATCAGGAACGGCAGCGCCTGAATAACACCCGGCGCATCTTCGCCATCAAGACCAGCGCCCATCAGCCCATAGGTGCCGACGCCTAAAAAGACCGCGTCATAGTTAGCAACCAGGTCGCTGAAGGCCACGTCGCGCCCCACTTCCTGATTGAGATGGAAACGAATCCCCATATCGCTGAAGATCTCACGCCGCAGCGCCATTACCGTTTTTTCCAGCTTGAAAGACGGAATGCCGAAAGTCAGCAGCCCGCCAATTTCAGGATGTTTATCAAAAACATCAACCTGTACCCCGGCGCGCGCGAGAATATCCGCGCAGCCCAGTCCCGCCGGTCCGGCGCCGATAATAGCCACGCGTTCCCGACGCGGCGCAACCTCGCCTGTGGTTGGCCGCCAGCCCATCGCCAGCGCGGTATCGGTGATATAGCGTTCCAGATTGCCAACCGCCACCGCGCCGCCTTCGTTTTTCAGCGTACAGGCGCCCTCACATAGCCTGTCCTGTGGGCAGACCCTGCCGCAAATTTCCGGCAGTGAACTACTTTGATGACAGAGTTCTGCGGCCTCAATAATTTTGCCTTCACGCACCAGTCGGATGAAATCGGGAATATGGTTGTGTAACGGGCAGGTCCAGTTGCACCAGGCTTTTTGCGCGCAGTACAGGCAACGCTCGCTTTCATATTCGGCATCACATTCGCTAAGGCGCTGGTAGATCTCGGCAAAATGCGCTTTTCGCTCCTCCGCGGCAAGCTTCTTCGCCCCCACCCGCGGCGCTTTATCCAGGATTGCTTCGCGCCTTGCACCACGACGCTCGGCCAGCGGCTGCCCTTGGGCGGAGCGGATTTGTCTTTCCCGCTGTAACCGCTGGAGCGCGCTCTCGTCCATTACGCGCAGCGCCTGTGTCGGGCAACTGGCCACGCAGGCCTGTTCTGCGGAGGGGCGCTCGCGACAAAGATCGCATTTTTGCGCCAGCTGCGGGCCATCTTCCCCGCTGGCGACCATCTCGATTGCGCCAAATGGGCAAGCGACGACGCAGTTTTTGCAACCGATACACTCGGACTGGGTAAACTGGATGCTGTCGTTGGCGACATACAGCGCCTGAGTCGGGCAGGAGGTGACGCAAGGCGCGTCGTTGCAATGGTGGCAAGTGGTCGCAGTACTGGCATTCCGGTGGAAGACAACATGGATGCGCGGAACAAAGGCGCTGCGCTGTGCCGGCCAGGCATCCTGATGATGCGCCGTGACGCAGGCTACTTCGCAGGCATGACATCCAATACAGTTCGCAACATCGGCCACAATAAATCGATTCATTTGCTTCCCTTTTATTCTTCTGGAATAGTCTCAGGGATGGATTGCAATATTCGGGCGATATTGGGCGCTCACCTTCTGCTGCCATTCATTTTTGCGAGTCAGCTCAAATTATTACTCTCCTGTCACTCTCGAATAAATAAAAGCTCATCAAATCACTGGGATGGCATCTCAAGCCCGTCCTGCCTTTTTATCATTTTTACCTTCTTAGCGCTTATTTCGCCTACCAAAATGAGACGGCATATATCTCAAACTGATATTCGCCATTTTTATTTCTGATGCCCGCTCGCAGCGTTAAACGGGCCTGCAAGAAATAAACATGCCAACCCGTGATTGATTTCACAAATATATTCTTCCACTACCGCTTCGCTCATTTTTGGCACAGCTTACGCATAACCCTCCTAACGCATAAGCAACTCCGTGCGCGTTATACGCTGGTGAACATCATCAGCAGAGGGAGGCAATGGCCTTCGAATCGTAACTTCTGCCCTTTCAGTTAGGCACGGGAAGAAGTCGTAAAGGAGACAACTACTTCATGAAAGATTTTGCCATTCCGGCCTCACGCAATACGGCGACTGTCGCGCCGGTCGATGAGGTCCTGCCAATTACGCAAATGATTCTCTATGGATTGCAGCACGTGCTGGTGATGTACGCCGGAGCGGTGGCGGTACCGCTGGTGGTGGGTAACGCGGTCGGTTTGCCTGCGGAGCATATTATTTTATTAATCAGCGCCGATTTGTTTATTTGCGGCGCCGCAACCATCGTGCAATCGATGGGCATCAAGCAGTGGTTGGGCTGCCGCTTACCGCTGATCCAGGGCTGTACTTTCGCCGCGCTGATCCCGATGGTGCTTATCGGCAAAGAGTACGGTATCGGGGCGATCTCCGGCTCGGTTATCGTCTCCGGCATTTTTATCCTCTGCTGCGCGCCGTGGATTAGCCGTCTCATTCGCTTCTTTCCGAAGGTGGTGATGGGTGGCATTGTGACGCTGATCGGCCTCTCTATTATGCCGGTCGCGGGAGGATGGATTGGCGGCGGCAGCAGCGAGATGGCCGGTTTCGGCGATCTCTTCTCGCTGCTGATGGCGGCCATCACGCTGGTCATTATTCTTAACCTTTATACCTTCGCCACCGGCGTGGTCAAGAACACCTCGGTGCTGATCGGGCTGGTGATCGGCACTATTTTATGGAGCTTCTTCAAGCCGCTGGATTTTAACCTCGTCAACGCTACGCCTTGGCTGCATCTGCCACAGGTGATGCAGTTCGCCCGGCCTGAGTTTCATATCGTGCCGGTCGCCCTGCTGTCGATGGTCATGGTGGTGGTGATGGTCGAAACCATGTCGTCCATCATGGCGACCGGCGATATCGTCGGTAAACAGGTCACGGCCAGCATGCTGCGTAACGGCCTGAATACCTGCGGACTGGCGACGACGATCTGCGGCTTCTTCAACCTGTTTCCCTACGCGGCCTTCGCGCAGAACGTCGGCCTGATTG
This sequence comes from Klebsiella sp. PK01, assembly GCF_057624675.1. NCBI lineage: Bacteria > Pseudomonadati > Pseudomonadota > Gammaproteobacteria > Enterobacterales > Enterobacteriaceae > Klebsiella > Klebsiella sp. PK01. The sequence goes on from NZ_JBYEZM010000001.1 coordinate 745,060, forward strand.
GTCTGACCGGCGTACGCAGCCGCTTCGTGGTGTCGGTCTCGGGCGTCATTCTGATGCTAATGGGCATTTTCGCCAAAATGGCGGCGCTGGTGGTACTGATTCCGAAACCGATCCTCGGCGGCGCCGGTATCGTTATGTTCGGCATGGTTGCCGTTTCCGGTATTCGTACTCTCGGCCAGGTCAACTATCGCAACAATAACAATGGGATGGTCGTCGCGCTCACCCTTGGTCTCGGCATGATGCCGGTACTGGTGCCGAATCTGTTTACCCAGTTCCCGCCGATGATGCAGCTGTTTCTGCATAGCGGCATCACTATCGGCACCCTGACGGCGATTGTCGCCAACCTGACGCTGAACGGCAGCGTGCCGTTCCGTATTTCTCACGATGTCCCGGAACCGGACCCGGCGCCGCCGAGCGCGGCTGCCCGCAACATGGCCGTGCGTACGGTACGCATGTGGCTGCTGCTGCGCAAGGTACAGAAAGGTCAAACCGCCGCTGACGGCCAGGAGTGATTATGTCTATGTCGCAACGTCTGCTTTTTGCACTGTTGATGATGGCCCTGATGGCGGTTCCCGCCATCCAGGACGCCATTACCCTCGGAATTAACAGCCGTTTTATCTATCTGTTGCCGTACTATTTTTAAGGAGTCACACGATGGAAAAAGTAACCACCGTCTGTCCCTACTGCGCCGCTGGCTGTAAGCTGCGGCTGGTGGTGGACGACGGCATGGTCGTCGGCGCCGAAGCGGCCATGGGGAAAAACAATCAGGGAACCCTGTGTCTGAAAGGCTATTATGGCTGGGACTTCATTAACGATACCCAGATCCTGACCCCGCGTCTCAAAACCCCCATGATCCGTCGTAAGCGTGGCGGCAAACTGGAAGCCGTCTCCTGGGACGAGGCGCTCGATTACGTCGCCACCCGCCTTGGCGCCATTAAAGAAAAATATGGCCCGGACGCGATCCAGACCACCGGCTCCTCCCGCGGGACCGGTAATGAAACCAACTACGTGATGCAAAAATTCGCGCGCGCCGTTATTGGTACCAATAACGTCGACTGCTGCGCTCGCGTCTGACACGGCCCTTCGGTTGCAGGTCTGCACCAGTCGGTCGGTAACGGCGCCATGAGTAATGCCATCACGGAGATTGATAACACCGATCTGGTGTTTATCTTCGGTTACAACCCGGCGGATTCCCACCCTATCGTGGCGAATCACGTCATTAACGCCAAACGCAACGGGGCAAAAATCATCGTCTGCGACCCGCGCAAGATTGAAACCGCGCGCATCGCCGACATGCACATCGCGCTGAAGAACGGCTCGAATATCGCGCTGCTCAACGCCATTGGCCACGTTATTATTGAAGAGGATCTGTACGATAAATCCTTCGTCGCCAGCCGTTCCGAGGGCTTCGAGGAGTATCGCAAAATCGTCGAAGGCTACACGCCGGAGTCGGTGGAAGAGATAACCGGCGTCAGCGCTCAGGAGATCCGCGCCTGCGCCCGGATGTACGCCAGCGCCAAATCCGCCGCCATCCTGTGGGGCATGGGCGTCACCCAGTTCTACCAGGGCGTGGAGACCGTGCGGTCGCTGACCAGCCTCGCGATCCTCACCGGCAACCTCGGCAAGCCGAGCGTCGGCGTCAACCCGGTACGCGGACAGAACAACGTTCAGGGCGCCTGCGATATGGGCGCGCTGCCGGATACCTATCCGGGCTACCAGTACGTTAAGTTCCCGGAAAACCGCGAGAAGTTTGCCAGAGCGTGGGGCGTCGACAGCCTGCCGGAACATACCGGCTACCGCATCAGCGAGCTGCCGCACCGCGCCGAACACGGCGAAGTCCGCGCGGCGTACATTATGGGCGAGGATCCGCTGCAGACCGATGCCGAGCTTTCCGCGGTGCGCAAGGCGTTTGAACAGCTGGAACTGGTTATCGTCCAGGATATTTTCATGACCAAAACCGCCGCCGCGGCCGACGTCATCCTGCCGTCCACCTCGTGGGGCGAGCACGAAGGTGTGTATACCGCAGCGGACCGCGGCTTCCAGCGCTTCTTTAAAGCGGTGGAGCCAAAGTGGGACCTGAAAACCGACTGGCAGATCATCAGCGAAATCGCCACCCGGATGGGCTATCCGATGCACTACAACAACACCCAGGAGATCTGGGATGAGTTGCGGCATCTGTGCCCGGACTTCTACGGCGCCACCTATGAGAAAATGGGCGAGCTCGGCTACGTCATGTGGCCATGCCGCGATGAGTCCGACACCGACCAGGGGACGTCGTATCTGTTTAAAGAGACGTTCTCTACGCCGAGTGGTAAAGCCCAGTTTTTCACCTGCAACTGGGTCGCGCCGGGAGATAAACTTTCTGAACAGTACCCGATGGTGCTCTCAACGGTGCGCGAAGTCGGTCACTACTCGTGCCGTTCGATGACCGGTAACTGTGCGGCCTTAAGCAGGCTTGCGGATGAACCGGGCTATGCGCAAATCAACACCGCCGACGCCGAACGGTTAGGCATCGAGGATGAAGCGCTGGTGTGGGTCAACTCGCGTAAGGGGCGCATCATCACCCGCGCGCAGGTCAGCGATCGGCCGAATAAAGGCGCGGTGTATATGACCTACCAGTGGTGGATCGGCGCCTGTAACGAGCTGGTGTCGGAGAACCTGAGCCCGATAACCAAAACGCCGGAGTACAAGTACTGCGCGGTTAACGTTGAGCGGATTGCCGATCAGCGCGCGGCGGAGCAGTACGTGATCGACGAGTACAACAAGCTGAAAGCCCGCCTGCGCGAAAGCGCGATGGGTTAAGGTTCGACGGCCATACCCGATATCCGGGAACCTCCCCCGGTGGCGCTTACGCTTACCGGGGCTACCGACCGAATACCGAACCGTAGCCCGGATAAGGCGCCATGCGCCGCTATCCGGGAATCCTCCGCCGGCGGCGCTTACGCTTACCGGGGCTACCAACCGAATACCGAACCGTAACCCGGATAAGGCGCGATGCGCCGCTATCCGGGAACCCTCCCCAGTGGCGCTTACGCTTACCGGGGCTACCGACCGACTACCGAACCGTAGCCCGGATAAGGCGCGATGCGCCGCTATCCGGGAACCCTCCCCAGTGGCGCTTACGCTTACCGGGGCTACCGACCGACTACCGAACCGTAGCCCGGATAAGGCGCCATGTGCCGCTATCCGGGAACCCTCCCCGGTGGCGCTTACGCTTACCGGGGCTACCAACCGAATACCGAACCGTAGCCCGGATAAGGCGCCATGCGCCGCTATCCGGGAACCCTCCCCGGTAGCGCTTACGCTTACCGGGGCTACCAACCGACTACCGAACCGTCGCCCGGATAAGGCGCCATGCGCCGCTATCCGGGAACCCTCCCCGGTAGCGCTTACGCTTACCGGGGCTACCAACCGAATACCGAACCGTAACCCGGATAAGGCGCTGTGCGCCGCTATCCGGGAACCCTCCCCCGGTGGCGCTTACGCTTACCGGGGCTACCGACCGACTACCGAACCGTAGCCCGGATAAGGCGCCATGTGCCGCTATCCGGGAATCCTCCCCCGGCGGCGCTTACGCTTACCGGGGCTACCAACCGAATACCGAACCGTAGCCCGGATAAGGCGCTGTGCGCCGCTATCCGGGAATCCTCCCCCGGCGGCGCTTACGCTTACCGGGGCTACCAACCGAATACCGAACCGTAGCCCGGATAAGGCGCCATGCGCCGCTATCCGGGAACCCTCCCCGGTAGCGCTTACGCTTACCGGGGCTACCAACCGACTACCGAACCGTAGCCCGGATAAGGCGCCATGCGCCGCTATCCGGGAATTCTCCCCCGGTGGCGCCTTATCCGGCCACCAAATAGCACAAAACAGCAGCCCCGGTACAAGATCACGATTTAATCGCGTGTTGAATGGAGTCAATAATCGGCTGATAGCCGGTACAGCGGCACATATTGCCTTCTAATACATCCTTTATTTGCGTTTCGTCCGGGTGCGGCTCTTTGGTTAACAACTCGGTGGCGCTGACCAATACTCCCGGCGTACAGAACCCGCACTGCACGCCGCCCTTCTCAATAAACGCATCCTGTAATTTTTGCGTAATCGGATTATCGTTTAACCCTTCCAGGGTCTCGATCTCCGCTTCATCACACTGTTCGGCCAGTACCAGACAAGAACAAACGGCGTTACCGTCCATCAGCACCGTGCAGGCGCCGCATTCGCCAATCGAACATCCCTCTTTGGTGGCGGTAAGATGCAATGTATCCCGCACCAGATCCAATAGGCGCATATTGCCTTCTACTTTTGCTTCCACCAGCTTGCCGTTTACCTTCACTTTAATTGTGCTCATAGCTTTATCCTGTACAGGGCGCTCTGGCGCCCTGATTGAATCATTAAATCCCTGAGGCCCGTTGCGCCTCGGCCATCATGTCGCGGAACATATTGACGAACACCGGCTGCTTATATGCCGCCGACCAGCGCTTACCGATGGCCGCATAGATAAGCTTGTCCAGCACCTCGCAGGCACTGTTAATCGTGTCGCTATTTAACGGTTTCCCTAACAGGCAGCGTTCAATATCCAACAACCGCTGCGGCTTGCTGAACAGCGCGCCGTCCACCAGACGGCAGTAGCTCACCGTGCCATCATCAGCAAAATCGAGCAGCGCGCTCAGGCTCTGACGGGTGATGTTGAGGGCGTTGCGCCGCCCTAACTGGTGATAAAACCCTTTCGCCTGCGGGCGCGCCGGCGGCGGCAGTATCACTTTGGTCAGCAGTTCATCCGGCTGGCGCTGGGTCTTGTAGCCGGACAGCAAGAACTCGGCCAGACCGAGGGTGCGTACGCCATTTAGCGAGCGCAGTTCGATGCGCGCGTCATAGAGGATGGCAGGCGGAATGGAATCGCCGCAGGGCGCGGCGTTGACGATATTGCCGCCGATGGTGGCGCGGTTGCGGATCTGGTGCGAACCGACGGTATGACAGGCCTGCACCAGCAGCGGGTAACGTTCGCGCAGCAGCGGATGATCGGTAATACGGTTAAAGGTCATCGCTCCGCCAATGATGACCTCATGGCTGACCGGATCTTCGCTCACCTGCGTCAACTCCGGCAGACGGGAAATATCAACCAGCCGCATCGCGCGGGTTTGCAGACGCCCCTGCACAATTACATCGGTACCGCCGGCGATAGCCGTCACGCCCTCTTGCGCCAGCAGAGTTAACGCCTCCTGCAGGCTTTTCGCGCGAGTCACTTCCACGTCAGTGAGACGCAGCACCTGCTTCTTGTTTTCCGCCTCCAGCATCATTTCGCTTTGGCGAACCGGCTTTTTCAGGTTGTAGCCGAGGATCACCTGTTCAAGGGTCAGCGGTAATTTATTAAACCGCGTCTCGAGGGCGAAACTTACCGCGTTGTTGATAGCCGCCGCCGCGAGTTCCGTGGCCGGCTCGCCGATCCCCTTCGCCCCCAGAGGCCCGGCGATATCCGGGTTTTCTACGCCGATAATCGTCATCGGCGGAATATCTTTCATCGTCGGCAGCAGGTAGCTGTCGAAGTTTTCCGATTTGACCCGGCCGTTTTCAATGTTGAAGTCTTCCAGTAGCGCATAGCCGAAACCCTGCGCCACCCCGCCGTAAACCTGGCCTTCAAAACCCACCGGGTTGAGTACCCGGCCCACGTCATGGGCGGCGGTAACATGCAGCAAATCGGTTTTACCGGTGCTGGTATTCACCCGTACCTCCGCCACCTGGCAGCCGTAGACCCAGGTAAAGTACGGGCTGCCGCAGCCTTTTTCTTCATCCCAATGAATGGGCGGCGGCACGAACCAGCCGTACTCGGTCAGGCTGACGCTGGCCCATTTGGTCTTATTAACCGCGGTTTTGAAGTCAATACGCCGTTCACTATCCTGGGCGTTGATGATAAAGCCATCCTGCCACAGGGTTTCTTCCAACTCACGGGTACCGATGCTGTCGCCGACGACGCTGAGAATACGGCGTTTTATCTTGTCCGCGGCGTCAAGAATCGCCCCGCCGCCGACCATAGTCCCGCGGGTCGCCGCCGTCGATCCGCCGTCGCCGATAACCGAGGTCGGCGGCTCCATAAAATGCAGTTCCGACAGTGGAATACCAAAGGCTTCCGCGGCGATTAGCGACATCGCGGTTTGCAGACCCTGACCGTTTTCCGATACCGATGTCGCCAGATTGACGCTACCGTCTTCATTGACCTGGATAAGCGCCGTCGAAGTATCAACCCCTTCCGCGCCAATGGAACAGCCGCGATAGCTCAGCGCCAGGCCAATACCATATCGATAAACGCCACCTTTTTGGTTCAATTCACGATAGTGCTGGCGTTTTGCCGCAAATTCCGAGGCATTCACCGCCTTACTCAGGACTTCAGTCGCCGAGACGGTGTGTTTATCAAACCGCTGCCCGGTGACCGAGGTATCTCCCTGACGCAGCGCATTCACTTCACGCACCGCCACCGGCGAGAGATTGAGCACTTCGGCAATTTCATCCATAAAGGATTCGTTGGCGTAAACCACCTGTGGTGAACCGAAACCACGCATCGCCGAGGTATAGCTGTTGTTGGTATAGACGGCTTTGACGTCGATATGGACGTTATCAATATTGTACGGCCCCGCCGCCTGCACCGAAGAACGCCAGGTGACGAACGGGGAAGACGCCGCATAGCCGCCGCTGTCGGCAAGAATATCGATTTTGATCGCCAGAATACGCCCGTTGTCGTCCACCCCGGCCCGATACTTCATTTTATAAGGGTGGCGCTTACAGCTTTCGATAATGGACTGCTCGCGGGTGTAGGTAAATTTAACCGGACGACCGGTAAGCCGCGTCATCAATGCGGAACGGCAGGCCAGATGATCGATGATGTCGTCTTTCCCGCCGAACGAGCCGCCCATCACCGCGCGTTTGACGTTAATCTGGCTTTGCGGACAGCCCATAAACTTAGCCACGAAGCTGCGTACGCGGTGCGGGTTCTGAATGGAGCCGGAGATAATCAGGCTACCATCGGTAGGATCAAGCCAGGTCAGTACGACTTCCGGTTCGATGTAGGCGTGTTCCTGGAAGCCCACTTCATATTCACGTTCAATCACGTGACTGGCTTCGGCAAAGCCTTTGGCGATGTCGCCTTTAACGGTGTGGTGATGGGCGGCGATATTATCGCTGCGCTCCGGGTGAATTCGCCGGGCGTCCGCCGCCAGCGCGGCTTCTACGTCCGTTAGCGGCTCATAAGGCGTATAGCGCACATGAATTTTATCCGCCGCTTCGCAGGCGGCTTCATAACTGGTTGCCGCCACCACGGCGACGACATCGCCGTGGAAGACCACCTCGTCTTTGACGATAGGCAGATAATCTTTGACGATGATCCCCACGACCGGTGTACCGGGGATATCCTGCCAGGTGGCGATTTTTACTACGCCTGCAACATTCAGCGCCTCGCTAAGATCTATCGCCTCGATTTTCCCGGCGGGTATATCCGCAAAGCGGCAAACGCCATACAGCATACCCGGTAAGGTAATATCGTCGCCATAAACGGCCGTTCCTTTGACTTTCGCCAGTCCATCCACGCGCCGTAGCGGCGCTGAAGGTGAAGCACACATAACAGTCCCCTCAATGATTATCCGTTGCGGGCAATCCCGGGTTCGCTAAACGTCGCGCTATCCATAACCCATGGGAAAAGCCACTTCACCGATAACAAATCCAAGATTTGTGCCAGAAATCAATGAGGTGCTGCGTAAGCTTCGTTTTTGTGAGTCGCCGCGCAAAATACGGCTAAAGTGCGGAGAAAATAGCGCTACTAAGGCCGAGGCCCACAGGCCAGAAACATTTCGCCGCCATTTTTATCAAAGTGATAGCCCGGTTTTCTCAAATTAATAATTTGCCCCTGTACTAGACGGTATAGATACGGATCTCGTGTTCACGGAAAGCATCCCGGTATTTACGGCTAATGTTTTCCTCCACCACCAGCACATCAATGGCGCTGCTTTCAGCTACCACAAAACGCGCGACGGCGGGGATTTTATCTGAGGTTAAGCCAACGATAATCTCACTGCACTGTTTGATAACCGCTTTCTTAAATTCACAATCGGCGTGATCAAAGCCGGTTAAACCTGACTCCGGAGCCATCGCGCAGCCGCCAATAAACCCCTGGTCGAAGAGGATCCCCTGTACCTGGGCCACCGCCGATGCGCCGACACAACCGCCAGCCGCGCGTTGCACCAGACCTCCGAGCATCACAACCTCGTAAAGCGGTTTTTTAAGCAGAACCGCCGCGATTTCCGGAGAATTGGTAACCACGGTTAAGGCCAGTTCGCCCGGTAGCGCTTCCGCCATTGCCAGATTAGTGGTGCCGGTATCAATAAAAATACAGCCGCCCGGTTTCACTAGCTGTGCGCACTTCTGTGCGATCCTGCTCTTTGTTGCCCTGTTTTTCTCTTTACGTTCGCTGTACTCCATGGATTCCGGCAGGGTCATCACCGCGCCGCCGTAGACTTTCTTACAATATCCTTCTTTGCTCAACTCATGAAGATCGCGGCGAATAGTATGTTCAGAGACCTGTAAGCGCTGGGCCAAATCGGCGCAGACGACCCTACCGTCCTCCTGCAGGATCTGACAAATCAGCGCTTGTCGTTGCTGAGGGAAAGCAGCATAATCGAGCACAATAACTCCTTTAAATAAACATAACGAGCAGCAAAGAGCATAATCATTCACTCATGCGCATGCTGTCAACCCGAACCCTTACGAGGTAAATCATGAAAGTTGCCCACATCGCCCTCTGGACCCGCCATCTTGAGCAACAAGCACGCTTTTGGGTGGAGTTTTTTGCCGGTGAAATCAACGAAAAATACCACAGTAAAACCAATCCTGGTTTTGAATCCTACTTTGTAAAAATTGGCTCTGACCTGGCAATTGAGTTAATGGCTAAACCCGGCTTACAGGACTCGCCCCGCGATAACAACCATACGGGGTGGGCGCATCTGGCGATCGCCGTCGGCGGCGCGGAACAGGTTAATGCGTTAGCCAAACGCGCTGAAATGGCGGGCATTTTAGTCTCTGCCCCACGCACCACCGGTGATGGCTATTATGAGGCGGTTATCAAAGACCCGGATGGTAACCTGGTGGAAATCGTCGCATAGTAAGGGAAACCCACATGAAGGAGTCAATCGTGGCACATTATCGCGTCATTGATAAAGCGAGCTGGCCTCGCCTGGATCATTTTACGTTCTACCGTACCTTTGCCAATCCCAGCTTCAATCTGTGCGTACCGGTCGAAGCGCAACAGTTGTATACCTGCGCGAAGGACCACGGCGTCTCCTTCTTTCAACTGGCATTATTCGGCCTGTTGCGCGCGGCCAACGCCGTACCGCAGCTAAGACAGCGCCTGCGCAACGACGATATCATCGAATATGACGCCATCTCGGTGATGACGCCGATCATGACGACCAGCGAAGGTTTTCGGCAGGTATGGTGCGATAACGCCGCTGATTTCCCCGCGTTTAGCGCCGCCGCAACGCCGCGCATTGAGGCCGCAAGAAGCACCAATCCCTCACCGCTTATTGTGGAAGAAGAAAATTTCTTTTGCGCCAGTTGCCTGCCGTGGCTGCACTTCAGCGCCATGACCCATGCGGAATACTACGTTGGCGCGGCGGTGCCCGCCCTGACGTGGGGGAAACTGAAAAATGGCATCATTCCGGTTGCCGGCCGATTTAATCACGCTTTTGTGGATGGCCTGCACGCCAGCCGTTTTTATGCCGAAGTTGAATATTATTTCGCCAATCCGCAGGCTCTGTGGCTGCCGGTTGAGGCCCGCGATTAGCTGCCGCGGCATATAGAACAATCCACTATGACTTCCCCGAAAACCGGCATTATATTGCCGGTTTTTTGCTAATGCGAAATGGCTATAAACCATAGCGTTTCGTTGTTAGACAGTATTCAGCGCGCCTCTTATCTTCGTCATGAATTGTAAATAACAACGCAATCATTTGATGAGGTAGCACTTTTGTCCAGATTACGGCAAGGATTAAAAACCAGACAAACGCGCTTCGCGCTGGCGCTGAAAGTGGCGCTACTCGGTAGCATGGTGGCATTTTCTTCTGTCGCCAACGCCGACGATATCCTTAAAGAAGGGATCACTCCCGCAACCGATGCCAGCCAGATCCCGGCAAGCGCCAAACTGCGTAAAGACACGGTGGTGGCCGGCATTTCCGAACCGCAGGGGATCTTTAACCCTTACTTCTTCGTCAACGGCTGGGATGAGAACGTCACCAACGTTATTTTCTCGCGCCTGATTGACTGGGACAGTCAGGGGAAGCTGGTGCCGGGGCTGGCTGAGAGCTGGACGGTGAGCGCGGATAACAAAGTCTATACCATCAAATTACGCCCTAACCTGACCTTCAGCGACGGATCGCCACTCACCGCGGAGGATGTCGCCTTTACGCTGACCGTTCTGCTCGACCCGAAATATGACGGCGACACCGATATTACTCTGGCCAATATCGCCGGCGGCGCAGAATATAAAGCCGGCAAAGCCGATAGCGTGAGCGGCCTGAAAGTTATCGATCCGCTGACCCTGCAGGTTACCACCACTCAGCCGGGCGCGACGACGCTGGCGAAAATCTGCGGTCCGGTATTATCAAAAGCCTGGTACGGCAAAGGGTATCAACGCGGAAATCTGGATTATCTGCGTTCTCTGCACGGAAAACCGCTGGGTAACGGCCCGTATGTCTACGATAAATATATTCCCGGTCAGGAGATTCGCTTCCACGCCAACACGCATTTTTACCGCGGTACGCCGCCAACGCCACGCTTTATCTATCGCGTGACCAATCCGTCCACCAATTTCCAGTTATTCCAGACCGGCGAAACCGACTACGACGCCTTCACCTCGCGTCCGGATGATATTGAGCAGCTTAAGATGCTCGGTTTTGCCAATATCAACCTCTACGGTTCCAGCGACTACAGCCAGGTGGAGTTCAACATCCATCGCCCGGCGCTACAGGATAAAAAAGTGCGTCAGGCGCTGATTTACGGGCTTGACCGCCAGAAGTTAATCGACGTGGTGTATCAGGGATACGGCAAGGTAGCCATTGAACCGATCGCGCCTATTTCCTGGGCTTTCAACGCGCAGGGCGTCAACCCCTATCATTACGATCCGGCGCAGGCGAAAAAACTGCTCGATGAAGCGGGCTGGCTGCCTGGCGCCGATGGCATCCGCGTGAAAGACGGTAAACGGCTGGAGCTGACCCTGCTGGCGAGCAAAAAAGTCATTAACGACGCGCTGATTCCGATTGCCAAAGAGAACTGGCGGCAGATCGGCGTGCTGCTGAAACCGCAGGTGGTTGATTTCAACGCGCTGATGGCGCAGCGCAAAGCGGGTAATTACGATCTGGCGTCGTTTAGCACCAGCACTCTCAACGATCCGCATGACGGCGTGTGGGACTTCTACAGCAGCGAAGCCAAAGAGTCGGGCTACCACAATGCTGAAGTCGATAAGCTTATCAATGCGGGTAACGCGGTGCTGGATGTCGAACAACGCAAGCCTATCTATCACCAGCTGTACCAGGTGCTGGCCGAGGATCCGCCGGTTATCTTGCTTGGATACCGGGAGATTCTTTCCGCCAGCAGCGCCCGCGTGACCGGCTTTAAGCCGGATATCTATAACGGCCTCACCGGCAGTTTGCCGGACGTGAAAATCGTGAAGTAAATCCCCCAGCCGCCGGCCTCCCCGGCGGCTGATGTGAGAATGTTATGAAAAATTTCATCCTGAGGCGCTTATTGCAAACGCTGCCGATGCTGCTGCTGGCCTCCTTTATCATTTTTATGCTCTTTGCCAAAACCCCCGGCGACTTTATCGATGGCAATATCACCTTGACGGCCGCCCGCGCCGCCGAACTGAAGGCGATATACGGCCTCGACCAGCCGCTTTTCACCCGCTACCTTCACTGGCTGGGGCAACTGCTGCGCGGGGATTTAGGCTTCTCGCTGCAATACCAAATTCCAGTCAGCCAGCTACTGAACCAGTACATCTGGAACTCCTTCCTGCTGGCAAGCGTGGCGCTGGTTTTCTACTGGGGTATCGGCCTGACGGTTGGCGTGGTCTCCGCGCTCAGACCTAATTCCTGGTTTGATCATCTGGTGAGTATCGCGGTGTTCGCCGCCATGTCCTTTCCCACCTTTTTCCTCTGCCTGCTGCTAATTAAGTGGTTTGCCGTCGACCTTCACTGGCTGCCGGTAGGCGGGATGACCAATACCGGCAGCGACGATAGCGGCTGGCAGTATGTGCTGCAGGTCGCCGCCCATCTGGTACTACCGGTACTGGCGCTGGTGATGCTGCAGGCCGGTAGCCTGACGCGCTATTTTCGCGCCAGCATGCTCGACGTGGTGAAGATGGATTTCATTCGTACCGCCCGTGCTAAAGGTCTGCGAGAACGCACGGTTATCATGAAACACGCGCTGCGCAATGCGCTACTGCCGGTCATCACCCTGCTTGGCTTTGAACTGCCGGGATTGTTCTCTGGCGCCATCATTACCGAAAAAGTATTTAACTGGCCGGGGGCCGGACACATTCATATCGATTCGCTGGCCGCTCGCGATTATCCGGTATTGATGGGGTTTACCCTGTTTCTGGCGGTGCTGACGATCATCGGTAATTTACTGGCCGATGTGCTCTACGCGTGGGCCGATCCGCGCATTCGAGTGAGGTAATGATGATAACTTCCCTGTTTGGCCACCGTCGCCGCCTGCGCCAGGCGACAATCCCCGCGCTCGCGCAAATAACTCCCTCTCCATGGCATCAGGCGTGGCGCCAACTGCGCCGCAACCGAATGGCGATGCTGTGTTTAATCCTGCTTGCGGTGATGGCCCTGTGGTGCGCGCTCGGGCCGATGTGGTCGCCGTGGAAAGATGACGCCACCGATGCGCTGATGATCAACAAACCACCTGGCGCCGAACACTGGTTAGGTACCGATTTTCTTGGCCGCGATATCTATACGCGTTTACTGCTGGCCGGGCGCATTTCACTGATAATCGGCCTGTTGACTATGCTGCTGTCGGTAACGCTGGGCTACCTGCTGGGAGCGCTGTCGGGCTATGTCGGCGGGCTCACCGATAAACTGATTATGCGTCTGGCCGATCTGGTGATGACGATACCCGGCCTGCCATTATTAATCGTCGCCGGCGCGATGCTCTCCGAGCTCGACTTTTCGCCGGATTCCCGCATCTGGATGGTCGTAATTATGCTCAGCCTGCTGGAGTGGCCGAAGCTGGCGCGGCTGGTGCGCGGGCAGTGCCTGTCGCTACGCGAACGCGATTTTATGCTGGCGACGCAGGTACTGGGACTCTCGGCGCGTCGTCGGCTGTTCGGTCACCTGCTGCCCAATACCATCCCGATTCTGGTGGTGATGGCGACAATGGCGGTCGCTAACGCCATTCTGAGCGAATCGGCGCTGAGCTATCTCGGCCTCGGCGTGGTACCGCCGACACCATCGTGGGGCAACATGATGGATGCTGCTAACAGCCTGATTGATTTTCAGCGGCGACCGTGGCTATGGATGCCTCCCGGGATTGCCATCTTTATTACTGTGATTGCTATTAATGTGCTGGGCGACGGCCTGCGCGACGCAATGGACCCGAAAATGAAACAGAGGCTGAAATGAGCACGCCATTAATTTCTTTTAAGCAACTTTCTGTCTCTTTCGCTGCTGAAGGTAGCCGGGTGCGCGCGGTACAGGAGGTCTCTTTTTCGATTCAGGCCGGGCAAACGGTAGGTATCGTCGGTGAGTCCGGCTGCGGCAAAAGCGTGACCGCCATGTCGTTAATGGGCCTGCTGCCTCCCCAGGCCGCTCGCATTGACGGCGGCGAGATCCATTTCGAAGGACGCGATCTGCTCAAGCTGAAAGCCCGTCACATGGCCGACCTGCGCGGCAACCAGTTGGCGATGATCTTCCAGGAGCCGATGTCGGCGCTCAACCCGGTACTGACCATAGGCGAACAGCTCTGCGAGCCGCTAATACGTCATCGCGGCGACTCGCCGCAAGCCGCCTGGCAGCGCGCAATACAACTGTTAAACGAGGTTGGACTGGCGCGCAGCGAAAGCCTGATGACGAACTATCCACACCAGCTTTCCGGCGGCATGCTACAGCGGGTAATGATCGCCATGGCGCTGAGCTGCCGGCCAAAATTATTAATAGCGGATGAACCGACAACCGCGCTGGATGTCACCGTACAGGCGCAGATCCTGCGACTGCTGCGCGACCGCGCGCGCGAAAACCAGATGGCTCTGCTGCTGATCACCCACGATCTGGGAGTGATCGCACAGATGGCCGAACGGGTAGTGGTGATGTATGCCGGGCGGGTCGTCGAACAGGGAACCACCGCCGAGGTACTGCGCCAGCCGCAGCATCCCTATACCCGCGGTCTTATCGCCTCTCGCCCGGTGCCGGGCGCACGCCGCCGGCGGCTGTACTCCATTCCCGGCCAGGTACCGGATCTCGCGCAACTGCCTGCGGGCTGCGCGTTTGCCGATCGCTGCCAACAGGCAACCGCGCGCTGCCGCCAGGATACACCGCCACTTTTGGGGCCCTCTCACCAGGCGGCCTGTTTTTATAGTGAATTCACGGAGTCGGTGGCATGAATCAGCCCTATGTAATTGAAGTTAATGGCTTGAAAAAGTATTTTCCGCTGCGCGACGGCCTGTTCGGCCAGCAGACCGGGGAACTGCGCGCGGTCGATGACGTCAGTTTTAATATCCGTCCGGGAACGATTTTCGGCCTCGTCGGAGAATCCGGTAGCGGTAAAACCACCGTTGGCCGCACCTTGCTTGGATTGTATGAAAAAACCGCCGGCAGCATTAAATTCCGCGGTCAGGAGTTATCCGAACTGTCAGCGGCAGCAATGCAGGCTTTACGGCCAAAAATTCAGCTGGTATTTCAGGACCCCTATAGTTCACTGAATCCACGCATCCGCATCGGCGAGGCGATTGGCGAGGCGATGCTGCAGCATAAACTGTGCACGCGCGCTGAACTCTATGAGAAAGTCATTGCGGTGATGAAGATATGCGGGCTGGCGCCTCAGCATTACCACCGTTTTCCGCATGAATTTTCCGGTGGTCAGCGGCAGCGCATCGGCATCGCCCGCGCGCTAATTCTGAATCCGGACTTTATCGTCGCCGATGAACCCATTTCCGCACTCGATGTGTCGATTCAGGCGCAGATTATCAATCTGTTTGCCGACCTGCGCGACGAACGTGGCGTCACTTTTCTATTCATCTCACATGACCTCGGGGTAGTGGAGCATCTGTGCGACGACGTGGCGGTGATGTACCTCGGTCAACTGGTGGAAACGGCCAGCCGCGATGCGCTGTTTAGCCGCCCTCTTCATCCCTATACCCAGGCGCTGCTGGCCGCTGTCCCCACGCTGGATCCTGATAGCGAGCCGCTGGCGGTCGTTCAGGGGGAAATTCCCGACCCTTCCCGACCGCCTGCTGGCTGCCGCTTTTCATCTCGCTGCCCGCAGGCAAACGAACGTTGCCGTCGCGAACCGCCGCGTCTACGCGAAATCGCGCCGGGGCACCAGGTCGCCTGTCATGAAATTGAGGCTGAATCGCGCGTGGTTATCGCATAACAATAACGGCAATAAGATCATCGTTTAGCGGCAAATTTTGCCGCTATCATCTCCGCTGTCGGCTGTATTCCTCCGAGGCTCCACTGTTCCGGCTCGTGTTCATCAATACGGATCCAGACGGACTGACGGAATTGCGGATCGCCCCGGCCTTCAATTTCCACCATGAGGTCAGTCATGCGACGCAGCAGTTCATTCTTCTGCTCAGTGGTCATGATCCCTTTAATCGTTTGCACATTAACAAAAGGCACAGTATTCTCCTGATTAACTGAGTCTATATTTCAAACTCAGGTTAGGAGATAACCTAAATCATGTCAAAATATAATTCATCCCCTTACCTGCCCGCGGAACTTTGCGGCCTGGCGGAAAGCGCTAAAATTGTTGGCGATCAATGGATTTTATTGATTTTAAGAGAGGCGTTTTACGGCGTGACGCGTTTCGAAACGATTCGCGTTCATACCGGAATGAGCAAACAGACGTTAACTCAGCGTTTAAAATTGATGGTTGATATGGGGCTACTACGTAAACTTCCCTATCGCGAAGCGGGGGCGCGTGAGCGTTATGAATATACGCTGACCGAAAAGAGCCGCAGCCTGGCGCCGGTCCTTTTTGCCCTGATGGAATGGGGACATCAGCAACTCTTGCATACGTCGCCGCATATCCAGTTAGTAGATAAAACCAGCGGTGCGCCGGTGTCTCTGGCCTACGTCAATGCCGCAGGGCAGCGTATTGCGCAAAGCGATGTTCAGATAGTAAAAGTCCAGGATTGACCCCTGCAACACGCGGGCTGTCAGCCAGTAACAGGTCCCGTTTCCGGGACCTGTTTCGTGTAAGGAGGTTATTCCTCCAGCGCGTAGGCGATGATATCGTCACCGACGTCCGGCGAGTGGCTGGCGCCGCCGGCGGAAATCAGCACATACTCTTTGCCTGTTTTCGGCGATTTGTAGACCAGCGGCGCCGCTACCGCGCCAACCGGCAAGCGAGCGCGCCACAGCTCTTTACCGCTGGCGGAATCCAGCGCCCGCAGGTAGTTATCCTGGGTACCGGCGAAGAATACCAGCCCAGAGGCGGTAGAGGTTGGGCCGCCCAGGGTCGGCATTCCCAGCGGGATATGCAGATGGGTTTTCATCCCCAGCGGACCGGTATCTTCTACCGAGCCCATCGGCACCTGCCACAAGAGCTGACGGCTGTTCAGGTCAATAGCGCTCATGGTACCAAACGGCGGGGTATTACAGGGCACGCCCAGCGCGGACTGCAGGATGTCGATACGCACGCCGCCGTAAGGCCCGGCAACTTGCGGGCGAACGGTGCCCATAAAGCCTGGGACTTCGTCGGTGGAGACTTTGTATTTCGCCATCTCCTCTTTACGCACCAGCGACATCCGCAACGGCATACGCATATCGTTGACGAACAGCGTACCGGTACGTTCATCGATGGTGATACCGCCCCAGTTCATGCCGCCGAGCAGGCTTGGCCACTCGATATACGGTTTCTCTGACGGCGGCGTATACATGCCAAGGTAGGTCGACTCTTTAAAATCGATACGGCACATCAGTTGGTCGAACGGCGTCACGCCCCACATTGATTTTTCGCTCAGCGGCTCGACGCCTAACTGCGGCATGCCGGTAGAGAACGGCTGGGTGGCAGACAGATGCTCGCCCTCCGCTCCCTGATGAGCGACCGGCAGTTCTTCGACGCGGGTCACCGGTTTGCCGGTGCGGCGGTCGAGCACGTAAATCTGTCCGGTTTTGGTGGTCTGGATCAGAACCGGGACGTCCTCGCCCTGCTCGTTTTTCATGTGGAACAGTACCGGCTGCGATGGCAGGTCGTAATCCCAGATATCGTGGTGAACGGTCTGGAAAACCCATTTTGTTTTACCGGTACTGGCATCCACCGCCACCACCGCGGAGCCATATTTCTCTTTCGCTTCATTCCGATCTCCGCCCCAGTAGTCCGGCGGCCCGTTACCGGTCGGCAGATAAACCAGATTCAGCTCTTTATCAAAGCCGGGAATGGTCCACACGTTCGGCGTTTCGAGCGTATAAACGCGGCCTTTTTCCGGGTCGGTGATATTTTCCGGCTTGCCGACATCCCAGGCCCAGACGACTTTACCATCGCGTACGTCAAAAGCGCGTACGACCCCGGATGGCTCGCCGTGTACGATATCGCGTACCCAGCCGCCCAGCACCGCAATATGCCCCATGATCACCGGCGTTGAAGTCGGATGGTAGCGTTTGCTGTTTTCGGTGTCGCCCATGCCCTGCTTCAGATCCACGCTGCCGTGGTCGCCGAAGTCATCGCACAGTTCGCCGGTTTTTGCATTCAGCGCCAGCAGGCGCGCATCCACGGTCGATACCATGATCCGCTGCGGACACTGTTGCAGCACCGGGCTCGCTTTTTCTTCCGCGCTGAGCGTATCGTCGCTCTGCACATCATAGTAACCCACGCCGCGGCAGGTCACATGTTCCGCCGTCTGCGCGTGCGGGTCAAAGCGCCAGCGCGCCTTGCCGGTATCGGCATCAATGGCGGTCACCACGTTAAGCGGCGTACAGGAATACAGCGTATCGCCAATTTGCAGCGGCGTATTTTCGTCAACGCCAATGGCCGGGCCGGTCAGGCGGCGGCCTGTGTGGTAGGTCCAGGCAACTTTCAGCTTATGAACGTTTTCCGGGGTAATATCTGTATACGGCGCAAAACGGGTGCCGGAGGCATCGCGGCCGAAGAATTCCCAGTTATCGCTTTTTGCCGCCTGCGTCGCGCTGTTGCCATTCGCCGCTTTCACGACGCCATTATGGATGCCGCCGTGCGGGTAGAACGCCGAAACCAGCGTCGCCAGCAGCGCAATAAAGATAACCGTCGCGCTCCAGTTCGCCAGACGCACGCGAGCCACCGGCATCGCCGCCGCCAGCCATAGGGCCAGCATCAGCATCAGCGCAGGAACCACCAGACGAGGGATCAAGCCCCAGTAGCTGAGCTGCACTTCATACAGCGCCCAGGCCAGCGTTAACAGAAAGGTAAGAACAGCAAGAGGAAGCGCGTATTGACTACGAGTGAAGTAACCGACGGCGATGATGAGATAAGCGAGACCGGCTAACAGATACCAGGCGCTGCCGCCGAGCGAGAGCAGCTTGCCCCCCCAGATAGTTAAGAAAATCCCAATGCCAAAACTCAGTAACACAAAAAGCAATCGGTATATGGTGAAGAAGATCCTTCGACCATGACCTTTTTGTTCGTCCATATTTCATCCCATTCGACATATGTCGATATAACCAAAGCATTTATTTTAAAGCGCCGATCGATAAGCGATGCCGTACAGCGCAGTTAACCTGTTGGTTGGACGCCCCAAACCAGGGCGAAGAACGTAAGAAAGTATATGGACATGTAAATTTTATGTAAAATTTAACCGCATAAAATGTTTAAAATTTTTTAATTTATAAACTGGATTTGATAGATGAGCAGGTTGTAAAGGAGAGTGGTATTAGACGGGCCGCAAGGAAGGAGATGGCATCAATCATGGCTTGCCGACCCGCCGCCCCCGGCGAATCGGCAATCCAGTATTATGGTTGGTTGGTGTTGTTACCTACGCTAATCTGCCGTAATGCTGCGATCAGATCCAACTGCGCCTGCTCTTTTAAACTCTCACGTTTAATGAACTGGCTGCGATGTTTACTTTTCACCTCTTCAAGACTTTTTTTAATCTCTTGTGGAGGTAATTTGTACCAACCGCGCCGCTGCTTCTCGCCGCCAATTTCTAACCACAACTCTGAGTAACTGGCTTTCACCTTGTCGCTCTTCACATGGTAGTCGCTGTCGATGGCGTAGATCTCACGGATATTAAAGTGGCGCAATAACCCGTACAGCAAGGTGATAATCAGGTTTTTTGGCCGCGTGCCGTAGAGCTCTTTGGTCAACGCCTTCACTTCATCGTTGCTAATGTCTTTACCGCCCTGAATACCGCCAATCCACGCGCTTCCTTGATCCGTGCAGGAAAAACAGACGCTATATACGCGTTTATTTTCAAAGAACATCTGCAGCATCAGTTCCCCCTCTTCCTGGAACGGCGAGGCCAGAAGTTTCACTTCCAGGCTGGTTCCATTCTTCAACGGGATGGTAATCATCGAGCAACCGAACGACGATACATTATACAACTGCGGTAATATTTCCGCCTGAAAGCTTTTTTCAATAAAATTCAAAGCGCCATGGGCAATATTCAGTTTAGCTCTTTTCGACATTCGCTTATTTAAATATGCCTTAAAAGGCTTATCTTCAAAATGTACCAGCCCCGGTGTCGCACTGGTCAATTTTGCACATGTGTATGTCTGGCAAAGCCGTTGATATTCCTTGTACTTACCTCCTGTTAAAGGTATTTCGCGACATTTTCGCAATACCTTTTTATATTTAAGTTTTACGTGACAAATGACTTTATTATTTCTCCGCCATTCTTTGATGGCAGATGCTGTTATCGATACCATTGATCAAGGTCCATAGACTCATCCATAATCGCGGCCATATTACCATATCTGAAACGGGTCAATCGTTATTTACTGGTTCGTTGTCATTTCATTTAAGAAACAATCCGAAAATTATCATTTTATGCTTCCATATAATAAATGAATAATGTCAACTATGAATAATAGCGGTTATTGACTAATACCCCTCCACTCCGCTACCAAAAACAAGCTGACGATTAACGCTCTGTGCGATAGCTTCGGGCGCGGGGTGCAACCTTCCATCGTTTTGACCTATACTCTGCCGACAGTCAAAAAAGTAGCAAAGTGGGTAACTCATGGAAATTGATCTCGACAACCTGGTGTTTAGCGGCCTGGAAGAAGCGGAAGAACGTAACGCTGAACGCCTGGACGAAGCGGACAAAAAAGCGCAGGCGATTGTTGCCGATGATGATTGCGGCGATGCCTGCAAAATCTGATGATTAAACCGGCTAACCAGGCCGGTTTTTTTATCTGTAAACGACCTAAGCGGGCAAAAAACCCTTCAGCGTTTCCAGCAGCGCCTGCGCCGCTTTCGACAACTGCATATGTCCGGCGTGAATAACGCCAATACACTTTTCAATCGGCGGATCGCTTAATGGCAGACAAACCGCTCCCAGCGACTGCATCTGCGACTGGCATAACGCGGGCACCGCGCTGCCGCCCAGACCGCTGGCGACCATCCGCCCGACGGTGACCAACTGATGACTTTCCAGCGCCACGTCCAACTGGCTGCCGCTGCGCGCCAGCTCTTCTTCCAGCATCAAACGCACCGCCGACGGTCGCTGCAGGGTAATGAAATCCAGCGTCAGCAGTTCACGCCAGCTTAACTGCTTTTTACTCGCTAAAGGCGACGTTTTCGGTACGATCGCCACAAAGCGATCCACCGCCAGCGGCGTAAACAACAAATTGTTGCCGGGCGATGGCTCAAACGCGATCCCCATCTCCACCCGGCCTTCGCGCACCATCTCAATGACCTGCTCATTAATCACGTCATGCACCGTCACGTTGACTCCCGCATAGCGGTCGCGAAAGGCTTTAAGCACTTCCGGTAGCACGTTAGCGGCAAACGACGGCATCGCGGCGACGGAGATCTTTCCCCGCTGCAGGGTGAAACTTTGCCGCATCGCCTCTTCGGCATTGTCCCAGTCCGCCAGCAGCTGGCGGGCCATCGGCAGAAAGGTCTCTCCCTCCTGGGTTAAGGTCACTTTGCGGGTGCTGCGCTGCAGCAACGCGCCGCCAAGCGCCTCTTCCAGCCCCTTGATGGTCAAACTCAGCGCCGGCTGCGACAGGTTCAGGCGCTCGCTGGCGTGGGCGAAATTGAGAGTGTGAGCTACCGCTAGAAACGCGCGTAACTGTTTGACACTCATTCTCATTTTTCCACCTGTTAACTAATTGAAAGAATTTAGTTAACGATAAATTAATAAAAAATCCAAATGAGTGGGTCACAAATTCAAAATTATCAAATCAGTCGGCGCCCTTAATGATAGAGCCATCGCAAGGCAGGAGAAAAATGATGGCAGGACTGGATAAGCGCGTCGCCAGCTATGAAGCGGCGCTGGACGGATTAACCGATGGCATGACGTTACTGGCCGGCGGCTTCGGCCTGTGCGGCATTCCGGAAAACTTAATTGCCGAGGTCAAACGCCGCCAGGTACAGGGCCTGACGGTAGTTTCTAATAACTGCGGCGTCGATGGCTTTGGTCTCGGCATGCTGCTGGAAACGCGCCAGGTGCGCAAAGTCGTGGCTTCCTACGTGGGCGAAAACGCCCTCTTCGAACAGCTGGTACTAAGCGGCGAACTCGCCGTGGAGCTGACGCCGCAAGGGACGCTTGCCGAGAAAATTCGCGCCGGCGGCGCCGGGATCCCTGGATTCTATACCGCGACCGGTTACGGCACGCCGGTGGCGCAAGGCAAAGAAGTGCGTCAGTTCGACGGTAAAAATTACATTCTCGAAGAGGCCATTCGCGGCGATTTCGCCCTTGTGAAGGGCTGGAAAGCCGACTGGTACGGTAACGTAGTCTACCGCCATACCGCGCAGAATTTTAACCCGTTGATGGCCACCGCCGGGCGGATCACGGTAGTGGAAGTCGAAGAAATCGTCGCGCCGGGCGAACTCCCTCCTTCCGCCATCCACACGCCCGGTATTTATGTCGACCGGCTGATCGTCGGGCAATTCGAAAAACGTATTGAACAGCGCACGCTGCGCGCCGGAGGGAACTGAACATGTTAACTCGCGAACAAATGGCGATGCGCGTCGCCCAGGAACTGCGCGACGGCGATTATGTCAATCTTGGTATCGGCATTCCCACGCTGGTCGCTAACTATATTCCCGCCGGTATTGAAGTGATGCTGCAGTCGGAAAACGGCCTGTTGGGGATGGGCGAATTTCCCGATGAGTCGACTCTCGATGCCGACATGATTAACGCCGGCAAGCAGACCGTTACCGCACAAACCGGGGCGGCTATCTTTGACTCCGCCCAGTCCTTCGCCATGATCCGCGGCGGCCACGTCGATCTCACGGTTCTGGGCGCTTTTGAGGTCGATGTCGCGGGCAATATCGCCTCGTGGATGATCCCCGGGAAAATGGTGAAAGGCATGGGCGGCGCCATGGATCTGGTGGCCGGCGCGCAAAACATCATCGTGGTGATGACGCACGCTTCGAAAAACGGCGAATCCAAACTGCTGGCGCAGTGCACCCTGCCGCTCACCGGCGCGGGCTGTATTCGCCGGGTACTGACCGATCTCGCACTGCTGGAAATTAGCGACGGCTCCTTTGTTCTGCGCGAATACGCTCCCGGCGTCAGCATTGACGAAATTGTCCGTAAAACGGCTGGACGGTTGGTCATTGCCGATGACGTCCGCGAAATGCGCTTCAACTGAGGAGGCAATATGAAAGAAGTCGCTATCGTCTGCGCGCTACGTACGCCAATCGGCAGTTTTCGCGGCGCCTTATCTTCCCTTTCCGCCGTCGAGCTTGGCGCCGCCGTAGCGCGTGGTCTGCTTGAACGCACACAGCTACCGGCCAGCGCCGTTGACGAACTGATTTTTGGCCAGGTATTAACCGCCGGCTGCGGACAGAATCCGGCGCGACAAACCGCGCTGCGCGCCGGGCTACCGGTTGAAACCCCGGCCGTTACCGTCAATCTGGTTTGCGGTTCCGGGCTGAAAGCCGTGCAACAGGCAGTACAGGCCATTCGCAGCGGCGAGGCGGAGATCGCGATCGCCGGCGGCCAGGAGAGCATGAGCAATGCTCCGTATCTGGTTCAGGGCGCGCGCGATGGCCTGCGCTTCGGCCATGCCAGCATGCAGGACAGCATGATTCAGGACGGATTATGGGATGCGTTTAACGACTATCACATGGGCATCACCGCCGAGAACCTTGCCGACGCCTTTGACATCTCCCGCCCCCAGCAGGATGCCTTCGCCGCCCTTTCGCAGCGCAAAGCCGCCGCCGCGATAGCCGCCGGGCGCTTTCAGGCTGAGATAGTGCCGCTTAGCGTCCCTCAGGGTAAAAAAGCGCCGCGCAGGGTGGACGCAGACGAACAGCCGCGCCCGGAAACCAGCGAACAACAGCTCGCGCAGTTGCGCCCGGCCTTCCGCACGGAAGATGGTAGCGTCACCGCGGGCAATGCCTCTTCGCTCAACGATGGCGCGGCGGCAGTCTTATTGATGAGCGTCGATAAAGCGCGGCAGCTTGGCTTGCCGGTGCTGGCGCGAATAGTCAGCTCTGCGGTGGCCGGCGTCGATCCGTCCGTGATGGGTATCGGCCCGGTAAGCGCTTGCCGGAAGGCGCTGCAGCGCGCCGGCTGGACGCTGGATGAGGTGGATCTCATCGAAGCCAACGAGGCCTTTGCCGTACAGGCGCTGGCAGTAGGTAAATTGCTGGGGTGGGACAACCAGAAGGTCAACGTCAATGGCGGCGCTATCGCGCTCGGCCACCCGATTGGCGCCTCAGGATGTCGCATTCTGGTTAGTCTGCTGCACGAAATGCAGCGCCGCGATGTCGGCAAAGGCCTGGCGACGCTTTGCGTTGGCGGCGGTCAGGGTATCGCGATGACCATTGAACGTTAACAGGAGCCACTATGTTTACACCACAACTGGCGGTACTGGGCGCCGGACTAATGGGCGTCGGCATCGCCTGTCATTTTGCCCGCCACGGCCACGCCGTACGCCTCTACGACACCGACCCGACGCGCATTAGCGAGATCGAGAGCGTCGCCGCCGCCATTTTGCGCGAGCTTGAAGAGTGCGAGCAGTTTGACGCCGCTCAGCGTGCGTCGGTGCTCTCGCGCCTGTCCGGCACCACGGCATTAGGCGATCTTGCTGACGCCAGCTTGCTGATCGAAGCGATTCCGGAGCGTCTGGCGCTCAAGCACGCCTTATACCGGGAACTGGAAACGCTGATCACCGACGAAGCCATCATCGCCAGCAACACCAGCGGACTACCGCCGGATCGGCTGGCGCAGGGGATGCGGCATCCGGAGCGCTTGTTAATCGCCCACTTCTGGCATCCGCCGCATTTTATCCCGCTGGTGGAAGTGGTGCCGGGTAGCGCTACCCTGCCGCATCTCGCCAACCAGGTCAGCGACTTTTTATCCTCCTGCTCGCTGGAAGCGGTAGTGCTCAACCGCGCCGCGCCGGGGTTCGTCGGCAACCGACTACAGTTCGCCCTGCTGCGCGAAGCGCTGCATATCGTCAAGAGCGGCATCGCTTCGCCGGAAGTGGTCGACAAAGTGATGCGCGCCTCGCTCGGCCGCCGTTACGCGATGGTCGGCCCGCTGGAAGCCGCCGATATGACCGGTCTGGCGACGGTCCAGGATATCTGCCAGCACCTGCTGCCGGAACTGGCCACGGGCAGCGACATGATGTCGCTGGTCGCCGACAAGGTCGCGCAAGGCGCTACCGGCGCCCGTAGCGGGCAAGGTTTTTATCGCTGGGATGAGGCCCGGCAGAAACGAATACAGTCGCGCCGTGAACATCAGCTGCGCTACGCCCTGAAACCGTAACTTCTCGTTTTGTACCCCGACAATAACAATGATAGTGAGGAGTCGTAATGAGTGTGTTGATCGCCCTGGCCGCGCTGGCATTACTGATGCTGGCTGCGTATCGTGGATACAGCGTTATCCTGTTTGCCCCTATCGCCGCGCTTGGCGCGGTTCTGCTCACCGACCCGAGCGCGGTAGGCCCCACCTTTACCGGCCTGTTTATGGAAAAAATGGTCGGTTTCGTGAAGCTCTATTTTCCGGTATTCCTGCTCGGCGCCGTCTTTGGCAAGCTGATTGAACTATCGGGCTTCTCGCGCTCCATCGTCGCCGCCGCGATTCAAATTCTCGGGCGGCGACATGCGATCCCGGTGATCGTGCTGGTCTGCGCCCTGCTGACCTACGGCGGCGTTTCGCTGTTCGTGGTGGCGTTTGCGGTCTATCCCTTTGCCGCCGAACTGTTTCGCCAGAGCGGTATCCCGAAGCGGCTGATCCCGGCAACCGTCGCGCTGGGCGCGTTCTCCTTCACTATGGATGCCCTGCCGGGCACCCCGCAGATCCAGAACATTATCCCCACCAGCTTTTTTGGCACCAACGCCTGGGCCGCCCCCTGGCTTGGGTTGATAGGTTCACTGTTTATCATCACCTTCGGTTTACTGTGGCTGGAACGACAGCGGCGTAAAGCGCTCGCGAATGGCGAGGGTTACGGTACCGATCTGCAAAACGAGCCGCAGACGCCGGATAACATCAATCTGCCACATCCGCTGATCGCCATTGCCCCGCTGCTGCTGGTCGGCGTGCTGAACCTGCTGTTTACCCGCTGGATCCCGCAGTGGTATGGCGCCAGCCACGAGCTGACTCTGCCTGGGCTTGCCAAACCCATCGTCACCGAGGTCGGCAAAATCACCGCTATCTGGGCCGTCGAGGCCGCACTGCTGTCCGGCATCGTCGTGGTGCTGTTGTTCGGATTTCGCAATATCCGCGGCCGTCTGGCGGAAGGCAGTCGTACGGCGGTCGGCGGCGCGATCCTCGCGGCGATGAATACCGCTTCGGAATATGGTTTCGGCGCGGTGATTGCCGCCCTGCCGGGTTTCCTGGTGTTGTCGAAAGCACTGACCGCTATTCCCAATCCCCTGTTAAACGAGGCGATAAGCGTCACCGTACTGGCCGGGATCACCGGTTCCGCCTCCGGCGGAATGAGCATCGCGCTGGCGGCGATGTCAGATACCTTCGTGGCCGCCGCGCACGCCGCCAATATCCCGCTTGAGGTACTGCACCGCGTCGCGTCGATGGCCAGCGGCGGCATGGATACCCTGCCGCATAACGGCGCCGTCATCACGCTGCTGGCAATCACCGGCTTAAGTCATCGCCAGGCTTACGGCGGCATTTTCGCCATTACGCTTATCAAAAGCCTCGCGGTTCTGTTTGTCATTGCCGTGTTCTATTTAACCGGCATTGTCTGATGCCTGATGTAAGGAGTAACGAAATGAATTTAAACGGTAAAACAGCGTTGGTCACCGGCTCCACCAGCGGTATTGGTTTAGGCATTGCCAAAGTACTGGCGCAGGCCGGCGCGCAGCTGGTGTTGAATGGTTTTGGCGACAGCACGAGCGCGCGAGCCGAGGTTGCCGCGCTGGGTAAAATTCCCGGCTATCACGATGCCGACCTGCGCGACGTCGGGCAAATTGAAGCCATGATGCGCTATGCCGAAAGCGAATTTGGCGGCGTCGATATTGTGATTAATAACGCCGGTATCCAGCATGTTGCGCCGGTGGAGCAGTTCGCGGTGGAAAAATGGAACGATATTCTGGCGATAAATCTGTCCAGCGTCTTCCACACCAGCCGCCTGGCGCTGCCGGGCATGCGCGAGCGCAACTGGGGGCGGATTATTAATATTGCCTCCGTGCATGGGTTAGTCGCCTCGAAAGAGAAATCCGCCTATGTCGCCGCTAAGCATGGGGTGATTGGTTTTAGCAAAACGCTGGCGCTGGAGACCGCGCGTACCGGCATTACCTGCAACGCGATTTGCCCCGGTTGGGTGCTGACGCCGCTGGTTCAGCAGCAGATCGATAAACGTATCGCCGAGGGGGCCGACCCGGAGCAGGCCAGAGCGCAGCTGCTTGCTGAAAAACAACCTTCCGGAGAGTTCGTGACCCCTCAGCAACTGGGGGAAATGGCGCTATTTTTATGCAGCGACGCCGCCGCTCAGGTTCGCGGCGCGGCGTGGAATATGGATGGCGGCTGGGTGGCGCAGTAACGCTAACCCAACGGAGAAAAGGTCAGCGTATCTCCGTTGGGTCGCGCTATGCGCCCCGGGAATTAGAACATCTCCAAAAATCGCTTCACCGTGCGCGAGCGCTCAAAACGGCGCCAGGCGATGGCAATATCGGTCTTGACCGGCGTCCCCTGTATCGATTGATAGCTGACGTTGGGCAGCGCGATACAGGTCATCGACTGCGGCACCAGCGCGAAACCAAATCCGGCGTTTACCATACTCAGCGACGATGAAATCTGCGACGACTGCCTGGCGCGGTTCATGTCAATACCGGCGCGCAGGCAGCTATTGAACACCAGCTCATACAAACCCGGCGCCACTTCACGCGGGAAGAGGATCGGCGCGACGTCCCGCAGCTGCTCCAGCGCCAGCGTCGGCTCCGCTGACAATGGATTATCGCGCGGCAGCGCGATGACCATTGGCTCCTCATCAATGATACGCAGATTAAACGCCTTGCTGCTTTCGCACGGCAGGCGGACAAAGGCGATATCGATCTCCGCCTCGCTCAGCGCCGCCATCAAATTCGCCATGTTGCCTTCCTGTTGATGGAGGGCGACGCCCGGATGTTCTAGCTGAAAACGGTGCAGCAAGGTGAAGATTTGCGGATGGAAAGCATCAGAACTGGTAATACCTAACGACAGACTGCCGTTCATGCCGCGGGCAATGCCCTTGGCCTTTTCCAGCGCCGCATCGCTCAGCGCGAGGATTTGGCAGGCATCTTCATAAAAGGACTCCCCGGCTTCGGTCAGCTCCACCCCGCGGGTTAGCCGGCGCAACAGCGGAGTGCCAACCTCACGTTCAAGCCGCTGAATTTGCTGACTTAACGGTGGCTGTGAGATACCCAGTTCTTTCGCGGCCCGGGTGAAGTGTCGCGTCCGGGCGACGGCGACAAAATAGCGTAGATAACGAAGTTCCATATCGAAAACGTCTCAAACCAGCATGATTTCTATATTGGAACTGTGAGCTGAATCGGGTCAACCTTTATTTAACCTTTCTTATATTTGTTGAACGAGGAAGTGGCTCATGAATCATGCTTCAGATTGCACCTGCGAAGAGAGTCTGTGTGAAACGCTACGCGCGTTTTCCGCCCAGCATCCCGATAGCGTGCTATATCAAACTTCGCTGATGAGCGCCCTGCTTAGCGGCGTCTACGAAGGTACCACCACCATTGCGGACCTGCTGAAGCACGGCGATTTCGGGCTCGGCACATTTAATGAACTCGACGGCGAGCTGATCGCGTTTAGCAGCCAGGTGTATCAACTGCGTGCCGACGGCAGCGCGCGTAAAGCGCGTCCGGAACAGAAAACCCCATTTGCGGTAATGACCTGGTTCCAGCCGCAGTACCGTAAAACCTTTGACCACCCGGTCAGCCGCCAGCAGCTGCATGAGGTCATTGACCAGCAAATCCCTTCCGACAATCTGTTCTGCGCGTTGCGAATCGATGGTCATTTCCGCCACGCCCATACCCGCACCGTGCCGCGTCAGACGCCGCCCTACCGGGCGATGACCGACGTACTCGACGATCAGCCGGTGTTCCGCTTTAACCAGCGTGACGGCGTACTGGTCGGCTTTCGTACCCCGCAGCATATGCAGGGAATTAACGTCGCCGGCTATCACGAACACTTTATCACCGATGACCGCCAGGGCGGCGGCCACCTGCTGGACTACCAGCTCGACCATGGGGTGTTGACCTTCGGCGAAATTCATAAGCTGATGATCGACCTTCCCGCCGACAGCGCGTTCCTGCAGGCCAATTTGCATCCCGACAATCTCGATGCCGCCATCCGTTCAGTAGAAAGTTAGGAGGTTCACATGGACAAACAGTATCCGCTGCGCCAGTGGGCGCACGGCGCCGATCTGGTCGTCAGCCAACTGGAAGCGCAAGGCGTACGCCAGGTCTTCGGGATCCCCGGCGCTAAAATCGATAAGGTTTTCGACTCATTACTGGACTCCTCAATCCGCATTATTCCAGTGCGCCACGAGGCCAATGCCGCCTTTATGGCCGCCGCGGTCGGGCGTATTACCGGCAAAGCGGGCGTCGCGCTGGTAACCTCCGGTCCGGGCTGTTCCAACCTGATAACCGGCATGGCCACCGCTAATAGCGAAGGCGACCCGGTGGTGGCGTTGGGCGGCGCGGTCAAACGCGCCGATAAAGCCAAACAGGTGCATCAGAGTATGGACACGGTGGCGATGTTCAACCCGGTCACCAAATACGCCGTGGAAGTGACCTCGCCGGATGCGCTGGCGGAAGTGGTTTCTAATGCCTTTCGCGCCGCCGAGCAGGGGCGCCCGGGCAGCGCCTTCGTCAGCTTGCCGCAGGATGTCGTCGATGGTCCGGCGACCGGCAAAGTGCTGCCCGCCAGCAGCGCGCCGCAGATGGGCGCCGCGCCTGACGAGGCAATCAATCAGGTCGCGAAGTTGATTGCCCAGGCGAAGAATCCGGTGTTCCTGCTTGGATTGATGGCCAGCCAGACGGAAAACAGCGCCGCGCTGCATCGTTTGCTGGAAACCAGCCATATTCCGGTCACCAGCACCTATCAGGCCGCCGGGGCGGTCAATCAGGATAACTTCTCGCGCTTCGCCGGGCGCGTCGGGCTGTTTAACAATCAGGCCGGTGACCGCTTATTGCAACTGGCCGACCTGGTTATCTGCATCGGCTATAGCCCGGTGGAATACGAACCGGCG
The DNA here is from genome assembly GCF_057624675.1 of Klebsiella sp. PK01. Classification (NCBI taxonomy): domain Bacteria; kingdom Pseudomonadati; phylum Pseudomonadota; class Gammaproteobacteria; order Enterobacterales; family Enterobacteriaceae; genus Klebsiella; species Klebsiella sp. PK01. The sequence goes on from NZ_JBYEZM010000001.1 coordinate 775,116, forward strand.
ATGTGGAACAGCGGCAACGCGACGCTGGTACATATCGACGTACTGCCCGCCTATGAAGAGCGTAACTACACGCCGGATGTCGAGCTAGTGGGCGACATCGCCGGCACGCTGAACAAGCTGGCGCAAAATATCGATCATCGGCTGGTGCTCTCGCCGCAGGCCGCTGAAATCCTCCACGACCGCCAGCATCAGCGGGAACTGCTTGACCGCCGCGGAGCGCAGTTGAATCAGTTCGCCCTGCACCCGCTGCGCATCGTTCGCGCCATGCAGGATATCGTCAACAGCGACGTCACGCTGACGGTCGATATGGGCAGCTTCCATATCTGGATCGCCCGCTATCTCTACAGCTTCCGCGCCCGTCAGGTGATGATCTCCAATGGTCAGCAAACCATGGGCGTCGCCCTGCCGTGGGCCATCGGGGCCTGGCTGGTCAATCCGCAGCGCAAAGTGGTCTCGGTCTCCGGCGATGGCGGTTTTCTGCAATCCAGTATGGAGCTGGAAACGGCGGTCCGCCTGAAAGCCAACATCCTGCATCTTATCTGGGTCGATAACGGCTACAACATGGTTGCTATCCAGGAAGAGAAAAAATATCAACGCCTGTCCGGCGTCGAGTTCGGGCCAATGGATTTTAAAGCCTATGCCGAATCCTTCGGCGCGAAAGGGTTTGCGGTGGAAAGCGCTGATGCGCTGGAGCCGACGCTACGCGCGGCGATGGACGTCGACGGCCCGGCGGTGGTCGCCATCCCCGTGGATTACCGCGATAACCCGCTGCTGATGGGCCAGCTACACCTGAGTCAGATTCTTTAAGTCATCACAAAAGGAAATGGAAATGAAAAAAGTCGCACTTGTCACCGGCGCCGGTCAGGGCATTGGTAAAGCTATCGCGTTACGCCTCGTGAAGGACGGTTTTGCCGTGGCGATCGCCGATTACAATGACGCCACTGCAAAAGCCGTGGCGGATGAAATCAATCAGCACGGCGGCCGGGCCATCGCGGTCAAAGTCGATGTTTCCGACCGCGAGCAGGTGTTTGCCGCCGTCGAACAGGCGCGGAAAACGCTGGGCGGATTCAACGTCATCGTCAACAACGCCGGGGTTGCGCCATCGACGCCTATCGAATCCATTACGCCGGAGATTGTCGACAAGGTCTACAACATCAACGTTAAAGGGGTGATCTGGGGGATTCAGGCGGCAGTCGATGCCTTTAAAAAAGAGGGTCACGGCGGCAAAATCATCAACGCCTGTTCGCAGGCCGGCCACGTTGGCAACCCGGAACTGGCGGTCTACAGCTCGAGCAAATTCGCCGTACGCGGTTTAACGCAAACCGCCGCACGCGACCTGGCGCCGCTGGGTATTACCGTCAACGGCTACTGCCCGGGGATTGTGAAAACGCCGATGTGGGCCGAGATCGATCGTCAGGTCTCCGAAGCGGCCGGTAAACCTCTGGGCTATGGCACCGCAGAATTCGCCAAACGCATCACCCTCGGCCGCCTGTCGGAGCCAGAAGATGTCGCCGCCTGCGTCTCTTATCTTGCCAGCCCGGATTCCGATTATATGACCGGTCAATCGCTGCTGATCGATGGCGGCATGGTATTCAATTAATAAAAAATAAGCTCTGACATGGTTTGCCCCTGCGCATGCGCAGGGGCTTTTTTTCGTCTGTTACGCCGTTATTTTGCCGGGTGGCGGCTACGCCTTACCCGGCCTACGGCCCTGCCGGTACCAATGGCCTCCCCCCCCCGGTGGCGCTGCCGCTTACCGGGGCTACAGCGCTGTGCGATTTGGTAGCCCGGAGAAGGCGCAACGCGCCGCCTCCGGGAAACCCCCTGTGCGACAAAACAGTTGCCAACCGATAACAGTATCTACGGTCCGTACGGCCTGCCTTTAATTTATTTACCATGCTGGCTTAAACTGCCGGTACCAATGGCCTCCAAACCCCCGGTGGCGCTGCCGCTTACCGGGGCTACAGCGCTGTACGATTTGGTAGCCCGGAGAAGGCGCAACGCGCCGCCTCCGGGAAAAGCCCTGTGCGACAAAACCGTTGCCAACCGATAACAGTATCTACTACCGAGCCTGCTGCGCCTGCGCCAGCTGGCGGGCAATCGCCTCGCGGCGGGCATCGCCCTCCGGCAACAACATCAGCAGCTGCTGTAGCGCCGCTACCGCCTGCGGATAGTCTTCATTACGTACCGCGCTGAGCGCCAGCATCTCCAGCACCGGCAGGTTTTTCGGCTGCCGCTGATGCAGCTCGCGCAGCAACAGCTCGCCCATCCGCATCTGCGCGTTATCGCCCGCCCGCACCAGCGCGCTGGCGTAATCAAAACTTGCCGCCGGGTCATCCGGCGCCAGCTTATGCGCCCGCCCGAACGCGCCGATCGCCGTCTCGCCATCGTTTAGCAGCAGGCCAAGCCGCCCAAGCAGTTGCCAGCCGGCGAGATCGTCAGGGCTATCCTGCAGATGGCTGCGCAGCCCAAGCCTCAGCTGGGCCAACTCATCCATCCGCAGCGGCGCCGCGGTCGGATCTTTCGCCTGCGCCAGCAGCGCGGGATAATGGCGCTCGCTTTGTCGCCACAGCAGCACCTGACCCACATCGCTGGTTTTCAGATACAGCCCGCCGCTGACGAAGACCAATAACAGCGCCCCCGGTAGCAGCAACCAGCGGCTAAGCGGCCGAACGCGCGTCGTTTCCTGCGGCGAAATATCCGCCAACAATGTACGTTGCAGCTCGACGATCATCGCTTCATTACTATCAGTACGCTCCTGCTCAAGTTCGCGCAGTCGGGACTGGTACAGCGAGCGGTTAATGTCATTGCGATCCACTGCTGTTTTCTGTTGCCGCGACCGGCGGTAACGCGGATCGAGCATACAGCACAGCCCACCCAGCGCCATCAGTACGCCGCCGTACCAGATCCAGCGCACGAACGGTTTATAGTACAGACGCACCGCCCAGCTGCCATCATCCAGTTCTTCACCCAGCGCGGCGTAAAGATCGCGGGTAAACCCGCCGCTGATGGCCGCTTCGGTCATCATCATCCGGCTGGCGGTGTAAAAGCGTTTTTCAGCATACAGCGTGGCTTCCGGGCGACCGTTGCGGCTGACGGCAATCACGCCCTCGCCGCCGCTCCAGTTCGGCCCGACAATATTACGCACGCCCTTGAAGACGAAGTGATAACGATGAATATCGAGGCTGTCGCCAGCCCGCATGCGGACATCGCGCTCGATGCTGTAGTTCTGGCTGAAGGTGATGCCAATGACGGTTACCGCCACGCCGACATGGCCGAGCACCATTCCCCACTGGCTGCGAGTTAAGGTACGCAGGCCGCGCCAGAAACCGTGGCGATGCGTGGCCCGCTCGTGGACTTCAATCAGCGCGAAGATAAGCACCCACAGCGCCATCATCAGGCCGATGACCGCCATCGCGGTGATGCGGTCCTGAAGCAGCCATGGCAACGCCAAAGAAAGTGACAACGTCACCAGAAGAGATATCGCCAGTCGTTTAAGCTGTTTACCCGGCTGGTCGCGCCGCCAACGAATCAGCGGCCCCAGCCCCAGCAGCAGCGCAAACGGTGCCATCAGCGCGGTGAACATGGTATTGAAGAACGGTTCGCCGATCGATATCGTCCCCAGCCCCAGCGCTTTGTGCACCAGCGGCAGCAGCGTGCCTAACAGCACCACCAGCATCGCGGCCATCAGCAGAATATTGTTGCCAAGCAGGAACGACTCGCGCGACCAGAGCGTATGTTCCACTCGCGCCCGTACTCGCCCGCCTTTCACCGCATACAGCAGCAGCGAGCCGCCAATCGCGAGGGTCAACAAGGCAAGAATAAACATCCCGCGCGCCGGATCGGAGGCAAAGGAGTGCACCGATACCAGCACGCCAGATCGCACAAGGAAAGTCCCCAACAGGCACAGCGAGAAAGCCGCCAGCGCCAGCAGCACGGTCCAGGCGCGGAAGCTGCCGCGCTTTTCGGTTACCGCCAGCGAATGCAGCAACGCGGTGCCAACCAGCCACGGCATAAACGAGGCATTTTCCACCGGGTCCCAGAACCACCAGCCGCCCCAGCCCAGTTCGTAATAGGCCCACGCCGAGCCCAGCACGATCCCAAGTGTCAGGAACATCCACGCCGCCTGCGTCCACGGGCGCGACCATCTCGCCCATGCGGTATCCAGCCGCCCCGCCAGCAGCGACGCAATCGCGAAGGCGAAGGCCACCGAGAAGCCAACGTAGCCCATGTAAAGGATTGGTGGATGAAAAATCATCCCGATATCCTGCAACATAGGATTGAGATCGCGGCCATCTACGGGATACAGCGGCAGGCTACGGCTGAACGGATTGGAGGTGAACAGGATAAATAGCAGGAAACCGAAGGCGATCATCCCCATTACCGCCAGCACCCGCGCCACCGCGTCGGAAGGCATCTGCCGGCTGAAGAGCGCGACGGCGAACGTCCACACGCTGAGCAACAGCACCCACAGCAGCAAAGAGCCTTCGTGCGCTCCCCAGGTGGCCGCCACCCGGTACCACACCGGCAGCGCGGTGTTGGAGTTTTCCGCCACGTAGCGGATGGTGAAATCATTGATTACAAAGGCATGCACCAGCAGCGCAAACGCGCCGATGATGCAGATAAACAGCGCGCAGGCCAGCGGCCGGGCTAATGCCATCAGCCATCGTTCCTGACGCGCCGCGCCCCATAGCGGAAAGATACTTAGCAGCAGCGCCAGCCCCGCCGCCAGACACAGCAGATAGTTGCCCAGTTCCGGCATCATGGCTGTGTCCCCTGTTGTTCAGGTGTCATCACGTTTTTTACCTCAGGCGGGGCGAATCCAGTGCCCCGCCCCGGCCCAGTTACTCTGCAGCAGTCGGCAGTTTCGAGACGTCGGCGTTACCTAACGCCTTTTCATCGCGAATCATCGACTTATCTTTACGTACTTTCGCCACATCGCTGGCGCTCACCGGCGGCGCGTTGTTGCCCCAACTGGTGCGGATGAAGTTGACCACATCCGCGACCTGTTGATCGTCAAGGCGCCAGCCGAACGACGGCATGGTCAGGTTCGAGACCGCATCCTTCACCGCCGGCGTGGTGTTGCCGGTCAGAATGATGTGAATCAGCGAGGTCGCATCTTCAGTCTGTACCACCGGGTTGCCTTTCAACGACGGGAACGCGCGTTTATAACCGACGCCATCGGTACGGTGGCAGGCGGCGCAGTTATCGACGTACAGCGCCGCGCCGGTTTTGCTGTCATCGCCTTTCCACAGATCTTTCGCTACGCTATCTTCCACCGGAGCTGGCGTCTGTTTACCGCCGCGCGGCGGTAGCGACTTCAGATAGCGGGCAATAGCGGTGATATCGTCATTCGAGAGATACTGCAGGCTGTGCTCAACCACGTCGCTCATGCCGCCGAAGACCACGGATTTATCATTGCGCCCGGTTTTCAGGAACTCGGCCAGCTCGGCTTCGCTCCAGCTTCCCAGACCGTCGCGATTCTCACCGCGCAGGCTGGAAGCCACCCAACCGTCAATCGGCGCATTGCTACCCGCCAGGTAGTTATCACCTTCGCTTTCGCTAAGCGCTTTTTCCTGCATCGTCAGGCTACGCGGGGTGTGGCAGGCGCCGCAGTGGCCAAGCCCTTCCACCAGGTAACGGCCGCGCTCCAGTACAGGATCCACCTGCGGATTGGCGACAAAGTCGCTCGGCGTCGGGGCGAAGATGCCGCGCCAGAACGCCAGCGGCCAGCGCATCGACAGCGGCCACGGGATGTCCGTGTCTTTGTTGGCAACGTTCACCGGCTCCACGCCGTGCATAAAGTAGGCGTACATGGCGCGCATATCCGCTTCGTTGATACGGGCGAAGGAAGGATACGGCATCGCCGGATAGAGCGTGGAACCGTCTTTACGCACGCCTTTACGCACCGCGTCGTCAAACTCTTCGAAGGTATAACCGCCAATACCGTGCGCTTTGTCCGGCGTGATGTTGGTGGAATAAATGGTGCCGATCGGCGTTTCCATCGGCAAACCGCCGGCAAAAGGTTTGCCCTCTTTACCGTTGGTGTGGCAGGCCACGCAGTCGCCGGCGCGCGCCAGATATTCGCCCTGCTTAATCAGATTGCTGTCCGCGGGCGCCTCTTCGGCGAACGCCGCGCAGCTTAACGCACCGAGAACCAGTGCCGATAACCATTGCATTTTCATGATTTGCTTTCCCTTATGCCTGCACCAATGGACCCGGATTTCTCAGGTACTGTTCGCGGATAGCCTTCGCCGACCAGTAGGCCAGCGCGGCAACGGTACCCGTCGGGTTGTAGCCCAGCCCCTGCGGGAAAGCAGAAGCGCCGATGACAAAGACGTTATGCACGTCCCAGCTCTGCAGATAACGGTTCACCGCGCTGGTCTTCGGATCTTCGCCCATCACCGCGCCGCCGTTCATATGGGTGGTCTGGTAGCTGGTGGTGTCAAAGTGGCTATTGGCGTTTTTCGGGCTGCCGAGCATATATTTCGGTTTCATCGCTTTGGCGATCGGCGCCATCTTATCGAACATAAACTGCGCCATCTTGATGTCGTTTTCCTGCCAGTCGAAGGTCATGCGCAGCAGCGGCTGACCAAAGACGTTTTTGTAGTTCGGATCGAGATCGAGATAGTTCTGGCGATAGGACTGATGCGCGCCGTGAGCATCCATCGACAGGTGGTGCGTGTAGGTGTCGGCCACCGCCGATTTCCACTTACTGCCCCACGCCGGGGTACCCGGAGGCACCGGCAGGCCGGAGATAGGCTTGGTCCCCGCCTGGTTAACCCAGAACGGCGAACCGCCGACGAAGCCCGCCGCGCCGTGATCGAAGTTATCGGCGTTGAAGTCATCGACGCCGACGCCGTTGCCGCCCGCGCCGATGAACGGGTTGGTGAAGGTATCTTTATCGAAAATGGCCTTGATAGTGGTCATGTTTTGATAGGCGAAGTTACGCCCGACCACCCCTTCGCCAGTCTCAGGATTGTACGGTTTACCAATCCCGGAAAGCAGCATCAGATGCACGTTATGGAACTGGAAGGCGCCGATTATCACCAGATCCGCCGGCTGTTCCATTTCACGGCCCTGACCGTCGACATAGGTCACACCGGTGGCGCGGGATTTATCGTCAGTCAGATTGACCTTCAGTACGTTGGCGTTGGTACGCAGTTCAAAGCGTTTTTCCTGGCGCAGCGCCGGCAGGATGTTCACGTTCGGCGAGGCTTTCGAATACATGTAGCAGGCGTAGCCGCTGCAGAAACCACAGAAGTTACACGGCCCCATCTGCGCGCCATACGGGTTGGTATAGGAGTCGGAGGTGTTTGCTGACGGCAGGTTATAGGGATGATAGCCCACTTCCAGCGCCGCTTTTTCAAACAGCTGCGCCGACCAGGTATTTTTCTGCGCCGGCAGCGGGAAATCGTCCGAGCGATCCGGCGCGAAGGCGTTACCGCCGCGGCCTTTACCGACAACCTTCCCTTTGACCGACCAGGCGGTACCGGAGGTGCCAAAGACTTTTTCCGCTTTATCGAAGAACGGTTCCAGTTCGTCGTAGGTGACGCCGAAATCCTGGATGATCATATCCTGGGGAATAAAGTTTTTGCCGTAGCGCTCTTCATAGTGGCTGCGCATACGCAGTTCGATCGGATCGACGCGGAAATGCACGCCGGACCAGTGCAGACCCGCGCCGCCAACGCCGGTGCCCGGCAGGAAGGCGGCCAGTTGACGGTAGGGAACCGCCTGCTGGCTGGTGTTGTGACGAATCGTCACCGTGCTTTTAGAGAGATCCTGGAACAGCTTGCGGCGGATGTTATAGGTCAGCTCATCGATAACCTGCGGATAAGCGCCGTCCGGCCAGGTATCGCGCATCGGACCGCGTTCCAGCGCGACGACGTTGAGCCCCGCTTCGGTCAGCTCTTTGGCCATGATCGCGCCAACCCAGCCGAAGCCAACGATCGCCACATCGGTTTTTTTCAATACGGTCGCCATGATTACGCCCTCTCCCCATTAATTGATACCGGTGGGAAGGGATAGCGTTCGCCTCGTTCAACCCAGTCCATAAAGTCGGCGCGCGCGCCGGGAAAATTAATCAGCGTCCAGCCGACCATGCCTTTATTGCCGCCATGGATAGGGTCGCTAAAGAAGCCTTCGCGGGTGTTTTGCAACAGATAGGAGAAAAACAGCGAGGCCGGCAGCTGTTTGAACTGCGCCTTGCCGGATTCCCACAGACCGAGCGCCTCATCCTGCTGCTCGCCGCTCAGTTCAGCAAAGCTCTTGTGATACTGGTTTTGACACCACTCTTCGGCATCGGCGATACCGAGGTTATAAATCTGTTTTGGTACCAGCGGCAGCTGGTAGCCCATCTCTTTCGGCACGTCGGGGTTAAATGGCCCCTGCATATACCAGATGGAACCGGTGGCATAAGGGGTATTGAGCTGGCGGTCGATAAACTCCGGCACACCGGCCTCTTTGGCGCCGGGACCGAGTTCATCGGCCGGGATTAAGCGAGCGACGGCGGCGTTGATAAACAGCCACTCGCGATCGTTGAAGAATTGCGGCTTCCAGTCGGTGGATGCCGCGTTGCCACCGGCTGAGGGTGCGGAGGCCGCCTGTGCCGTGGCGCTCGCCGCCACGCCAATGGCGCCCACGCTGCCGCCGCCGATGACTACCGTTGGAATCAAGGCCATTGATTTTACTAAAAAATCACGCCTTGAATTGTTGGTTTTCTCGCTCGACATAATCACATTCCTGTCAATTAAAAATACTGTTTTGTCGCTTACAAGCCCAGCAAATCCCGCTCTGGTACCGATACCATTGAACTGTTGCGAAACAGACCGTCTGGCTTTGGCCAATAAGACGTACAATAAATCGCCAATAGCGATAAGATTTATAGGGTTATCGTTTGGATATTAGACGATTCTCAACGTAACGCGGGAAAATGGCGCAAATATTCACCGGGTTGTCACGATAAGATCGGGCATTTAATAACCTGAGTGCGGTAAGTCATGCGGAAATTTCGCGCCTTTGGTTTTACCAAAGCGCCAATAAAGGGTGATATGTATCACATTTGTTATTTTTTGTTTATGGTACATGGCAGATTAAGCACCTGTAAATACTCGCTTAATGAATAATTAAACAATTCGAGCTGTTAAATTAGTTAATCACCGTTGTTAATTAAATCAGTATCTGTGCCCTTCTCATTTTAACGACACGGTGATGTCGTACAGATATTCCCAACCACAAGGAGAATTTATGTTCGATCATGTCAAATTTGGCGTCAGTGATTATGCCGCGAGCAAGGCATTCTTTTTACAGGCGCTGGCGCCGCTCGGCGTGACGCTGGCGGGCGAAGGCGAGCCGGCTTACGGCGCGGAATTAGCCGGGGCAAACGATGCCTCTTTATGCCTCTATCAAAGCGAAGATAAACCCGCATCGCTGCATATCGCCTTTAGCGCCGACAGCCGCGAGCAGGTTGATGCCTTCTGGCACGCGGCGCTGGCCGCCGGAGGCAAGGATAACGGCGCGCCGGGACTGCGGCCTAATTACCACGCCAATTACTACGCCGCCTTTGTCATTGCGCCAGATGGACACAATATCGAAGCAGTGTGTCATCTGGCGCCCTAAGCAAAGTTTATCGCTGCGGGAAGATCCACACATCGTCCGCGGGCAGCGTCAGGTGACAATGTTCGGCGTCACGCAGGGCCGTGCCGTAGGCGCGAATCGCAAAGTCATCGCCCTCGGTGCGGAACAAATATTCCCACCGATCGCCGAGATACATGCTGGTCAGCAGCGGAAGTTCCAGGCTGTTATCCTGCGGCGAGCAGTCAAGTCGCAGGCGTTCGACGCGGATCACCGCCGTCGCTGGCTGGCCAACGCTTATCCCCTCGCCCGCGCGGCCCCATAGCGCCCAGCTGGCGCCTTCAACCCGCGCGCGTCCGTTCTCCAGCGCCGTCACCTTACCGTGCAGGCGGTTATTGCTGCCCATAAACTCGGCGGCGAACAGAGTAGCTGGGTTACCGTACATCTCCTGCGGCGTCCCCTGCTGTTCAATCACGCCGTTGTTAAGCAGCAAAATGCGATCGGAGATCGCCATCGCTTCATTCTGATCGTGGGTAACCATCAGCGCCGACAGGCCCAGCTTAATAATGAGCTCGCGCAGAAATACCCGCGCCTCTTCACGCAGCTTGGCGTCGAGGTTGGATAGCGGCTCATCCAGCAGAATAACCGGCGGGTTATAGACCAGCGCCCGCCCAATTGCCACGCGCTGCTGCTGGCCGCCGGAAAGCTGGTGCGGGTGCCGGTTGCCCAGATGTCCCAGACCTAGCTGCTCGAGTACGCTCTGCACCCGCTGTTTAATCTCGCCGCTGGCCACCTTACGCAGTTTCAGCGGATAGGCCACGTTGTCGAATACCGTTTTATGCGGCCACAGGGCGTAGGACTGGAACACCAGCCCGAGATTACGCTCTTCCGCCGGGATCTCGCTACGCGGGCTGCCGTCATAAACCACGTTATTGCCAATGGTGATCCGCCCGGCGGTCGGTTTCTCCAGACCAGCAACCGCACGCAGCAGCGTGGTTTTCCCGCTGCCTGAAGGGCCGAGCAGCGACACCACCTCTCCGCGTTTGAGCTCCATCGACACCCCTTTCAGCACCGGGTTGTCGCCATAGGTCAGATGTAAATTGTCTACCGATAACTCAATCATGTAATTTCACTCCAAAGCGCAGGGCGATACCCAGACCGACTACCACCAGCAGAATATTGATAAACGATAGCGCCGCGACGATATCAATGGCGCCCGCCGCCCACAGAGAGACCAGCATCGAACCGATCGTTTCGGTGCCTGGCGACAACAAATAAACGCCGGTTGAATACTCGCGTTCAAAGATCAGGAACATCAGCAGCCAGGAGCCGATAAGCCCGTAGCGCGCCAGAGGAACAGTGACGTGGCGGGTGATTTGCCCGCGAGAGGCGCCGGTGCTGCGCGCGGCCTCCTCCAGCTCCGGCGCCACCTGCAGGAGCGTTGATGAAATAAGGCGCAGGCCGTAGGCCATCCACACCACCGTATAGGCCAACCAGACGCTGAAAATGGTGTTGCGCAGCGCGCGCAGTTGCACGATAAGGTGTTCGCGCAGCCAGTCGGCGACCGGCAGCGCCGAGAGCCAGCCGTTTTTCAACGACTGATCGAGCCACATCGGCACAAACAGAAACACCCACAGAAACGCCAGACCGGCCAACAGGCCCGGCACCGCACGCGGTACCAGCACGCTGTAGTCGAGAAAACGCGTCACGTTATCCGGCTTGCGGTGCATGGCGATACCGACAAACAGATAGCAGACCACCGCCAGCGCGCCGCCGATAATCCCGATCGCCATCGAGTTGACGATCGCCCGCAGCAGGTTCGGCTGCTGCCAGATATTGCGGAAAGTCGCCAGCGACAGCTCATCCCATAGCGAAACGCCAACGCCCCAATTGGAAATAAAGGCCCGTAGCGCCACGCCCAGCAGCGGGACGCCGATGGTCACGGTCAACCACGCCACCACGACCGCGCCCGCGACCCAACGCCATTTCCCCAGCGGCAAGGCGCGCGACTGCGACGCTTTACCTTTCATGGTCACGAAGCGGTTGGCGGTACGCATCAACCGGCGCTGCAACATCACCAGCGGAATGGTAATGCAGATTAACACCACCGCGACCGCCGCCATCAGATGGTAAGAAGGCGTTCCCAGTTTATTGGTCAACTTATAGAGATAGGTCGCCAGCACCATGTTGCCTTCCGGATCGCCGAGCACCAGCATCAGGCCAAAGACCTCCAGGCCGAGGAAGAACAGCAGCACGCAGGCGTAGAGAATGGACGGCCGTACCATCGGCAGGCTCACCGAGGTCATCACCTGCAGCGGCGTGGCGCCGACGGTACGCGCCGCCTCTTCCACATCCGAACCGACGCTACGTAGCGCCGAGGAGATATAAAGATAGGCGTGCGGGACGTGCGTTAAACCGGCGATTACCACGATGCTGAACATCGAATAGATATTCCACGGCACAAAACCAAGCCACGCCTGCGCCCACTGCGACAGGAAACCGACCGGCCCGGCTGCCACCACGTAACCAAAGCCCAGCACCATCGGCGAGACGAAAATCGGCACCAGGATCAGCGGCTCAATAAAGCGTCTGCCGGGTAAATCGGTGCGAACCATTAAAAAGGCCAGAATGCCGCCCAGCGGAATCGCGATAATGACCAGACCAAAGGCGAGAATAAATCCGGAGCGCAAGGCCAGATAAAAATCCGGATCGGTAAAAATAAAACCGAAGGCTTCGAGGCTCCACTCTTTTGAGCGGGCAAAAAATGGCGCGGACAGAAAGCTTTGCGCCACGATAAATAATAGCGGAACGTAAATCACCAGCGCCGCAATCAATACCACCATGCCACGCGGTAGCCCCTGCCACTTTCTGCGTAAAATGTTCATTTTTAATTCCCCTGGCAAAGTGCAGAGATAAATGATCAAGAAGAGATATGAGTACTTATTTACTGAACACTGATAAGGTCATTCCCCCGACTGCATTCCAGGGGAATTTCCACATGCCATTACTTTATTTCGCAGCGGCGGCACGCCATTGCTTAATAAACTCCAGACGCTGTTTAGGCTGCAGATATTGCAACAGGCTTTCATCCACCGGAATTGGCTTCAGGGCATTGCCCAGTAATTTCGTCATTCCGTCGATATCATTTTTACCTTCAATATCGTTGCGAATTGATGGAATATCACCCTGAGAGGCGAGAATCGTTTGCCCTTTTTCCGACAGTACATAGTCGAACCACAGTTTCGCCGCATTAGGGTGCCCTGCTTCCGCGGTGATAAATGAGACGCGGGACAGCACCAGCACGTAATCCTTCGGATAGGCAATACCTAATGACGGGTCGGTTTTAGCGCGCGCTTCGGCATAGGAGCCGAGGATGTTATAGCCGATCAGGTTTTCACCGGAGGAGACGCGCTCCATCATGGTGCCGGTAGAGGATTGCACCGTCAGGCCGCCTTTGGCGATATTCGCCAGGTCTGCAAAGTAATTGCCGTCAGCCTTGCTATCCTGCACCGCCAGCATAAAACCAAGCCCGGATTTCTCGATATCGTAGGTGGTGACTTTGCCTTTAAATTTATCAGCCTGCCCGGCGATAAGTTTGGCCAATGCGGTATGTGAATCCGGCACTTCATTTTGTGGGATCAGCCGTTTGTTATAGATAAAGACCACCGGCTCATAGGTTGTGCCGTATGCTTTTTGCTGCCAGACCGCCCATTTCGGCAGCTTGCCGACTTCCGGCGAAGCGTACTCTTGCGCATAATCGGTGGCTAATTTCAGCGCCGTGTCCATGGAAGAGCTCCACACCACGTCGCCGCTCCCGCCGCCGGCAGCTTGTTCACTAATATAACGGTTGTACAGCTCGGTGCTGTTCATATCGTTATATTCAACTTTAATCCCAGGATATTGCGCTTCAAAGCCTTTAATTAACGGCCCCGCCGCTTTAGTGTCCGTTGTGGAATAAACCACGACTTTGCCCTCTTTCACCCCGGCATCAACGACCTTTTGATAATCTGCCGGGTAGCCCTGCGGCACCTCCGCCAGCGCGGAGTACGAGAAGACTGTCGTCAGTGAAACCACTAAACCACCGATTTTCTTATACATAAAACCAACCCTTAAGCATCAATAATTAAACACAAATTTAACATATAGTGCTGTAACAACCTCTGCAACGCATGGGCCGGGTTTTTTATGGCTTTTGTGACAGTGGTGTAGTTTAAAAAGTGGTGTTTATGGAGTTTATTCAGCGAATAGTGAAAACAGCGAGCGAGGTCACAGATTAATGCTGCGGCGTCACGGAGCGATTAGCGCTATGGTCAAAGCCTTTTATTTGCATTTCTTCAGGACCATTCGAATAAAGAAAAACAGGAGCAGCGCATACAGCAGCGCCATTACCAGGATGGTAATAAAAGAAATGGGATCTGCTCCTGATTCATATGGTTGACTGAGACGGGAGTTAAACAGGCACCAGGTATGATCTATCACCCAAAGCGTGAAGCCATTTAGAGGTTTTCCATAGCTGCTGAGCCATAAAGTAAAAAGAAAACATACCGCAAATAGTAATGAATGCTTAATGTACTTCACAACTGGCATAGTCTCGGCTCCCCTGAACATCTACGTAACCATAAGCCAATAAACCCGATCGAGAACCCGGTACTTTCACTTTAGATGTTCTCAATAATGTTTGCCTAACAATATAAAAATAATTTCTATCCACAAATGTTATACATGTATTCCATTACTCTATCAGGTTTGGTATTTATTACATCAACTGAACGGAATCAATACGATACCTCTTTTATCGCTCCATCACAATAAAATTTCTCAAATAAAAAACCATCACATAACGCTATTCAAAGCAATATTTAATTTTTCCCTGATAATAATAGATGAACCTTTTACATATTCACCTAATATTACATTCAACACCATTTTGCCGGGCGGTTTCATCAAAATGAACCATGCCAATATTCTCCCTATTTAGTGAGAGATATTTATTGCCTTGATCTTCTGCGCCTCGCGGCGCAGCATGGAACGGCAAACGCAACAAAACAACAACATACATCGAGGAGACTATCCGTGCCTACAGGACATCGATTTCGCCCCACGGAGCTACACCACTTCGTCACTACCCTGTTCACGCAGCTGGGCAGTACGCCAACCGAAGCCGCGCTGGTCGCAGACCACCTGATCGCCGCCAACCTTGCCGGACACGATTCCCACGGCGTCGGCATGATCCCGAGCTACGTAAAATCCCATAGCGAAGGTTTTTTGCAACTTAACCGCCATGCCAGCGTGATGAAAGACGCCGGCGCCGTCGTCACCCTCGACGGCAACGCCGGTTTTGGCCAGGTCGTTGCCCATGAAGCCATGCAGTTGGGGATTGAAAAAGCCAAACAGCACGGCCTGGCCGCCGTGGCGCTGCGCAATGCTCACCATATCGGGCGCATCGGTTACTGGGCGGAACAATGCGCGGCGCAGGGGTTAATATCCATTCATTTCGTTAGCGTCGTCGGCGACCCGATGGTGGCGCCATTTCGCGGCAAAGATAGTCGCTTCGGCACTAACCCACTCTGCGTGGTCTTCCCGCGTGAAGGCCATCCGCCGCTGCTGCTCGATTACGCCACCAGCGCCATAGCTTTTGGCAAAACCCGCGTCGCATGGCATAAAGGCGAAGCGGTGCCTGCCGGCTCATTAATTGACTCTCGCGGCGAACCGACCACCGATCCGGCGGTGATGCAGACCTCGCCGCTTGGCGCCCTGCTCACTTTTGCTCAACATAAAGGCTATGCCCTGGCGACGCTCTGCGAGGTGCTCGGCGGCGCGGTCTCAGGCGGACAAACGACCCATCAGGACAGCCTGCAGGGCTGCGTCGACGCCATCTTCAACTGCATGACTACCATTATTCTCAGCCCTGAAGCCTTCGATGCGCCGCAGATGCAGCGCGAAACCGAGGCCTTTATCGACTGGTGTAAACAGTCGCCGCACGATGCCGATACGCCTATTCTGGCGCCTGGTGAGTGGGAAGCGGCCAATCGTCAGCAGCGGCTGGCAAACGGTATTCCGCTCGATGCCAGTAGCTGGCAGGCGATCTGCGCCGCCGCGCGGCAGGCCGGCATGTCGCAAGAGACGCTGAACCAACTGCAGCAGAATATGGAAGTTAACGCTTAACCTCAGTCCCCGCGGGGCGATCGTCAGCCACGGCGTCCCGCGTCATCGTCACTTGTGACGACGTCAGTGATTTTCCCGCGTCTTTATCACCTTCATCCCGCGTCATCAGCGCTATTTTCACTTTGGCACGCATTATGCAATCGATTTGCATCGCACGACGATCGACGTCGCGCGTTTGCTGACGGTAGCCTGCCGGGCCCGGCGCGCTATCGCCCTATCTTCACTGTTAACAGGTCTGTTACTGATGAATAAAATTACCAGCGTGTGCCCCTATTGCGGGGCGGGTTGTAAACTCAAATTGGTTGTCGAAAATGATAAAATCATTCGCGCCGAGGCCGCCGACGGCGTCACCAATCAAAACCAGCTATGCCTGAAAGGCTACTACGGCTGGGATTTCCTCAATGACACGCAGCTTCTCACGCCTCGCCTCAAGCAACCGATGATTCGTTATCAGAAAGGCGGCCCGTTCACCCCGGTCAGCTGGGAAGAAGCGATTCGCTACACCGCCGCTAAGCTCAGCGAGATCAAAGCCAAGTACGGGCCGCGCGCCATCATGACCACCGGATCGTCCCGCGGCACCGGTAACGAAACCAACTATGTGATGCAGAAATTCGCCCGAGCGGTACTCAATACCAATAACGTCGACTGTTGCGCCCGCGTTTGCCACGGGCCGTCGGTCGCCGGGCTGCAGGCTTCACTCGGCAATGGCGCGATGAGTAACTCAATAAGCGATATCGAGAACTCAAAATGCCTGCTGGTCTTTGGCTACAACTGTGCCGATTCTCACCCTATCGTGGCGCGACGGGTGCTCAAAGCCCGCGATAACGGCGCGAAAATCATCGTCTGCGATCCGCGGCGCATTGAAACCGCCCGCATCGCCGACCAGCATCTGCAACTCAACAACGGCAGCAATATGGCGCTGGTCAACGCCTTCGCCCATGTCCTGCTGGAGGAAGATCTCTACAACCACGATTACGTTGAGCGTTATACCGAAGGGCTGGAGGCCTACCGCGAAGCGGTGAAAGACTACTCTCCCGAAGCCGTGGAAGCACTGGTCGGCGTCCCGGCGCTGGCTATCCGGCGGGCGATGCGTACCTTCGCCGCCGCCCCTTCCGCCACCATTATGTGGGGAATGGGCGTAACCCAATTCGGCCAGGCGGTTGATGTCGTTCGTGGTCTCGCCAGCCTCGCGCTGCTGACCGGCAACCTCGGAAGGCCTAACGTCGGCGTCGGCCCGGTTCGCGGACAAAATAACGTCCAGGGCGCCTGTGACATGGGCGTATTACCCAACCAGTTCCCGGGCTATCAGGATGTCACCGACGCCGCGGTTCGCGCCAAATTCGCCAATGCCTGGGGCATCGATCCGGCGCTGATGGATACGCAAATCGGCACTCGTATCACCGAAGTCCCGCATAAAGCGCTGGCGAGAGAAATCAAAGCCTACTACATCATGGGCGAGGATCCGCTGCAAACCGAGGCTGACCTGGGTCTGGTACGCAAAGGGATGGAGGCGCTGGATTTCGTGGTGGTGCAGGATATCTTTATGACCAAAACGGCGGAAGTGGCTGACGTACTGCTGCCGGCGACGTCCTGGGGCGAGCACGGCGGCGTCTTTACCTGCGCCGACCGCGGCTTCCAGCGTTTCGAGCAGGCTATTTCTCCCACAGGTAACGTGAAACGCGATTGGGAAATTATCAGCCTGCTGGCCAGCGAGATGGGCTATCCGATGCATTACGCCAGTAACCAGCAAATCTGGGATGAGATGCGTGAACTCTGCCCGCTGTTCTACGGCGTAACCTGGGAGAAAATGGGCGATATGGGCCACGTGCAGTGGCCGTGCCCGACGCTCGATCACCCCGGTACGCCGTGGTTGTATCAGGATAATCACTTTGATACCCCATCGGGCAAAGGGCAACTGTTCGCCGCGCCGTGGCGCGCGCCGGCGGAAACGCCGGACGATGATTTCCCGCTGGTGCTCTGCACGGTGCGCGAAGTCGGACATTACTCCTGCCGTTCAATGACCGGCAACTGCGCCGCGCTGCAGTCGCTGGCGGACGAACCGGGCAGGATACAGATGCACCCTGCCGATGCCGAGCGGGCAGGTATTGCCGATCGTCAGCTGGTTTGGGTGAGTTCGCGGCGCGGCAAAGTGATGACTCGCGCCGATCTCAGCGAGCGTATCAACCCCGGCGCGGTGTACATGACCTACCAGTGGTGGGTCGGCGCCTGTAATGAGCTGACCCAGGATAATCTGGATCCTATCTCGAAAACGCCGGAAACCAAGTACTGCGCGGTGAAGGTCGAGGCCATTGCCGACCAGGACTGGGCGGAACGGTACGCCTGGACGACCTATAGTCTGATGAAGGCGCGGTTAAAGGCGGCGGCTAACGCCTGAGGGTGAATTCAGGGGGAGGCTTAGCTTCTCCCTGGAATCTGACGCTGTCTGGATTGACATCAAAATAGGCCTTCTTTGGCAGGACGAATTTGTGAAAATCTTTTGTACCGCTCAGGGACCTGCCAGCAGGGACTGAAGTATATAGCCGCCCACCAGCCCTGTGGCGCCAGCAAGCAGGACTTTCCGTTGTTCGGTAAGTTTAGACATGGTGTGTTTTTCCTCAATTCAAGCGCATGGCATGACGGACGCTGTCAGGTGTTTTTCCAGTCCACCCCTGGAATGCGCGATAAAAGGAATTGGGATCTTCGAATCCAAGGAGGAAAGCGATCTCTGCGCCGGACATCGTGGTATTTGCCAGATAATGTCGGGCAAGGCTCTCCCGCACCATATTGACCAGGGCGCGAAAGTTTTCCCCCTCCTCCTCAAGCCGACGTTGAAGCGTACGCTTACTCAAACCCAGTCGTTCCGCGGCCTTCTCAATGGTAGCCGCGTTACCAGGCAACAGCTCCAGTAAGACAGCACGCACGCGTTCCGCCGTCGATGCCGTCGAATCAAGTTCACTGAGCCGTCGGCGAAGATCGGGTTCGAACGCGTGAAACATGCTTTCGTTGACCGTGAGGAATGGACGCAAAGCATCCACAGCGGCGAAAGCGATTGCTGGATACTCTCCCTTTTGCACAGGTACGCCGAAGAAATTCTCGTAACGCCGGAGATAACGACTGGACGGAAGTTCCGGCAGGATAACGCGATGCGCCTTAATGTGCTCACGGGTAGCCAGTCTGGCTAGTCGCACGAAAAACGCAATCTCGGCCACTTGCAGCGAGTGAGGTACCGCGGTTTGTATCGACAACCAGCGAGGCGTCACGACCAGCTCGCCTGCGTCACCCGTATTGACTTCAAGGCTCATGGGCGCCACAAGTTGCTTGTATTTGGCGAGGCGCTGCATAGCCTGTACCAGATTCGTGCTGCACAGGGCAGCGAACAGCGGTGGGTTGAAAGAATCAGCCGAGAGAGTCTCGACGAGGCGTAAGGGAAAAATGGCATCACTTGCCTCAGCCTCTAAAGCGCGCCAGAAACGAAAATAGTCTTCGCCAGAAAGCCCCTGTCTTGTACGGGAGAGTAAATCGTCTGGAAGGCCGGCCCGACGTAATACATGGCCAGGCTGAACACCTAAGTCCTTCAGTATTGCCAGCCAGCCAATATCCATGGGAAAAGTTTTGTTTTGCACCTTCAGAACTCCGTCACTATTGCTCATTCAACCGACGCTCAGAGTATAGAGCAGTCGTGCGCTTAACCCCCGTCAAACCGCGCCACAATGACTGCACGTTGCGCCACTCTGTAACATCCGCGACTCAACTCCCTGTGCTGGCATCTCTCGCATTAAAATTGGCGCGGATTGCCAGAGCGTTGTCGTGGCTTGCTTCCTATAGTGAGATGTAAACATCACACCAGCCAGGACACGTTCCACCTGTCCTGGCGGTCCAATCTGAACAATAGAGAAATCCCAATGAATGCTACCGAAGCTATCGACCAACTGGATCCCCAAAAATGGACCACAACATCTCCCGCAGAACGTTTGCATCTGCTGGAGGAAATCCGTGCAAACCTGAAGAAGTACGGTGATGACCTCGCCTTCGCCGACAGCAAGATGAAGAATGGCATCCTCGGTGCGCCTCTTTTTTCATACCCAATGTCAAAGGTTGCTACCGTCGTTCCTATGGCGAGTACCGTCTCGGCAGCCATCATCCTTTATGAATCCATTCTCGACGGCAAGATGCCACAGCCGCTGAGCGTGGAAAAAGTGAGTGAGGATCTCTACGATATTTATGTCTTTCCGCAGGAGCGGAAGGACAAGTTGATGTACGCGGATCAGAAGAGTCGCATCCGTGTGAAAGGCGCACCGAAACAAATCAATCCGATGGAAAAGCCCGCGGGTATTATTGCCGTGCTGGGTGCCGGCAACTACAGCTCAGCGCTCGAGGTGTTGAAAGCGATCTTCTTCGAGAACTGTACAGTCGTACACAAACCGCATCACCTGAACGAAGAAACCGACAGGATTTGGGCGAAGATCATGCAGCCGCTGATCGATCGGCGCGTTCTGAGCTTCTGCGATGCCGATCGGGGACAAGACCTGACAGTAGATCCCCGCCTCTCCCGGATCTACTTTACAGGTGGAACCGCAACGGCCGAGGCTATCATGTCAGCGACAGAGACGCCGCTTATCTCCGAATGCGGCGGCAATAACCCATGCATCATCGTGCCGGGCGACCGGCCATGGACAAAGAAGGAAATTGAGCATCAGGCAGTGCAGATAGCCACCATGGCAAAGTTCAATGGTGGCGCGAACTGCGGTCGTCCCCAGACTCTGGTGACAAGCAAACACTGGCCGCAGCGCAAGGAATTCCTCGACGCGCTGCGGGTCGCTATCTCGGAGACTACTCCGGCCATGGGTATGTACTACCCCGGCGCCGACAAGGTCGTGGATGGTTTTCGACAGGCCTATCCCGATGCGGAAGTACTGAGCCCCGAGGGCGGCAGGTATCCGCATTCCGACGTCATATTACTAACAGACGTTGAGCCCGGTGGCTACGCCACTTCACATGAAGCGTTTAGCCTGGTGCTCGCTGAGGTGCCGCTAGATCTGCCAGCCAATGCCGCGCACTTCCTCCCCGGCGCCGTCAAGTTCGCCAACACCCAGCTCCTGGGCACGCTCGCCAGTGCGATACTTATCGATGAGGATACCAGAAAGGCCCATCAGAAATTACTCGAGCAGGCGGTGTCTGACCTGGAATATGGTGCGGTCGCCATCAACAGCATGCCGTCCTTCATTTTTCTCAACCCCTATCTGACCTGGGGTGGAAATGAGGCAGACAAGACGTTCGTTTCTGGTCGCGGCAACTTTGGCAACCTACTCAATTACGAGAACGTTGAGAAATCGATCATGGAGACAAAGTTTATGTCACCAGGGCACATGCTGTACACAAACAAGCGAGCGTTCGACAATATGGCTGGAAACATGGCGAATTTCGCAGTCGAGCCTACCTGGATGAACCTGACCTGTCTGATGGGGGACGCCATCCGCGATAGCTTCCGTAAAAAAGATTTCTGAGTCAGTAGAACGCATCGGCCTGAAAGGCATTATCATTGCCCCTTACTCGACTATCTTCTAGCGAGTCTGCTTCGTAGCCTGAGCAGTGAATGTGACCTTGAGGACATGCATAGGGTGAGCTCCACAACAATAAATCGGAACTCATCGCGGCTTTCCACAATAAATCGTGGTGCTCGAACGGCTTGTACGCCAGTTCGAGCGCTATCAGGCCAGAGCCGGTCGTGGCATTCTGCACCTGAAAGTGAGTCTAGCAACGATAGACTTGACGACACCTTCACTATTGTGAATTTAATTACACCATAGTAAATTACGTGGATTCATTTTGTAGGTTATTACCCAAAAACATGTCCATTTTAAGGAAAAAAAGATGATAAAAATCAGAATGTCACGACCTTCTGAAGCGGAAGACATCATCCAAATTTGGAAAAGTTCTGTCGATGCTACGCATGATTTTCTGACAGCCCATGACCGGCAAGAGATCGAAAAAGAGGTGGTCGGCTTTTTTTCGGAAACCCCTGTATGGGTAGCGACAAATGATGAAGACCAGCCACTCGGATTTATGTTTTTACATGATGGCCATCTGGAGGCCCTGTTCGTAGATGCTGCTGCTCGCGGGCTTGGCGTCGGAAAACAGTTGATATCCCATGCCCTTGCTCTTCATCCTGATTTAAGCGTCGACGTCAATGAACAAAACCAACAGGCTGTCGGGTTTTATCAACATATGGGCTTCCAGGTTTCAGGGCGCTCCGGGCAGGATAGTCAGGGAAGACCTTATCCCCTGCTGCACCTGCGTAAAGGGAATGGCGTCTAACCGTTTAGCAGGGGAAATATCATCTGTTTTTTTGGCTAAACGCAACGATGTATGTACAGCTCTGTTCGCTATCCGGGTTAGTCATTTGGCACTCGCCTGCAAAGGTAAGAGCAAGACAGTCACCCGCTTGTAAGTGATGGGTCTGATGATTGACCCTAAAATCAAGGTTGCCGCTCAGCATCCAAAGTGTTTGCCCGCAAAGATGCTCAATAGCGGAAGCGGGGATCGTCAGTTGCCCCATTGCAGGGATTTCAACTTTTATCAGTTCCGGGCTGGCGCCCGCCGGGGACAATGTCCAACGAATAATGCCTGATTGTTCATCTGTCCAATGCTGCTGCTGGTGAGCGAAACGAACCAGCGAATTCTGATGTTGCTCAAGCTCGGCGAAAAGTTTTGATAGCGTAATATTCATGGCGTTCGCTAACCGACTAAGAATAGTCGCGCTGGGGCTGGAGACGCCTCGTTCAATCTTACTAATCATCGCCTGGCTGACGCCTGAGCGTTGAGCAAGTTCCGTTACCGTCCAGTTACGAGCTTTCCTGTGCTTTAGTAATAACTGTGCAATGTCGCTATCTACTATCTGATTTTTCTCTGTTTTATCCATTTTTACCCTCACTTTCGCCAGCCTGATTATGCCATTACCTAAATTAGGCTGGAATCATTGATTGTGTCAGTGTGAAAAAGTCAGGTTTCAATGGATGGACAATTATCTTTAGCACCCACGTCATCAGAAGAGCATGAGTTTGCGATGCGCACTCCCGGCACAACGCGGATAAGTTAATCCGAGTTCTTCGTTTCATAGCAACGTCCCCCCTAAGGATAGCGTTGCATCGACCCGTTGAACTCACAGCGAGGAGTGAACATTGTGCTTAAATAATGATGACTCTGGCAGGATGGTTTTTCAATGCCTGGAAGGTAGCCACTAATTCAGGTGACGTAAATGTGTAGCAATCCCCCACTTTAGGCCAATACATTTTCCATTAATCAGGTCGATAACAGAATAACTTGCATTGGGATGAGCATAGCGAGGGAAACTATCGACAGTCCCTTCTTTAAGAATTGCCAGAGTGCCCTGACTGACATGCCCGTGAGACACAATACATATTGTTTGTTGATGTGATGAGGTATCTTCCAGGTTTTGTAAAAAACGCATAACTCGCTGAGAAGCATGCGCCAGTGACTCCCCCCCTGGTGGACAATACTCTGCATCAAGCCTGAATAATGCATTTGCATAGTTTGGATGTTTTTGTCTGAGTAGTTCTAACGGCATACCTTCAAACTGACCAAAGGCCTGCTCTTTAAGGGCCGGTTCAGTCGTCAGTGAACAATGAAAGTGTTCAGCCAGGCTTTGCCCCATTTGCCAGGCACGCCCAAGCGGAGAAGCGTAAACACGCTCTATTTGATACTCACTTGCACTAAACGCTGCTAGTAGGGCGGATGTTTCACGCAACCCCCGACAGGTCAAGGAGCTATCGCTGTGCCCCTGAATAATTCCTTCCCAATTCCACTCTGTTTCTGCGTGTCGAACAAGTATCAATTTCATCGTTAGCTGGCCATGCTCGTTGTTGATCAAAATGTCCCAACTGCGCGATGTCAAACACACACCGTTGAAGCAGCGGAAGGCTTTTCTGTTGTGGAAATAATGAACAAGTGTAGCTTATTGCCGTTATGCAGCGGCTCTGGGTGTGGGGCGCTGAATTTTATCCGTAGTTAACTTCCGCTTTTGGCACGAAGCGGACGTGTTAACGAAGCTGAAGGTCCGCTGGGAGCGCTTAGCGGACATGCCATCAGCTTATCAGCCACCTTTACGAGCATTCCATTCATCACGTGTGATTTCCCATAGCTCGGAATCCAGCAGACCGCTGACATATGCTTTCTTTTCAGTCCTAATGAGCCGCATGCCACTGCTTTGTGAGATACGTTTGGAGCGGTTATTGAGAGCCGCTTTCGGCGCACGCAATATAGTCTTATTTAAGGAATTGAACCAATAATCTGTAGCTGCGTTACAGGCCTCACGCATAAAACCTTTGCCCTGATGCTCCGGAGATAACCAAAATCCTCGGTTGTTATCCTCAACATCATAAAGACAGATTAAACCTACCATGTTGTCAGGTGTTTCACGATGCCTAATAGTCCAGATCCAAGCGATTCCATTTGCTATATCAGGCAAGGCAACGTTATTGACATAATTCTCGGCGCCATTATCCGGATAGGGCCACGGTACTGATGAGACCATGTACCGAACAATCTCCCAGCGAGGATAAAGTATCTGAATTTGTGAGGCATCTTCTGAGGATAATGGTTTTAACAGTAAGCGTTCTGTATAGAGAATAGGTATTGGCATCAGCACTTTTCCTTCCTGAACTTAGTGTCTATTACTATTTAAGCCATTAAATAGCTATCTCAATGTATCTTGATGTACAGAAAATATCTATACAATAGGAGGCGCGGTTAACAATCAGTCAGGGGCAGTTTTTGGCACTGCGCGGATGAACCAACTGAGTTTAAGCTCCAGTCTGAGCGAAGAGCAAACCACACTATCTGAGGTAACGTATTACTGTTAATGGTGACCCCATTAACGCTAATACTATTATTACTTTTTTCATCAACGGTTAGGCAGATGCATTAATGGTTAAGCTTAGGGAAATAGAAATGAAATATCCAGGCGCAGGGGCCTGGCAAATGGGAGACAGTCCAGAACTGGCAAGCGAGCTTGCTAACCTTATTAAAAAAGGAATCAAAACGGCCTCTTGTGGATCTTTTGCCTCTTACCAACAGGAAGAATCTGCTCCGAGGATTGGCAGCTATAACATAATTCTTGATGGACAGAATGTCCCGGTATGCGTGATCCGGCTGGTTTCGCTACAATTGGTGCGTTTTTGCGATATTAATGAGGAGTTCGCTCGCAAAGAGGGTGAAGGCGATTTAAGTCTTGAATACTGGAAGAAAGAGCATCAGCGATTTTTCATCCGTGAAGGTCATTTTTCTGAGGATATGGAGTTGATCGCAGAAGAATTCGAAGTGGTTGAGGTGCTGTAATCGGAGATAAAATTGCTGATGTTTATCTATCACCCTTTTCATAAACGTCCGCTCCTGGCACGAAGCGGTCAGCATGCAGGATCACCAGAACTGTCATGACAAAAGAAGATGTTGTCCTCTAACGAATGCAGGATTTATTCTCTGCCTTTCTTATTCGAAGTAATATAACGTGTGGTTTGATTGACATTACTGGAGGTATAACATGTTGGTTTATAATGTCTTTGGTCGATACCTTGGCATTCTGCGTAAGAATGAGTGCTGGTTGGTTTTTCGAGTAGATCTGACAGAAAGAAAGTATTCCCGTATCTATGACGTTGTTATTCCAGATGATCTGGCAGAAGATGAAATTGCAGGCTGGTTAGATGATATTTTCCATGAAGCTGCAACCGAACGTCATCCAGATGTTAAACGCATCGAATAATTAATTGATCAAATTATCAATATCCGCTTCTGGCGCGACGCGGACTGCCTGAATAGCCGTACGATCTCTATGAATGAAAGGTGGAGTTTAGCTTCTCGGGCCTGTTTATACACAATCGGGCTGGCTGTATTGTAACGTCCGAAAAATCTGGTAAAACATTGCTACACAAAATTCTTTACTATCAAGATTCGTGAAGGCCGTATTGAACCGGCCTTATGTGATTTTCAGACTGAATTACTGACCCGAGAGAATCGAAGCCGGAACAAGCGGCACGGAGCTCAACTTATTAACGAACCTTCAGGTTGAGAATGGAGGTTATGGGTGCTTGCCCTCTTCCAGCAGGCCATTTACCAGCAGGGTGAAAACCTGAATCGCTTTTGGTAAAGCATGCTGCGGATCTTCACTGGCAGCCACCCACTGAGCGGCATTCAGTGCAGCTCCATTTAGCAGCCAGGCGGTAGCATCCACATCTACCGGCTTGATTAAGCCGCGTTCAATCAGATCTGAAATGCTCTCTCGGGTGGCGTCAAGGCAGTTGTTCTGACTCGGCCATTTCGTAGGATCGCCAAGAAAAGCCGGGCCATCAAGCAGAACGATACGCCGGACTTCTTCATCCAGAGCCATTCTGATATAGGCTATCCCTTCAGCCAGAAGCTTTTGCTGGTCATCCCTGAACTGTGTCGCTGCACTCTTGGCACTTTGTGCCATTTCTGAGTCAATCTGGGCAACCACAGCGGCAAGCAACCCTTTTTTGTCCCCAAAATTATGGTACAGAGCCCCACGCGTCAGGCCAACGCTGGCAGTCAAATCATCCATTGATGCTGCTGCAAACCCTTTTTCGGCAAAGGCTTTTCGTGCGGCTGTAATCAACTTCGTGCGGGTTTCTTCCATCGTTTCGGCGCGGCGTTTGGCAGCCATGCGGACTCCTTGCAATATACGCAGCGTATGAAATTTGACATACGCCGCGTATGTGTGGTTAAGTTTACATACACTGCGTATATTAATTGATTTATTTATGTCACGCACGGCTTCACACATCCGAAAAAAGGATACGTTATGAACCAACCGAAACCTGTTTTCCCGGCGAATCGCCACGCTCTCTATGAGAAGCATGGTTATTCTGCTGCGATCCGCTCTGGTGATTTACTGTTTGTATCCGGTCAGGTGGGTAGCCGGGAAGATGGTAGTCCTGAGCCCGACTTTGCAACGCAGGTAGAACGTGCCTTTGAAAACCTCAAGGCCACTCTTACCGCCGCAGGATGTTCGTTTGAAGATCTTATCGATGTGACAACCTTTCATACCGATCCGGAGAGTCAGTTTTCAACCATTATGCAGGTGAAACAAACCGTTTTTCCGAAGCCGCCATATCCCAACTGGACAGCCGTGGGGGTTAACTGGCTGGCGGGATTTGATTTTGAGATAAAGGTTATCGCCCGGATTCCGGAACATCAGCTTTAAAAACTTCACACACAGATATCACGAGCTCCGATATCTGTGTGTAAACCCGCCACCAGGTCAGCTAAGTCTGGCTTCGGCATTCACTTCATCCAATCGAGTGAATATTTTCTTTTTTTAAGCTCTGCAGTCAGCTCTTGCACATGTTTCAACGTGATATGGTATTTCGCTATAATGCCCCTGAGACTCATACGAATCCATTCCATATCGATATGACACTTTTTACCCCCTTTTCATATGGTCAGGGTGCAATTTGCTCTACACAGGTAAACTATTATCCTTCTGGGCTTCTGGGTATTGACGAAACAGCGCTAAATATTCAATTTTTCCACAGGTGCTCAAACCGCCTATATACAACTGACCTGCCCTCAGCGGCTTAGATTGTTTTATTGTGCCCGGATTCTGTGCTCTGCTGTAATAAGGCCGTCGTATGGGTGTACGTGGTTTTGATCTCTGTTTAATATATGAAACTCAAAAGCAGGAGTTATGATAAAAGTACAACGGTACTTATCCCCTCTCCTCAAACTATTGATGGTTACAGCCAGGATAAAGCGGATACCTTGCCGAGATACAGCGAGCGAAAATAGAGCCATCAGGTGCTGTCATCCCGCATCAGTCAGGACAAATTAGATGCCATTTATTATTGAGATCAAGAGGTTATCTCTGGCACGGAGTGGACGGATTCACTGAGCAGAAAGGCCACTGTGAGCGAAGAGCTGTCATGCTTACCTATGGAACAGGTTCTCAATGGTGGCATCACTTAATAATGAAGGGAAGCAAGCCAACGAATCAGCACAGGAAAGCCCATTATACACGTGTATAATGGGCTTTCCTGTTATGACAAGGCGAACTTAGCTGGAGGTCCGCAGTGAACGAGAAGCGGACATCTTAATTATTTTTTTATGCTACTACCTCAATGTAGCCATGTTATATGGCTACATTGAGACAGAGGTAAGGATTAGTCTTTTCCTGGACCATAATTAAATTTTGTACCTTTGCCAATGGCGTAAAACTGTCCGCCAGCTACGTAATGGACAGTACGTAATTCATCAGGCGCATCATCAAAAATCCAGTGCCCATTTCTGAAAACGCGGTCATCGCTCCATGCTCCGACAATTTCCCCCATGAACAAGTTGTGCTGCTTTTCATTTTTTTCATTGGGTATGACCTTACAGACTAGCCAACCAACGCAACCTTCAACTAAAGGCAGATCAAACTCTTTCTGATAAAACAGTGGAATTTTACTGTTTTTATCGGGTGTGTCAGAATAACTGTTGCCCCCAGCATATAAAACCATTTCCATCTGATTTACTACTGGGATCTGGACAACGTAATATCCGCTTTTTTCTACAAGCCCACGAGTAAATGCCTGTGGACCTATAAAAGCCATCACTTTGTTATTGCCTATTAATCCCACCCAAGCCGCTGCCATGACATTTTCAATGCCATCATTTTTAGCCGATATCATTGTTGTTGGCCCGATCTGCAATAAACGATAGGCTTTGTTTAACTCTACTGGTTGAATTGACATAATTTACTCTTTTGAGTTCTGATAAAAAATTAAGACAGGTTACTTATTTGATTGTTCGATTATATGACTGGAATAGTTGCAAATTAATTGCTATTATCAAAATACATTATTGCAATTTTCACAACAATCATGAACAAACTTGATGCTCTAAAGTTTTTTATCATCGCCTCTGATACCCTGAACTTCCGCGAAGCAGCAACCAAGCTGTCGGTTTCACCATCAGTAGTCACGCGGACAGTCGCTGAGCTGGAGAAACAACTTGGTGAACCTCTTTTCAAACGCAATACTCGTTCGATCTTTCTCACCAGTTTCGGCGAGCTATTTTTACCCCAAGCGAAGCGACTGCTGGAGGATTCTGAAAAACTATTTCAGACGGCGAAAGATGATAATGAAATGAAGGGTATTGTTCGTATCACATTACTTCGATTTCCAAATCATGAACAAATATTGTATGAACTATTGACTGCACTACGTCCCTATCCTGAGTTATTTATCGACTGGCGTTTAGATATGATGAAACTTGATACTATAGAGCATCGTATCGATATAGGTATACGCGTAGGGCGAGAACCTAATCCTAACTTTATCATTAAAAACATCGGGCAAGTTGAACATATTTTAGTCTCATCCCCTGAACTCATTGCACGCCTGGGAGCACCAACTGATTTAGAAGATCTTCGGCAGCGTTATCCATTTAGTGGTTTAATTAACCCTGATACAGGAAAATTATTTGAGTTTATGAGTGACGCAGTGAATACTTTTGTCCCTCGTCATATCGAGTTTTATACAACAGACCCATACGCCGAAATTCAGGCTGCCTTGGCCGGGAAAACAGTTGTACAATCCAGCGATTTTATTTGTAGGGAGTACTTAACAAGCGGCCAACTTGTTCCCCCACTGCCAGAACTGCGACAGGAGAAATGGCAATTTTATTTATATCGGCCTTACCAGCTGATTACTCCAAAAAGGGTGACGGTCGTTTTCTCGCTATTAGAAAAAATATTACGCAAATATTTCGCATCAAAATAACATTCTCCTCAACGTCCGCCTCTGGCACGGAGCGGACAAACTCAGGTCTGCCGTAAGCGAAGAGCGGATTTATCTTTACAAAGGTTACCAGCCAAAACTAAAAGATCACCAAAAGGAAAACACTCATAAACCTTCTAGACAACCTTTTCCCGAGCATTTAGCCTGAATTAAAATTTTATATCTGTCAGGCTACTTCACTATGAAAAATGATATGAGAACCCTCGACCTTAACCTTCTTAAGGCCCTTGATGCATTACTGGATGAAGGAAGCGTGACCCGGGCTGCGCAGCGCCTCTCCCTGACACAACCTGCCGTCAGTGGCATGCTTATTCGCTTGCGTGATTATTTTGACGATCCCCTCTTTGTTCGCACCAGTCACGGTATGGTTCCCACAATGCGGGCCACCGAACTTTCTATGCCGGTGAAACAAATACTCACCGATATCGCTATCATGCTGAAACAAAAGCAATTTGATCCTATGGCGGCGGAGCTGACTTATACCATCGTAGCAACGGACTATGCACTTAAGGCTGTTGTCGTTCCGTTGATGGCTGAGCTAAAACAACGTGCACCGAATATTAAAATCGCCGTGCGGCCCGTGGACAATGAGCGAATGTATCAGCAGTTGTCTCGGGGTGAAGTTGATCTGGCTTTGATAACACCGCAAACAACCCCCGAAGACCTGCATGGAAGAGCGCTCTATGAAGAAGATTATGTCTGCGTAGCACGACGTCATCATCCTCTGGCAGCGAGTTCGGAAATGACGCTCGAACAATTTTGCAAACAGGAACATATTTTGGTGTCATCAGAAGGTAACTTCACCGGTGTTACAGATGAAGCACTGGCTAAGCTCAGTCTGACACGACGAGTAGGCATGTCAGTTAACAGTTTTCAGGTGATACCTGATATATTGCAAGTGACTGATATGATTGCAGTTGTACCTCACCGCATGGTCTTGACTAACAACGATCTCATCATTCTCCCTTTGCCCCTGAAAGTACCCGGCTTTACCAAGAGCATGGCCTGGCATGAGCGAACCCATCGTGACCCAAGTCATCAGTGGATTCGTGCTTTATGCGCAGAAGTAAGCCAACATCCCGCGCCCTGATATAATTTATCTTATTAAGAATATAAGTAATGACAATTCGCCTTATAACTCCATTGCACCAATAATCACTGTCATCACGTTACTGCCGTAATGACACACGCAGTACACTCAACTATAGCAATTGGAGAAATTTATGAACGCGATTAACTGGCCTGAAGGCTTTATTCCGGGTTTTACCGATAACTTTGTTTCTAATGAAATGATCATCTCAGGTCTGAACGTCAATGATGTCTGGCCGCTCCTGTGTCAGCCACTGCTATGGCCGGAATACTATAAAAATTCCGCCGATGTGCGCTTTTATGACAACAAAGGTCCAGAATTGGAAAATGGGGTTCGCTTCTACTTCAGCACGTTTGGTTTCCCAGTTGAAGCTCAGGTTGTGGAGTTTGTTCCACCTGCTGAGGGTAAACCTGCTCGCCTGGCATGGCACGGATGGGCCGGTGAAAAAGATACCGCTCAACGACTCGATGTCCATCATGCGTGGCTACTGGAGGATCTTTCCGGTCATAGGGTCCGTATCCTAACGCAGGAAACACAGAACGGAGTCCCGGCAAAAGATCTGGCCAATACCCGCCCGAACCCAATGCTTAATGGTCATCAGGAATGGCTTGACGGCCTGATTCGAGCAGCAAAGAAATAATAAACCGCTTTCCACAGTCATATCACTGAGGCTGCACTTCCCCGCAGCCTCAAGAATATTTGCCCGTTTGCTATGGCACTTGATTACAGGTAAATCATGTAACCCCCGCAAGTGACACCACACAGCCATCTCTGTGATGTCCCCTCCTGGCACTACACAGGCATTTCAACTCTCAGTGATGCGGCAGCATTTTGTCCTTTTGAGCAAATTACACCCCACTACCGACCCGAGGGCCGGTAGCTGTTGATACAACCCATTACCACGCGTTATTTGAGATTCTTGCGGAAAAAGTCCGTCAGCTTGTCGAAGGGGATCACGTCCGTGCGGTCATACAGATCGACGTGCCCAGCCCCCGGAACGACATACAGCTCTTTAGGCTGACCGGCGCGCTTAAAAGCGTCCTCGCTGAACTCTTTTGAATGGGCCTGGTCACCGGTAATAAAGAGCATCGGACGCGGCGAAATGGTTTCAATATCATTGAACGGATAGAAGTTCATAAACTTACCGATACTGCTCAGCATCGGTTTGGTCGTCAGCTCCTCTTTCTCGCCCTGCGGGGTGTAACCGCCGCGTTCGGTGCGATAGAAATCAAAGAACTCGCGCTGAATTTGCGGCGTAGAAGCGTCCAGCTTATTCACGGTACCCGGAATGTATGCTTTCTCTCCTCCTTTGAACTCGGCAAACCGCTGCTCAATGGCCGACTGGATAAAGGCCTTGCGCTGTTCCAGCGTCTGGGAATGGTTAAGACCGTTACGAAACGCGGCGCCCATGTCATACATGCTGACGGTGGCGATAGCTTTCATACGCGGGTCAATTTTCGCGGCGCTGATGACAAAACTTCCGCTGCCACAGATGCCCAGCACGCCGATATTTTCTGGATCAATAAACGGTTGCGTACTGAGGTAATCCACCGCCGCGCTGAAATCATCCGCGTAGATTTCCGGTGAAATCAGGTGCCCCGGCTTGCCTTCGCTTTCTCCCCAAAACGAGAGATCGATCGCCAGCGTAACAAACCCCTGCTCCGCCAGCTTCTGCGCATACAGGTTTGCGCTTTGTTCCTTGACCGCGCCCATTGGATGACCAACGACGATCGCCGGGTTTTTGGCGTTATGATTTATCGTTTTCGGGATAAACAGATTGCCGACCACGTTCATTTGATACTGATTTTTAAAAGTGACTTTCTGCTGCGTCACTTTTTCGCTTTTATAAAAGTTATCAGCGCCTCTGGACATATCCGCCGCCGAGGCGGCAAATGCGCTGATGAACATTCCCAGGGCTAACGCAAATTTATTCATGATAGTTTCCTTGTCAGGACGAGTGTGATGAAAGACCATCGGCAGACGCGTCTGCACGTGAGGTCAGGAAAATCAGTACGGTTGCGATAATCAACATCGCGGCGCTGGCCAGAAAGGTGCTCTGGTAGCCATGATGGTCGAACAACAGGCCCCCCACGGTGGATCCCAGCGCAATGGACAATTGCACCATCGCCACCATCAGCCCGCCGCCCGCTTCGGCATTTTGGGGGAACGTGCGTGGAACCCATGCCCACCATCCCACGGGCGCGGCGGTTGAAATAAACCCCCACAGCCCGAGCAAGGCCGTCACGATGGCCACCTGGCTGCCAAACACGATCAGAGCCAGCGCCGCGATCGCCATCAGCACGGGAATCGCCATTAGCGTCGGGTAGAATCCGCGCTTCAATACCCGGCCAATCAGCATGGTGCCGATGAAACCCGCCATCCCGATGACCAGCAGGATGAGAGTCACCGCTGAGGCGTCTACCTTCGTGACCGTCTCAAGGAAAGGTCTGATATAGGTAAAGAGCGTGAACTGCCCCATAAAGAAGATCCCCACACCCAACATGCCCAGCATAACCACCCGACGGCGTAACAGTGCGAAGACGTTGCCGGCCCCCGCAGGCTGGCGGGTAACCGGCATGGAAGATAGGCTGAGCAGTTGCCAAATAAACGCGACGATGGCGACGGGTAACAGACAGAAGAAGGCTCCCCGCCAGCCGATGACGGAACCCAGCCAGCTGCCCAGAGGCGCGGCCACAACGGTTGCCAGCGCGTTGCCGCTGTTAAAAATGGCCAGGGCCAGCGGAACACGATGCACCGGCACCAGGCGCATCGCTGTTGCCGCCGACATTGACCAGAACCCGCCGACCACGATGCCAATCAGGGCCCGGCCCGTCATATAGGTCAGGTAATTAGGTGCCATCGCAATGACGCCCCCGGAAAGGGCCATGATGCATGTCAGGCCAAGCAACAGCGTTTTTCGGTTAAGCGTGCCTGCCAGTCGGGAAATAAACAGGCTGGTCATCACCGCAAACGCGCCGGAAATGGCAATTCCCTGCCCGGCCATACCTTCGGTGACCTTCAGGGACTGCGCCATCGATGTCAGGAGGCTGACCGGCATAAATTCGGAGGCAATCAGGGCGAAGACGCACAGCGTCATAGCAAACACGCCGCCCCAGTGCGCCTGCTGTTTTTCACGGGCTCCGTTCTGATTTCTGGTTTCAGTTTTTTGATTACGCATTTAGCCTTTCTTTTCTGTTGATAATGGGATGCCCTCCCCCTTCTGAAACGGCGACGTGGGGGATAAGCGCATGAGTTAAAAAGAACGATGGATATGGAGGGCGCGACGGCTCAACCCGCAACACTGAACCCGGCGGAGAGGATCATCAGCAGTGGCGTTTTACGGTGAGCATTTTCCATCTCGTTTAGCGTTGACTTTTTCATCGCATTATTGTTACCAATAGGCAGCAGTGAAACTAGCTAATGAATGCTTAATAGCCTTATAAGTAAAATTTATAAATAGCCCGGAAACCAACATGGCAAGACGCAACCTCAACGATTTACTCTCTTTCATCACCGTGGCGCGGGAAGGCAGCTTCACGCGAGCCGCCGCGCAGCTTGGCGTGACCCAGCCTGCGCTAAGCCAGGCGATTTCCGGGCTGGAAGAACGAATGCAAATCCGACTATTGACGCGGACCACCCGCAGTGTGTCCCCGACGGTCGCCGGGGAGCGCCTGTTGCAATCAGTGGGCCATCGTATTGACGAGATAGAGGCTGAGCTGGACATGCTGACTGAACTGCGGGACAAGCCTGCAGGCACCGTCCGCATCACCTGCGGGCCGAACGTGCTGAAGACGACCCTGCTGCCCAAGCTTGCGCCGCTGCTCCGCGAATATCCGGATATTCATATTGAGTTCGATGCTAATCACGGATTCCGGGACATCGTGGCGGATCGGTTTGATGCGGGCGTGCGGCTTGGCGATACGATTGATAAAGATATGATAGCGATGCCAATCGGCCCGAAACTACGCATGGCCGCAGCCGCCTCGCCAGATTATTTCGCGCGATACCCGCAGCCGCAAACGCCTCATGAGCTGACGCAGCATCAGTGTATTAATTTGCGCATGGTCCGCTCCGGCGGGATTTATGTCTGGGAATTCGATCGCGAGGGAGGAGAGTTGAACGTCCGGGTTAATGGACAGTTGACGTTTAACACGTCGGATCATGTTGTCGACGCCGCCCTGGCCGGGTTAGGCATCGCCTTTTTACCTGAAGAGGAATTCGGCTCACACATCAGAGAAGATCGTCTCGTGCGGGTGCTTGAGTCCTGGTGTCATCCTTTTCCGGGCTACTATCTTTATTATCCCAGCCGCAAGCAGCCTTCCCCTGCCTTTTCACTCGTTGTTGATGCGCTGCGCATGAACGGGAAACTTTAGATTTAAGATTTTTCGCAGTATCGGGATGGATTTATAGATATGACCAGAACAGAGAGGCTTCTCGAGTTACTACAGATATTAAGGGCGCAAAGATATCCCATCACGGCATCCACGCTCTCAGAAAGATTAGGAATAAGCGTGCGCTCGCTTTATAGAGATATAAAAACGCTACAGGATCAAGGGGTTCGTATTGAAGGTGGGGCCGGTATTGGTTATATCGTCAAGTCTGATTTTCATTTGCCGCCCTTAAATCTTTCTCATGAAGAAATCAATGCTATTACCCTTGGGCTAAACTGGGTATCTCATAACACAGATGATGATTTCAAAAATACAGCAAGGAACGCGCTTGCCAAAATACACGCCGTCATTCCTGATGAATTAAAAAACCTTATCGAAAGCCAATCCTATTTGATCGGCCCTGCAGAAAGCAATGAGGTATTTTTCAAAGACATTCGTAGCGCTATTAAAAAGCAAAGTAAAATCAAAATAAAATATTGTGACAAGAAAGGCGCTTACTCTTCTCGTGTTATATGGCCCATCGGATTGGCATATATGCAGTCATGTTGGCTTTTGGTCGCATGGTGTGAAATGAGAAATGATTTTCGTCACTTTAGAACTGATAAAATTGCAGAGATGGCACAACTGGACTCTATCTACAGGGAAAGCCGGACGGCTTTATTGAAAAAATGGAGAATAAAAGAAAGGATCGACGAGGCAAAAGAGTACTGACAAAAATTGTCACAGCTATTTTGTATACTCCCCCAGATGCAAGACTCAATTCTACGTCATAGGGGGAACGATGAATTTCCAGAATAAAGTTGCTGTCATCACAGGAAGCACGACAGGGATAGGTGAGGCAGTCGCAGAGCAATTACACCAACATGGGGCTAAGGTCGTTATTGTCTCCCGTTCACCAGAGCAGGCCATCCAAAAAGCGAAACAATTATCTTCACAGGGGCAACAGGCGCTGGGGATCGGATGCGATGTGTCACAACCCGAACAAGTAGAGCAAATGATCGCTAAAGTTATCAAACATTTTGGCAGACTTGATTATGCTGTAAATAATGCGGGCATCACAGGTGAACATGGTAAAAATATAACAGAGCAGACGGTTGAAAACTGGGATAAAGTTATTGCCACTTCATTGAGCGGCGTTTTTTACTGCCTAAAATACGAAATACCTGCAATGATGAAGTCTGGCGGTTCTATCGTTAATTTATCTGCAGTAAATGGTCTGGTTGGTATTCCCGGATTAGCGCCCTACACCGTGGCTAAACACGGTATCATCGGTTTGACCCAAACCGCAGCATTAGAGTTTGCAACGCAAGGCATTCGAATCAATGCCGTCGCTCCGGGCTATGTCCAAACGCCACGAATGAGTGAATTTCCTGACAATATCGTACGTAGTTTCGCCAATAGCCACCCTATGAAGAGGATGGCAAAAATGCGGGAAATAGCAGACTTCATACTGTTTTTGCTGTCAGAAAATGCGGCGTTCTGTACCGGCGGCGTTTATCCCATCGATGGTGGTTATTTAGCTGAGTGAAACTCCCCCCAGTGCTTTTAAACTGCAAGAGTTTCATAAGGCTTTAACGTCGGCTATGTCGAGGTGTGAACCTCATACAGTTCGACGTTAACCCTGGGGAACCGCTCATTCCCGTTCTTCTATCCAGCTCACAAGCTCCGCAAACTGAGCTTCTGAAAATACCGTGATGCCATGCTCACTGAGCAGTGACGCCGCCACTCCCATACCCGATTTACGCTGATTACTGAAAGAACCGTTATAGATAAACTGACTGCCGCACGTAGGACTACCATCAGTTAACAATGCGGCGGTACAACCTGCTTCTTGTGCTGCTCGCAGAGCCAGCCAGGCTGCCAGTTGATAATGCGGCGTAACATCCCTTCCCGTATTTTCAATTATTCTGGCTTGTCCACTCATTACGTCTCTCCCATCAGCCGACACGATCTCGGCAGGTGGTCGCGGAACAGGTAGCCCGGCAGCCAGCTCAGGGCAGTGGATTACCAGGCGCTGCTCCCGCTGCCAGCGAGCAAGTTGATGGCTCATCTGCGCTTTCTCTTTTCCGTTATAACGGACTTTAAGGCCCATCAGGCAGGCACTGACCAATATTTTATTTATCATTTCTTTGTTAGCCCCCCGAGACCGTTCACCCGCGCTTTCCGCGGCACACGAAAACTTAGCCCTGCCCGGCAGGCAGCAGCGATTCCACCAGCGCCGTCCACAGCGCCACGCCGGGCGCCAGCAGATCGTCGTTAAAATCGTAGCTGGCATTGTGTAGCGGCCTGGAAGGCGTCTCGCCGTCTGTCCCTATCCAGAAATAGGCGCCGGGACACACTTCCAGCATGCAGGCAAAATCCTCCGACGCCATGGAAGGATTGATCTGCCAGCGTACCGCGGCTTCGCCGAGCTCGGCCTGCGCCACCTCGCGCACCTTCAGCGCCTGTTGCTCATCGTTTTTGGTCACCGGATAGCCCGGATACCACGCAATCTGACCGTCAACGTCGGAGACCTGCGGCTGCGTATGCACGTATTGCTCAATCAGGTTTTTTACCCGCTCGCGCACCGTATTACTCAGGCAGCGGAAAGTCCCGCGCAGCACCACGCGGTCCGGCAGCACGTTAATCGCCTCACCGCCGTTTATCTGGGTAATGCTGACCACCGCGGAATCCTGCGGCGACAGGCGTCGCGATGGAATCGTCTGCAGCGCCATAATCAGCTGGGCGGCGGCGACGATAGGGTCAGCGCCGCTCTCCGGCATCGCCGCATGGCAGCTTTTGCCGGTGAGCGTTATCTCGAAGGCGTCAAGCGAGGCCATCATTGCCCCGGGATTCACCGCCACATGCCCGAGCGGCAAACCTGGCCAGTTGTGCAGCGCGTAAATAGCGTCCATCGGGAAGCGCTCGAACAACCCCTCTTCCACCATTTTGCGCGCGCCGCCGAGGTTCTCCTCCGCGGGTTGAAAGACAAAATGCACGGTGCCGCCAAAGTTGCGGGTCTGCGCAAGGTGCGCGGCGGCGGCCAACAGCATGGCGGTGTGACCGTCATGGCCGCAGGCATGCATTACGCCAGCACGACGCGAACGATATTCCACCGCCCCCTGTTCAGCGATCGGCAGCGCATCCATATCGGCGCGCAGGCCAATCACCGGCCCCGGGCCGTTCTCAAGCGTCGCGACCACCCCGGTACCAGCCAGCCCGACATGCACCTGCAGGCCGAACGAAGCCAGTAGCCCGGCGACCCGACGCGAGGTCTCCTGCTCCTGGTACCCAAGCTCCGGATGAGCATGAAAATCGCGACGCCAGCCGATAGCTTCGGCAATCAGTGAAGACGATACCGCCATGTCCTGTTCCTTTCATTACTGAATGAGTAGTCCCCGTCCTGCTGCTTCCAGGCGGCACCCTTCGTTATATCCTTTCGCCCCCGCGGCTGACAACTTCAGCGATGATGATTTTTGTCTATTCACCAGCGGATCGTTTTATCAATATCAAAAATAGTAGCTATTTCAGCGGTGACTTCCGTCAGCTGATTAATTATCATGCAGACTGGTCGGCGTCTTGCCGGATTATCCACCTGCAACCTTCCGTTATCGGGAATACAATGTTTAACCCAGACCAGAATCGCCTGGCCCCCACGCTAGCGATGATCATGGCCGCTTCACTTGTGGGATTTATCACCGGCTATACGGTGCCATTAATCAGCCTTGAGCTGGCGCAGCAGCAAGTTGCTCCGCTTTATGTCGGCCTGCTGGCCGCGCTGCCGCCCGCTGGAATGATGCTCTCTTCTTTTCTTTCTCCCGCGCTGTGCCGTCGTTTTGAAATGGGCGCGTTGCTCAGCGTCAGCCTGATCCTGCTGGCGTTGGCGACCATCGCCTCCTGCATGACCACCGACATGACGCTGCTGCTGGTGCCGCGCCTGCTGACCGGCCTCGCCTCCGGCGTCATTATCGTATTGGGGGAAAGCTGGATAACCGGCGGCGCGGCGGGCAGTAATCGCGCGACTCTCACCGGCATCTATGCCTCGGCCTTTACCGGCTGCCAGCTCGCCGGCCCGCTGCTTATCTCCGTCGGCCCCGCCTGGCAACACGCGGCGCTGATGGCGATTGTCGCCATTACCGCCGTCTGCCTGCTGATGCTGCGTCATCTGCCGCGCGGCAGTCGCGAAAGCCTTGCCGAGCGCGCCAGCTGGCGTAGCCTGGGGGCTTTCCTGCCGGTCCTGGCCTCTGGGGTATTCTGCTTTGCCTTCTTCGACGCCAGTATTCTCGCGCTACTGCCGCTGTACGGCATCGATAAAGGTTTAAATGAAACGATGGCGGTACTGCTGGTCACTGTCGTCCTCACCGGCGACGCCATGTTCCAGGCGCCGCTGGGATGGGTTGCCGACCGCTTCGGCATCCGCCGCGTGCATCTTATCTGCGCGGTTATCTTTAGCCTGTCGCTACTGGCGCTGCCGTTTATGCTCGCCTCGCGCGTACAGCTGATGGCTATCTGCCTGCTGCTCGGCGCCGCGGCGGGCGCGCTTTATACCCTGTCGCTGGTGCGGGCGGGTAAAACCTTTAGCGGGCAAAAGTTAATCATGATTAACGCCCTGTTTGGCTTTTTCTGGTCCGCCGGTAGCGTGGCCGGGCCGATTGTCAGCGGCATGCTGATTGGCGTCTCCGGCTACGACGGCTTGATCATCACCCTGTTCGCAAGCGGCGTGCTGTTCCTGCTTATCCAGTGCCTTAGCAAGAATGAAAAAACGCTGCTCGCCAATGAGCAGGAAGAAGACATGGAAGAAGCTACCGAGACCGCGCAATAGCGGGGTTGTTGATAACGGGCAGGCGGGACTCCACCTGCCCGTTTTGCTGATGGCTACAGCACCTTACTGAGGAAGGCGGCGGTGCGTGGATTGGTCGGCGCGCTAAAGATCTGCGCCGGTTTGCCCTCTTCCTGAATCACCCCCTGATCGATGAAAATCACCCGGTCAGCCACTTCGCGGGCAAAGCCCATTTCGTGGGTCACGATTACCATCGTCATCCCTTCGCTGGCGAGATTTTTCATCACTTCGAGCACATCCCCTACCAGTTCCGGATCCAGCGCTGACGTGGGCTCATCAAACAGCATGATCGACGGCTTCATTGCCAGCGCGCGGGCAATCGCTACCCGCTGCTGCTGACCGCCGGAGAGGCTGGAAGGCCAGGCATCGCGCTTATCGCTGAGGCCCACTTTCGCCAGCAAGGCATCCGCCAGGTCGACCG
Source organism: Klebsiella sp. PK01 (assembly GCF_057624675.1). Taxonomy (NCBI): domain Bacteria; kingdom Pseudomonadati; phylum Pseudomonadota; class Gammaproteobacteria; order Enterobacterales; family Enterobacteriaceae; genus Klebsiella; species Klebsiella sp. PK01. The sequence continues at coordinate 815,383 of NZ_JBYEZM010000001.1, forward strand.
CCTGCTGGCGCGGCATGTTGCGCAGATTCATCGGCGCCATCAGCAGGTTTTCCAGCACCGTCATATGCGGGAACAGGTTAAAGCGCTGGAACACCATGCCAACGCTTTCGCGCATCTTGTTGAGGTCGGTCGTCCGGTCATGGGCGGCAAAGCCGTTGACCACCACTTCGCCTTCGCTCACGGTTTCCAGCGCGTTCATGCAGCGCAGAAAGGTGCTTTTGCCGGAGCCGGAGGGCCCGATAATGCAAACCACTTCCTGCGGTTTAATATCGCAACTGATGCCGCGCAGTACGTGGCTATCGCCAAAGCGCTTATGTAAGTTATTAATGTGAATCACTTTTGCCAAACCTCTTTTCCAGACGGTTAACCAGCTGCGCCAGCAGGAAGGTAATCACCCAATAGACCAGCGAGATAGTCAGGTAGGGTTCCCAGTAGGTGGCGTAAGCTCCGGAGACGGTTCGCGCCGCGTAGGCCAGATCGGCAAGCCCGATCGCCGAGGCTAGCGATGAGTCTTTAACAATAGCGATAGCGTTGTTGCCAAGCGGCGGCAGAATGCGGCGAAACGCCTGCGGCAGGATCACTTTACGCATGGTTTTCCACCACGGCATACCCAGCGCGCGCGAAGCTTCCATCTGCCCTTTATCGATAGACTGGATGCCAGCGCGGAAAATCTCCGACACGTAGGCCCCGGCGTTGAGGGTAATCGCCACGATACAGGAGAGAAACGCGCCGTAGTTAGAACGCAGTTCGCGGGCAAAATCGGCGCTCATTATCCCGCTGGTGACCAGCAGGCCGTCGCGCGGGTTAATAAACAGCGGCACCAGCGCAAAGTGTACCACCATGATCTGCACGAACAGCGGCGTACCGCGGAAGGCGCTGACGTAGAAGCGTACCGGAAACTGTACCAGATAACGCAGAATATATTTCCATGGCCCGTGCTCGGCCTTCGCCATCCGCCCCAGTCCAAGCGTTAACCCCCACAGCGTCCCGAGGATCACGCAGATAATGGTACATTTAATCGTCATCAAGGCGCCGTCCATAAACAGCGGGCCGTACTCCTCGATGATCTCCCAACGGAATCCCGTCATAGTCCTTCCCTAAAAAAATACGGCCATCGCCTGAGCGACAGCCGCGGTCACTGAAAAATGGTGTTATTGCGCAGGCAGCGTCGGTACGTTGTCATCGAACCAGGTTTTATAGATTTTGGCATAGGTGCCGTCGGCAACGATTTTCTGCAAACCGGCGTTGATTTTGCCCAGCAGTTCACTGTTACCTTTAGCGACGGCGATACCGAAATACTGGCGCTCAAATTTAGCGTCAGGCACCAGCTTGAACTGCTTTTCCGGGTGCTGCTTGATGTAGTATTTTACTACCCCGACGTCGCCTACCGCGGCGCTGACGCCATCCTCAAACAGCTCCTGCAGCATCAGCGGCGTATTGTCGAAGCGCTTAATGGAGGTACTGTTTTTACCCAGTTCCTGCGAAACCACAATATCGCCGGTGCTGGAGTTCACCACCCCAACTTTCTCGTTTTTCAACGCCGCCAGCGAGTGCACTTTTGAACCTTCCGGCACCACAATCGACTGCTCGGCCGGGAAGTACGGCGCGGAGAAATCCACCATCTGTTTGCGTTTATCGGTGATAGTAATACCCGAGATGATAATGTCGCGATCGCCGGTGCCCAGGGTGGCGAAAATGCCCTCCCAGGGAGTGTTGACCAGCTTCACGTCAAAACCTTCGGCCCTGGCGATGGCTTTGATGATATCGATATCAAAACCTTCCAGCTGTTTTTGACTATTTTCAAATTCAAAGGGACGGTAGGTGCCGCCGGAGCCGACGGTATAGGTTTCCGCAGCCGCCTGTCCGGCTGCCGCCAGCGCGGCCATCATGAAACACGCTTTGAGCAAATTCTTGACCATGAGACATCCTTTTTATGCATTTATTTTGCATAAAAATACACATACTTAGCATGGCATGCAACCGGAAAGCATCCGGATAGTGAATTATCTTTTGTTCAACCGCGTTGACCACCTGATTTGCCGATGGCTCGATGCAATTCATTGATTCGCTTCATTGATTTGACCGTCTTTTGCGGCGCGGTCGAGGCGACGGACAGCACGATCATCTCAAGGCAAATCAGCACGGTGCCGTGCAGCGGCACCCGCCCGTTATCGCCGCCGCGCGGAACATCAATCACCACCTGCGCCAGTTGACTGAAGCGCGAATCCAGCGCCTGGGTGAGTAATATCGTCGGGATCCCCAGCCGCTGCGCCTCGCGCAATGTGGTCATGCCCTCCCGATGCGGTGATTTTTGCCCCATCATAATCAGCACATCGCCGCGCTGCAGGCTAATCAACTGCTCGGCAAGACTGAAGCCGGTACGGTTGAGGGTACAGGCAGGTAAGCCAATACGATTAAACAGACGCGCGGTGTACTCGGCGAGGATCCCCGACGCCCCGATGCCAAATATCGCCACCTGACGCGCATCGCCCAGTAGCGCCACCGCCTGGGCTACCGCCGCGCGATTATCGGCACGCGATAGCACCTCACAGGCGCGTTGATGACCATCCAGCACAAAATCGATGCTGGAATTGACATCACAGGAGAGCGCCCCCACCGTCGAGCGCATCTTTTCCGACGAGGTCGCTGACGGCCCGAACCAGCGCGCCATGGTCTCTTTTAACTCGCGCAGCCCGGCAAAACCCAATGCCTGAATCGCCCTCACCACGGTGGCATCGGAGGTGTGGGTGGCGGTGGCGATCTCCATTGCCGTGCGTTCCAGCACCACTTCACGATTATCATTGATGTAGTTTGCCACCTCGCGTAAACGGGGCGAAAGCTGGTGCGCGCGAGCGCGAAAGCGCTCGCCAAACAGATCGACTCTGCCCTTCTCTTTTTTCACCCCTGCTTTCATTTCGCCCCCGCTGGAATCGGCCGTCCGGCGATGTGCGACTGCACCTGAGCCACCATCAGCGTCAATGCGGCGTACGAATTAGAAATAACCTCTTCGCGCGGCAGCAAAATATAGCGGCCGGTTCGGCAGGCGCGCATAAAGTCACACCAGCCGGGCATGACCGCCTCCATGGCCTTTAGCTCATCCTGCGGCTTACCGCCGGTGTCCGAACGCCAGGTGGCGAAGACAAAATCGGCATCCAGCTCCGGTAGCTGTTCAGCGCTGACGTCGATCCGCTGGCCATCGGGGATCTTGTCGATCAAAGGCGGGAAGCGGAACCCGGCGTCGCGCAGAACCCGCCCCAGCGCGTGATACGAGTGGTGTACCGTTACCTTACCGTTATTCGCCTGAATCACCGACACGCGGTACTGCTGGGGGTCGACCGTGGCCTTTAGCTGTTTGATTTGTTCCTGATAACGACGTTCAAGCACCGCCAGCCGCGCCTGGCTGCCGGTGAGCTGCGCCAGTTTGCGGTAAATCAGCGGCGCGCTGCCCTGCAGGTGATCGATACTGACCGTCGGCGCGATTTTCGCCAGCTGCTCCACCGAGACATGACGGCTGGGCTCGGTAATGATCAGATCCGGTTTCGCCGCGGCCACGGCTTCAAGGTCAATATCGGCGGTGCCAATAAAGCGAATATCGCTATTGTCGAAATCGACGCCGGTTAACTGAGCGCTGGAGCGCAGGTAATGGCTGCCGTCAGGGCGCGTCCGGCCATGGCTGGCTACCGGCGGCACCCCAAGCTCGATCAGCGGGATGGTAATATCGAGATCGTGCATCGAAACGATACGCTGCGGATGCAGCGGTACGCTCACCGTACGACCTAAATCGTCGGTGAAGGTTTGCGAATCGACAGCCGCGGCAGCGCCCGCGCACAGCACCAGCAGAGAAACGAACCAACGCATAACAATCCTTTTTGATTTACAGGGCGTCACGGCGACGCCAAAGCAGAGCAATAAAAAATGGGCACCCTACCAGCGCAATGACAATCCCCGCCGGGATCTGCAGCGGCGCAAACGCCAGCCGCCCCAGCGTATCGGTTGCCAGCACCAGCAACGCGCCAATCAGCGCGCTGCCGCAGAGCAGCGCCACCTGACCGCCGCGCAGGACGAAGCGCGCCATATGCGGCGCCATCAGACCGACAAAACCCAGACTGCCAACGCAGGAAACGCTGGCAGAGGTCAGCAGCACGGGGGCGAAGAAACGCAGTAGCGTGAGCTGCGGCAAACGCACGCCAAGACCGATGGCGGTACTGTCGCCAAGCAGCGCCACATCCGCCGCGCGGGCGGTGCAGAACAGAATCAGTGCGCCAGGCAGCGCCCAGCTAAACGCCACCGCCAGCAGCGGCCAGGTCGCCGCGTGCAGGCTGCCGGAGAGCCAGATCATCGCCGTCTGTACATCGCGTACGTCGGCGGTGGTCATAAAAATGCCAACCGCTGCCGCCAGCGTCCACGACACGCCAATGCCAATCAAAATAAAGCGCGGACGTGAACAATCGCGCGCCAGCGCCAGCACCAACAGCGCCACCAGCACGCCGCCGAGCATTCCCGCCAGCGGTCGCCACGCCAGCCCTACGGCCGGAAAAAACAGAATTAGCGCCAGCACGACAATGCAGGCCCCCTCTTTGACGCCAATCAGGCCGGGGTCCGCCAGACCGTTACGGGTAATGCTCTGCATCGCCGCCCCGGCCAGCCCAAGCATGGCGCCGCACAGCAGCGCCATCAAAATTCGCGGCAGGCGGATGTCAAACAGGATAAAACGCTGCTGCTCGCCAATCTGCTCCGGCGCCAGCAGCGCACGCGCCCATGTCGAAGATGGCAGCGGGAAGCTGCCTCGGCTGAGGCTGTAGAGCCCGAGAGCCAGCAAAAGCAGCAGGATGAAGGCGGCAATTTTTAATGAAGCCGGGCGCAACAACAGATGCCTTGAAGCAAAACCCAGTGGCCGAAATCCGGCGCGGTGAACGGCGCGTTTCATTTAAAAAACCTCGCGGCGATAAAGATAAATAGCGGTGCGCCCACCAGCGCGGTCATCGCGCCGGTCGCCAGTTCCTGCGGCGCGACGAGGGTACGGGCGGCGATATCCGCCAACACCAGCACCAGCGCCCCGACCGGCGCCGCCAGCGGTAACGCCAGACGAATATCTTGCGTTATCAGACGGCGCACTACGTGCGGCACCACCAGCCCGACGAACCCAATTGGCCCGGCGACCGCCACCGCCGCGCCGCACAGCAGCGCGATAGCGACCAGCCCCAACAGTCGGGTCTGCACCAGATTCACCCCCAGCCCCAGCGCCACTTTATCGCCCAGCGCCAGCACGTTCAGGCGTGGCGCGAGAAGCAGCGCCAGTCCCATGCCAGAAAGCGCCGGCACCAGCGCCGCCTGTTGGCTAGCCCAGTTCAACCCGGCCAGATCGCCGGCAAGCCAGGTGCGCATCGCCAGCAGCGTTTGTTCATCAAGAATTAATATCGCCGCCGTCACCGCCGAGGCAAACGCCGAGAGCGCCACGCCGCATAGCGTGATGCGCAGCGGCGTCGCCCCGCCGCGACCGGCAGCGGCCAGCGTCATCACCCCGCCGAACAGCAGCGCCGCGCCACAGGCGGCGGTTAGCGGGCGTGCCGCCGGAAAATCGCCGAGAGAGAGGCCCAGCGCCGAGGTCGCGACCATCGCCAGCGAGGCGCCGGCGTTAAGCCCAAGAATATGCGGCTCGCCAAGCGGGTTGCGGATCACCGTCTGCAGCAGCACCCCGGCAACGCCGAGCGCCGCGCCGGTCACCAGCGCCGCCGCCAGCCGAACCAGACGTAAATCAACAATAATACGGTGATCGAAGTTCCGCGGATCGTACTCGAGCAGCGCCTGCAGGACCGTTTGCGGCGCGATCCAGCGGGCGCCTAAACCAAGATGAACCAGCGAACCGGCGATAAGCATCAGGATTAATAGCAGCAATGCCAGCCGCGGACGGGTACGACGCCGCGTGGCGTACAGCACGGCGGCGCTCATCGGGCAACGGCCTGGGGTGCGCGAAACGGCATAAAGAAAGGTTTGCCGGTTTGCGGATTGATTGACATCTGCACATCAACTTCAAAGACGTTTTTAATCAGTTCGGGGCTGCAGATTTCCTGTTCTGAAATGGTCCCGACTATCCGCCCCTTTTTGAGAAATACCAGCAGATCGGCGTAGTTCACCGCAAAGTTCAGGTCGTGAAGCACCGTTACCACCGTGCGGCCATGCTGGCGGGTCAGGCTTTGCAGCAGTTCAAGAATATCGACCTGATAGCGCAGGTCGAGCCAGGTGGTTGGCTCATCCAGTAAAATGGTTTTCGTCTGCTGGGCCAGCGCCATCGCTATCCAGCAGCGCTGGCGCTGGCCACCGGAAAGGCTATCGACCGGCAGATGGGCGAATTCGGCGGTGCCGGTTAATTGCAGCGCCTCTTCCACCGCCTGTTCATCGGCTGCAGACCACTGGCGCATCAGCCCCTGCCACGGATAGCGCCCGCGCGATACCAGTTCAAACACCGTGAGCCCTTCCGGCGTCAGCGGCGATTGCGGCAGGATCCCCAACTGGCGGGAGACCGCTTTGGTCGGCATGTCGTGGATGGTCTTTCCGTCCAGACGCACGCAGCCGCCGAGCGGTTTTAGCATCCGGGCGATGGTCGATAATAGCGTTGATTTGCCTGAGCCGTTGGCCCCGGCAAGCACCGTCATTTTACCGCTGGGGATCGTCAGGTTAATGTCATCGACGATAAGCGTCTGGCCATATCCGGCCGACAGGGACTCCAGGACGATCCCCTTTTCTGCAGGGTTTACCCGCTGTGGCATAACTCGCTCCTGCGCCGCAGCGTTCCGGCATCAGCCCTCGACGTTCTGCAGTCAAATCAAAATAAATCTCATTCTCTTTTGATCATGAAGGGGATGAATGTAGTAGTCAATACTGTACTTCATGTTGTTATCGTTACGTTCACTACCCCGCGGCGACACAAAATGAATTTTATGAATAGTATTTATAATCAATAAAATAAAAGTATCTCACTACCTACGACAGGCTGCAAAATCGTGCTTTTCTTCTGCGATGATTTTTTATCTTACATAACATTTACTACTACATTCCTTCGTGTTTGAATGATTCTCAATTACATATCTGAAGGCGCGTTCAGACGCTTAACAGATAGGTTTTATTTTCAGGGCAATGATTTTATTGGCTTTATCTGACCGCAAAGGCAGATTCGTTCACGAGAAACAGATAATGACTCAACCCCATGTCGCCTGCAGGACGTTGCAAGGGCGCGCGCTTTTTTCGCTTCTTTTTTTAGCCTCACCGGGATTAATGGCCGCAGAAAATAACGAGGCAAATAATACAAAAGACGCCGAGGACACCATTACCGTGGTAGCTGAGGGCCGCCAGCAGAACGCCACCAGCGGCTATCAGCCACTGAGTTCGTCTACGGCGACATTGACCTCAATGCCGCTGTTGGATATTCCGCAGGTGGTGAATACCGTCAGCGACCGGGTGCTGGAAGATCAGCACGCCACCTCGTTGGATGAAGCGTTGTATAACGTCGCCAACGTGGTGCAGACCAATACCCTCGGCGGTACCCAGGATGCCTTTACCCGCCGCGGCTTTGGCGCCAATCGCGACGGTTCTATCATGACCAACGGCCTGCGCACCGTTCTGCCGCGCAGCTTTAACGCCGCGACCGAACGGGTGGAAGTTCTGAAAGGCCCGGCCTCGACGCTGTACGGTATTCTCGACCCCGGCGGACTGATTAACGTTGTCACCAAACGCCCCGAGCGCCAGTTCTCTGGTTCGGTTTCCGCCACCTCCAGCAGTTTTGGCGGCGGCACGGGTAGCTTCGACGTGACCGGTCCGATAGAAGGGACTCGTCTGGCCTATCGACTGATCGGCGAATATCAAAATGAAGATTACTGGCGTAATTTCGGCAAGAACAAAAGCAGCTTTATCGCCCCTTCCCTGAGCTGGTTTGGCGATAGCGCGACTATTACCGCTTCGTATTCACATCGCGATTACAGCGCTCCTTTTGACCGCGGCACCATTTTCGATCTCAATACTGGCCACGCGGTCAACGTCGACCGTAAAACCCGTTTCGATGAAGCCTTTAATATCACCGATGGTTATTCCGATATTGCCCAATTGAATGCCGAGTATCGACTTAACAGCGCCTGGACCGCGCGCTTTGATTACAGCTACAGCCAGGATCACTACAACGATAATCAGGCCAGGGTGATGGCCTATGATTCTGCGACCGGCAACCTGACCCGCCGGGTCGACGGTACCCATGGCTCAACGCAAAAAATGCATTCCACCCGCGCCGATCTACAAGGCAATGTGGTCATCGGCGGCTTTTATAATGAAGTGCTGACCGGCGTCGCCTATGAGAATTACGATCTGCTGCGTACCGATATGCTGCGTTGTAAGAACGTGAAAGGCTTTAATATTTATCATCCGGTTTACGGCACTCTCGATACCTGTAATACCGTCTCCGCTGCCGATAGCGATCAGCGTATCAAACAGGAGAGCTACGCAACCTATCTGCAGGACGCCCTGTATCTGACCGACAACTGGATTGCCGTGGCCGGCGTACGCTACCAGTATTACACCCAGTATGCCGGGAAAGGCCGACCGTTTAACGTCAATACCGATAGCCGCGATGAGAAATGGACGCCGAAGGCAGGCCTGGTCTACAAGGTAACGCCAAACGTGTCGCTGTTTGCTAACGTCGCCCAGTCGTTTATGCCGCAGTCGTCGATTGCCAGCTACATCGGCGAACTGCCGCCGGAAGAGTCCACCTCTTACGAAGTCGGCGCCAAATTCGACCTGTTAGAGGGTATTACCGCCAATATCGCATTATTTGATATTCATAAACGTAACGTGCTGTATACCGAAAGTATCGGCGACGAGACGGTGGCGAAGACCGCGGGTAAGGTTCGCTCGCGCGGCGTGGAGGTGGATCTGGCGGGCTCGCTCACCGATAACCTCAGCATCATCGCCAGCTACGGCTATACCGATGCTAAAGTGCTGGAAGATCCCGATTATGCCGGTAAACCGCTACCGAACGTGCCAAAACATACCGGTTCGCTGTTCCTGACCTATGACATTCATAACGTCTATAACAGCAACACCCTGACCGTTGGCGGCGGCGGCCACGCGGTCAGCAAACGGTCCGGCACCAACGGCGCGGATTATTATCTGCAGGGCTATGCGGTGGCCGACGTCTTCGCGGCTTACAAAATGAAGCTGCAGTATCCGGTAACGCTACAGGTGAATGTGAAGAACCTGTTCGATAAGACCTATTACACCTCGTCAATTGGCACCAATAATCTCGGCAACCAGATTGGCGACCCGCGTGAAGTGCAGTTTACGGTGAAAATGGATTTTTAAACCTTGCCCTGCCCCGGATAGCGGCGCGCTGCGCCTTATCCGGGCTACTTCCCCCCAGCCCCTTCTGCGGGGAAATACCGGACAACGCACCTGGCTTACCAATCCTCTTCCTGGCCGAGGATACGCAAAATATCCTGCCGATGCTGCAATAACAGCGGATTGTCGCGATGGCGGGGAAACGCCAGCGGCAGCGTAAACTCAGCGATAATGCGCCCCGGCCGCGGCGACATCACCAGCACTCTCTCGCATAGCAGCAGCGCTTCTTCGATATCATGAGTGACCAGCAGGCTGGTATAACCCTGCTGCTGCCATAGCGCAATCAGTTCGCGCTGCATGCTGATGCGGGTGAGCGAATCCAGCTTACCCAGCGGCTCATCAAGCAGCAGTAAACGCGGTTCATTGAGCAACGCGCGCGCCAGCGCCGCACGCTGCGCCATCCCGCCGGAAAGCTGCCGCGGCCACGCCTCGCTGAACGCCTGCAGCCCGATGCGCGAAATCAGCGCGTCGGCCTTCGGCTCCAGCCCCTTTTTCCCCTGCGCCTGCGGCCCCAGCAGCACGTTCTGCCGCACCGTCAGCCACGGATAAAGCGTCGGGTCCTGGAAAACGAGGATCCGTTCCGGCCCCGGTCCGCCCATCGCCGCATCGTCAATCTCAATATACCCGCTTTGCTGTGGCTCCAGCCCCGCCAGCAGGCGCAGCAGCGTCGATTTACCGCATCCTGAAGGGCCAAGCAGCGCAACGCTCTCGCCTGGCCGCAGCTGCAGGCTGATATTTTCCAGCACCGGCACCGTTTGTTTGCCCAACGTAAACGCATGATGAAGATGACGTACCGCCACCGCCGCGCCGGTCGAAATTGTCTGGGCACTTACCATTGCATTCCTCCGCGCTGCCAGCTCAGCAGCCGATCGCGAATCATAAATAGCCCGCTAATCAGGCCGGAACATAACAACGCCATCACGAATAGCGCCGCGTACATATTCGGATAGGCCGCCCAACCCTGCGCCCACTGTAGATAAAAACCGATCCCGGATTTGACGCCGACCATTTCGGCGACAATCAGCACCGAAAACGACGCGCCAAGCCCCATAAACAAGCCGACAAACACGTTCGGCAGCGCGGCGGGGATCGCCACGCGCAGGATCAGAAATCGCTGGCTGGCTCCCAGCGTTCGCGCCACGTCATACCACGCTTTATCGATACCGATGACCCCGGACCAGGTCAATACCGTGACCGGGAACCAGGTGCTGAGCGCAATCAAAAACACGCTGGCGCCGAAGCTGGAAGGAAAGATAAACAGGCATAGCGGCAGCAGCGCGGTGGAAGGCACCGGCCCCAGCAGGCGTAAAATCGGATGCACCCAATAACCAATACGCTGAGACCAGCCAATCGCCAGCCCGCTGATAAACCCGCAGCTGGTGCCAAGCAGCACTCCGAGTCCGAGCAGCCCCAGCGAATGCAGCAGGCTATCAAGCAGCCGCGGCCAGTCATCGTGCAGCACTTCAACCAGCGCCTGCGGCGGAGCGAAAAACGGCACCGGCAACAACGCCGTTTTGGCCGTCAGCCCTTCCCATAGCGCAAAGAGCACCGGCAGCAGCGCCAGCCATTTCCCGGCACGCTGCAAACGCGCCCCCCGCTGGCGCCAGTAACGGTAACTCAGCGTCAGTAACAGCAGGCCGCCGCCGAGAGTGAACTGCGCCAGCGCCCACTCCTCGCTAAACGGCCAGCGCCGACCAGCATCGGGCCATGCCTGCGAGAACAGGCCGCCCAGCAGCCATAGCGCGGCGGCAAGCCCGCCCTCCGTCCATAGCAGAGCGCCGGGCCCCGGTCGGGCGAGCGCGCGATCAGGCGAAAACGTTGACATAAATACTCTCCGCAAACTGATGAGGATCGGTTCCCGGTTTGATGACCTGTACCCGCTGCAGATCCACGGCATACTGCGTCAGCTCTTTAACAAAAGCCTCGCCCACCGCATGATGGCCGTGCCCCTGGCCGTGAAGAATGCCGCTCACCTCCGCTTCGTTAGTGTTTAGCGCATGGGCGAGAAAAGACTGCGCCACGCTTTCCGGGTGCGCGGCGGCATAACTGTGCGCTTCCAGAATCGCCTGGGTAAGCGCGGCCGCCGCCGGTTTATGATCGCGCGCAAGGGAACCGCTGACGCCCAGCACGCAGCAGCTAAGGTTGGCGTAATCGCCGGTCATATTGCTGGCGATTAGCTGATATTTGCCGGTTTCCAGCAGGCGATAGCTGAAGGGTTCGCTGCCGCTGATGGCGGCGATTTCGCGCTTATCCAGCGCCACGCTGAGCAGGTCGGCCGGATAGACTTTCCACTGCACATCGCTAATCGGGTCGATACCGTGGCGTTTCAGCAAGATAGCGAAGAAGTTTTTATCCGGCCCGGCCATATCGGTGACGCCAATGGTTTGCCCTTTCAGACTCTCCAGCGCGCTAAAAGGCGAGTTTTTGGCCGTCAGCAGATTCAGGCAGCCGCCGTGCGTCCCGGCGGTGAGCTTGACATCAAAGCCCTGCTCCAGCGCCTTCAGCCAGCGTAGCGCCATGCCGACCCCGGCGTCGGCCTTGCCGGTGGCAATCGCTTCCAGCAGGACATCCGTCGAGTTACCGAAGTTAACAAACTCAACGTCGAGATTATATTTACTAAAAATCTTCTGCTGCTCCGCGACGGCGACCGGCGCCAGGCACACCGCGCTTTTGTTGATCGCCAGCTTGATTTTGTAAGGCTGCGCCAGACGCAGCGCCGGATATTCATCGCCGCTCGCCATCTCTGCCATATCGTGAGCCCATAGCGGCGCAGACGCCCCGGCCAGCGCCAGACCGCCGGTAAACTGTAAGAAACGACGACGGGTAAAACGTGTGGTCATCATGGCGCCGCCTCCGCATGAACCGGCGCGACGGGCACGCTGAAACCGTTATCAAATGTCGGCGTTACATCGAGCTTTGCGCGAATGAGGCCGTTGGCAAGATAAAAGTCCGCCGTCGACTGCTGCTGGGCGACCGTCGGCGCGTCCAGCCGCTGCCACTGCGACTGGCGGTTGGCAAACTGCGCGCGGGCGATCTCCGCCGGGAAGCGAATGATCTCCCCCAGCGTTTTGCCATAGCTATCGAGATTGGCATAAGCCCAACGCTCGGCACCGGCCAGTCGGGTGAGATAATCCTGAAGCGCCGCGCGCTTTTGCGGATCCTTCAGCGCATTATCGGTGGCGGCCAGGAAGGTATTACCCGGCAGCAGCCCTTTGCCGCTCACCAGAATCTGCCCTTCGGCGGTTTTCACCAACTGCGTGGTATAGGGCTCCCAGGTCGCCCAGGCATCTACCGAACCGTTAAGCAGCGCGACTTTCGCATCCACCGGGCCAAGGAATACCCACTGCACATCCTTCGGCGAAATCCCCGCCTGCTCCAGCGCTTTCAGCGCCACAAAATGGCCAATCGATCCTTTACCGGTGGCAATGCGTTTACCTTTTAGATCCGACGCGCTTTTTAACGCGCTGCCGGGCGGCACCAGCACGGCGGTCCCCGCCGGGTTGCTCTTATCGACGGCAATCGCTTTTACCGGCGCGCCGTTCGCCAGCGCGAACAGCAGCGGCGCATCGCCGATAATCCCCACGTCAACCGCGCCGGCGTTGAGCGCTTCAGCCAGCGGCGCGGCGGCAGGAAACTCGGCCCATTTAATATCGTAAGCGAGGTTTTGCAAGGCGTTAGCAGCTTCCAGTTGCGACCGCATGCCGCCTTTTTGATCGGCAATTCGCAGGGTGATTCTTTCCTGAGCCGCAACATAGCCGCTCAGCGTCAATAGCATTAGCGCCCCGGCTATGCAGGTAAAATGAGGTATGCGCATCTGAATTATCCTTGTTGTTGAAAAGCGTGTTTACCCGCCGCCTGCCACGCGCTGTCGTTCTGCGGCGTATGTACCCGCCCGCACAGGACGTTGCGATAGTGGCGTTCCAGAGGATTTTGCCGGCTTAAACCATGATTGCCGGTGAGTTCAAGCGCCAGATTGACCGCCTGAATGGCGTTATCGGTGATAGTGACTTTCGCCAGATTGGCCTCAATAGCGGAAAAGCCCAGCTCCGCGGCATTTTCCAGCAGCGCGCGGTTAATCAGCAGCAGCCCCTCTAGCTGCCCCACTTTTTCCTGTACCCGCGGCAGACTGGAAAGCGGTTGTCCAAGATTGCCGGGAACCCGCGCGCCGAGCCACGCGACAAGCCAGTCGCGCGCCGCGCGGGCCACGCTGTCGTAAATCGCCGCCAGCAACGCCGTATGACGGTTGGCAAACAGACGAAACTGTTCGGCGTCCGCCGCGGGCGGCTCGTCGGCGCGCCAAACATCAACCGCATGCCCGGCGGACACCTGCACGTTTTTCAGCACCACCTCGTGGCTGCCGGTGGCCCGCATGCCGACGTGATCCCAGCTTTTCACTACGCTGATGCCCTCGCTGTCGGCAGGAACCAGCCAGCTACCGACCAGCGGCGGATTGTCGTCGCTACGCGCCCACAGCGCCAGCCAGCTCAACCCTTCGATCCCGGTGGTATAAATTTTGTGACCGTTAATCAGCCAGCCCCGGCTGTTCCGGCTGGCTATCGTTTGCGGCAGACCGCCGCGCGCCGGAGAGCCCAGATCCGGCTCGACGCGCAGGCTATTCATCAACCCGCCGGTTGTGAGCGCATCATCAAACACGCGCTGGCGTAGCGGCTCAGCCCAATGGACATTTTCCGCCAGCCGCAGATGATGCAGGTACTGCATGCAGACAATCAGCGCGGTCGCCGGTTCGCCCCAGGCGATGGCGGCAATGGCCTGTTGCAGCTTGGCTAAACTGGCGCCTGGTCCGCCGTACTGCTGCGGTACGGCAAGGCTTAAAAACCCGCGTCGGCGCAGAACGTCAATATTGCGATGGGGGAAATCGCCGCTGGCATCAAGGCTGGCCGCCTCCTCCGTCATCAGATGGCGGATCTCCGCGAGCTGCCGCACCCAGTCATCGCTGGGGTGAGGCCTCATGATGCGCGCTCCGCCACGGCGCGCAGCGCGGCTTTTTCGCGGGTGATCGGCAGCAGCGCTTTGCCATACTCCTGCGCATCGTTCAGCGGGTCGAATCCGCGGATCAGGAAGTTACGTACGCCGAGGTCGTAGTAGTCGAGCAGCGCATCGGCCACCTGTTCCGGCGTGCCGACCAGCGCGGTGGAATTGTGGCCGCCGCCCACCAGCTGCGCGATGCCGGTCCACAGGCGTTTATCCACCACCTTACCCTGCGCCGCCGTGGCCCGCAGACGCTGTGCGCCAACGCTATCGGGCTTGGCTTTAAAGCCCCCCTCACTCTGCGCCGCCCGCTCGGTGGCGACATGCAGAATATGCTCGGCCTTCTCCCAGGCTTCCGCTTCGCTATCGGCGATAATCGGCCGGAACGACACGCTGAAACCGATCTCGCGCTGATGTTTTGCCGCTTCCGCCCGTACCCGCTGGATAGTTTCCGCGGTTTGCGCCAGCGACTCCCCCCATAGCGCGAAGACGTTAGCGTGTTTTCCGGCCACCGTAATCGCCGCTTCCGACGAACCGCCGAAATAGAGGGGAATATGCGGTTTCTGCAGCGGGCGAATAGCTGACCAGGCCTGTTGCGCCTGATAAAAATCATTGTCGATGTCCACCGGCTGTTCGGCGGTCCAGACCTGGCGGATGGTATCGAGGAAGGCGTCGGTGCGCGCATAGCGCTGGTCGTGGTCGAGATAATCGCCGTCACGGCGCTGCTCGGCGTCGTTGCCGCCGCTGATGATATGTACCGCCAGCCGGCCGCCAAGCAGATGTTCAAGGGTGGCGAATTTACGCGCGGCGAGAGTTGGCGAGACAAAACCGGGGCGGTGCGCCAGCAGGAAAGCTATCTTTTGCGTCGACAACCCCGCCAGCGCGGTCACCAAAAAGCCGTCGGGTTGATCGGACCAGTGCCCCACCAGCAGGCGGTCAAAACCCGCGGCTTCATGTGTTTGCGCGAAGCGCACAATATAATCACGGTCAAAAATCGGCCCTACCGGGGCGATGGTTTCCGACGACAGGCGGTGGCCGATCATGCCGAGAAACTGAATGCTCATACAGAACTCCTGGTAGTAAGGTAATGAATGGGCCGCGGCGGCGGCGCGTTTTCATTACCCTATACACAGGCCCTTAATGAGCAAAATGCATTTTTGTCATAACTTAATATGCAAGATAAGCATTTATAAAAATAACATATACGTATCAGTCAGATGCATTAAGTTGCTGGACCACTTTTCCGGCGAAAAAAGTCAGCGGCTGGCTGAGATTAGCCAGATTCTGCGCCTGTACCAGCCACAGATGCACTTGCGGCTGAAAATCCGCGAGCGCAAGCGTGGACACTTCATCGCGCCACGGGCTGGCGGCCAGCGCGGCGCGAGGCACCAGGCCAAGCCCCAGCCCCTGCGCCACCAGGCTGATTTGCAACTGGGCGCCGGCGGTCTCGACGTTCAGCGCCAGCCGCAGCCCCTGCGAGTGCAGTTCGCGGATTAGCCCGGCCCGCAGGCCGCAGCCGTCAGGATTGAGTATCCAGCCTCGCTGCGCACAGTCGCGCAGCGCTCCGGCGTGCAGTCGCCAGCTTTTCGCCGCGATGACCACGATATCCAGCGGACACAGCAGTCTCCCGCTGTAACCGTCAGCAAAGCGCTGCTGTTGTGGTCCCATCGCCAGCACGCCATCCAGTTCGACGCTCTCCAGCCGTTTTTGCAGCAGCCCGCTCCAGCCGCAGGTCACCTGCGGCTCAAGGGCCGGGAACTGCTGGCGTAGCGCGCTCAGCGCCGGCTGGAGGGCGATTTCCGCCACGCTCTGCGGCACGCCGAGACGCAGAACGCCCTGCGGCTCCGCCTCCGGATCGAGCAGCCCGTACAGCTTTTTGGTTTCCCGCTTGATGCTCAGGCACTGCTCATACACCCGATGTCCGGCGGCGGTGAGCGTCAGGGGCCGGGTCTGGCGCTCCAGCAGCGTCACATTGAGGGTTTGCTCCAGACGCTGGAGCCGACGGGTAATCGCCGATTGGGTAATGCCAAGGTATTCCGCCGCCTGATTCAGAGAGGAAAACTGCACGGTAGCCAGCAGAGCATCAATGTCATCGATACGCATACAATCCTTAATGTGATTTTTGCATATTAATATATGCGGAAATTGCATTTTAATTATATTAACGCCTTTGCTAGCGTAATGACCAGTCCCGACAACAGGAAATCACCATGACCGCACCGCGAGTGGAAAAATTACGCCAGTTCATTCAAGACCTTGATGCCCTGCATCGCCAGTTTACCGATGAGGCCACCCTGCTCGACGCCGTCGCCGTGCGCCTGGCTTCGCTGGTGCAAAAAGATGACTGGTTGCCGGAAGAGTACACCCTGCCGCATCCCCACCACTATCAGCAGTATTTGCTGCATGTCGATTCCGGCCAACGCTTTTCGATTGTCAGCTTCGTCTGGGGACCGGGGCAATCGACGCCTATCCACGACCATCGGGTATGGGGGGCCATCGGTATGTTGCGCGGCGCGGAGGAAAATCAGCGCTATCGACTCGACGAACGCGGTTTACCGATAGCCAATGGTCCTGCTGAACGGCTTTCTGCCGGCAAAGTAGAAAAAGTCTCTTCCCGCGATGGCGATATTCATCGGGTGAGTAACGCGCTCGCGGACCACGTCTCAATCAGTATTCACGTCTATGGCGCTAACATCGGCGGCGTCAGGCGTGCGGTTTATAGCGCGGATGGGATCGCCAAACCTTTCGTCTCCGGTTACTCCAACCGGCACTTGCCCAATATCTGGGATCTCTCAAAGGATAATTCATATGCCTGATTACAATTACCGCCAGCCAGCCGAGGTGCGCCAGGCGCTGATCGATGGCGCGGAAGTGGCGCTCATCGATGTTCGCGAAGAGGCCGCATTTGCCACTAACCATCCGCTATTTGCCGCTAATTTGCCGCTCAGCAAGCTGGAGCTGGAGATTTTTCGCCGCGTACCGCGCCTGACGACGCCGATTACCCTCTACGACAATGGCGAAGGTCTCGCGGAGCAGGCCGTTAAGCGGCTGCAACGCTGGGGCTATCAGGATGTTGCGCTACTGGCAGGCGGCCTGACGGGCTGGCAGCGTAGCGGCGGCGAGCTTTTTCAGGACGTTAACTCCCCGAGCAAAGCGTTCGGCGAGCTGGTAGAGAGCGAGCGCCAGACGCCCTCGTTGAGCGCCGAGGAAGTGAAGGCGCTAATCGAGAGTCCACAGCCGGTCGTGGTGGTCGATGCGCGTCGTTTTGATGAATATCAAACGATGAATATTCCCGGCAGCATTAGCGTGCCCGGCGGCGAGCTGGCGTTACGCATCGAAGGCCTGCTGCCATCGCAGCAAACGCCGGTTATCGTTAATTGCGCCGGCCGTACCCGCAGCATTATCGGCAGCCAATCGCTACGTAATGCCGGTTTAGCCAATCCGGTTTACGCGCTGCGCAACGGCACCATCGGCTGGACCTTAGCCGGACTGGAGCTCCAGCACGGCCAGCAGCGGCGCTACGACGCCGATTTCCGCGCCTCAGCGCAACGCGTGGCTGCAGTGACGCAGTTGGCCGAGCGCGCTGGCGTGGCCTTCATTGATGCCCCGACTTTAGCCCGCTGGCAACAGCAGCCGAGCCGCACCACCTATCTGTTTGATGTTCGCAGCCCCGAGGAGTATGCCGCAGGCCATCTGCCGCACAGCGTGAATGCCCCCGGCGGCCAGCTGGTGCAGGAAACCGATCATTACGCCAGCGTACGCGGAGCGCGGATTGTGCTGGTCGCCGATGATGAGATACGCGCGCCGATCGCGGCGTCCTGGCTGGCGCAAATGGGCTGGGAAGTGGTGGTATTATGCGATGTCCGCGTGGAACAATTGAGCGAACGCGGCCTTCCGCCCGCCAGCGTACCGCCTGCGCCGCAGGTTGAGGAGATTGCCCCCCTGCAACTGGCGGAACAATTGCGCGAACCCGGCACCGTGGTACTGGATTTCACCACTAGCGCTAACTATGTCGCACGGCATATCCCCGGCGCCTGGTGGCTGGTGCGTTCGCAGCTGCGTCAGGCGCTGGAAGTCATTCCTCCCGCCGAACGTTACGTTGTCACCTGCGGCAGCAGTCTGCTGGCCCGCTACGCCGCGCCTGAAGTCGCGGCATTGACCGGTAAGCCGGTACAGCTGTTAAGCGGCGGGACGCTAGCGTGGATTAATGCCGGGCTGGCGCTGGAACAGGGCGAGACGCATCTGGCGACAGCACGTAGCGATCGCTACCGACGGCCATATGAAGGAACCGATAACACCGCAGAGGCGATGCAGGCTTATCTCGACTGGGAGTTTGGCCTGGTGGAACAGCTAGCGCGCGATGGCACCCACGGCTTTAAGGTGTTGTAGGTTAAAACCCGGTGGCAACAGGGCCACCGGGAATAACTTACCTTTATTGTGAATTAAATTTCCGGAGTGGTTTTAAAACCAACCAGCATCAGGATCGGCTGCTTCTGCGCCGATGCGGCGTCAAACTGATAGTGGTTACCCTGACGATCGCCGCCGATGTACCAGGAGATCTCGGTTTTCCCTTCCGCCAGCGCTTTACGTACCGCTTTATCGATATCCACCATCCGATACTCACGAGATGAATTGAGATACAGTTGAGCATCTGAATTGTAGCTGCAGGTCGGGCGATGCTTCCAGGTCACGCTTGACGCGCTCCAGCTGTTGCTGGCCGGATAGAAGAAAATCTGATCCGCGCCGTTGGTTTCAACCTTGCCACCATACAGACGCAGGCGATATTTAAACAGCGACGCATCCTGATCTTTCGGCAGCGCCGGGATTTTAAACTTCACCAGGGTGAGGGTTTCCGGGTTGCTGGTGCGGCCGCCGTTCTTCCAGTTATCGGAAATTTGCAGCGCTTCGGGCGCGCCGAAGTTAACATTCGGCTGCGCGCTCTCAACCACCGCGTTTTCTTCCGCCAGCGAGAAGCTATAAGGCACGTTGGTACCGCAATCCATGCCTTCATTCATACAGTGTTCGGTCATGAAGTGCGCCCCTTCTACCGTCCAGCCGTTCATGAAATCAGCATGGGCGGTATAGATGCTGCCCCACTTCTCTTCACGTTTATCACCATTCATAACCGGGTCCATCGACAGCTCAATTTTCGCCGTGTCCAGAGACGTAATCTGCGGCAGTACGTAGGCGATATTCATATTGACCGTCGGGATTTTTACCGGATAGTCGGCCGGGCAGGCGCCGTTGACATCATAAGCGGCGTTGCTGTGGTCATGGCTCGGTTTCAGGTTGACGCCATCCCAGCAGTTGGGGAACTGAATACCGATATTAAACTGCACCGCATCTCCCGCTTTACGCAGGCCGCAAACCTCACCGGCTTTGTTGCTATAGCCTTTACCGTTGGCGCACAGGAAGGTTATCCGCGAGCTCGGCGCGGAGCCGTGGTGGTCGCCAGCCAGCAGCTCCAGCCCCGACGGGAAAGGATGCAGCGGATACCGTTCGACTTTGGTCGCCTGATAATAGGTTTTCTGATAAGCCGGAGTGACAATTTGTCCATCCGGCAACTTCATCGACGGCGCCCAGTAAGCAGAACTGTCGGCCTTGTTATCACAGGTGGTTTCTGGCTGTGCGCGCAGGGTTTGATAGGTAGAAACGGCATCGGTGTGGGTATTGCCGAAAAAATCATGCCACATCGCCTGGTTTGGCATGCCGAACATCATAATCGCGTCGTCGCCAAGGGTATGACTGTAGCCGCATACCGCCTGGGCTTGCGGTCCTGCATGGGCGGAAAAAGCGCTGGCGGCCAGCAGCGGGGTCAGGGCCAGTACAATTGAGTTAGCTTTCATTTTACGATCCTCCTTGTTTGAAGGACCGCAGAGATAGCAAACCGGCGCCGATGTTACACATCAGCAAACATCATTTTATCTCATTCACGCATAATCCATGAGTACTGGAAGGTTTTCGCCGCCGGAAAATGGGTGCGCCGACGGTAGGAGCCGAGCGCCTGCGGCGTGCAGTAGGTACAGCTCCCCAGCCATTCGGTATTTTCCGCCGCCACCCCGGCCTGTTGCAGCACCCGTTGCGCCAGCGCGCGGAGATCGAACCACAGATTATCGCTACCGCTAGCCCGCGCTTGCCCCGCTTCTGGCGGAGCGAGGCGCTGATGAAAGAGCTCGTCGCTGTAGCGTCGTACCAACTCGCCCGCCGGCATGGTCAACAGCGTTTGCAAAAACTCGGCCGAAACCTCATAGCAGCAGGCGTGAATATGCGGCCCGCAGACCACCACTATCTCTTCTGGCGCCACCTGATGCTGGTGAAACAGCGCCAGGCTGTTTTCAATAATGCCGCTCGCCGCTCCGCGCCAGCCAGCATGCACGCTACAAACATAGCGCCCATCCCGCGAGGCCATCAATAACGGTAAACAGTCGGCGGTAACGACGCCGACCTTTTGCCCACGCAGGGCCGTAAACACCGCATCGGCGTGCGGCCGCTCTGCCTGCGGCCCCTGATAGTGATGAACCACATTGCCGTGCACCAGCTTCACCGGCGCCATTTCGCTGTACGGAAAGGCGGCGGTTTCGTGCACATCAAGAAAAGCGTAGCGAATACCGGGGATATCACTTAATAAGCGGGATGGATAAGACATAACGGCGCGTAAATAAATTGGTGGTGGATTTACCGTAGGCCAAAGCCCATCGATACGCAAGATGTGGATGCTTTGTTCCCGGCGGGACCTCAAGCTCGCTGCCGGCCATAACAAGGTGGGAACGCAGTAATTATTTGCACCCGGCACCGCTATATAATTTAATATACATCGATTATTCTTATCCAACCGGGTCAATCCATGTCACCACACCGTTTACTTTTGGCGCTAACGTTGTTCAGCGCCAGCCTGTTCACCAGCCAGGCTTTTGCCGAGCGCACCGTCACCGACCAGCTGGGCCGCCAGGTTACGCTGCCGGATCACATCACCCGCGCGGTTGTCCTGCAGCACCAGACGCTTAATCTCCTGGTCCAGTTGAATGCCGCCGACGATATCGTTGGCGTGTTAAGCAGCTGGAAAAAACAGCTCGGGCCGCAGTTTGTCCGCTTTATGCCCACTATTGAAAAGCTGCCGACGCCGGGCGATTTAACTCAGGTCAATATCGAAAGCCTGCTGGCACTGCATCCGCAGGTTGTGTTCGTCGCTAACTACGCGCCGCAGGCGATGATCCAGCAGATCCAAAACGCCGGGGTTCCGGTCGTCGCGATATCCCTGCGTCAGGACGCGGCGGGTGAGAAAAACAAAATGAACCCGACAATGGCCAATGAAGAACATGCCTATAACGACGGCCTTAAACAGGGGATCCGCCTGATTGGCGAAGTGGTCGAACGCCAAAGCCAGGCCGAAGCGCTGATTGATTACACCTTCGCGGCGCGGGCAGAAGCTAACGCCCCGGTCGCCGCTATCCCTGACAGCCAGCGGGTGCGCGTGTACATGGCCAACCCGGACCTCAACACCTACGGTTCCGGCAAATATACCGGGCTGATGATGAAGCATGCCGGAGCGCTAAACGTCGCCGCCGCCACGGTCAAGGGCGCACGCCAGGTCTCGCTGGAACAGATTCTGCAATGGAACCCTGAGGTTATCTTCGTCCAGGACCGCTATCCGCAGGTGGTCAAACAGATTGAAAACGACCCGCAATGGCAAGCGATAGACGCGGTGAAAAACCACCGGGTATGGCTGATGCCGGAATACGCCAAGGCCTGGGGCTACCCAATGCCGGAAGCGTTGGCGATAGGCGAACTGTGGATGGCGAAAAAGCTCTATCCTTCCCGCTACCGGAACGTCGATGTCGATGCGAAAGCGCAGGATTACTATCAACGCTTCTACCGCGTGAAATGGACGCCGAATGCGCAGTAACCTTCACTGGGCCCTGCTGCACGGAGGGCTGACGGCGGCGACGTTGTTTATCGCTATCGCTTCGCTATGCCTGGGGCAGTACCACCTCGGCCTGAACGAGGTCCTTCACCAGCTCACCCATGGCGCGCCCGGCAGTGGCGTCGCCGGGCAGATAGTCTGGTCAGTCAGACTTCCCAGGGTAGCGATGGCGCTGCTGGCCGGCGGCTCGCTGGGGCTATGCGGCGCGACGCTACAGGGCGTATTCCATAACCCGCTGGTCGACCCGCATATCATCGGGGTAACCTCCGGCTCCGCCTTCGGCGGCACGCTTGCTATCCTGCTTGACTTCGACATCGTATCGATGATGGGTTGCACCTTCTTCTTCGGCCTCGCCGCGCTGGCGCTGGTTTATCTCATCGCCACGCTGCAGGGGCGTGAAAACACGCTGGCGCTGATCCTTTCCGGCATTATTCTCAGCGGTTTCTTTGCCGCGCTGGTCAGCCTGATGCAGTACCTTGCCGATACGGAAGAAACCCTGCCGAATATCGTTTTCTGGCTGCTCGGCAGCTTTGCCACCGCCAACTGGCATAAAGTGCTGTCCATGGCGCTGCCGGTCGCCGTCGCCGCCGTTATCCTGCTAAAGCTGCGCTGGCGTATCAACCTGCTGGCGCTGGAGGATAAAGATGCGCGCGGTCTTGGCGTTTCGGTGGTCAAGTTGCGCCGCGGAGTGTTGGTCTGCTGCGCGGTGCTGGTCGCCGCCCAGGTCGCGGTCAGCGGCAGCATCGCCTGGGTCGGGCTGGTTATTCCGCATCTGGCGCGACTGCTTGTCGGCGCCGATCACCGCCGCCTGCTGCCAACGGCATTCTGGCTCGGCGGCGCGTTTATGGTGGTGGTGGACGACCTGGCGCGCACGTTAACCCAGGCGGAGATTCCGATTGGCATTATTACCGCCCTGCTCGGCGCGCCGCTGTTTACCCTTTTACTGATTCAGTCCCAACGCCGCGGTGTGGCCCAATGAACATTTCATTATCACTGAACGCCCTGCGCTACGGCCATCGTCAGCCGCTCTTCGCCCCGCTGTCCATGCAGTGCCGTCACGGGGAAATCTGGGCGATACTGGGCGCCAACGGTCGCGGCAAAAGTACGCTACTGGATACCCTGACCGGCGTCCTGCCGCCGCTCGGCGGGCAGTTTAACGTAGAAGGCGGCATCGCCATCGTGCCGCAATCGTTCCGCCCGGCGTTTGGCTGGCGGGTACGGGATGTGGTGCTGATGGGCCGCGCGCGACTCGTCGATCTGTTCGCGCAGCCGGGGCCGGAAGACGAGCGGGAGGTTCAACAGGCGCTGGCGCTGCTGGGGATCGCCGCATTGGCCAATCAGGTGTTTCGCGCTCTGTCCGGCGGCCAGCAGCAGTTGGTGCTCATTGCCCGCGCGCTGGTCGGCGCCAGTCAAAATATTCTGTTAGACGAACCCTGTTCGGCGCTGGATCTGGCTAATCAACAGGTTGTATTACAGCTGATTAGCAATCTTGCTCATCGGCAGAGGCGCACCGTGGTATTCACCACCCATGACCCGACTCATGCTCTGCAGATAGCCAGCCACACCCTGCTGCTGTTGCCCGGCGGCGAATGGCTGGCGGGAGAGTCGTTCGCGGTACTCAGCGAAGCGAACCTGCAGCGTGCCTACGGCCTGCCGGTTCACAAAATCGACCATCCCGGTAGCGCAGTGCCGTTACTGGCGCCGCAGTTTACGATCCATCGCTAACGGTCAAAAATCCTGCCGCGCGCAGAAACATCTGCCCTTCTTCTGCGGTTATATAGCGCCGTAGCTGCCGCGCGGCAGCGCTCTCCTCAATTTGCGCCAGCTGATACTCGCAGCGAATATTCCACGGCTCGGGAATCAGTAGCGTGCGGAACTGCGCGCTCTCCGTCATCTGAACCGCATAGTGGGCGTAGCCGATAAACAGGTCGGCAAAGTCTTCGCCAATCAGCCACTCTCCTGCGCTTGTGCCAGACGGAACAGTCAGCGACGCCCGACCGCCGACCAGCTGCTGCGCCCGGGACATCAACGCCCGGCCGAGGCCCGGATAGCTGGCTTCAAGGCGAGCAAAGAGTTGCCAGGTGTAATCACCGGAAGGATCGCAACCCGGCGTCGAGGTCGCCAGCCGCAGTCGCCCGTCGCGAAGTAACGCCAGCCAGTCAGCGCGATCGGTGTCAGGCGCGCGGCGCGCAGTCAGCATCAGCCGGTTGGCGGCAAACGAACAGCAGTTTATCGCAAGCCCGGCCTGCAGCAGCGCCTGAGGGTGTTCGGTATTCGCACTGGCGAACAGCGAGCAGCGTTCGCCGCCTTCAATGCGTTCGCGCAGCAGACCGGCCGGGCCGAACTGCGCCTCGACCAGAATGCCGCTAAGCTGCTGAAATCGCGCCAGCAGCGGGAGGAAAGCGCTTTTCAGGCTTCCCGCCGCCAACAGCGTCAATGAAGTGGTCATCACAACAATCGCTATAAAGATGAGAATATAGCGCTAGGGTAACGCCTTTTTTGCTGATTCAGTAGCGAATTTCCGCCCGTTCGCGCAGCTGTTCCGGCGTCGCCACCGGCAGTTGGAAGAACTCGAGATAGGCCGGGATCATCTCGAACAGCATATCGGTACCGCGCTGAATCGGGCACCCCAGCGCCTGCGCCGCCCGCAGTAGCGGAGTATATTCAACGCTCATCACCACCTCGCCGACCCAGGTTCGCGGCGACAGGCGCGAAACATCCAGCGGTAGCGGATCATCCACTTTCATGCCCAGCGGCGTGGCGTTGACCACCAGATCCTGCGCGGCGGGATCGCGCTGCATCAGAACGATCTCCAGACGCGGATAGTGCTGATGCAGCCGCTGCGCCAGCGCCTCGGCGGCGGCGACACAGGTGTCGAACAGCGTCAAGGTACTGACCCCGGCGGCCGCCAGCGATGCGGCAATCGCCGAGCCGACGCCGCCGCAGCCGAACACCTGCGCCCTCGCCCCTTGTGGTTGAAAGCCTTTGCGCGTAATCCCCAGCACAAAGCCTGCGCCATCGAACATATCGCCGCGCAGGCTGCCGTCGGCTTCGCGGCGGATGGCATTGCAGGCGCCGGCGATTGCCGCCGTCGGGCTCAGCTGGTCGACCAACCCGCAGGTCGCCATTTTATGCGGCATGGTGACCAGCGCGCCGACGATGTTGGTCATGGAAAACAGCGCTGGCACCAGCGCCGCGTAATCCTCCGGCCTTACCCCCATCGGCACCACTTTGACGTCCGCCCCGCAATGGGCCAGCCATGGGTTATAAATCATCGGCGCTTTAAAACTGGCGGTCGGATAACCAAGATGCGCTATCAGCCGCGTATGACCACTAATGATCATGCCCTACTCCTGTCGTTACTGCGAAAGTTCGATGCGTTTGACATCGCCAAGAATAAAGAGATATGCCACCACGCCAAGCAGCGCCGCGCCGCCGATATAGACCAGCGCGTAGAAAAAACTACCGGAAGCGGCAACGATAAAACCGATAATCAGCGGCGTGAGGATCCCCGCCAGATTGGTGCAAAAATTAAAGATGCCGGCGGTTATCCCGCCCATCCCCTGCGGCGCAATATCGGAAATTAACGTCCAGCCGAGGCCGACCATTCCCTGGCCAAAGAAGGCAAATGACATCATCAGAATCACCGCCAGGTCGCTCGGCAGCCAGTTGGCGGAAATAATGCTACTGGCCATCATCAGCCCGACGACGATAGGCAGCTTACGCGCCAGATTGGCCGAACCGGTGGCTTTCAGCAGCTTGTCGGAGAGCCAGCCGCCAAACAGCACGCCTCCCGCCGCGGCAAGGAACGGCAGGATGGCGAAGAAGCCCACTTTCAACCACGCCATGTGGCGTTCGGTCGCCAGATACGTTGGAAACCAGGTCAGGAAGAAGACCAGCACGGTGTTACCGGCAAACTGACCGACGCTGGCGCCAATTACCTGTCGTTTTGCCACCAGCTGGCGCACCAGCGGCCAGCTAAAAGCGTTTTGCTGCTGCTGCGCGCTAGCCAGTCCGCCGCCGCAAAGAATATGTTCGCGTTCACTGTCGCTCAGGCGGCTGTCCTGATGGGGTTCGCGGTAGCAACGCCACCAGACCAGCGCGAACAGGATGCCAACAACCCCGACGCTGATAAACAGCGCACGCCAGCCGAAGCTGCCCATAATCCAGAACAGCAGCGGCGAGAAACAGGCCAGCCCGAGATATTCGCCGACGGTGTAGACCGCCGTGGCCTTCGCGCGCTCCTGCTGCGGAAACCAGGTACTCACTACCCTGCTGTTAACCGGAAAACAGGGCGCTTCACTGACGCCAAGCCCAAAACGACACAGCAACAGCGTTTTCAAGCCAATTGCCATACCGTGAAATAAAGTGAACAGCGACCACAGCGCCAGGGAGAGAAAATAGGTCACCTTATTGCCGAAACGATCGAGGAAAATACCGCCGGGAATTTGCGCCAGCGCATAGGTCCAGGCAAAGGCCGAAAAAACAATTCCCATAATGGCGGCATCAATGCCAAGCTCGGCGGTCAGTCTCGGCGCGGCGATACCGAGCACCGTGCGGTCGAGATAGTTAATCATCGTGCCGACGGCCAGCAGCGCCAGGATCCCGATACGCCGCCGGGAGCGAGGCGCGGTGGTCGCAGTATCCGCCGCCGTCGCCTGGTTATGGCTATAAGAATTCATAGTCGTTTCCTGTCTTGAGTACAGATGAATGTTGTTATTGTGTTTGCGATGTTGTGTTGTGAACCATTTGCTACGTTTAACTGTACTGCATGGCCGAAAGGCGGACGGCGGCATTTACCGCGCCGTACTGGGCGTAACCGTCGCGCCGTTCGGTCAATTCGAAGAAGAAGCGCCCCGCCACGAATGGACGGGTATAAAGATGCAGGAATTCGCCGCCGCGGGCGTCACGGTCGTAGAGAATTTGCAGGCGTTGCAGCGTCTCTACCTGCGGCTCTTCGCCAAAGCGCGCCAGCAGATCCTCATAGTAATTCGCCGGGATAGGCAGCGCGTTCAGCGCAGCCTGCGGCAGACTTTCGAGCGTTGCGGGTAAATCGCGACAGGCAAAAGCGGCGTGCTGCAGCCCGGCCCCCTGATAACAGGCGACCGAACGCGCAATCTGCGTGGCTCGGCTTTGCGATATATTCAGCGCCAGACGAATATCGCCCTGCGGGCTACGAACCGCCAGGCTGCGCACCAGTCCATACGGGTCAGGCAACGTCTGTTCATGTTCGAGACTGAAGCCGAAAACCGTACGGAAAAAGATAATCCAGTTGTCGCGGCTATCGGCCTCCATGCCTAACGCCAGATGGTCAATACCGCGGTAGTCGTCGCGCGGCGCCGCTGCCTGTAAATGAAAATCGCGGGCGTAGATATCGTCACCGGCTTCGACCAGGTAGATCAGGCTGCCATCCGGAGCGCAAACCGCCGGGATCGAACTCTCATTTGGCCCCGCATCCCCCTGCCAGGTGGCATAACCGTAGGCGCGGGCGCGTTCCACCACCGGCGCGCTGCGGCTTACCCGTAGCGCCATCGCGCACAATGAGACGCCGTGGCGCTGATGAAAATGGTCTGCCCAGCTGTGCGGCTGCGCATTAACAATCACCCGCGCCTCGCCATTGCGCCAGAGCGCAACCTGCTTGGAACGATGCTTGCCCTGAAGCTTAAAGCCCAGTTGCGTCAGGCGCTGGCCTAGCGCGGTAGACTCCGCCGGACTGGCGGCGAACTCGATAAACTCCAGACCGTCATAGTGCGGTAGCGCAGGTGGCGAAAATAACGCCGCGTCGCTATCCGCAAGCTGCCGACGAGTCTGCTCTTCGAGCCACAGCAATGAACGGTAGCCATCTTTTGCCGTGGCGCCGTTGGGTGAGGCGCGAAAGCCGTCATTGAAAATCTCCAGCGACCAGGGTCCGCGGTAGCCGCAGCGCGTCAGTTCACAGGCGAATTCCACCAGCGGCAGTTGCCCCTGGCCCGGGAAGCAGCGGAAATGACGGCTCCATTCAAGGACATCCATCTTCATCATCGGCGCGTCAGCCAACTGCAGGAAGGTGATTTTCTCAACCGGCACCGCGGCAAGGCCTTGTAGATCATCCCCGAGCGACAGAATATGGAAGCTATCAAGTACAATGCCCATCGCCGGGCTGTTCACCCGCTGCACCCGTTCCCATGCCTGACGCCAGCGGTTGACGTGGGTTCCCCACGCCAGCGCCTCGTAGCCGATGATAATCCCCTCCTGCTCGGCGAGCTCAGCCAGCGCGCGCAGGTCGGCGACCTGCAGTTCGATATCGGCAGAACAGTCCGGCTGAACGTTGCTACAGAGCAGCATGGTGTTGCAGCCTAATTCATGCATCAGGGCGAATTTCCGCTTCGCCCGCTGCAGGTTAGCGGCAAACTGCGCGCGGCTGGCGCCCTCGAAATCACGAAAGGGTTGAAAAAGCGTGATTTTTAGCCCTAATTCAGCGGCAAGGTTGCGAATATCGCGCGGCGTGCCCGTATAATAGAGCAGATCGTTTTCAAAGATTTCAACGCCCTGATAACCGGCCGCGGCGATAGCGTGCAGCTTTTCAGGTAAAGTACCGGATATCGAAACGGTAGCGATGGAACGCAACATAAGAGTCCTCGGGTCATCATTCGACATGAGCACTGACTATGTATCATTTGGTTCACAGGCGCCAGATTTGGTTGCTGAATTGTGATCATTATGTGTATTTTTTGTCTCCACAGAAAAAGGAGTCGTTATGTCCCTCGTTGCTCATGATGAAGCACAATCCCTGAAAGAGCGCATCTTCGCCGCCGCCATTACCGTGTTCGCCGAATATGGCCTTCCCGGCGCGCGTATGGAGCAGATCGCCATCGAGGCGCAAACTACCAAGCGTATGGTGGTTTACTACTTCAAGAGCAAAGAGCAGCTGTACCAGGCGGTACTGCAACATGTGTATGCGCAGATCCGTGAAACGGAACAACAGCTAGGGCTGGAGCATCTGCCGCCGGTAGAAGCGCTGGCGCAACTGGTGAAATGGAGCGTGCGCTATCACGCCACGCATGCCGACTATATGCGGGTTATCTGCATGGAAAACATGCAGCGCGGGAAGTGGCTCAAGGGTTCAGAGGAGCTGAAGCCGCTGAACCGTACCGCGTTGTCGATAATCGAGGATATTTTACAACGCGGCCAGCAACAGGGGATTTTCCAGGCCGGTCTGCAGGCGCGCGACGTGCACCGGCTGATTAGCAGCTTCAGCTTCTATCAGGTATCGAATTTTTATACATTCAGTAGCCTGTACCTCGACGATCCGCTGCCTGAAATCGACGACGAAGCAATGGTTTCACACCACTGCGAGATTGCGGTGAAAGCGGTGATTCGGTTCGTTATCTCTTAAGCATTACTTATGTCGGGGCGCGGCGATTAGTGCCCCGATAACGCGTGAATCACCCTTTCCATCGCCTCGCGGGTTAGCGCGGAACGTTCAATTTTGCTATTTGCCAGCGCGGTGCGTACGACACCGGCAATAACAATATGTTTTGGCTGCTGGCCAAGATCGCGCATTTCCAATACCACCTTACCCACTACGCGGCACATTTCCTGATAGAGCTCGTCGTCTTTCGCTTTATTTCCCATTATTAAGACTCGTAAATTATCATTATCAATCAATTCATTATTGATACGATTTTATAATAAAGCAAACTGCGCTATTTTTTTCGTTCAATGAGGCGTTTTACTGCCTTTAATCGGTTAGTAAATATGATAAAACGCCGTTTAATCTGATCCGCTGCGGCAAAAGTGTGTTGCAGGTTCGCGAGCAAATCGTGTGAATTTTGTTACATTAATCACACTAAAAATGAAACGCCGTTTTTATTTTCCTTTTTGGTTTCGGCAGCGTATAATGCGCCTCGATTCTTTCTTGAATGGTTTCAGCGCATTGGACTGCACAAAAAAACGTACAAAACATTGCCACTTTTCATGGGCTGAACCGCCAGCACACATTCTTCTGCACGCTCTTTTGTTGTCACCTATCCTTAGAGCGTGGCATTGCAACTTTCGTAACACAGGTTTGACTCCGCGGCAGTGCGCCCCCGGAGCGAGATTTCCATATCCTTCACAACTTAAAGACTAAGACTGTCATGAAAAAGACCAAAATTGTTTGCACCATCGGTCCGAAAACCGAATCCGAAGAGATGTTGACCAAAATGCTGGACGCGGGCATGAACGTCATGCGTCTGAACTTCTCTCACGGCGACTATGCGGAACACGGTCAGCGCATCCAGAACCTGCGCAATGTGATGAACAAAACCGGTAAGAAAGCCGCAATCCTGCTGGATACCAAAGGGCCGGAAATCCGCACCATTAAGCTGGAAGGCGGCAACGACGTCTCCCTGAAAGCGGGCCAGACCTTTACCTTTACCACTGACAAGTCCGTGGTCGGCAACAATGAAATCGTTGCGGTGACCTACGAAGGCTTCACCACCGACCTGAGCGTCGGCAACACCGTGCTGGTCGACGATGGTCTGATCGGCATGGAAGTGACCGCTATCGAAGGTAACAAAGTTATCTGTAAAGTGCTGAACAACGGCGACCTCGGCGAGAACAAAGGCGTTAACCTGCCGGGCGTTTCCATCGCTCTGCCGGCGCTGGCTGACAAAGACAAGCAGGACCTGATCTTCGGTTGTGAGCAAGGCGTTGATTTCGTTGCGGCTTCCTTTATCCGTAAACGTTCTGACGTCGTTGAAATCCGCGAGCACCTGAAGGCGCACGGCGGCGAAAACATCCAGATCATCTCCAAAATCGAAAACCAGGAAGGTCTGAACAACTTCGACGAAATCCTCGAAGCTTCTGACGGCATCATGGTTGCTCGCGGCGATATGGGCGTTGAAATCCCGGTTGAAGAAGTTATCTTCGCGCAGAAGATGATCATCGAAAAATGTATCCGCGCGCGCAAAGTCGTTATCACCGCGACCCAGATGCTGGATTCCATGATCAAAAACCCGCGCCCGACCCGCGCTGAAGCAGGCGACGTCGCTAACGCCATCCTCGACGGCACCGATGCCGTTATGCTGTCCGGCGAATCCGCGAAAGGTAAATACCCGCTGGAAGCCGTTACCATTATGGCGACCATCTGCGAGCGTACCGACCGCGTGATGACCAGCCGTCTGGATTACAACAACGACAACCGTAAACTGCGCATTACCGAAGCGGTTTGCCGCGGCGCTGTTGAAACCGCTGAGAAACTGGAAGCGCCGCTGATCGTCGTCGCCACCCAGGGCGGTAAATCTGCGCGCGCAGTGCGTAAATACTTCCCGGACGCCACTATCCTTGCGTTGACCACCAACGAAACCACCGCTCGTCAGTTAGTTCTCAGCAAAGGCGTGGTACCGCAGCTGGTGAAAGAGATCGCCTCTACTGATGATTTCTACCACCTGGGTAAAGAGCTGGCGCTGCAGAGCGGCCTGGCGCGTAAAGGCGACGTGGTTGTGATGGTTTCCGGCGCGCTGGTTCCAAGCGGCACCACTAACACAGCCTCCGTGCACGTGCTGTAATAATTTACAGGTTATTTTATCTTTTTTTAAAGCGTCCCTCTGGGGCGCTTTTTTTTATTCATTCCCTAGCTGTTCTTAATAAAAATGCAAATCGGATTTTACTATTTAATAAGAGATTATCTAAGATGAATCCGATGGAAGCCTTCTGTTTTCACAGCGCTTTTTAAACCAGATCGACGAATTCGATGCTTCTTTGAGCGAACGATCAAAAATAAGTGCATTCGGATAAAAAAAATATTCTCATCCCAAAAAAGTTTGTGTAATACTTGTAACGCTACATGGAGATTAACTCAATCTAGAGGGTATTAATAATGAATCGTACTAAACTGGTACTGGGCGCGGTAATCCTGGGTTCTACTCTGCTGGCTGGTTGCTCCAGCAATGCTAAAATCGATCAGCTGTCTTCTGACGTTCAGACTCTGAACGCTAAAGTTGACCAGCTGAGCAACGACGTGAACGCAATGCGTTCTGACGTTCAGGCTGCTAAAGACGACGCAGCTCGCGCTAACCAGCGTCTGGACAACCAGGCTCACTCTTACCGTAAGTAAGAGTTCTGGTAATAAAAATGGCGCACATTGTGCGCCATTTTTTTGCCTGTCGTTTTTACCCTACTGCGTCAGCTTAGCGTCGTTGTGCTGGCTATTCTGCGCCGACAACTCCGTCGTCGCGCTGCCCGCCCCTTCCGAAACCACCACCGGATACCCTGCTCTACGCGACAGCGCTTTTTTCAGCTGCAGATCATCCACCGCTTTATCGTCAGAAAAGGCCTGAAACGCGGCAGGAAGCGAGTAAGAGATTGTCCGGGTATTTTCCCCTTCGGTTTGCGAAAGCGGCCTGTGGACCTCTACGTAGCGTTTACCATCGGGTTCTACCGCGAACTTCACCGGCTGATTGATAATCCGCACCGGCGTCCCGGCGCGCACCTGGCTGAACAGCGCCTTAATGTCATCGGCATTCATCCGCATACAGCCGGAGCTCACCCGTAGCCCGACGCTATCAGGGGCGTTGGTGCCGTGGATCAGATATTCGCCGTTACCGTAGGCCAACCGCAGGGCGTAACGGCCTAATGGATTATTAGGCCCGGCGGGGATCACCGGCGGCAGCTTAATGCCCTTCTCCAGCGAGCGCGCGCGAATACCGGCAGTTGGCGTCCAGGTCGGGTTAGGGATTTTCTGCCCGACGCGGGTAGTCATCTCCGGCGTTTCCAGCCCCAACTGGCCAATGCCGAGGGGATAGACCTGCACCTGATTTTGCCCCGGCGGGAAATAGTACAGCCGCAGCTCGGCCAGATTGACGACAATGCCTTCACGCGGCACATCCGGCAGCAGCATCTGCGATGGGATTAAGACCCGGGTGCCCGGCTTCGGCTGCACCGGCGCAATCGTATCGTTGGCTTCAAGAATCAGCATCGCCGCCGTGTCGAAGTGGCGGGCGATAGCCTGCAGGTTGCGATCCCCTTCCTGTACCGTCCAGTATTGGTTTTGGCCAATCAAACGGCTGTTGGCAGGGGGAAGTGGATAATCGACAGCCCAGGCGCCGTGCTGCGCGCTCAGAGCTGCGAGAAGGGTCATCGTGATGAGAGACGCGCGTTTCATACTGAGATTCCTTCTTTCGCTGATAAAACGCCAGGATCTGCGCGGCGACGAAAGCACTCGCCTTCGTCGCACGTAACAGAATGAAATCTACCTGTTTATTCTAGCTAAGATTTGCAGCTTTCGCGCGAATTGCGCGGATCATCGCTTCAAGGCCCTGCGAGCGGGAGGGGGTAAGATGCTGGGTCAGCGCCATTTTTTCAAACCACGGGCGCACATCGAATTCGCTAATATCCTGCGCGGTCATGCGGTCGTAAAGGATGAAGACCACCGCAATCAGCCCTTTGACGATGGCCGCATCGCTATCGCCGCGCAGGGTAATCACGCCGGATGGCTCCTGCTCCATCACGATCCACACCTGGCTTTGGCAGCCCTGAATAATGTTCTGCGCGATGTGTTCTTCCGCGCTGAGCGGCGCCAGGCGCTGGCCGAGTTCAATGATGTAGAGATACTTCTCTTCCCAGTTGGCGCAGCGGGTAAAGTTGCGCAGCAATTTGTCTTTGTCTGGTAATGCCGCCATAGTCGCGTCCTTTAACCAAGTAATTTGTGGATCCGCTGTAGCCCGGCCACCAGCCGATCCACCTCTTCCATCGTATTGTACATCGCCAGCGATGCCCGGCACATCGCCGGAACCTGGTAGAACGCCATCAGCGGCATCGCGCAGTGGTGTCCGGTGCGCACCGCGATCCCGTAGTTATCGAGAAAACTGCCGACATCGTAGGCATGATGTTTCCCGAGGTTAAAAGCGATGACGCCCAACCGATGTTGCGGGCCATAAAGCGTCAAGTCCGGCACCTTTTTCAGCTCCTCGAGAGCATAGCGCATCAGCGTCTGCTCATATTCGCCAATCTGCTCAAGCCCAATCTGGCTGACATAGTCCAGCGCCGCGCCGAGGCCAATAATTCCGCCGGTATTCGGCGTACCGGCTTCAAAGCGCCACGGCGCCTTCGCCCAGGTGGTGCCCTCCTTCAGGCTGACGTTGGCAATCATCGACCCGCCGCCTTCCCACGGCGGCATCTCCTGCAGCAATGCTTCTTTGGCGTACAACACGCCGATACCGGTCGGCCCGTACAGCTTATGCGCCGAGAAGACGTAAAAATCGCAGTCCAGCGCCTGCACATCCACCGGGTGATGCATCACCGCCTGCGCGCCATCCACCAGCACCTTAGCGCCATGCTGATGCGCCAGCGGGATCAGCGCCGATAGCGGATTTTCCGTCCCCAGCACGTTCGACACCTGGGTTATCGCCAGCAGTCGGGTACGGTCGTCAAACAGGCCGGGGATAACGTCGAGCTGTAGGGTGCCATCCTGGTTGAGGGGGATCACTCTTAGCTCGGCGCCGACGCGGGCGCAGAGCATCTGCCACGGCACGATATTGGCGTGGTGTTCCATCTCGCTGACGATAATATTATCGCCGGCCCCGACGTTAGCCCCGCCCCAGCTATTGGCCACCAGATTGATGCCTTCGGTGGTACCGCGTACGAACACCAGCTCTTCCGGCGAACGGGCATTAAGGAAAGCGGCCGCCTGTTGGCGTACCTGCTCCATCCGCGCCGTCGCTTCGGCGCTCAGGGTATGGATACCACGATGGACGGCAGCGTAACCGTGGCGATAAAACTCGGCTTCGGCATTAATCACCGCTTCCGGTTTCTGCGCGCTGGCGGCGCTATCGAGATAAACCAGCGGCTGACCATTAACCTCGCGGCTCAGCACCGGGAAATCGGCACGCAGGCGTTCTACTGAAAATGTCATGCATCTCCTCCCGGCAGGCGCTTGCCAATGCGCGCCAACACCTGTTGTTTCAGCGCATCATCGCTAATAGCTTCAGTGAGCTCGGCAGCGAAGGCGTAAAGGATCATCTGCTGCGCCGCCTGTTGATCGATACCACGCGAGCGCAAATAAAACAGCTGTTCGTCATCAATGCGCCCGACGGTAGCGCCGTGGCTGCATTTGACGTCGTCGGCGTAAATTTCCAGCTGTGGTTTGGTATCGACTTCCGCCAGCCTTCCCAACAACAGATTGTTATTGGTCATCTGACCATCGGTTTTCAGCGCGTGTTTCGCGACGTTAATCAGACCATTAAACACCGCCCGCCCCTTATCGCTGACGATGGTTTTGTGTAGTTGACGGCTGTTGCAGTAGCCAACGCGGTGATCGAGCCAGGTGCGGCTGTCGCAGACCTCGTTTTTCACCGGCATCGCCAGCGAGTTAATACGCAGATTGCTGTTTTCACCAGCCAGACGGGTGCTGGTATGGTGTCGTAACACCGCGCCGCCCAGCAGGAAGCTGCTGCTGAAAGCCGAAGCATAGCGGCCAAGCAGCAGATCGTTATGGGCAAAGTGATAGCTTTGCCCATTTTCAAATGCCAGCTTGATATGCTGCAGATGGGCATTGTCGGCGACAGACATGGTCAGGCGTCCGCCGGTGAAATGCCGCTGCTCATCAAGGCTAGTATAGTGTTCGATGATGGTCGCCTGCGCCCCGCTCTCCAGCGCCAGATGATGACGATAGTGGGCAGTATTAAGCTCGTCGCCGGCCAGACCGCTGGTGATATGCATCAGCAGCAGCGGCTTTTCCGGGCGCTGGTTACGCTTCACGCTGATGCGAGTCACCGTCTGCGCCAGGCTTTCGGTGAGATGCAGAAACACTTCCGGCTGTACCGCTTCCGGCAGATGCTGGCGCTGGTTATCAACGCTGACGTCAAAACCGCTAGCGGCGAGATCGTCACTGAGCGCCGGGCTGAAGCGGCCATCGACAAACACCATCCGCCAGGCGTCGAGATTGAGCGCCAGCGCGTCGCGCTGCGCCACGCCGAGCGTCGCCGGGCTTGCAACAAAAGTGCCGCTTAGCAGCGTATCCAGCGGGGTGTATTTCCAGTTTTCATGTTTGCGCGTCGGCAGTCCCAGGCGCAACAGCTGCTGCAGATGCTGATTGGCCTGCGGCGTGCGCGCCTCGCCCTGTGCTTCAAACAGATGATGCCACTGCTGCAGCGCGTTACTGCTGTTCGCTAAGCCAGCCATAGCCCTGCTCCTCCAGTTGTTTAACCAGAGTAAAATCGCCTGACTTGACGATCCGCCCCTGATACAGCACGTGGACGTAATCCGGTTTGATGTAATCGAGGATACGCTGATAGTGGGTGACGATAATAAAGGCGCGTTTGCCGTCGCGCAGCGAGTTAACCCCCTCCGAGACAATCTTCAGGGCATCTATATCCAGCCCGGAATCCGATTCATCCAGGATACACAACTCAGGCTCAAGCACCGCCATTTGCAGAATATCGTTGCGTTTTTTCTCGCCGCCGGAGAAACCGACGTTCACCGAACGAGTTAGCAGATCTTCCGGCATCTTCAGCAGTTTGATCTTCTCTTCCATTAAATCCTGGAAATCGAAACGATCCAGCGCCTCCAGGCCGCGATAGCCGCGCACCGCATTGAGCGCGGTTTGCAGGAAAAATTGATTACTGACGCCGGGAATTTCCACCGGGTACTGAAAAGCCATAAAAATGCCCTCCCCGGCGCGATCCTCCGGGGCGAGTTCGAGCAGGTCTTTGCCCTTAAACTCGACGCTGCCGCCGGTGACTTCGTAATCCTCCCGTCCGGCGAGGGTCGCCGAGAGCGTACTTTTCCCTGAGCCGTTAGGGCCCATGATCGCGTGGACTTCGCCGGGGCGCACCTCAAGGTTCAGCCCGCGCAGGATCTCTTTGTCTTCTACGGCGACTTGCAAATCTTTAATACTTAACATCTTTTTTCCTTAATTATCAGCCGACGCTATGTTCAAGGCTAATAGCCAGCAATTTTTGCGCTTCGACGGCGAACTCCAGGGGCAATTCTGAGAACACGTCTTTACAGAATCCATTGACGATCATCGAGATCGCATCATCTTCGCTAATGCCGCGCTGCAGACAGTAGAACAGCTGATCTTCGCCAATACGCGAGGTGGTGGCTTCGTGTTCCAGCTGGGCGCTGTTATTGCGGCATTCGACATAGGGGAAGGTATGCGCCCCGCAGTCCGGGCCGATCAGCATCGAATCGCACTGGGTGAAGTTACGGGCGTTAGTGGCGGTCGGCATAATTTTGACCAGCCCGCGATAGCTGTTCTGGCTGTGTCCGGCGGAGATCCCTTTTGAGATAATGGTCGAGCGGGTGTTCTTGCCGATATGAATCATTTTGGTCCCGGTATCCGCCTGCTGATGGCCGCTGGTCAGCGCCACCGAGAAGAATTCGCCGATCGAGTTATCGCCGCGCAGGATGCAGCTCGGGTATTTCCAGGTAATAGCCGAACCGGTTTCCGACTGGGTCCACGACATCTTGCTGTTTTCGCCTTCGCACAGCGCGCGCTTGGTGACGAAGTTAAGGATGCCGCCGGTATTGTTATCGCCGGGGAACCAATTCTGCACGGTGGAGTAC
Organism: Klebsiella sp. PK01; assembly: GCF_057624675.1. Classification (NCBI taxonomy): domain Bacteria; kingdom Pseudomonadati; phylum Pseudomonadota; class Gammaproteobacteria; order Enterobacterales; family Enterobacteriaceae; genus Klebsiella; species Klebsiella sp. PK01. Next base: position 853,202 of record NZ_JBYEZM010000001.1, read on the forward strand.
TTCACTTCTGCATCTTTATGGATGATGACTTCCACCACCGCCGCGTGCAGCTGATAGCTGTCGCGTACCGGCGCCGAGCAGCCTTCGATATAGCTCACATAGCTACCTTCGTCGGCGACCAGAATCGTACGTTCAAACTGGCCGGTTTTCTCGGCGTTAATACGGAAATAGGTCGACAGTTCCATTGGGCAGCGCACGCCTTTCGGCACGTAGATAAAGGTGCCATCAGAGGCGACCGCGGCGTTCAGCGCGGCGAAAAAGTTGTCGTTGCCCGGCACTACGGTACCAAGGTACTTTTTCACCAGTTCTGGATGATCGTGAATCGCTTCGCCAAAGGAGCAGAAGATGATCCCCTGCTCCGCCAGCTTCTCGCGGTAGGTGGTCGCCACCGATACCGAGTCGAAAATGGCGTCCACCGCCACTTCTTTGCCTTCACGCACCGGTACGCCAAGCAGGTTAAAGGCTTCCTCGACTTCATTCGTCAGGAAGGTATTCGCCCCGGTTTGCTGTACCGCGCCGGGTTCCGAGGCGCAGGTGTCATCGCAGTTACCGCAGGATGGCGCCGAGTAGTAGCTGTAATCCTGATAATTGAGCTTATCGTAATGCGCTTTCAGCCAGTGCGGCTCTTCCATCTCCTGCCACGCCTTAAAAGCGTTGAGACGAAATTCGAGCATCCAATCCGGTTCATTACGACGCGCGGAAATCGCGCGAACCACCTCTTCGTTAATGCCTTTGGCCAGCTCATCGGTTTGTAGCTGAGTAAAGAAGCCTTCTTTATAGTTGAGCGGGCCGCCGGTCCAGCTTTTGACATCGTCAGTTGCTTCAGTATTTCGAGACATAGTTACTCCGCCTGCACCCCGAAGCTTTCGCCGCAGCCGCATTCGTGCTGCGCTTTCGGGTTATGAAACTTGAATATTTCATTTAAGCCTTCGCGAACATAATCCAGTTCGGTGCCATCAATAAACGGCATCGCCTGCAGCGGCGCAAACAGCTTCGCGCCGTCGCGCTCAAACAGCAGGTCGTCGTCCGCCGGTTCGGCAATCATCTCCAGCACGTAGCCAAAACCGGCGCAGCCGCTGGTTTTGATTCCCAGACGTAGCCCCTGCTTGTCCGGCTGTTTATGCATCAGTTCGCGGATATGGGCTGCCGCCGCGGGGGTCATCGTCAGCCCCTGCCAGTTAAAATCGTCGGGATTAAAGGTGCTTGTTTGTAATTCCATCGCTCTACCTCATCGATTGCCGCTATCGGGCCCTACCCTCATGTTAGTGATAATGATTATCACTTCAACCCTGCGGGAACAGGGGTATTCGGCCATTTCGCCCCTTTTTACGCTTTTCTATAAGCATAGACCCTGGTCGAGAGGTTATCAGGCCGCATTTTTTGCAATTAATAGATTGATAAATAATAAGTTATTAGGATAAGCGCGTAGATAAAGTGGCAATGAAGAAAGATGTATCGAAAATACCTATTTATTGAATAGGCAAAAGGCCCGTCTATGTGGTAGCCACAGGCGACTTCCTTGCCAGCGTCAGGATTGAGAACGCCTGTGCCTTCAGGATGTCATCAAAGTGAAAATAATAGTAAATAGCTATAGAAAATAGCGTTTCTGCCGCTGGAATTCGGAATTTAATGCCACCTCTATTATGAACCATCATTCGGTTATACTTTTTGTTATCTGACGCGTATTTTTTACTAGGATTTTTCCTGGTAGAGAGGTAGATTCTTCGCCATAACAATAAAATCGCCGATCTTCATTCCTGAGGATATCTCAAATGGAAAATTTATTTTTCGTTATTATTGTGATAATTCTTTTGTTACTTGCCGTTGCTGTTTTCATCTCCTATATCAAGGATCGAAAAAAACAAAAAAACACATTCAAAAAGAAATATTAATAACTCAAATATTATTCCCCACTTCTATCAAAAGACTTTCCATTATAATTTTCAATCATGCCCCGTCACAGGGGCATACAGACACAACAAGAAAAGCCCCCCCACGCTGACGCTCTTCGCCATGCCTTTAATGACTTTTCCATAGAATATTTATTGCACCACGGTAAGTGACTCGCTGGCGAAGAAAACAATGATATAAACCCCATTGTAAAAAACCGCTACAAGCAATGCCCAATGCAGACTATCGATTATCATTTTTGTGGTAAATAAACCAGAAACATTGACACAAAATAATAAGTGTCGCTCAAGACCAGAAATATTCATGGCCAATTCCTCATGAACTTTCGCCGGGCATATTACTGGTTCAAGAATACTTCCGATTCAGTTTTTTTCGTCCTAAAGAGAGCCCGGCATAACTAGACGCTATGTCTGGCCAAACATGCCACATACTTTTTCCCCGATTGACGTACGATTTCTTGGGCATTAACCAGAATTTCCCGCCCTTCAAACGCGCCGTAGATTTGACTAAACTTCACCCCGTCGAGACGTCGGAGGATATCACTCACCGTGGCAGCCGGCAGCGGCAGCATATTGGGATAACTCCACATGAAAGAAACGGCGTTAGCTCCCGGCGCAACCTGGACTATATCGCCGGATAATAGCAGGCCGTCGCCCTGCGCCCAGTGCAGGACGCAGCCACCAGCAAAATGCCCACCAAGGCGGATCAGACTGGCATCGGCCGTCAGTTGCAGACTATCGCCCTCCCAGAAGGTAATCCACGGGCTGTCGCGCATGACCCACTGGCGGTCATCCCCATGCAGATAGATTGGCGCCTTGAACTCCGCCGCCCAATCCTGCATACAACTGTAGTAATGCGGATGTGAGATAGCGATGGCCTTCAGGCCGCCCAGCGCGGAAACCAACGTTTTTGTCGCCTCATCGAGGTTGGCGATGCAGTCCCACAGAATATTACCCTGCGGCGTGCGCAGCAGAAATGCACGCTGGTTAATGGCAAAACTGGGGATGGTGCGAATGCTAAAAAGCCCACTGTTATGCTGCTGCCACTTATTGTTATGCGATGCGGTAAGCTTATTTAACGTAATCCACTGCTGCCCGCCCACAGGAACAAATTGACGCTCGTCTTCGCAGATCGGGCAATGTTGTTGTGTAGGGCCTCCGCTAAATTCATAGGAGGTACCGCAAGCTTTGCAAAGCGTAATTGTCATATCTCCCTCTCTGTTCCATGATGCAATAACAAGCGTGCCACCACTTCTTTTAACTATATGACAGATGGCGCGTGATGCAACGACCTACCGAGTTTGGTAGCGTTCTGCGTTTTTTATCGTTTGGCTTAACGGGCATAATCAACCGGCGGCAATAGATGAATGATGGACGGGGAAGGCATGCGCAAAATTTCAGCATTAATATTAATGGGGTTACTTACCGGCTGCTCGGTTAACGCGCCGCAAAGCGCGCAATACAATGCCGAATACTCCCAGCGCCGGGATATACGCACGCAGAACGTATATCGATTTAAGATCAAACCGCTTCAATCCAGCGGCGGAAAGTATTGGGGCGCGGATAATTTAACGCAGGTTTTTTACGTCAGTGATAAAAATGCCGCAACCGTTGAATTACGCTTCAACTACCCTACCGCAACGCTACAGGCCTCATCGTTAGACGGACAAGGGAAAGTAGTAAGCACTCAAACGTTCATCCTGTTAGCCGAATCCGCGGCGCCGCCATCGGGTTCGGACAAGAAGTACTTATACCTGACAAAAAGTGGCGAGTTACTGAGCAAATGGAAAAACTGTACGCCGGATATGAGCGTGGCTTGTAGTTGGGGAGGTCATCAAATATTTATCACCCGCAGCGCCGATCTGGCAGTGCAGTATGCAACCGGTGGTGCAGGTTTAGCTTTTCTGCTGATTCCATTTTACACATCCGAAGCCCGACTACAGATTTTCCCCAAAGCGCCAATCGACGCTGCTGGCAATTAATAGCAAGCCTTGTTTGCAGAACGATTCAATTTTGTGATGAAGTGAGTTAATTCTTAAAAGCAGGGTTGGTTAAGTCTGCGTTTACTCATGTACAATTGACGTCGTTGATGAATACTTGCCGGAGCAACGCTGGGCTATTATTTACGGGAGCTTGTGTCTTACAGGATGATTGATATCAGTATTATGTCGATGTGCATGGTAGTGCTGCTGGTGATGAGCGTGTTACTGGAGTAACCATCCCCCCTTCCCCTACCGTTTTTGTTAGCTTATTTTACCACTGAATTGGGCATAAAATTGTCCAGCCGCTTCTCCAGCCGGGAAGCGGTCGGGCTGCGCCTTAACATCCGGCAAAACGGTGTTTACGCCCTTTGTAAGGAAGCATCCGAAAAATTTGCCAAAATGGGTTCGCCCGCCGGTATCCAGCGGGCTTTTTTTGTTTGCTTGCGGCTATCATGAGCACAAAAAAACCGCCGTGATTCACGGCGGTTTGCTGTCTCAGCGTGAATAGGCGCTCGGCGTATTAGCTCTTCACTTTACGGTAGATAAACAGCACCACAAGTGCGCCAATTACCGCCACGACAAAGCTACCGAAGTTAAAACCGTCAACTTTGCCAAAGCCGAATAACGTACTGATCCAGCCACCGACTACCGCACCGATAATACCGAGGATCACGGTGACAATAAATCCACCGCCGTCTTTGCCCGGCATAATCCACTTAGCCAAAATACCAGCGATCAAACCAAAAATGATCCAGGAAATGATACCCATGGTTAACTCCGTCCTCTTTGTTACCGTGAATGTAATTCGTAATTAAAATAGTAGCATAATTATAACGAATGATTTAACAAATATATATTTATTAGATGATTGCTTGCCGTGCCGTTAGCCATGGTCTACAGATTATTCAGTGCTCGTTAACGCCGAAGGAGTGAGAAATGGGATATTACGTACTGAAAAAGTCTGAAAAGAGTGTCTCGCAGCCGTGGTATTTTCTGCTGAAGGCTGACAACCATGAGACTATCGCCACTAGCGAGATGTACTCGTCGAAAGATGCGGCTAAAAAGGGTATCGCCTCGGTGCAGAAAAACGGCGCCAGCGAGGTCATCAAGGACGAAACGCAATAACAAGAAGGGGATGCAAGCGCATCCCCTTAAAATATTGTGGCGACCGTTACACCACGGCGGTGGTCAGCCGTGAGGAGCAGCACAGTCGCCCCTGCTCATCGGTGATATCGATTTGCCACACCTGATGGCGAGAGCCAACATGCAAGGCGGTACAAACCCCTCGCACCCGCCCGCTGCGCACCGAACGAATATGGTTGGCATTGACTTCCAGGCCGACCACTTTTTGTTCTCCTTCGGTACACAGATAGCCCGCGACCGAGCCAAGGGTTTCAGCCAGAACCACCGATGCGCCGCCGTGTAGCAGACCAAAAGGCTGATGTGTACGGTGATCCACCGGCATCGTCGCTTCAATCGCGTTATCGCTGATGGACACAAAGTGAATATCCAACAGGCCAACCATGTTTCCCTCGCCCATCGCGTTAAGCTGCGGCAGCGAAGCCTGACGTTTCCAAATCATCCCATAATCTCCAGCAGAGCCTGCAGCGGGTGACGAACCCCGCTACCTTCGATACGCTTCACCTGGCTTCGGCAGGAATAGCCGGTGGCCAGACAGCGACCGCGCGGTAAACGCGCCATCGCCTGCTGCCAGGAAAGCGCGTAAATCGCCAGCGAGTTGGCGTGGTTTTTCACTTCGTGGCCGTAGGTGCCAGCCATGCCGCAGCAACCCGTACTGATGTACTCCATTTTCGCCCCGCAACGGGCAAAGATCTCTGCCCACTGTTTAGGCGCGGCCGGTAGCGCCGTCACTTCGGTGCAATGGCCAAACAGGTACCAGGGTTCGCCGCTGTTGTCCCGCCCGGCTGAAGGCGCTATCGCCTCGGTCAGCCATTCATGCGCCAGCATCACGCGAAAATCGCCGCGTTTCTCGCCCAGCGTCTGGTTATATTCATCGCGATAGCAAAGCACCAGCGCCGGGTCGACGCCAACCATCGGTATATCCAGCTGCGCTACGCGGTTGAGGAAATCAGCGGTTTTCTGCGCCGTGCGCGCGAAGCGCGTCAGGAACCCCTTGATATGCTGCGCTTTACCGTTCGGTGAGAACGGCAACAGTACCGGCTGATAGCCGACTTTTTCAATCAGGCGGACAAAGTCAGCCACCACCTGCGCTTCGTAGTAGCTGGTAAACGGATCCTGCACCACCAGCACTCTCTTCGCGCGCTGTTCGACGCTCATTGCTTCCAGATCCTCAAGCGTGGTATTGGCGGAGCGATGGCCTGCCAGCTGCTGCTTGAGCGACGGTACGGAGAGCAGCGGCAGATCGACCATGCCGATGTGTTTTTCCGACAGCTTGCGCATCCACGGCTGATTGATAAAGAAGTTGAATGTTTTCGGCGCCTGGGCCATCAGCGGCGCGTACGATTCGACCGTCGCCACCAGATGATCGCGTACCGGGCGCAGGTAGCGGCTGTGATACAGCTGCAGGAAGCGGGAGCGGAATTCCGGCACGTCGATCTTAATCGGGCACTGGGTTGAACAGGCCTTACAGGCCAGGCAGCCGGACATCGCCTCTTTCACTTCATGCGAGAAATCATATTCGCCTTTACGCGCATGCCAGCTATTGCGGGTACGCTCGATCAGAGCGCGCAGGCTCACACCTTTTTCCGGAAGTTCTTGCTCCAGTTTGTTCGGGTCTATCCCGCGGTCGGCCAGCAGACGTAACCATTCACGCACCAGCGTCGCGCGGCCTTTCGGCGAATGAATGCGCTGATTACTGACCTTCATTGACGGACACATCGGGCTTTTTACATCGAAGTTAAAGCACAGACCGTTACCGTTACACTCCATCGCGCCACGCCAGGCGCTACGCACGGCAATGGGAATTTGACGATCGTAGGTGCCACGCTTCACCGCATCGACTTTCATCATCGGCGCATCGACGCCTTCCGGTGGGCAAATTTTCCCCGGATTCAATCGGTTGTCCGGATCAAATGCCGCTTTCACTTTACGCAGTTCGCTATATAACTCCTCGCCAAAAAAGGCCGGACTGTACTCGGCGCGGAACCCTTTACCGTGTTCGCCCCACAGCAGGCCGCCATATTTGGCCGTCAGCGCCACCACCTCATCGGAGATCTGCTTCATCAGTACCTCCTGCTGCGGGTCGCACATATCCAACGCCGGACGAACGTGCAGCACCCCGGCGTCGACGTGTCCAAACATGCCGTAGCTCAGGCCATGCCCGTCGAGTAAAGCACGAAACTCGGTGATGTAATCCGCCAGATGCTCCGGCGGCACGCAGGTATCTTCAGCAAAAGGAATCGGTTTAGCGGCGCCTTTAGTGTTGCCCAGCAGACCAACCGCCTTTTTACGCATGGCATAGATGCGCTCGACGCCATCCAGTTCATGACAGACCTGCCAGCCAATGACTCCCGCGGCGCCCTGCGACATGAGTTCATCAAGACGCTGACACAGGGTGGTTACCTGACCGTCGATTAATTCAGCATCATCCCCGGCAAACTCAACGATATTGAGACCCAGCATCTCTTTATCCGGCACATCGGCGATCAGTTCGCTTACCGAGTGCCAGACGATATCTTCGCGCGCCAGATTAAGCACCTTCGAGTCGACGGTCTCCACTGACAGCGCCTTCGCTTCAACCATGAATGGCGCGTTACGCAGCGCCGAATCAAAGGAGTCATACTTGACGTTGACCAAGCGGCGCACTTTCGGTAGACGCGTAATATCGAGCCGCGCTTCGGTGATAAATGCCAGCGTGCCTTCGGAGCCGGTCAGAATGCGCGTCAGGTCGAACTCGCTCATCTCATCATTAAAGACATGACGCAGATCGTAGCCGGTCAGGAAGCGGTTCAATTTCGGGAATTTATCGATGATCAGCTGACGCTGCGCTTTACAGCGCTGATAGACGGTACGATAGATGCGGCCAATCGCTGACTGCTCTCGCCCCAGCGTTTCCGCCAGCGCGGCGGGAATAGGCAAGGTATCAAGGATATCGCCGCCCATCAGTACCGATCGCACCCCAAGCACATGATCGGAGGTTTTACCGTAAACCAATGAACCCTGTCCGGAAGCATCGGTATTGATCATTCCGCCGAGCGTCGCGCGGTTACTGGTCGACAGTTCCGGCGCGAAGAAGTAGCCGTAGGGCTTAAGAAACTGGTTGAGCTGGTCTTTGATTACCCCGGCTTCGACCCGCACCCACCCCTCTTCAGGATTGATTTCGATAATACGGTTCATATAGCGCGACATATCGACGATGATCCCCGCATTCAGCGCTTGACCATTGGTGCCGGTACCGCCGCCGCGTGGGGTAAAAATCAGCGATTGAAAGCGCGGTTCCGCCGCCAGCCGCGCCAGTAAAGCGACGTCCGCGGTGGAACGGGGAAACAGAATGGCGTCCGGTAACAGCTGATAGACGCTGTTATCGGTCGCCATGGTGAGCCGGTCGGCATAGCTGGTGGCGGTATCGCCGGTGAATCCTTGTTGCTCCAGTACCTGCAAAAAATTCAGCACCAGTTGAACGACGCCCGGCGCTTGAGAAATCTGTGGGATCATGACGCTTGACCCTGCCTGAATATGTTGTGTTTAGATGATGTAATAATGCGCAAATTAAACGTTTGCGTGGCGCACTCAACTTTTTATCACATTTTTTTCATATCCGCCCACGAGATTTACGGGCAAAATCAGGCGCGCGAAATTATTGATATTATTATCTGTACATGGAATTACGCTGCGTCAGCATTGAGACGCGACTGGAAAGGTAAATTTTCTCTATGATTAACCAACATCAGCCCCGGGACATACCGCAAATACTGCTGTCGGTGCTGTTTTTGTCCCTGATAATTATTTCCTGCCTGTGGGTTGTGCAACCATTTATTCTCTCTTTTGCCTGGGCCGGTACGGTGGTCATCGCCACCTGGCCGGTGCTGCTGCGTCTGCAAAAGCTGCTGTTCGGCAAACGCGCGCTGGCGGTGCTGGTAATGACGCTGCTGCTGTTTTTATTATTTGTCATTCCCATCGCCTTACTGGTGAATAGTCTGGTCGATAATAGCGCCCCGCTGATTAAAATCGTCAGCACCGGGCAGGTGACGCTACCGGATTTCGCCTGGCTGAATTCGATTCCGCTGATCGGCGATAAACTCTATTCCGCCTGGCATAGCCTGCTGGAGATGGGCGGCGCGGCGATTATGGCCAAGGTCCGCCCTTATATCGGCGCCACCACCACCTGGTTTGTCGGCCAGGCGGCGCATATTGGTAAACTGCTGGTTTACTGCGGACTGATGCTGTTGTTCAGCGCCCTGCTTTACTGGCGCGGCGAACGCGTCGCCTATGGTTTCCGCTACTTCGCAACCCGTCTGGCCTCAAAGCGTGGCGATGCTGCGGTGGTCCTTGCCGGACAGGCGGTACGCGCCGTGGCGCTGGGCGTGGTTGTCACCGCGCTGGCGCAGGCGGTTCTAGGCGGTATCGGGCTGGCGATAAGCGGCGTACCTTACGCCGCGCTGTTGACCGTGGTGATGATTTTCACCTGTCTGGTACAACTGGGGCCGCTTATCGTGCTGGTGCCCTCGATTATCTGGCTGTACTGGACCGGCGATACGACCTGGGGCACGGTGCTGCTGGTGTGGAGCTGCGTGGTGGGTACGATGGATAACGTGATTCGCCCGGTGCTAATTCGCATGGGCGCCGACCTGCCGATGATTCTGATCCTCTCCGGCGTTATCGGCGGCCTGATCGCCTTCGGCATGATTGGCCTGTTTATCGGCCCGGTGCTGCTGGCCGTCTCCTGGCGTCTTTACGACGCCTGGGTGCAAGAAGTACCGCCGCCGCCGCTGGACCCCGATCTGGTTCTGGCGGAACTCGCCGAGCTTAATGCCAGCCATAACAAAAGCGAAAAGTAACAGAAAGGCGGGGAAACCCGCCTTAAACTTAAGCTAAATTTATCAATCCCTCGCCACTTCCGGCATATTCATGTTCCAGCTCGATATTTACCTCTCATATTCTTCACACTGATTTAACTATTGAGAAGAATCCGATCGACGCCAACAGCCCTGATGCCTACTATTAGCCCACGGTTATAGATCAAGATATTGATTTATAAGCATGGAAATCCCCTGAGTGAAACAACGAATTGCTGTGTGTAGTCTTTGCCCATCTCCCACGATGGGCTTTTTTTTACGTCAAAATCAAATAGCGAAACGTTGCTGAAGGCAAAAAAAATCCCCGGCATCTCTGCCAGGGATTGTGCTAGCCGCGTTGAACTTATTTATTCAGTTCAGCCAGACCTAACCAGGTTTGCACCACGGTATCCGGGTTCAGGGACAGGCTATCGATCCCCTCTTCCATCAGCCAGGCGGCAAAGTCTTCGTGGTCGGACGGACCCTGGCCGCAGATGCCCACGTATTTGCCCTGCTTTTTCGCCGCGCGGATGGCCATCGACAGCAGCGCTTTCACCGCGTCGTTGCGTTCATCAAACAGCTCAGACACGACGCCGGAGTCGCGGTCAAGGCCCAGCGCCAGCTGCGTCATATCGTTCGAACCGATCGAGAAGCCATCGAAGTACTCGAGGAACTGCTCCGCCAGAAGCGCGTTCGACGGGATTTCGCACATCATGATGATCTTCAGCCCGTTTTCGCCGCGCTTGAGCCCCTGACGCTCCAGCTCTTCGACCACCGCTTTCGCCTGCGCGACGGTACGTACGAACGGCACCATCACTTCCACGTTGGTCAGCCCCATGTCGTTACGCACGCGTTTCATCGCTTCACACTCCAGCGCGAAGCAATCGCGGAAGCTTTCTGAAACGTAGCGTCCGGCGCCGCGGAAGCCAAGCATCGGGTTCTCTTCTTCCGGCTCGTAACGCTCGCCGCCCACCAGGTTGGCGTATTCGTTAGATTTAAAGTCGGACAAACGCACGATCACCCGTTTCGGGTAGAAGGCGGCGCCAAGGGTAGCGATCCCTTCGGTCAGGCGGCCAACGTAGAACTCTCTCGGTGAGTCGTAGCCTTTCATCAACTCGCGGATTTCGTTCTGCAGGCCCGGTTCCTGGTCGTCAAACTCCAGCAGCGCGCGCGGGTGAACGCCAATCATGCGGTTAATGATAAATTCCAGACGCGCCAGCCCCACGCCTTCATTCGGCAGGCAAGCGAAGTCAAAGGCGCGATCCGGGTTGCCGACGTTCATCATCACCTTCAGCGGCAGGTTCGGCATCTCGCCGACGCTGGAGCTCTTCACGCTGAAGTCCAGTAACTCTGCGTAGACGTAGCCGGTGTCGCCTTCGGCGCAGGAAACGGTGACATTCTGGTTTTCCTGGATACGGTCGGTCGCATCGCCGCAGCCGACCACCGCCGGGATCCCCAGCTCACGGGCGATAATCGCCGCGTGACAGGTACGTCCGCCGCGGTTGGTGACGATCGCCGAGGCTTTCTTCATGATCGGTTCCCAATCCGGGTCGGTCATGTCGGTGACCAGCACGTCGCCGGGCTCAATGCGGTTCATCTCACTGATATCGTGAATAACCTTAACCGGGCCGGCGCCGATACGGTGGCCGATGGCTCGCCCTTCGGCGATGATCTGCCCCTGGGCATGCAGGGTATAACGCTCCATCACCTGACCGCGCGAACGGACGGTTTCCGGGCGCGCCTGGACGATAAACAGCTTACCGGTGTGGCCATCTTTCGCCCACTCGATATCCATCGGACGGCCGTAATGCTTCTCGATCTGCACCGCCTGCTTCGCCAGCTCTTCCACTTCCTCGTTGGTTAACGAGAAAACATCGCGCTGCGCCTGGGGCACATCTTCAATCCGCACCTGCTTGCCGTGTTCCTGAGTCGGCGCGTACACCATGCGGATTTTTTTCGACCCCATGGTACGGCGCACGATAGCCGGGCGGTTAGCCGCCAGGGTCGGTTTGTGAACGTAAAATTCGTCCGGGTTCACCGCGCCCTGCACCACCATCTCGCCAAGCCCCCACGCCGAGGTGATAAACACCACCTGGTCGAAACCGGACTCGGTATCGATGGAGAACATCACGCCGGAGGAGGCCAGGTCGGAGCGCACCATCCTCTGCACCCCGGCGGATAGCGCCACGCCGCGGTGATCGTAACCCTGATGCACGCGATAGGAGATCGCGCGATCGTTAAACAGTGAAGCAAATACGTGCTTCACGGCAACGAGCACGGCGTCAAAGCCCTGCACGTTGAGGAATGTCTCTTGCTGGCCGGCGAAGGAGGCATCCGGCATATCTTCCGCCGTCGCCGAAGAACGCACGGCAAACGAGGCCTCGGCGTCATCGGCGGACAGTAGGTCATAAGCTTCGCGAATCGCGTTTTCCAGTTCGCTCTGGAAGGGGGTGTCGATGATCCACTGACGGATCTGCGCGCCCGCTTTCGCTAATGCGGAAACGTCGTCAATGTCGGTTTCATCCAGCAGTGCATAAATGCGCTGGTTAACGCCGCTTTGGTCCAGGAACTGATCGAAAGCATCAGCGGTGGTGGCGAACCCGTTTGGCACGGAGACACCCATACCGGACAGGTTAGTAATCATTTCACCAAGGGAGGCATTTTTGCCCCCAACTCTGTCTACATCATTCATGCCGAGTTGGTTATACCAAAGCACCAGCGGTGACGAGCCATTGTTGGACATCGAGACAATCCTTTTGTGATTTAATACAAATTATAGAAAACACACGATCGACTACGGTATTCATCCTAACATATTTATGCCGCTGAAAAAAACGGTGAATCGTTCAAGCAAATTAATTTTCTGTTTTTAGGATTGTTTTCCGGAATTCCCTAACTATATGATTAAAATGGATTCTATTGATATTTGATACAAATAGTGTGCAAAAACAGAAACTGAACCTGCCATTTCATTAAAAACAAAAATAGCGTTTCATTTTTTTAAGTGAGACAAAGGTTAAAGCTCTGTGCTTAAATTTACTCTGCTTTTAGATAATTATACCGGATGGTCAAAATGGACAGTGCTGTAGATCGCCACGTATTTTATATTTCTGACGGTACCGCTATTACGGCGGAAGTTTTAGGCCATGCGGTAATGTCGCAATTCCCGGTGGCCATCAGTAGCGTGACATTGCCGTTCGTCGAAAATGTCAGTCGCGCCCGGGCGGTAAAAGAGCAAATCGATGCCATTTTTCAACAAACCGGCATCCGTCCGCTGGTCTTCTATTCCATCGTTATCCCCGAAATTCGCGACATAATTTTGCAAAGCGAGGGTTTTTGTCAGGATATCGTGCAGGCGCTCGTAGCCCCGCTGCAGCAAGAATTACATCTGGATCCCACGCCGGTGGCTCACCGCACCCACGGCCTGAATCCCGGTAACCTGATTAAATACGATGCGCGTATCGCCGCCATCGATTACACGCTCGCCCATGACGACGGCATTTCGCTGCGCAATCTCGATCAGGCGCAGGTGATCCTGCTCGGCGTTTCGCGCTGCGGTAAAACGCCGACCAGCCTGTACCTGGCCATGCAGTATGGTATTCGCGCCGCTAACTACCCTTTTATCGCCGACGATATGGACAATCTGGTTCTCCCGGCCTCGTTAAAGCCGCTGCAGCACAAGATGTTCGGCCTGACGATTAACCCGGAGCGCCTGGCGGCAATCCGCGAAGAGCGCCGGGAAAACAGTCGCTACGCCTCATTGCGCCAGTGCCGCATGGAAGTCACCGAAGTCGAAGCGCTATATCGCAAAAACAAGATCCCCTGCCTTAACAGTACCAACTATTCGGTAGAGGAAATTGCCACCAAAATCATGGATATCATGGGGCTAAATCGCAGGATGTACTAATACACTAGTACATTATTGAAAATTTGTTTATGCTATCGCTCGTGGCCTATACAGGATCATGCCCTGCTCTTGCAATAAGCAGGGATTGGTTTATCGTGATGCGCATCACTTCCCGGCATTTTCGCCGCGGAAGAAACAGATTTTTGAGACCCCAATGAATAAAACAGACGAATTGCGTACCGCGCGCATTGAAAGCCTGGTAACGCCCGCGGAACTGGCGCAGCGCCATCCCGTGTCGGCCGAGGTTGCCGCCCACGTCTCCGCTTCCCGCCGGCGGATTGAAAAGATCCTCAACGGCGAAGACCGCCGCCTGCTGGTGATTATCGGCCCCTGCTCCATTCACGACCCCGAAGCGGCGCTGGAATATGCGCGCCGCCTGCAGGGCATGCGCGAACGTTACCAGCCGCAGCTGGAAATTGTCATGCGCACCTATTTCGAAAAACCGCGCACCGTCGTGGGCTGGAAAGGACTCATTTCCGACCCTGACCTCAACGGCAGCTACCGGGTCAACCACGGCATTGAACTGGCGCGTCGTCTGCTGCTGCAGGTCAACGAGATGGGTATCCCCACCGCCACCGAATTTCTGGATATGGTGACCGGGCAGTTTATCGCCGATCTGATTAGCTGGGGCGCCATCGGCGCGCGCACCACCGAAAGCCAAATTCACCGCGAGATGGCCTCGGCGCTCTCCTGCCCGGTTGGTTTTAAAAACGGTACCGATGGCAACACCCGCATCGCGGTCGACGCGATACGCGCCTCGCGCGCCAGCCATATGTTCCTGTCGCCGGATAAACAGGGCCAGATGACCATCTACCAGACCAGCGGTAACCCGTACGGCCATATCATTATGCGCGGCGGTAAACGGCCGAATTATCATGCAACGGATATCGCCGCCGCCGGTGAAGCGCTACGGGAATTCGATCTCCCTGAGCAACTGGTCGTCGACTTCAGCCACGGCAATTGTCAGAAGCAGCATCGCCGTCAGCTGGAAGTGTGCGCCAATATCTGCCAGCAGATCCGCGATGGATCCACCGCCATTGCCGGGATCATGGCGGAGAGCTTCCTCGCCGAAGGAACGCAAAAAGTGATCCCCGGTCAGCCGCTGACCTGGGGCCAGTCGATTACCGACCCGTGCCTGAGCTGGGAAGATAGCGAAAAAATGCTCGCTGAACTGGCTGCAGCCACCGCTACACGGTTGTAATCCCTTCCCCCGCCGCGCTCGCGGCGGGTTTTCACCGCTCGCCGTTCATCCTCTGCGCAATAGCTACCTGAAATGGTAAGCCACGACAAAAAAGGCTTGCCGTGAAAATTAACATTACTGATAATGATTATCATTGTTTCTTTTATTTTTATTTTGGTGCTATGACGCGTATGGATAACACTGCCACAGCAGAGAAAACAAAAGACAATGCTCCCTATCCTATTGCCAGCGATCGCCAAATCAGCAGCCGGACGCTGTTAGGCCCGGAAGGACGCGTGGTGATCGAACATGACGGCCAGCGCTATCTGCTGCGCCAGACCCACGCCGGTAAGCTAATTTTGACCAAATAAAACCCCGCGCGATGGCGAGGCTTTACGGTTAGCTGGAGCAGCTCACTTCCAGATGTTTACCCCAATCAGGCGGGCGGCTGGCGTAATCATCTGTACGATCGGCGAACGGCTGCGCGAGGGCTTCATGCAGACGTTCCAGCTCGCGCATATCGCCAGCTTCGGCCTGTTCTATCGCCCGCTGCGCCAGCCAGTTACGTAGCACCACCGCCGGGTTGACGCCCTGCATCCGCTGCTGGCGTTCGCTATCGTCGATCTGTTCATCGCGCAGCCGCGCCCGGTAGTCGGCAAACCAGCTATCAAACGCCGCGCGGTCGATAAATTCATCGCGCAGCGGCGATGCCGCGCTGTGCTGCTCGCTTTGGCTCAGCATCCGGAAGGTACGGGTGTAGTCACTCCCTTCACGCTCCATCAGGCTGAACAGTCCATCAAGCAGTGTGTTATCGCCGGTTTGCTGAGTATAGAAGCCGAGTTTGTCGCGCATGCGGCGGCCGTAGGCGGTCAATAAGGCATGCTGATAGTCATCCAGCGCCGCGTTCAGCGAGTCGGCGCTGATAAACGGCGAGAGCGACTGGGCCAGACGCTGCAGGTTCCACAACCCTACCGCCGGTTGGTTATCAAAACTGTAGCGCCCCTGGTAATCAGAGTGGTTACAGATAAACCCGGGCTGGAAATCATCGAGGAAGCCATATGGACCATAATCCATGGTCAGGCCAAGAATCGACATATTATCGGTATTCATCACCCCGTGGGCAAAGCCAACGGTCTGCCAGCTGGCTATCATCTCCGCGGTGCGCGTGACAACGTCACGGAACCAGAGAATATACTTATCCGCCTCCTGCTGCAGATGCGGCCAGTGGTGGTCAATCACGTAATCTGCTAGCTGCTGCACTTTTTCCGCTTCGCGACGATAATAAAAATGTTCGAAATGGCCAAAGCGTACGTGGCTTTCGGCGATGCGCATCAGCATCGTGCCGCGTTCTTCGCGTTCGCGGTAAACCGGTGTGTCGCTGGTCACCATCGCCAGCGCGCGGGTAGTGGGAATGCCCAGCGCATGCATTGCTTCACTGGCAAGGCTTTCGCGGATAGTCGAGCGCAGTACCGCCCGGCCATCGCCCATTCTCGAATAGGGCGTCAGACCCGCGCCTTTAAGATGCCAGTCAAAACGTTGACCATCCGGCAACTGCTGCTCGCCAAGCAGAATGCCGCGTCCATCGCCAAGCTGGCCGGCCCAGGCGCCGAACTGATGGCCGCTATAGACCTGCGCCAGCGGCGACATTCCCGGCAGCAACGCTTCGCCACCCCAGACGCCCGCTCCTCGCTCGGGTTCGAATAACGTTTCCGGGACGCCCAGCGTTTGCGCCAGAGCGGTGTTGCGCCAGATGAGACGCGCGTTATCCAGCGGCGTGGGTGCCAGCGATGTGTAAAAACCCGGCAGCCGATCGCGCCAGTGAGTAGTAAAAGACAGGGTCATGGTTCCTCCTGCCGCCAGTGTAGTGCCTTAAACAGGGGATTAACACGGGCGAACTGCAGGGTTATGGCAATTAAAAAAGGGAGCCATCGCTCCCTTTTTTCGCCGAATGCGGGTTAAATGCGCCTCGCCTGCCAGAATTTCTTGTTCCAGTAGACGTTGTCCAGCGACGAGCGGGTAACGCCCTGGCTGGTGGAGGCGTGAATAAATTGATTGTCGGTATCATAGATACCGACGTGCAGGCCGCTTTCGCCGGAGCCGGTTTTGAAGAACACCAGATCGCCGGGCAACAGATCGCTTTTATCAATGCGGGTGCCGATTTCCGCCTGCTCACGAGTTTCCCGCGGCAGCTGCATGGCGAATTTATCGCGGAACGTGCGTACCACAAAGCCAGAGCAGTCGACGCCGCGCGGCGTCATGCCGCCATAGCGGTACGGCGCCCCACGCCAGTTACGCAATTGCTCATTGAGATTCGCTACCACGGTAATGGAATCAGCCAGCCGTGGATTCGGCGGCGGCGCCCGGTGGCTGCTACAGCCTGCCAGCACCATCGCCGCAATAAAAATGAACCACACACGCATCTCAGACGATTCCTCTGTTCCCTGTCCTGTTATTGAAATAATTTAGCCTGTTTAGCGGCTTACAGGCAAGATCCTTAACCGCTACTGTGACGCCACGAGCATTAGATGACCAGCGACTTCCACCCGCTGAAACGCGATATGATAAGCGGCGGTCAAATTCTCTTCACTTAACACCTCATACGTTTCTCCGCAGGCAATCATCCGCCCCTCACAAATGAGCCACGCCCTCTGCGCATGACGCAGCGTATGGTTGAGATCGTGGCTGCTCATCACGATAGCGACCCCCAGCGCGCTCAGCGACGCCAGCACGCTATCCAGCGCCGCCTGCTGCGCGACATCGAGGCTGTTCATCGGTTCATCTAACAATAACAGCTGCCCGGCGGGATTCGCGCGGCGGTGAATCTGCAGGATCACCGCCGCCAGACGCACCCGCTGCCACTCGCCGCCGGAGATCTGGTTGACCTGGCGCCCCAGCTTATCGCTTAACCCCAGTTGCCCGGCTATCTCGTTGAGCAATCCCTGCGGGGCGCTGTCTTGCATATGTAATGACAGATAGTGCCACACCGGCATTGCAAAGGGCGGGAGCTGCTGCTGATTCAAATAGGCGCGATGGCGGGCAAGTTCCGCCGCGGGCCACTGATCCAGCGCCCGCTGGTTAAGGGTGATCAGGCCAGGGCCGACGGTCAGCCCGGCCATCCGCGCCAGCAGGGTACTTTTACCCGCGCCGTTCGGCCCCACCAGATGGACTATCTCTCCGGGCCGAACGTCAGCGGTAAACGGCGACAGCCGCCCCGCTTCCGCTACATCCTGTAGCTGCATCAAAAACGGCATTATTGCGCTAGCGCTCCTTTTACCGCAGCCAGCAGTTGCGGGTCGTCCGGCGTCATATCCGGCGAGAAACGCTGAATCACCTGACCATCGCGGCCCACGAGGAATTTTTCAAAGTTCCACAGGATGTCGTCAACGTACAGCGGCGCGCGGCCTTTACTGGCCATCCGCTCATAGAAACCGCTCCCTTCCGGCGCGATGGCCTTCGGCGCGGCGGCAATCAATTTTTGATACAGCGGCGCGCGATGTTCGCCGTTGACGTCAATTTTACTGAACAGCGGGAAGGTGACGCCGTAGGTTACGCTACAGAACGTTTTAATCTCTTCTTCGCTGCCCGGCTCCTGGCCGAGAAACTGATTACAAGGGAAGCCAAGGACGCTAAATCCCTGCGGGGCAAACTCTTCTTGCAGCGCTTCCAGTTGCTCATACTGCGGCGTGAGGCCGCATTTTGAGGCCACGTTGACGATCAGCAGCACCTTTCCGGCATACGCCGCCAGGGTGGTTTTTTCGCCATCGATGGTCGTCACTTCGGTATTAAGAATGTCGTGTTGCATAGCCTTCCCTCAGTCAATAATGCAGGTTAAGGAGATCCCTATCTACTGTAGCGGATTCAACGCGCTTGATTCTACTTTGATTCGCGGGCAAATGTCGCTTGATGTGACAGCGCTGCGCTTGTCGACGGCAACATGAATTCCTCTCAATATCAGCAACGGACAAATCAGTGTACAGTGTGAAAAGTATGTAATAGTGTTTCGTTACTTGTTAATTTAAGAGAGTTTTTAGAGATGAAGAAGTTGTTAAGCTCGGTGTTAATCGCCACATCGGTGGCGCTGTTATCCGCCTGCTCTCCGGACGATAACAATAAGGTTAAAGTCGCGATCAATACCGGCCCGGATGAAGCTATCTGGAAAGTCGTAGAGCAGGTAGCAAAAGACAAATATAACCTCGACGTTGAGGTTATCTCTTTTAATGATTATGTCCTGCCGAATGAAGCGTTAAATAATAAAGATGTCGATGCTAACGCCTTCCAGACGCTGCCCTATCTCGAGGCGCAGTCGAAAGAGCGCGGCTATAAATTCGCTATCGTCGGTAAAACGTTCGTCTTCCCGATTGCCGCCTATTCGCGCAAAATCAAAAATATCAGCGAACTGCCTGACGGCGCGACCGTCTCTATCTCTAACGAAACCACCACCCTCGGCCGCAGCCTGCTGCTGTTACAGGCGCAAGGATTAATCAAGCTGAAAGATGGTGTCGGCTATCTGCCCACCACGCTGGATATCATCGATAATCCGAAACATCTGAAGATTGTTGAAGTCGATACTCCGCAGCTGACCCGTACGCTCGACGATCCGAACGTAACGCTTGCCATCATCAACACTAATTTCTCGGCGCAGGTCGGTTTATCCGCCGCCCGCGATGGCCTGTTTATGGAAGGCCCGGATTCACCTTATGTGAATGCGATCGTCTCGCGCGAGGATAATAAAGACAGCAAGAAAATTCAGGAGCTGAAAGAGGCCTTCCAGACCAGGGAAGTCGCCGATAAAGCGCAGGAAGTCTATAAAGGCGATGCCATCAAAGGCTGGTAATCGTCACCCGACGCCGTCCACTATGACGGCGTCTCCCTACCCCCGTCGCCCCGAACGCAGCAGCAACCAGATGAACACCGGCGCCCCCAGCGTCGCCGTCACCACGCCGATCGGTAATTCCGCCGCCGATAACGCCAGACGGGCGATGATATCGGCGCCGAGCAGCGCGCTGGCGCCAGCTAACAGGCAGGCGGGAAGCAGCACCCGATGATCGCTCAGGCCGCACAGGCGCAAAATATGCGGGATCACCAGACCAATAAAGCCAATCGCCCCCGCTAGCGCCACGCTGACGCCGACCAGCCAGCCGGTGGCCACCACCAGTAGTTTTCGCCATAACCACAGCGGCAGGCCGAGCTGACGCGCCGAGACTTCGCCCAACGCCAGTAAGTTCAGCGGCTGCGACTGCCAGCATACCCACAGCAGCACCGGTATTAGCGCCAGCATCAGCCACAGCTGCTGCCAGTCGACGCCGCCAAAACCCCCCATCATCCAGTACATCAGCTGGCGCAGGTCAAAAGAGGTTGAGAAATAGACCGCCCAGGTCATCAACGCGCTACAAATAATGCCGAGCGCCACGCCCGCCAGCAGCAGACGGCTGGTGGACAGGTGGCGCCGGGCGAAACGGAGCAGAATAAAGGTAATCAGCAGCGCGCCGGCAATGGCGCACAGCCCCAGCGCCCACATGGGTAACACGCCGTGGCCTAACAGCACGGCGGCAATCAGCCCAACGCCCGCACCGTTAGAAACGCCCAGCAGACCCGGCTCCGCCAACGGATTTTCAAACAGCGCCTGCATGATCGCCCCGGAAAGCGCCAGCGCCGCCCCCACTAACAGCACCGCCAGCGTGCGCGGCAGGCGGATTTGCCAGATAAACAGCTCGCCTTTGGCGCTAAACCACTCCTGCGGCGGGATCCACTGGTCACCGGCGCACAGGCTAATAGTCAATGTGACGAGCAGAATCAGCGTTAAGGCGGTTAGCCAACGACGGTTATGGCGCTGTTGAATATCGACGAAGGTCTGCATAAGTCCCGGAGGCAAGTGAGCGAGGTGATTGATTTTACGGTGGCGATGGCGGGGAGAAAAGGAAAAACGCAGAGCAATCTTCACGCAGACGTCAGTGCTCGCCAGGACGCCTGCGTGAAAACGGAAGTTACACCAGTATCTGGAACAGTAGCGCGAAGAGAATGATATTCGCCACCACAATCGCCCAGCCGTTATACAGCATGTATTTCAGATGGGTAGACTGCGCCAGCCCCATCTGACCAAACATATCCGAAGAGGGGAATGGGCCAAACCAGTCGACCTGCGAAGAGGCCAGCAGCACCGCAGTGGTTCCCTGCGGCGGTACGCCGGCGGCCATCAGCATCGGGCCGAAAATTTTGTGGGTGAAGGTCATCTGCGCCACCGCCGCCCCCGGTACGTGACCAATAATATTGAAAGCGAAGATGCAAAAGCACAGCCAGGCAGGCGAAATGCCTTCCAGCAGCGGCTGGGTATAGTCGAGCAGCCCCTGATAGGCATGAAGGCCATCCATCAGCTCCAGGATCGGGTTATACAGCCAGTACAGAATAAACATCCACACCAGACGGCCACAACCGTGGTACAGCGCCTGCAGGATCTGCGTCGGGCGCAGGCCGCCCACCAGCCCGGTAATCAGGGCTACCAGTAGCATCACGATAATCGCAAAGCTGAATCCGGCTTTGATCACCACGCCAATGACCGCCATTACAATAATCGTTGCCGCGAAGGCCAGTGCGCTAAGCTTACGCCGACGCAGCTGCGCGGCGCTCAGTGCTTCTGTTGGCTTCTCCGTGAGATCGACTTCATAGCGCAGTTTACCTTCGGTCATCTTCTGGATCCGCCCCGCCATCACCCAGCCGGCCAATAACGTGACTGCGCTCATCGGCAGGCCAACGTACAGCAGATAATCAGGATAGCTCAATCCGCCGAGGCTCAGGATGGTGACGGTACTGGGCGTAAACGGCCCGGTAAACAACCCTACCGAACCGGCGGTCATCATCAGCGCAGCCACCGTCGGCGGCGTTAAGCGTACCGCAGCCGCCACCGGGATGATCACCGCGACGATAATCGCGTTACCACCGGCCATTGTGCCCAGCGAGCCGCAGATTAAAATCGAAGATACAACGATGCCGAACTTCACCCGCGTCTGGCTGGAAAGGCCGATGCGGTGAACCACAAATTTCACTAACTCAACCGCGGCGCCGGTACGAGTGGCGACTTCACCCACCCCGGCGCCGAGCATAATAATCAGCCCGACGGTGGCAATAAACGAACCGGTGGATTTCGCCAGCATGGTGCCCATTTCCGGCAATCCGGTCGAGGTCATAATCATGGCGATGATAATCGAAGAAATCACCGCCAACACAATATCGACACCGACCAGCGACAGCACCGCTAACGCCACTAATGGCGTAAAGCCCAACAGGCCGAGTTCACTGCTCGGGCGGCCATGGCACCACCACGCGGTTAACACAAAAAGCACCAATAACAGGCCAATAACAACGTTTTTTCTCGTGATATTTCGTCTGGCGAGGGTATTGCCAGCGAGCGTTGAGTCACTCATATAACTCCTTAAAGCCATTAAAACCGACCGTAATTGCAGGTTGGCGTATTCGGGCCTGCTCAGAAAATATCCCCCCTCGTTATCATTATTGGCTTCATGGCCTGAGGGTTTGCAGGGTACAAAGGGAATGGTTCTGAGAACGTAAAAGACCGCCTGAAGACGGTACCAGCAGCGCAATATGTAACCGAAGCGCTGATTGGCGATTAAATTTATGTTAATTTAGTGTTAGTAGAAAATGACTTTTTATCGGCAAGCTATAACCCTGAGTTAACTGTTCATGAAACTGCGCCATCTGGAAATCTTCTACGCCGTGATGACTTGCGGCTCTCTCTCACGCGCGGCGGAATCGCTGAATATCTCCCAGCCGGCCGCCAGTAAAGCGTTAAAAAACGCCGAGCTTAAGCTCGGCTTTAAGCTGTTTCAGCGGGTACGAGGCAAGCTGCTGCCGAGTAGCGAAGCGCTCACACTTTTTGAAAAGGCGCAGAGCATTTATCAGGATCTCGATAACCTGCGCCTGCTGGCCGATAATCTGGCCCGCGACCCGCGCGCCAAGATCGCCTTAGGCTGTTTACCAAGCCTTGGATTAAGCCTGGTGCCGGAGCTGGTGACCGATTTTTATCAGCAAAACAGTAATCTGGTGATGACCTTAACCACCGAGCATACTGAGACGTTGGTCAAGAAATTGGATCTGCGCGAAATAGATTTAGCGCTGACGCTGCAGCCGGTCCAGCAGGGGGAGATCATCACCACCCTGATTGCCGAAGTGCCGCTGGTCTATATCGACCGCGACTACCGACAAGGCGCGGTGGACATCAAGGAGATCGATCAGCAGCGCTGGATCTCGCCGGGGCCGCATTCGCTCTCTGCCGCCATCGCCACTCGCCGTGACTTTTCCACCACCCGGCTTAACGTGCAGACCTATTACATGGCCACCGAGTTCGTGAAGCGCGGCATCGGCTGCAGCATTACCGATATTTTCTCGGCGCGGCATAATCTGTCGCCGGAAATGATTCACCCCATTACGCCGCCGATGAAAATTAACCTTTGCCTGCTGCGTCGCGCCGATGTTTCGCTCAGCCCAATCACGCAGAAATTTGTCGATTTTCTGTGTCGACAGCTGCGTCAACAGCTCAAAGGAATTAACCTGCAGTTATACCCTGACCATAAAAAGTCAATTGCGCCGCAAGGGTAAATGCTTTGACATAACCGCAAGATATTTATCAGCGGTGGATATATCAGGTTATGAAAAAACGCATTGTGATTATCGGCGGCGGCGTGGTGGGACTGGCCACCGCCTGGGTATTAATTAAGAGCGGACACCAGGTTCAACTGCTGGAGCGCAACGCCGAGCCGGGCAGCGCCACCAGCTTTGCCAACGGCGGGCAGCTAAGCTACCGCTACGTCGCGCCGCTTGCCGACCGCGGCGTCCCCCTGCAGGGAATTAAATGGATGGGCAAAGCCGATTCGCCGCTGAATATGCGCCTGCAAATGTCTTTCCAGCAGTGGCGCTGGCTGTTGCAGTTTCTGCGTGCCTGCAATAGCCAAAGCAACAAAATTAACGGCGATCATATTTTGCGCTTATCCCTGCTCAGTCGTCAGGTCATGCAGTCGTGGCTTGATGAAGATAATCTTGCCGATTTTCACTGGCGGCGTAGCGGCAAACTTATTATCCATCGTCGGGAATATGACTTTCATAAAGCAGCGAAAGGAATGAATCCGCAGTACCAGCATGCGCTAAGCGCCGAAGCCTGCCTGCAGCTGGAACCGGCGCTGAAACACATCAGCCATTCGCTACAGGGCGGGATTTATTCACCGGGAGATGAAACGGCAGACTGCCATAAATTCTGTCTCGCCCTGCTCGACAAACTCAATGCCAGTAGCAACTTCAGCCTGCTCACCCACTGCGAGGTGCTCAAGCTCAATAAACGCGACGGGCGCATCAGTTCGCTTGAGACCAGCCGCGGTACGATAACCGGCGATGATTATGTCGTCGCCGCCGGCAACGGTAGCGGCCCGCTGCTGGGTCATCTGGGCGTGCGCGTGCCGCTGTGCGCGCTGAAGGGATACAGCCTGACCCTTCCCTATCCTAAAGAGGCCGGGATCGCGCCGGATATCAGCGTGACCGACTACGGACACAAAATCGTTTACGCCCGCCTGGGAGAACAGTTGCGCATCGCGGCGATGGTGGATATCGGCTACGACGGGGATGAACTACGTGATAGCCGCGTTCAGGCGCTGAAGAAAATCGTCGCTAGCAGCTTTCCCGATCTACAGGGGCTGGATGAGGCCGAAGCCTGGACCGGTATGCGTCCGTCGACGCCCGCGGGCCCACCGATGCTGGGGCGCGCCGGATACCAGAATCTGTGGATGAATCTCGGCCAGGGTAGCCTTGGTTTTACGCTCGCGGCCGGCAGCGCCGTGGTGCTGGGAGCGCTCCTCGACGGCGAAGCGCCGGCAATTTCTTTAGATGGTCTGACATGGAAACAATCCGCATGACAATTATTCGTAATAATCCGCAACCCCGACTTTCCGCCAGCGTCGAATATGGCAATCTGGTGTTCCTCTCCGGCCAAACGCCGAAAAGCAGCACTGATGATATTGCGCTGCAAACCCGCGAAGTACTGGAGAAGATCGACGCCCTGCTGGCCGCGGCCGATAGCGACAAGCAGCACATCCTTTCCGCACAAATCTGGCTTAAAGATATCTCACGCGATTTTGCGGCGTTTAATGAGGTCTGGGTGAAGTGGATGCCGGAAGGCCATAGCCCGGCGCGGGCAGCCGTTCAGGCCGAGATGGCGCGGCCAGATATTCTGGTGGAGATCATGGTCACCGCCGTAAAAGCGTAAGATAAATTAGGTAAGAAAAAAGGCCGCATAGCGGCCTTTTTAATTAGTCAGTCCAGATTATTTCTCTCTGGGTGAAGCGTTTTCGACACGGCTTTTTAACTTCTGTCCGGGTCTGAAGGTCACCACACGCCGGGCTGTAATGGGAATATCTTCCCCCGTTTTCGGGTTACGTCCCGGGCGTTGGTTCTTATCACGCAAATCGAAGTTGCCAAACCCGGAGAGTTTTACCTGTTCTCCGTTTTCCAGAGCACGACGGATCTCTTCGAAAAACAACTCTACCAGTTCTTTGGCATCCCGCTTGCTAAGCCCAAGCTTATCAAACAGATATTCTGACATTTCAGCTTTTGTAAGCGCCATAGGTTCAATCCCTCAATGATGCCTGGAATCGCTCTCTTAATGCCTCTACACATTTGGCAACGGTAGCGGCAATCTCCTCTTCTTCGAGTGTACGGCTGGTATCCTGAAGGATCAGGCTAATCGCAAGGCTCTTAAAGCCTTCCGCCACACCCTTACCACGGTACACGTCAAATAAGTTTACGCCAACTACCTGATTTACGCCAACTTTCTTACATTCGGCCAAAACATCGGCTGCAGGGACGTTTTCCGCGACCAGTACCGCGATATCGCGACGGTTCGCCGGGAAGCGGGAAATTTCGCGCGCCTGAGGCACCACGCGGTCTGCAAGCTTGTTCCACTCAATTTCAAACACCAGAGTGCGGCCGTTGAGATCCAGTTTACGTTCCAGTTCCGGATGAACAACCCCAATGAAACCAATGCGTTCACCTTTCAGATAAATCGCCGCGGATTGTCCCGGATGCAGTGCGGTAGCCGCTTCTGCGCGGAATTCGATATCGGCTAATTTACCGGTCAGGTCAAGAACAGATTCCAGATCGCCTTTCAAATCATAGAAATCGACGGTTTCTTTTGCCAGGTTCCAGTGCTCTTCGTAGCGGTTACCGCTAATCACCCCGGCCAGCATCACATCCTGACGAATGCCCAGCGGCGCCTGCGTATCCGGCACGAAGCGCAGACCGCTCTCAAAGATGCGTACGCGGCTCTGTTGGCGGTTCTGGTTGTAGACGACGGTGCCCAACAGACCGGTCCACAGCGACAGGCGCATCGCCGACATTTCACTGGAGATCGGGCTTGGCAGAATCAGCGCTTCTTCACCGGCATGGATTAGCTGCTGTACTTTCGGGTCAACAAAGCTGTAGGTAATGACTTCCTGATAACCTTTGTCGTTCAGCAGCGTTTTCACGCGCTTCAGCGACAGGTCCGCTTCACGGTGAGTACCCATGATCAGACCCGCCTGTACCGGCTCGTCAGGAATGTTGTTGTAGCCGTAGACGCGGGCCACTTCTTCAACCAGGTCTTCTTCGATCTCCATATCGAAACGCCAGCTTGGCGCAACGGCCTGCCACTCGTCCTGACCAACGGTCACTTCGCAACCCAGGCGCTGCAGAATATCGCTCACCTGCGCGTCATCAATATGATGGCCAATCAGGCGATCCAGCTTGCTGCGGCGCAGGGTGATGGTGGCGCGTTTTGGCAGCGTCTCTTCGTTGGTCACATCGATAATCGGACCGGCTTCACCGCCACACAGGTCGATCAGCAGACGGGTTGCACGCTCCAGCGCTTTATACTGCAGGGCCGGATCGACGCCGCGCTCGTAGCGGTGGGATGCATCGGTGTGCAGGCCATGACGGCGCGCGCGGCCGGTGATAGACAGCGGGCTGAAAAACGCGCATTCCAGCAGCACGTTCTGGGTTTCGTCGTTAACGCCGGAATGTTCGCCGCCGAAGATACCGCCCATCGCCAGCGCTTTATTATGGTCAGCAATGACCAGCGTATCGCTGTCGAGCTTAGCTTCAGAGCCGTCCAGCAGCACCAGCGTTTCGCCCTCTTTCGCCATCCGCACCACGATACCGCCGTCAATGCGGTCGCGGTCAAAGGCGTGCATCGGCTGGCCCAGCTCAAGCAGCACGTAGTTGGTCACGTCAACCACCGCATCGATGGAGCGGATACCGCAGCGACGCAGTTTCTCTTTCATCCACAGCGGGGTTGGCGCTTTGACGTTGATGCCTTTCACCACGCGGCCCAGATAGCGCGGGCACGCCTGCGGCGCGTCAACCTGAATCGGCAGCACGTCATCGATGGTGGCGGCAACCGGAGTGATTTCCGGCGCGTTCAGCGGCGCTTTGTTCAGCACAGCGACATCGCGCGCCACGCCGATGATACCCAGGCAGTCGGCGCGGTTTGGCGTAACGCTGATTTCAATGGTGTTATCGTCAAGCTTGAGGTATTCGCGAATATCGGTACCGATCGGCGCATCGGCCGGCAGTTCGATGATACCGCTATGGTCGTCGGAAATACCCAACTCGGAGAAAGAGCACAGCATCCCTTCCGACGGTTCGCCGCGCAGTTTCGCCGCTTTAATTTTAAAATCACCCGGCAGTACGGCGCCAATGGTCGCGACGGCCACCTTCAGCCCCTGGCGGCAGTTCGGCGCGCCGCAGACAATATCGAGCAGACGCTCGCCGCCGACATTGACTTTAGTAACGCGCAGTTTGTCAGCATTCGGATGCTGGCCGCACTCGACCACTTCACCGACGACCACGCCGTTGAAGCTACCGGCCACCGGCTCAACGCCGTCAACTTCCAGGCCCGCCATGGTAATCTGATCGGACAGCGCTTCGCTGTCGATCGCCGGGTTAACCCATTCGCGTAACCACAGTTCACTGAATTTCATTGTTCTGTCCTGCCCTTATTTAAACTGTTTGAGGAAACGCAGATCGTTTTCGAAGAATGCGCGCAAATCGGTCACGCCATAACGCAGCATGGTCAGACGCTCCATGCCCATGCCGAAGGCGAAGCCGGAGTAAACTTCCGGATCGATGCCGACGTTACGCAGAACGTTCGGGTGCACCATGCCGCAGCCCAGTACTTCCAGCCATTTACCGTTTTTACCCATCACGTCAACTTCTGCAGACGGTTCGGTGAACGGGAAGTAGGACGGACGGAATCGTACCTGCAGATCTTCTTCGAAGAAGTTATTCAGGAAATCGTGCAGGGTACCCTTCAGATTGGTGAAGCTGATGTTCTTATCGACAATCAGACCTTCCATCTGATGGAACATCGGGGTGTGGGTCTGATCGTAATCGTTACGATAGACGCGGCCCGGCGCGATAATACGAATTGGCGGCTGCTGGTTTTCCATGGTGCGGATCTGTACGCCAGAAGTCTGAGTACGCAGCAGACGGGTCGCATCGAACCAGAAGGTATCGTGGTCAGCGCGCGCCGGATGGTGACCCGGAATGTTCAGCGCATCGAAGTTATGATAATCATCTTCGATTTCCGGGCCAGTCGCCACGGTGAAGCCGAGTTCGCCGAAGAAGTTTTCGATACGGTCGATAGTGCGGGTAACCGGATGCAAACCACCATTTTCGATGCGGCGACCCGGCAGCGAGACGTCGATGGTCTCTGCGGCCAGACGGGCATTGAGCGCGGCGCCTTCCAGTTCAGCCTTACGCGCGTTCAGCGCCTGCTGCACCTGCTCTTTCGCTTCGTTAATGACCGCACCCGCTGCCGGACGCTCTTCCGGCGGCAACTCACGCAGGGTGGTCATTTGCAGGGTCAGATGCCCTTTTTTACCCAGATATTCAACGCGGACGTTGTCCAGCGCGGCAACATCTGATGCCTCGTTAATGGCTGCCTTGGCACTGGCAACCAGCTCTGCGAGATGTGACATGGTTTTCCTCATTATGTCGGTGCAGACACCGGTTTTAGTGAAATAAATATCCCGAATCTATATACGAAAAAAGCCTCCACAGGGGAGGCTTTCTGGCGCTGTTTTCCGTTTC
Organism: Klebsiella sp. PK01; assembly: GCF_057624675.1. NCBI lineage: Bacteria > Pseudomonadati > Pseudomonadota > Gammaproteobacteria > Enterobacterales > Enterobacteriaceae > Klebsiella > Klebsiella sp. PK01. The sequence goes on from NZ_JBYEZM010000001.1 coordinate 882,280, forward strand.
TTCTTTCACGCGCTAGCCTCCTGAGTTCAGGTGCTAAAGTAAAAAAAGAAGCGGAAAATAGCAGCATTCATGCTTGCATTACCTTGTCTGGTAAGAAATGTCAGACCTGTATTGAAAAGCCTGCACGGATAAAAGTCAATGTATTGATAGTGTTGAAACGAAAAGAGGGAGACAAGCTCCCTCTTTCAACTGGCTTATGCCAGAGCTGCTTTCGCTTTTTCGACCAGAGCGGTGAACGCTAATTTGTCGAATACGGCGATGTCAGCCAGGATCTTACGGTCGATTTCAACAGAGGCTTTTTTCAGGCCGTTGATGAATTTGCTGTAAGAAATACCGTTCTGACGTGCTGCTGCGTTGATACGCGCAATCCACAGTTGGCGGAACTGACGCTTTTTCTGACGACGGTCACGATAAGCGTACTGACCAGCTTTGATAACAGCCTGGAAGGCAACGCGGTATACGCGAGAACGCGCACCGTAGTAACCTTTAGCTTGTTTCAAAATTTTCTTGTGACGTGCACGGGCAACTACACCACGTTTTACGCGAGCCATATGTGCTCTCCTGTATCTATTCTAATTAAAAAGTTAAAAGGGTTAACGACTTATGCGTACGGCAGGCACGCGATTACCAGGCCCAGATCGCCTTTGGAAACCATGGCTTTCGGACGCAGGTGACGTTTACGCTTGGTAGCTTTTTTGGTCAGAATGTGACGCAGGTTAGCGTGCTTGTGCTTAAAACCACCTTTACCGGTTTTTTTGAAGCGCTTTGCAGCACCGCGTACGGTCTTAATTTTTGGCATTTTAATAACTTCCACTTCGCATTGTTAATAAACGAAACAAAGGCGAACAAACCAGTGAGCCGAAGCCCACCGGAATGTTACTTGATGGCCTTACTGTTTCTTCTTCGGAGCGAGCACCATGATCATCTGGCGGCCTTCGATCTTCGTTGGGAAGGATTCGACTACTGCCAGTTCAACCAGATCGTCTTTCACGCGATTAAGCACTTCCATACCGATCTGCTGGTGGGCCATCTCACGACCGCGGAAACGCAGCGTGATCTTGGCCTTATCGCCATCTTCGAGAAAGCGAATCAGGCTGCGGAGTTTTACCTGATAGTCACCTTCATCAGTACCAGGGCGGAATTTAATTTCCTTAACCTGGATAACTTTCTGCTTCTTCTTCTGTTCCTTAGAAGACTTACTCTTTTCATAAAGGAACTTGCCGTAGTCCATGATACGACAAACTGGCGGTTCGGCGTTAGGGCTGATTTCAACTAAATCTACTCCAGCCTCTTCAGCCTTTTCGATAGCTTCTCTCAGACTCACAATACCCAGCTGCTCACCTTCCAGACCAGTTAAGCGAACTTCCTGGGCGCGAATCTCGCCATTAATACGATTCGGACGTGCCGTTTGAACTCGTTTTCCGCCTTTAATACCTTATTCCTCCAGTTGTTGAAGACTGCGGCTGCGAATCTCTTGTTGCAGCTTCTCGATCACTTCATTTACGTCCATGCTGCCGAGGTCTTTACCGCGACGGGTACGCACGGCCACTTTGCCGGCTTCGACTTCTTTGTCGCCACAGACCAACATATACGGGACACGACGTAAAGTGTGCTCGCGGATTTTAAAGCCAATCTTCTCATTTCTCAAGTCCGCTTTTACGCGAATGCCCGCATTTTGTAGTTTACGCGTCAATTCGTTAACGTATTCAGACTGAGAATCAGTAATATTCATGACCACTACCTGCACTGGCGCAAGCCAGGTTGGGAAGAAGCCAGCGAACTCTTCGGTCAGGATGCCGATGAAGCGCTCCAGCGAGCCGAGAATCGCGCGGTGAATCATTACCGGTACCTGACGCTCGTTGTTTTCGCCAACATAAGAGGCGCTTAAACGCTGCGGCAGGGAGAAGTCCAGCTGTACAGTACCGCACTGCCATGCACGATCGAGGCAGTCATACAGGGTAAATTCAATTTTCGGGCCGTAGAACGCCCCTTCGCCCAGTTGATATTCAAATGGGATGTTGTTTTCTTCCAGCGCCACCGCCAGATCCGCTTCCGCGCGATCCCAGGTCTCGTCGCTACCGATACGTTTTTCCGGGCGAGTAGACAGCTTGACGACGATTTTCTCGAAGCCAAAGGTGCTGTACATATCATAAACCATACGAATACAGGCGTTCACTTCATCGCGAACCTGATCTTCAGTACAGAAGATATGCGCATCATCCTGAGTAAAGCCGCGAACGCGCATCAGACCATGCAGCGCGCCCGACGGCTCATTACGGTGGCAGCTACCGAATTCAGCCATACGCAGCGGCAGATCGCGGTAAGATTTCAACCCCTGGTTGAAGATCTGCACGTGACCCGGGCAGTTCATCGGCTTAATGCAGTATTCACGGTTCTCGGAAGAGGTGGTGAACATCGCATCTTTGTAGTTGTCCCAGTGGCCGGTTTTTTCCCACAGCACACGGTCCATCATGAACGGGCCTTTGACTTCCTGATACTGATACTCTTTCAGCTTCGAGCGAACGAAAGTTTCCAGTTCACGGAAGATGGTCCAGCCGTCATTGTGCCAGAACACCATACCCGGTGCTTCTTCCTGCATATGATACAGGTCAAGCTGTTTCCCGATTTTACGGTGGTCACGCTTAGCGGCTTCTTCCAGACGCTGCAGGTAGGCGTTCAGCGCTTTTTTATCTGCCCACGCGGTACCGTAGATACGCTGCAACATTTTATTGTTGCTGTCGCCACGCCAGTACGCGCCAGCGGTTTTCATCAGTTTGAAGTGATGGCAGAAACGCATATTCGGTACGTGCGGGCCGCGGCACATATCGATATATTCTTCGTGATGATACAAGCCAGGCTTGTCATCATGGCCGATGTTTTCGTCAAGAATGGAAACTTTATAGGTTTCGCCGCGCTTCACGAAGGTTTCACGCGCTTCGTGCCAGCTGACTTTCTTCTTGATGACATCGTAGTTTTTCTCGGCGAGCTCGTGCATACGTTTTTCGAGCGCGTCGATGTCTTCCTGAGTCAGGGTGTGGTCCAGATCGACATCATAGTAAAAACCGTTGTCGACAACCGGGCCAATGGCCATTTTAGTGTTCGGCCACAGCTGCTTGATCGCATGACCTAACAGGTGCGCGCAGGAGTGACGAATGATCTCCAGACCGTCTTCATCTTTTGCGGTGATAATAGAAAGCGTGGAATCATTTTCGATCGGGTCGCAGGCATCAACCAGCTCACCGTTAACACGTCCGGCGATGGTGGCTTTTGCCAGGCCTGGACCGATATCCAGAGCAACATCCATCGGGCTAACTGCGTGGTCGAAATGGCGTTGGCTGCCATCAGGAAGCGTAATTACAGGCATTTTATGTCCTTATTTGCAGTGGTGCCCCACACGAAAGAGCACATACAAAACAATATAATCATAATTATCAACGAGTTGTGGCTCAGCTCCCGCTTCACTCTGCGAAAATATGAGTACGCCCGTCTATCTATTGAACCGCCCTCACCTGCAGCCGCTCGTTGATAACACCGGGTGTTAGTGTACACATCATTAGTGCGCGATTAAAGACGCAATAACTAAATGGTTATTCTTCTTTTAAATAGCAAGGGGCGCTGACAATTAATCGTGGCAATTCCCGCTCATACCACGCGGTTAATTAATCGATAAATTATCTGCATACATAAATAAATCCCCCCACCGCTAAAAAACGAATGAAAAAATCATCCGTTATAGTGAGTATTCATACCCGGCAGGAAACAACAGGAATCAGGCCGGCTGCCCGGCCTGAAAAATTACATTTTATAACCGAGCGACAAGGTGGTGCGGCGGTCGGTATGCTCCGGCGCCGAGGCCGGCGGCTGCGAGTTCCACGTCAGGTTATAGGCGACGCGTAGCGCAAAGTGGGCGTTGATGGCCACGTTTAATGCACTTTCCGAATTCAGCGTCGTGTCTTCAGCCCCGAATACCGAAACACCTTGCGTAAATTTAGCGTTGTCGGTCATCTGCCACGCCCAGGTTCCGGACGCGTAACCCAGCGGCTGAGTTTCGTTATCGCCATCGGTATATTCGTCATAACGCACGCCCGGACCAAATTCAAAACGCAGGCTGTGAACCGGGCCGTTGAGGATCTGGCGACCATAACCGGCGGTCAGGACGTCGCGCTGTTGATAACCGTTGTAGCGGTCGGTCAGCCAGCTGGCCTGACCAAATACGTAGTTCATATCGGTCAGGTTATAACGACTACGACCGCCAACGGCATATTTTTCCGAAGAGCGTTGATCGTTAGAGGACGTGTTGCTCGCGTTGCCCCACAGTGACCAGGCCGTGGTATCGCCGTACCAGGTCAGCGTTGAGTCAGCGGTCATTGAGGAGCTTTTCGTGTTGCCGGACTGAGCGAGATAACCCGCATTCACAGCACCTTCGAAAGGTTTCTTAGCAGTGGAAGGGTCATCCATGACGGTAAAAACGGAATCATCGGCCAGTGCGTTTACAGACGCAAAAAGCCCCCCCGCCAGCAATGCCGCTGCGGGTACTGTCTTCAAAAGCTTCATTATAACTCTCTAAAATACATATCTTCAGGACAGTACAAATGATGAATGGACCAGAGATCCCTTCATTGAATTTAGAGTCCGTACAACATTTAAGGAGACCCGACAGGTCCCGGAAACTTTCGCGAGGCGCGCTGAATGCGAGTCTTAAGAAAGGCGCTTGATTATAAAAAAGCACGAATAACTTAGCAATCAGTTGCTATTTCGTTTTTTGAATAAGACGGTTCCCAAAACAATCTTTATTTCATAAAGATAAAAACACAGACATCTTTGTAAATCCGCCGCCCGCCCCGCTTCCCCTCACTCCATTTCGGTGCCATGCTTAAAAAAGCAGCTTTATTCGTATTAAGGAGGAACAGGATGACCAAAATTTATACGCTCACGCTAGCCCCATCACTCGACAGCGCAACGCTGACGCCGCAAATTTACCCCGAAGGCAAATTACGCTGTAGCGCTCCGGTTTTCGAACCCGGCGGCGGCGGCATCAACGTCGCCCGGGCGATTACTTTTCTGGGCGGTAAAGCGACGGCGATTTTTCCGGTTGGGGGCGCCACCGGCGAGCATCTTTCAGCCCTGATGGCTGATGAGCAGGTCCCGGTCGAAACAGTAGAAACCCGCGACTGGACGCGGCAAAACTTACATGTGCATGTCGATGCCAGCGGCGAACAATATCGCTTTGTCATGCCCGGCGCGGCGCTAACCGAAGATGAATTCCGCCGCCTGGAAGAGAAAGTGCTGGCGATTGAGCCCGGTTCTCTGCTGGTTATCAGCGGCAGTCTGCCGCCCGGTATCAGCGTCGGGCATCTGACTCAACTGGTAAAAAATGCCCAGCAACACGGGCTGCGTTGCATCATCGACAGCTCTGGCGATGCGCTGGCCGCCGCGCTGGACGTTGGCAATATCGAACTGGTCAAACCTAACCAGAAAGAACTCAGCGCGCTGGTACAGCGCGACCTCAGCCAGCCGGACGATGTGCGCAATGCCGCGCTGGAGCTCATCCGCTCCGGAAAAGTACGCCGGGTAGTGGTTTCGCTGGGCCCGCAGGGGGCGCTGGGTGTTGATTCCAACGGTAGCGTACAGGTGGTGCCGCCGCCGATGAAAAGCCAAAGCACCGTCGGCGCCGGCGACAGTATGGTCGGCGCGATGACTTTGCGTCTCGCCGAGCACGCCTCGCTGGAAGATATGGTCCGCTTTGGCGTCGCCGCCGGCAGCGCCGCCACGATTAACCACGGCACCCGTCTCTGTTCCTTAGCCAATACGCAGAAAATCTACGATTACCTGTGTGGCCGCTAGTCTCGCCCCCCTTCGCTCCGGTGAAGGGGGTCAATTCGCCATCATGGTCTATGCTAGAAATTCCATGCATAACAACAGAGTGAAAAATGAGCAACGATATTACCGCGCACGTGATCACCGTTAAATTTCAGGAACAGGCGCTGACCGAGATAAATGAGCTCAGCAATCATTTCATCCGCGCAGGTTTTGTCCTGACGCTCAACGATGATGATGGCAAAACTCATGAATTAGGCACCAACACATTTGGCCTGCTGAGCGCGCAGAGCGCCGACGACGTCCGGGCTTTAAGCGCAGGTCTTGCGGAAACGGCCTTAGGCAGACCGGCAGAGATCGCCATCACCACATTTAGCGAATGGTTAAAAGCTCAATAAGTGCGATCGCCACCGCTGAAGGCGCCAGTTGTGCGTTAGCTCGTACTTTACGGCCAGGTTATACGCTAACCTTATGATATGGTGGAAAACATGGGGAGAGACAGCATGTGGCAAGCTATTAGCAATTTGTTAAGCGAGCAGCACACTGACGGCGCTGAAATCGAACTGCGCAACGAGCTACCCGGCGGAGAAATCCATGCCGCCTGGCATTTACGTTTTGGCGGGAAAGATTATTTCGTCAAATGCGATGAACGCGAGCTGCTCCCCATTTTTACCGCGGAGGCGGATCAGCTGGAGCTGCTCTCGCGCTGTAAAACCGTTAGCGTTCCGCAGGTCTTCGCCGTCGGCAGCGATCGGGATTACAGCTTTCTGGTGATGGAATATTTACCGCCGCGCCCGCTGGATGCACATAACGCGTTTCTGCTCGGTCAGCAAATAGCCCATTTACATCAGTGGAGCGATCAGCCGCAGTTTGGCCTTGATTTTGACAACGATCTGTCGACGACCCCGCAGCCGAATGCCTGGCAGCGCCGCTGGTCAACGTTTTTCGCTGAACAACGCATTGGCTGGCAGCTGGAGCTAGCGGCGGAAAAAGGGCTGCACTTCGGCGATATCGACAGCATTGTCGACACCGTACAGCGGCGGCTCAGCAACCATCAGCCGCAGCCTTCTTTATTACATGGCGACTTGTGGTCAGGGAACTGCGCGCTGGGGCCCAATGGCCCGTATATTTTCGATCCGGCGTGTTATTGGGGCGATCGCGAATGCGATTTGGCTATGCTGCCACTTCATCCGGAACAGCCGCCGCAGATTTATGACGGTTACCAGTCGGTCTCGCCGCTGCCTGCTGGCTTCCTTGAACGACAACCGATTTACCAGCTATATACCTTACTTAATCGGGCGATTCTGTTCGGCGGCCAACACCTGGTTACCGCGCAAAAAGCGCTCGATGAAGCCCTGCAAGAAGCGTAAAAAAAGGCCCTCAAAGGGGCCTTTTTCATCAGCAGGATTAATCCATTTTCACGCCATTTAAGCGGAATTGGATGTTCATCGTCAGGCCAGTACCCGGTCTGCCAGGCTCGTAGCGCCATTTACGCATCGCTGTTTTGACATCACGCTCAAACATATTGGCCGGCTTGGCGGAGACTATCTGGATGTTCTCCACGCGACCATCGGCAGTAACATCAAATTTCACGCTCACGTCACCTTCAATACGTAGCGCCTGCGCACGTTGCGGGTAAGAAGGGTCGCCGCGTTTCAACGCTTTAGGACCGCTCGGCGCGGTGGTCATCGGTTTTGCCGTTGCCGCCGTCGTACTCGGGGCGGTACGCGCAGGCGCCGTATTGTTATTCTCAAACGGCGAGACCGGACGCGGCTCAGCGGGTTTCACCTCACGTTTCGGCTCGACCTTTTTCTCTGGCTTAGGCTTTGGTTTCGGCTTAGGTTTGGGCTTCGGCTCCGGTTTGTGGATTACCACTGGCGCCTCTTTTGGCGGCTCAGGCACCACTTCAGGTTCCGGCTCCGGCTCCGGTTCAACAACGGGTTCAACGACCGGCTGCGCCGCCTGTGGAGGCTCTAAATCCGCCGGCGCCACCATCGTTATTTCGATTGGCTGTGAAGGCGAAGGCTTTTCAATAACCTGATGTACCGAGGTATAAAGCAACCCCGCCACAACGGCACCGTGGATAGCCACGGACAGCAGCGTTGGCCACGGAAAGCGGCGAGGTAAATCAAGGGTCATTGCGCTCATAGTCGTTTCTGTTGAAAAATGATGCCCTGATTTTAAATGCAAATAGCAATCATATTCAATAAGACGTGTTATCTTGCATCAAATTTTGCCTCGTTTTGTGGAAAAAAACCGGCGTGCCGTGGCATGCTAAAGGCGTGCGCATCTTACATTGCTGCTCATAACGCTTTCACGTCACGTGATTTGCCTATTTTTTGATTAAGGAGCCTTGCCGTGCTTTACGTCATCTACGCAGAAGATATCGCCGATTCTCTGGAAAAACGCCAGGCGGTGCGCCCTGCCCATCTGGCGCGCCTACAACTATTACATGATGAAGGCCGTTTACTGACCGCAGGCCCAATGCCCGCGGTAGATAGCAATGAACCTGGCGCGGCAGGATTTAGCGGCTCAACGGTTATCGCAGAATTTGAATCGCTGGAAGCGGCGCAGTCCTGGGCCAACGATGACCCCTATATCGCCGCAGGCGTCTATCAGCACGTCTCGGTGAAACCTTACAAAAAAGTATTTTAATCAACCACTTAAAACACATAGGCACCGCAAGCGGTGCCTTTCGTTTTAACTCTCAGAATTCAGAGAAGGTGAACAGCAAAGCATGACGCTGCCGTTTGACCAGGCACTTCCTGATTGAAAGAATCCGCATGTTGCGGCGAGATTGGGCTTCCAGCCAGCGCGATTTACGGCGACTTACTTGTCTAAGCATGCGCCAGCGCCCTACTTCCGTTCTACTACGCTTCATTGCTACTACTCTACGAGTGAAAAACAGCCCTCATTATAAACCGATGAATCTGTCTGACCATCGCTTTCGCTGCGTTTTTATTTGCCAGATGGATGATGATGCGTAAACTCATGGCATCGGGCTATTCAAAAGGATTTTTCATCTATGACAACCTTTTACACGGTCGTAAACTGGCTAGTCATTCTTGGTTACTGGCTACTGATTGCCGGCGTTACATTACGCATTTTAATGAAACGTCGCGCAGTGCCTTCCGCCATGGCATGGTTACTGATCATTTACATCCTGCCGCTGGTGGGAATTATCGCTTACCTCTCTTTCGGCGAACTGCATCTTGGTAAGCGTCGAGCCGAGCGCGCTCGCGCCATGTGGCCCTCCACCGCCAAATGGCTAACGGACCTGAAAAGCTGCAAACATATTTTTGCTGAAGAAAATAGCCCGGTTGCCGAATCACTGTTCAAACTGTGCGAACGTCGCCAGGGGATCGCTGGCGTAAAAGGTAACCAGCTACAGCTGCTGACCGAATCTGATGATGTCATGCAGGCGCTGATTCGAGACATCCAGCTGGCGCGGCATAACATCGAAATGGTATTCTACATCTGGCAGCCCGGCGGGATGGCCGACCAGGTGGCGGAATCGCTGATGGCAGCCGCACGACGCGGCGTGCATTGCCGGCTGATGCTCGATTCGGCCGGTAGCGTCGCCTTTTTCCGCAGCCCGTGGGCGGCAATGATGCGTAACGCCGGTATCGAGGTGGTCGAAGCGCTGAAAGTGAATCTGATGCGTGTATTTTTACGCCGTATGGATCTGCGTCAGCACCGTAAAATGGTGATGATTGACAACTATATTGCCTACACCGGTAGCATGAATATGGTTGACCCGCGCTACTTCAAACAGGATTCCGGCGTCGGCCAATGGGTCGATCTGATGGCGCGAATGGAAGGTCCGGTGGCGACGGCGATGGGTATCGTCTACTCCTGCGACTGGGAAATTGAGACCGGCAAGCGAATTTTGCCGCCGCCGCCGGACGTCAACATCATGCCGTTTGAGGAAGCCAATGGACATACCATCCATACCATTGCTTCTGGTCCCGGCTTCCCGGAAGATTTGATTCATCAGGCGTTGTTAACCGCAGCCTATGCGGCGAAAGAACATCTGATCATGACCACCCCCTACTTCGTCCCCAGCGATGACCTGCTGCACGCCATCTGTACCGCCGCCCAACGCGGTGTCGAGGTGAGTATTATCATGCCGCGTAAAAACGACTCCTTGCTGGTAGGCTGGGCCAGTCGCGCCTTCTTCACTGAACTGCTTGCCGCTGGCGTGAAAATTTACCAATTCGAAGGCGGTCTGCTACATACCAAAAGCGTGCTGGTGGATGGCGAATTGAGCCTGGTCGGTACCGTTAATCTCGATATGCGCAGCCTGTGGCTTAATTTCGAGATCACGCTGGCGATAGACGACGTGGGCTTCGGCGGAGACCTGGCGGCGGTACAGGACGATTACATCTCCCGATCGCGCCTGCTGGATGCAAAACTGTGGGCCAAACGTCCGCTATGGCAGCGGATCGCAGAGCGACTGTTTTACTTCTTCAGCCCGTTGCTGTAAAACGTGCCCATCAGATGCTTAACGGGTAGCAATCATGGATATGGATTTAAACAATCGCCTGACCGAAGACGAAACGCTCGAACAGGCCTACGATATCTTTCTTGAGCTGGCGGCAGATAACCTAGACCCAGCGGATATCATTCTTTTCAATCTGCAGTTTGAAGAGCGCGGCGGCGCCGAGCTGTTTGACCCGGCGGAAGACTGGCAGGAGCATGTCGATTACGACCTCAATCCAGATTTCTTCGCCGAAGTTGTCATTGGCCTGGCCGATACCGATGGCGGTGAGATCAACGATATCTTCGCTCGCGTTCTGCTGTGCCGCGAAAAAGATCACAAGCTGTGCCACATTCTGTGGCGTGAATAAGCATTAAGCTAATGCGCCTGTAAAAAAGCCTGCCGACGGTAACATCGGCAGGCTTTTTGTTTTATACGTTATTGCGGTAATTCTGTTCCGCAGGCGTGGCAGAAACGGGCGTTTTTATCATGCTCGGCGTTATTGCAGTTTGGGCAAACGCGGCGGGCGCGTCGGTTTTGCAGCGCCGTAGTCATATGGGTCGTTATCAGCCCGGTTGGAATGGCGATGATAGAATAACCGATGAGAATTAACACCGAGGCGAGTATCCGCCCTAGCGGCGTATGCGGCGTAATGTCGCCATACCCCACGGTAGTAATGGTGACGATTGCCCAATAGACCGAAGCATTTAAGGTGGTAAACCCGTATTGCGGCCCTTCAATTAAATACATCAGCGAGCCGAAAATCACCATCACAATAGCAATAAACGAGTAGAACAGAATGAGCTGATGGCGGGCGCTGACGATAGCCCGCCAAAAAATATTCAGCGACGGCATAAAACGCAGCAGTTTAAGAATACGCAGCGCGCGGATAACCCGCATGGCCCGCCAGGCAAAAACATACTCGAGGCTCATTTCCGGCCATAGCCACATCACATACAGCGGCAAAACGGTCGCCAGATCGATAAATCCCCAGAAGCTGAAGATATAGCGCAGCGGATTCGGCCAGCTGATAACACGTAAAATATATTCCGCGGTGAAGACCGCGGTGACCCCCAACTCCAGCCAGACAAAAATATGCCATTCATCTAGCGACAGGTGATACTGCGAACCGAGTCCGGACTCAACAAAAATAATGACCACGCTCAACAGGGCGAATAAACCGCAAAGCCCTTCAAAACGGCGGCCGGAGCGACGAGTTTGATCGAAAAGTAAATGGTAAAGCCGCAAACGGGCGGCGGAAAGCGAAACTGCCACGTTAACCTCACAATAAAAAAGGGCTGACATCAGTCAGCCCAAGTGATTATAACGGGTCTACCTTCAGGCAGGAAACCGCATGGCGGAAACTGCCTTCCAGCACCGGACGCGTTTTGGCGCATTCGGGCCCGGCCAATGGACATCGGGTGCGGAACACGCAACCCGAAGGCGGATTAATCGGCGAAGGCAACTCCCCTTCCAGCAGTTGGATGGTTTTATTCTTCTCAAGATCAGGATCCGGCACCGGTACGGCCGACATCAGCGCTTTGGTATAAGGATGCAGCGGATTATGGTACACCTCATCATAGGTACCTAACTCCACCGCATGACCCAAATACATGACCAGCACGCGGTCGGAAATATGTTTTACTACCGCCAGGTCATGGGCAATAAAAATCAACGACAGCCCCATCTCCCGCTGCAGTTGTTGTAGTAAGTTCACCACCTGCGCCTGGATGGAAACATCCAGCGCCGATACCGGCTCATCGCAAATAATCAACTTAGGCTCAAGGATCAGCGCGCGAGCGATACCAATGCGCTGACACTGGCCGCCGGAGAATTCGTGCGGATAGCGGTTAATCAGGTTCGGCAGCAGTCCGACCTTCATCATCATCGCCTTCACGCGATCGCGCACTTCCTGACGTGGCATCTTCGGGTGATAGGTCCGCAGCGGTTCAGCGATGATTTCGCCAATGGTCATACGCGGATTCAGCGATGCTAAAGGATCCTGGAAGATCATCTGGATATCGCTGCGCACGTCGCGCCACTCTTCCGGCTTCATGCCTAACAGATCTTTTCCAAGCCAGGCCACTTTACCGTCGGTAGCTTTCACCAGGCCGATGATGGCGCGGGCGAAGGTCGATTTACCGCAGCCGGATTCACCAACCACCCCGAGCGTTTCGCCTTCATACAGGCGCAGAGTAACGCCATCCACCGCTTTGAGCGTTTTTGACGGCTGCCAGAACCATTGCTTACCATCTTTAATATCAAAATGTACTTTCAGGTCAGCAATTTCGAGCAACACTTTTCTTTGTTCGATCACGGCGTTCATAGCAGATCCCCTACCGGTTTAAAGCAGGCGCGCAGGCGACCTGGCGCAAACGACTCCAGAGGCGGAGCGCTATTACAGATTTCCATAGCATGCGGACAGCGCGGCTGGAACGGACATCCTTTCGGCAGACGCAGCAGGTTCGGCGGGTTGCCTGGAATCGTCAGCAAGGAATCGCCTTCGCCATCGAGACGCGGTACCGCATTGAGTAAACCGATCGAGTACGGGTGCGACGGTCGGTAGAACACATCGCGCGCCTGACCGTATTCCATGGTACGCCCGGCATACATCACCAGTACCTTATCGCAGATCCCCGCCACCACGCCGAGGTCGTGGGTAATCATAATAATCGCGGTGTTAAACTCGCGCTTCAGCTCGTTAAGCAGGGTCATGATCTGCGCCTGCACGGTGACGTCCAACGCGGTGGTCGGTTCATCGGCAATCAGCAGTTTTGGCCGACATAACAGCGCCATGGCGATCATCACGCGCTGGCGCATTCCGCCGGAGAACTCGTGCGGGAACATCTTCATGCGCTTACGCGCTTCCGGCATCTTCACCGCATCGAGCATCCGTACCGACTCTTCAAAAGCCGCGGCTTTGCTCAGCCCTTTATGCAGCATCAGCACTTCCATCAGCTGCTCGCCGACCCGCATATAAGGGTTCAACGACGTCATCGGATCCTGGAAAATCATCGAAATCTGTTCGGCACGCAGCTTATTCAGATCGCGCTCCGGCAAATTGAGGATTTCACGACCGTTAAAAGTGGCGGAACCACCGATATGGCCATTCGCCGCCAGCAGCCCCATTAAAGCGAATGCCGTTTGCGATTTACCGGAACCTGACTCACCGACGATACCTAAGGTTTCACCAGCCCGCAGGTTAAAATTCAGATCGTTAACCGCGGTGACATCGCCATCCGGCGTTTTAAACGTCACCCGAAGATCCTTCACATCCAGCAGCAGACCGCTTTGCTGCGCGGCCTGCGGCGCTTTAGTCATTTCAATTGTGCTCATGACGGCGCTCCTTAGCGGTCTTTCGGGTCGAGGGCATCACGCAGGCCATCGCCGATAAAGTTGAAACAGAACAGCGTTACCACCAGGAACCCGGCAGGGAACAATAACAGCCACGGCGAGACTTCCATTGAGTTGGCGCCATCACTGAGTAACGCGCCCCAACTGCTCAGCGGCTCCTGGGTACCAAGGCCGAGGAAGCTCAGGAAGGATTCGAACAGAATCATGCTGGGTACCAGCAGTGAAGCGTAAACCACCACCACGCCCAGGACGTTCGGCACGATATGGCGAATAACGATATTCGCGGTGGAGACCCCGCCGACCTGCGCGGCTTCGATGAACTCTTTACGTTTCAGACTCAGGGTCTGACCGCGTACGATACGCGCCATATCCAGCCAAGATACCATCCCGATCGCCACAAAGATCAGCAGGATGTTCTGACCAAAGAAGGTAACCAGCAGGATCACGAAGAACATGAACGGGAAGGAGTTGAGGATTTCCAGCAAACGCATCATCACCGAGTCCACTTTGCCGCCGAGATAACCGGAAAGTGAACCATAGAGGGTGCCGAGGATCACCGCCACCAGCGCTGCGGCCACGCCAACCATCAGCGAAATACGTCCGCCAATCGCTACGCGCACCAGCAGGTCGCGACCGGATGAATCGGTACCAAAATAGTGACCAGACTCCATATCCGGAGCGTTGGACATCATCCCCCAGTCGGTATCGAAATAGGAGAACTGCGACAACATTGGAGCGATAGTCACAAACAGCGCAATAATCACCAGCACAATCAGGCTGGCTACCGCCGCGCGGTTATGCATAAAGCGGCGACGCGCATCCTGCCACAGGCTACGGCCCTCAACCTCCAGCTTCTCACTGAAGTGCTCCAGCGCCTCGCTGTTTTTCTTACTTAACATCATGGCGAACTCCGGCTTCAGTAGCGAATTTTCGGATCGATAACGGCGTACAGCACGTCGACGATCGCGTTAAACAGAATGGTCAGCGCGCCGACCAGAATCGTCAGGCTAAGCACCAGCGAGTAGTCGCGGTTAAGCGCGCCGTTGACGAATAACTGGCCAATACCCGGCAGGCCGTAAATCGTTTCGATAACCATTGAGCCGGTGATAATGCCGACGAACGCCGGCCCCATATAGGAAAGCACCGGCAGCAGCGCAGGCTTCAACGCGTGGCGGAAGATAATTCTGCGCATCGGCAGACCTTTCGCCCGCGCGGTGCGAATGAAGTTAGAGTGCAAAACTTCAATCATCGAACCGCGGGTGATACGGGCGATACTGGCAATATAGGCCAGCGATAACGCCACCATTGGCAGGATCATAAATTTCAGCGCCCCGCCGTTCCAGCCGCCGCCAGGCAGCCAGTGCAGCGTGATGGCGAAAATCATCACCAACAGCGGCGCCACCACGAAACTCGGTATGACGACGCCGGTCATTGCCACCCCCATCACCGCGTAGTCCCATTTGGTATTCTGTTTTAACGCGGCAATAACCCCGGCGCTGACGCCAAGAATCACGGCTAACAAGAAGGCTGCAAGGCCCAGTTTGGCGGAAACCGGGAAGCTTGATGCGACCAGATCGTTGACCGAATAATCTTTATATTTGAAGGAAGGACCGAAATCACCGTGCGCCAGTTGCTTCAGATAATTGAAGTACTGGGTCATGATGGGGTCGTTTAAATGATATTTCGCTTCAATATTCGCCATGACTTCCGGCGGCAGCGTGCGTTCACCGGTAAAAGGACTGCCCGGCGCGAGGCGCATCATGAAGAAAGAGATAGTAATAAGAATGAATAGCGTCGGAATCGCTTCCAGACAGCGACGTAATATGAATTTTAACATTGCCCGTACCTTCTGGCCTGTGCCTATCGAGTGCGATGAATTCAGACACGGTGGGGCAAGCTCAGCCTGCCCCACGTCTTGCCATTAATGTTTGATAATATAAAGGTTCTTCACGTAAATATTATCCAACGGGTCTTTACCGGTATAACCGCCAACCCACGGTTTAACCAGGCGCGCGTTCACATAGTAGTAAACAGGCACAATCGCGGAATCTTTATCCAGCTGTTGTTCCGACTGCGCGTACAGCTCGGCGCGTTTCGCTTCATCGGTGACCTGCAGGGTATCGCCGATGATCTTATCGAATGCCGGGCTCTTATAATGCGCCGTGTTGTTAGAGCTGTCGCTGAGCATGGTGTTCAGGAACGATGTCGGCTCGTTGTAATCAGCGCACCAGCCGGCGCGAGCGACATCGAAGGTGCCCTGATGACGGCTATCGAGGAAGGTTTTCCACTCCTGATTTTCCAGCTTAACGTTAGCGCCAAGGTTTTTCTTCCAGATGGACGCCACGGCGATAGCCAGTTTTTTATGTAAATCGGAAGTGTTGTAGAGCAGATTAAAGGTCAGCGGCTTATCAGCGGTATAACCGGCTTCCGCCAGCAATTTTTTCGCTTCTTCATTACGCTTGTCCTGAGACCATTTGAACCACTCCGGCTCAACGAGTTTCATGCCGTCGGTGTATGGCGGGGTATAACTGTAAGCCGGCAGATCGCCCTGGTTTTTCACTTTATTGACGATAATATCGCGATCCAGCGCCAGCTTAAGCGCGGTACGGACGCGTACGTCGGTAAATGGCGCTTTCTGGTTATTGATTTCGTAATAATAAGTACACAGATAAGGATCGACGTGAACTTCTTTCGGGATCTCTTTTTTCAGCTTCTGGAACAGTTCAATCGGCATGTTGTTATAGGTCATGTCGATCTCGCCGCTGCGATAGCGGTTCACATCGGTAACTTCAGAAGAAATTGGCAGGTAAGTTACCTGGTTAATAACGGTTTTGGCGTTGTCCCAGTAATTCGTATTACGCTCGAGCACAATACGCTCGTTGACCACCCAGTCTTTTAATTTATAAGCGCCGTTGGTGACAATATTCGCCGGCTGAGTCCATTTCTCACCATATTTTTCAATGGCAGCTTTTGGTACTGGAGAAACGGATGGATGGACGAGGAGTTTATAGAAATAAGGAACCGGTTCGCTCAGCGTGACTTCAAACGTTTTGTCGTCAATCGCTTTGACGCCAAGGTCTGTTGCAGGTTTTTTGCCAGCGATAATCTCATCGACGTTGGCGACATGGCCGTACTGGAGATAGCTGGCGTAAGGAGATGCCGTTTTCGGATCGGCCAGACGCTGCCAGCTATAAACGAAATCTTGCGCGGTAACCGGTGAACCGTCGGACCATTTGGCATCCTTGCGGATATGGAAGGTCCAGACTTTAAAATCCTTGTTATCCCACGATTCGGCAACGCCCGGCACAGGATGGCCGTTAAGATCGCCAATCACTAACCCTTCAAACAGATCGCGGTTAACGTTGGACTCCGGGACGCCTTCAATTTTATGCGGATCCAGAGATTGCACCTCTGCCCCGTTATTACGCACCAGCGTTTGTTTATCCGCCAGTTGCACCCCAGCAGGAACATCTGCTGCCATAGCAACATTTGCGGTGATTAGCGCAGATAAAATTCCCGCCGCTACCAGACTTTTTTTAGTGATGATGGTCATGTGTTGTTACTCCACTCATTATAATTACTGGTTATTTAACCAGCCTGTTATTTTTCCCTTAAAGGGATTCTGTACAGTGCAGGAGTCTTTGCCGCTGTCAGATTCTACTGCTTGCTATCACCGACTTATTTATTACGACCGCTCAAACGGCAGCCTTGACGTCGATTCTTTATCCCCCTGTCCAGAGGGGAATTCCGGCACAATGAGTTATGTAATAATAATTCTCATCTGTGCACATTATTTAGTTAGCGATCAGGCCGGAAAGTACCAAAACGGTTTCATGTCCGCCAATGCAATTTGCAAATATGTTACCGGATTCTCTTTTATTGTTTTTTTAGCCGCACTTAACGTAAGACTTATCATGTTAAAAAAGCAAAAATATTGCTTTTAATCAGCAAGATAGGAACACCCTGTCATTTTGCGTTCCCGCTCTGCGCGCAAAGTTGCTTTTTTGCACAATAATTTAACAATTGTCTAATTTTTAGCACATTAATCTGCTGTCTCGCAGAAATTACTAATATCATTTCAATGATCCGACAGCAAGCGCCAGAGAATGATGTGACGAAAATAACAGTGATGAGGGGAGAAAGACAGTACGGCGAGATAGAATAAAAACGACTAACCATATGATAAATATAAAATTAAATCATAATTGGTAAAAGTTATAGTTTGTCTTTTATATCAGCTGCAGAAATAAGTTTTGCTAATAATCTTTCAAACGCGAGGCCCCACGCCCCGCTCCTGCCAAGTAAGTTACCCTGTCAATCCAGGAAACAGCGCTTTAATCCCGGTGACGATAAACTCAATCCCTAAAGCCATCAGCAACAGACCCATGATACGAGTAATGACGTTAATCCCGGTCTGCCCTAACAATCTGACCAACCATGGCGCCATGCGGAAAATTCCCCAACAACAGGCGGCAAACAGCGCAATGGCGATTGAAAAACCGATCAGGTGGGCAATGGAGTGATAGCGAGTCCCCCAAACGATCGTGGAGCTTATCGCCCCTGGCCCCGCCATTAAAGGTAACGCTAACGGTACGACACCGATACTTTCACGAATAGCCGTCTCCGACTTCTCCTGTTTGTTTTGTTTATCTTCACCGAGTTTGCCGCTAATCATCGACATGGCGATAGTCACCACCAGGATCCCACCCGCAATACGGAAAGAATCAATAGAGATGCCGAAAATTTGCAAGATGCCATCGCCAAGGAAGAGCGAGGTAAGGAGAATGATAGCCACCGACAGATTAGCCGTCAGATTCGTCTTATTGCGCACCAGCGCCGTCTGGTAGCTGGTCATGCTAATGAAAACCGGGATGATGCCGACCGGGTTGACCAGCGCGAAAAGGCCGATAAAAAATTTAAAATAAACAGCGAAATCAAACAACGGTAGGGTCACAGTGAACTCCGCAGCACCATTAAAAAAGGCTGTTGACAGTGTCAGTACAAATTAATTTGGCAGAAGATACCCTTTTCATAGCCACAATTCATCTCAAATATGCAGCCGCGGCTGTTTGCTTTTATTTGTTATATATTTGTTTAGCGGATGGGCTTTATTCATTAAATATGCATACCTTATCACTCCCCATCATCTAACTGGTCAATTATTGCCCTGCTGAAAGGTATCAGCATCGCCAAATATTGATCTAAATCACGTAATTCATACTCAGAAGTGAGTAATCTTGGCTACATCAAGAGAGTGAAAGGCCGAAGTACCTGAGTGCGTAGTGAGACAAAGCTTTTTTAGTAAATCAGTGTGTTCAAAGCGTTAGAAATCTTTACGTTAACATTTACATGCAAGCTGTTAACAGCCTGTCTATAATGTCGAATCGAGCTACTGTTTTACTAAAAAAGTTTAACATTATCAGGAGAGCATTATGGCTGTTACTAATGTCGCTGAACTTAACGCACTTGTAGAGCGCGTAAAAAAAGCCCAGCGTGAATATGCCAGTTTCACTCAAGAACAAGTTGATAAGATCTTCCGTGCCGCCGCTCTGGCCGCTGCAGATGCTCGAATCCCTCTCGCAAAAATGGCCGTTGCCGAATCCGGCATGGGTATTATTGAAGATAAAGTGATCAAAAACCACTTCGCCTCCGAATATATCTACAACGCCTATAAAGATGAAAAAACCTGTGGCGTCCTGTCTGAAGACGACACTTTCGGTACCATCACCATTGCTGAACCAATCGGTATTATTTGCGGTATCGTTCCGACTACCAACCCGACCTCAACGGCTATCTTCAAATCGCTGATCAGCCTGAAGACGCGTAACGCCATTATCTTCTCCCCGCACCCGCGTGCTAAAGACGCTACCAACAAAGCGGCTGACATCGTATTGCAGGCGGCGATTGCTGCCGGTGCGCCGAAAGATCTGATTGGTTGGATCGACCAACCTTCAGTAGAACTGTCTAATGCGCTGATGCACCACCCTGACATCAACCTGATCCTCGCCACCGGTGGCCCAGGTATGGTTAAAGCTGCTTACAGTTCTGGTAAACCAGCTATCGGCGTTGGTGCAGGTAACACGCCGGTTGTTATCGATGAAACTGCCGATATTAAACGCGCAGTAGCGTCCGTACTGATGTCAAAAACCTTCGATAACGGCGTTATCTGTGCTTCTGAACAGTCTGTTGTTGTTGTCGACTCGGTCTACGATGCCGTTCGCGAACGTTTTGCCAGCCACGGCGGCTACCTGCTGCAGGGCAAAGAATTGAAAGCCGTTCAGGACATCATCCTGAAAAATGGCGCGCTGAATGCGGCGATCGTTGGTCAACCGGCGGCAAAAATCGCTGAACTGGCAGGCTTCACCGTGCCGGCCACCACTAAGATTCTGATCGGCGAAGTTACCGACGTTGACGAAAGCGAACCGTTCGCTCACGAAAAACTGTCCCCGACGCTGGCAATGTACCGGGCGAAAGATTTCGAAGACGCGGTCGATAAAGCAGAAAAACTGGTCGCCATGGGCGGTATCGGTCACACCTCTTGCCTGTACACCGACCAGGACAACCAGCCGGCTCGCGTGGCCTACTTCGGCCAGATGATGAAAACCGCGCGTATCCTGATCAACACCCCGGCTTCTCAGGGTGGTATCGGCGACCTGTATAACTTCAAACTCGCACCTTCCCTAACTCTGGGTTGTGGTTCCTGGGGTGGTAACTCCATCTCTGAAAACGTTGGTCCGAAACACCTGATCAACAAGAAAACCGTTGCTAAGCGAGCTGAAAACATGTTGTGGCATAAACTTCCGAAATCTATCTACTTCCGTCGTGGCTCTCTGCCAATCGCACTGGATGAAGTGATTACTGATGGTCACAAACGCGCGCTGATTGTGACTGACCGCTTCCTGTTCAACAACGGTTATGCCGACCAGATCACTTCCGTACTGAAAGCGGCTGGCGTAGAAACCGAAGTGTTCTTTGAAGTTGAAGCTGACCCAACGCTGACCATCGTGCGTAAAGGCGCGGATCTGGCCAACTCCTTCAAACCAGACGTAATCATTGCGCTGGGCGGCGGTTCCCCGATGGATGCAGCCAAAATCATGTGGGTTATGTATGAGCATCCGGAAACCCACTTCGAAGAACTGGCGCTGCGCTTTATGGATATCCGTAAACGTATCTACAAGTTCCCGAAAATGGGCGTTAAAGCGAAGATGGTTGCCATCACCACGACTTCCGGTACCGGCTCTGAAGTGACTCCGTTCGCCGTGGTAACCGACGATGCAACTGGACAGAAATATCCGCTGGCCGATTACGCGCTGACTCCGGATATGGCGATTGTCGATGCCAACCTGGTCATGGATATGCCGAAGTCCCTGTGCGCCTTCGGTGGTCTGGACGCCGTGACTCATGCCCTGGAAGCTTACGTCTCCGTACTGGCTTCCGAGTTCTCCGATGGTCAGGCTCTGCAGGCGCTGAAACTGCTGAAAGAGTATCTGCCGGCCTCTTACCACGAAGGTTCTAAGAACCCGGTAGCCCGCGAACGTGTGCACAGTGCCGCCACTATCGCCGGTATCGCGTTTGCTAACGCCTTCCTGGGCGTGTGCCACTCTATGGCGCACAAACTGGGCTCACAGTTCCACATTCCTCACGGTCTGGCGAACGCCCTGCTGATCTGCAACGTTATCCGCTATAACGCGAATGACAACCCGACCAAGCAGACCGCATTCAGTCAGTATGACCGTCCGCAGGCACGCCGTCGTTACGCCGAGATCGCAGACCACCTGGGTCTGAGCGCTCCGGGCGACCGCACTGCTGCGAAAATCGAGAAACTGCTGGCATGGCTGGAAAGCCTCAAAGCGGAGCTGGGTATTCCGAAATCTATCCGTGAAGCCGGTGTTCAGGAAGCTGATTTCCTGGCTCACGTTGATAAGCTGTCTGAAGACGCCTTCGATGACCAGTGCACCGGCGCTAACCCGCGCTACCCGCTGATCGCCGAGCTGAAACAGATTCTGCTGGACACCTACTACGGTCGTGACTTTGTCGAAGGCGAAGCAGCGGCTGTGAAAAAAGAAGCGGCTCCAGTCAAAGCTGAGAAAAAAGCGAAAAAATCCGCTTAATTCACGGCATTGATATGAACGAAGCCCCATCTATTGATGGGGCTTTTTTTATATTCGTACTTTATTCGTGTTCACATACAGAAGTACAAGAAGCAATACACTGGGTAATATCTGAATACAGGAACCGATTCCATAAAAGACAACAGGCGCCATACAGGCGCCTGAAGATAATGAAATTAAAGAATTATTCGCAGTGGCGCAGCTTACTTTGCACCTGGGTTAACGAACCGATATTCAACGCCTCTTTATAATGCTTACGGCATACGGAAACGTAGCGCTCATTACCGCCAATCACCACCTGCTCGCCCTCATTGTACGGTCGCCCCTCCTGGTCAAGACGCAAAACCATGCTTGCCTTTCGCCCACAGAAGCAAATAGTTTTTAATTCAACCAGCTTATCCGACCATGCCAACAAATACTGGCTACCGCTAAATAACTCACCGCGAAAGTCCGTACGCAAGCCGTAGCACAATACAGGGATATCGAGCTCATCCACCACTTCTGAGAGCTCGTGGACCTGTTCACGGGTCAGGAACTGGCTTTCGTCCACCAGCACGCAATGAATAGGCTGGCGGGCATGTTCTGACGCTATATCGGCATATAATGACGTCTGAGGATTATACAGCCGCGCCGGAGAAGACAGCCCGATTCGCGAGCTCACTTTGCCAGAACCAAAGCGGTCGTCGATTTCAGCGGTATAAACGACTGTACGCATCCCTCGTTCCTGGTAATTGTACGAAGACTGCAACAGTGCGGTAGACTTACCGGCATTCATTGCAGAATAGTAAAAATAAAGTTGTGCCATCGGCTGCGTAACCCCAATCAATGTGTTTTACTGCGCAATTGTATCATATATTACCGAGCCGACCGTGCTTTCACAGGGGGTATTGCCGACTTAACGATAATGCTTTACAAAAAATGAAACGGACGGTGAATGAATAGCTTCAGGCAAGACCGTTACTGCGCCAGCAGATACAAATCATTGTCGTTTTGTGCTTAAACCGCCATTCTCCGGACAACTATAATGGGTTTTGGCCGCCAATTTATATTAAGCATCACCGTAACTAATGCGCTAAAACTGAAGAGTGATATTTATCCACGTAAAGTATAAATTTACTCTCGAAACG
Source organism: Klebsiella sp. PK01 (assembly GCF_057624675.1). NCBI lineage: Bacteria > Pseudomonadati > Pseudomonadota > Gammaproteobacteria > Enterobacterales > Enterobacteriaceae > Klebsiella > Klebsiella sp. PK01. The sequence goes on from NZ_JBYEZM010000001.1 coordinate 905,169, forward strand.
CAGGAAAACCATCCTGACTCATGGTTTTAGCGCCAGTGCGTATGCTTAAGCTATAAGCGAGAAGATGTGAAGTCGCGCGAAAATTTAACTTAAATTATTTAATCAACCAGACAAATAACAAGTAATTTTGAATTCCTTACATTCTCCCCTATTGCACATCTGATTTTATCGCTCTATTATTACTTCAACAAACCACCCCACAATATAAGTTTGAGATTACTACAATGAGCGAAGCACTTAAAATTTTGAACAACATCCGTACTCTTCGTGCGCAGGCAAGAGAATGCACCCTTGAAACGCTTGAAGAGATGCTGGAAAAATTAGAAGTTGTCGTTAACGAACGTCGCGAAGAAGAAAGCGCCGCTGCTGCAGAAATTGAAGAGCGCACTCGTAAACTGCAACAGTACCGCGAAATGCTGATCGCTGACGGTATTGATCCGAATGAACTGCTGAGCACCATGGCGGCAGTTAAAGCTGGCACCAAAACTAAACGTGCTGCACGTCCGGCTAAATACAGCTACGTTGATGAAAACGGCGAAACTAAAACCTGGACTGGCCAGGGTCGTACTCCGGCAGTCATCAAGAAAGCAATGGACGAGCAAGGTAAAACACTGGACGATTTCCTGCTCTAATTAGCTTTATGCTTGATATAAAAATCCCGCTTCGGCGGGATTTTTTTTATCGCTACACGCTTAAAGTAACAGGCATAAAAAAACCGGATCATCATCAGACGATCCGGTTGTTCTGCTGGCGAATATTACTTCGCGACAGCCTGCTCAAGCCAGGCTTTAAAGTCTTCGCCCAGAGTTTTATGGCGAACGCCATATTCTACGAAGGCCTGCATATAACCGAGCTTATTACCGCAGTCATGGCTTTTGCCTTTCATGTGGTAGGCTTCAACGGTTTCTTTCTCGATCAGCATATCAATAGCATCAGTCAGCTGAATTTCATCGCCAGCTCCCGGAGGGGTTTTCGCCAGCAGCGGCCAAATATCGGCGCTCAGCACATAACGACCGACTACCGCCAGATTAGACGGCGCGACGTCTGCCTTCGGTTTCTCAACAACGCCAACCATCGGCACGCTTTCGCCAGGCTGCAGGCTTTCGCCTTTGCAGTCAACAACACCATAGGCCGTAACGTCATCAACCGGCTCAACCATGATCTGGCTGGCGCCCGTTTCGTCAAAGCGAGCAATCATTTCCGCCAGGTTATCGCGGGTCAGATCGGATTCATATTCGTCCAGAATCACGTCCGGCAGAATAACCGCAACCGGTTCGTCGCCGACAACCGGATGCGCGCACAGCACCGCGTGGCCCAGACCTTTAGCCAGCCCCTGACGTACCTGCATGATGGTGACGTGCGGCGGACAAATAGACTGAACTTCTTCCAGAAGCTGACGTTTTACACGTTTTTCCAGCATCGCTTCGAGTTCGAAGCTGGTATCGAAATGGTTTTCAATAGAGTTTTTCGAAGAGTGTGTCACCAGAACAATTTCAGTAATCCCAGCGGCGATACATTCGTTAACAACATATTGGATTAATGGTTTATCTACCAGTGGCAGCATTTCTTTCGGAATAGCCTTGGTGGCGGGTAGCATCCTGGTGCCTAATCCCGCTACCGGGATAACAGCTTTTCTTACTTTAGAATTAAGGGCAGCCATTGAAATCTCCTGGACTGTTCGTTTTTTGAACTTAATCGTCAATAAATAACGCATCGAGTATATCAGTCTGATCAGATAAACCTGGTCTGAAAAGGTTTGGATACCCTCGAATTAGGACTTTTACGCATAAAACGCAGTGATAGTACCACCGGAAATGTAGGCCCGGTAATCCCACCTACTAAAAATAGATAGAATTGTTCAATCTGCAGACAACATCAGGCGTAAACGTCCCCCGGCTCCCCAAATTTGACACTGCCATGATGTGCAGCGCTGGCTAATTTGGTTGAGGTATGCGTTGCCCAACGTTCCTAACGGAACGCCGTTACTAATTTGAATTTTATGCTCTCCGGTATTCAGCGTGCCGTTAAGGCCAGCAGAAACCAGAATCAAATTTTTTAATCCGCTGTGATAATAACCAACCAACAATGGGAATTGGCCTGGTAAATTGGCCTGGCGGAGTAATTGGTTAACTTGTTTTAACAATGCGCCCATTTCCGGCAGTCGCTGCCCCTGATGAGCAAGCTGTTCTTGCAACAAACCATTAAACAAAGCGCGTAATAATAATGCGGCCAGAACGCCATTATCACCGGCACGGGTAACATCCAGGCAATAAAACGCCAGATCGTTTTCTGATAACGGCGCAATATCCAGCACCAGCCCCGGTTTATCCGCAGAGATAAGCTGACGGTAATGAATGCGACAATGAGATATCTCCTGCTGTACCGGCGGCTGAAGCTCCTGCAATAACCTTGACGCGGCCAGAGGATCGCTAACTAACGCATCCCAGTCTTCAAATAATCGCTCTTCCTCTTCTACTCGAGAACTAAACATTGTCGGGTAGAGACATGCATACACCGTTTCACGCAGGCGATTAAAATCTTTTACCGGCTTCAGTAAGACATCCTGCACGCCAAGACGCAGCGCTTTGGCAATGTCCGCCATGTTTTCGGTCGCGGAAATCATCAAAATAGGAAGTTGTTCACCCTGGTTGCGAACCTGTTCAACCAGCTCCAGGCCGTTCATTCTCGGCATCGAGATATCACAAATCATCAGATCCGGTTTCGAAATCGCGATTTGCTGCAGCGCCTCAATGCCGTCTTCCGCCTGGCGGATGGTCGCCCCCAGTGAAGTGAGCCAGCTATCCAGAAGAGAGCGGAAAACGGGTTCGTCTTCAACTATCAGAATCTGTTTTCCCGCCAATGGCTGCGTCATGTTCTCTCCCCTGGCTGACGATAATTAAATAGTGGCACGCTATTCACGCTATCGCCTGTCAGAATTTACTTAAGTGTTGGACAAGTGCGCTACGCGGAAGTGCGCACCAAGGGTAATAATTCATCCATTTTTTTCTCAACGGCCAGCTGTCCTGCGGCCATCGCTTCGCCAGCACGATGAAAATCGAGAGTGGAGATTTGCGGACAAAACGGCTGTAGCAGGATATCTGGCGGATCGCCTGCCATACGATTACGTTTCAGGCGGTTTTCCAGCACCTGAATCGAGGTGGACATAATCTCCATCGCCGTGGGGGTTATTGTCGCACGACGAGAGCTCATTCTCCCCAACCGGGATCGCAGGCGGGAATGCCAACTTAGCTCTTCTATCGGCTCCGGACGCGGCGATTCGATTGATAACAGGTCCTGCTGCATAAGATGGGCGTCATGCTGGAGGTCAACGGCAATCACAATATCCGCCCCCAAGGCTCGCGTTAGCGAGACCGGAACCGGATTGACCACCGCACCATCTACCAGCCAGTAGCCGTTATGCATCACCGGCGACATCAGGCCCGGCATACTACAAGAAGCGCGGACCGCCATGTGCAGGTCACCTTCCGTAAACCATAATTCACGCCCGGTGCTCAGGTTTGTCGCCACGGCGGCAAAACGACGTTCACACTCTTCGATTTGCGCAACAGGCATAATTTGCCGGTATTGATTGAACACCCGCTCGCCGCGTAACAAACCGCCGCGCCGCCAGGAGAGATCCATCAAGCGCAGCACATCCCAGTTGCTAAAGGAGCTAACCCACTTTTCCAACGCAGGGAGACGATTGCAGGCGTAAGCCGCACCGACTAAGGCACCAATAGAACATCCCGCCACTACATCGACATCAATTCCCGCCCGATGCAGCGCTTTTATCACGCCGATATGCGACCAACCGCGCGCGGCGCCAGCCCCTAGCGCTAAACCAATCTTCAACTTTCTCATTAGTACTGATACATATCCTTCCACTCCGAGCATGACATCAGCGCCATCGCTCAGTTAACATAATGCAGGTTGGCGCTCAGGCGCCGTCATTCTTTTCCATGGAGGCGATTTTGTCGCAATTATGCCCCTGTGGCAGCGCTCTCGAGTATAGCTCATGTTGCCAGCGATATCTGGACGGCGGTCAGCTAGCGCCGAGCCCGTCACAGCTGATGCGTTCCCGCTATAGCGCATTCGTGATGAAAGATGTCGATTATTTAATCAAAACCTGGCATCCGACCTGTGAAGCGTCACGTTTTCGCACCGATATTGAAAAAGGCTTTGCCAATACGCAATGGCTCGGCTTAACCGTTTTCGCCACCGATAACGGACGTAATCCCGACGAAGGCTTCGTCAGTTTTATCGCACGTTTTACTGAAGATAACCGCCCCGGCGCGATTATTGAACGTTCCAGATTCTTAAAAGAAAACGGACAGTGGTACTATATTGACGGCACCCGGCCATTAATTGGTCGTAATGACCCCTGCCCTTGCGGTTCAGGTAAAAAATTTAAAAAATGCTGCGGCCAGTAAGGCCCGGCATCAGCAATTGCAAACACAACAGGATTTCCCCCGCGATGCATTCATTACAACGTAAAGTACTACGCACCATTTGCCCTGATCAGAAAGGCCTCATCGCGCGTATCACGAATATCTGCTACAAGCACGAGTTAAACATCGTGCAGAACAATGAGTTTGTCGACCACCGTACCGGTCGCTTCTTCATGCGTACCGAGCTCGAAGGTATTTTTAACGACGCCACACTGCTGGCCGACCTCGATAGCGCGCTGCCGGAAGGTTCAATTCGCGAACTCAACCCGGCCGGCCGTCGCCGGGTGGTGATTCTGGTCACCAAAGAAGCGCACTGTCTCGGCGATCTACTGATGAAAGCCAACTACGGTGGGCTGGATGTCGACATCGCCGCGGTAATCGGCAACCATGAAACGCTGCGCACGCTGGTGGAACGTTTCGGTATTCCTTTTGAGCTGGTGAGCCATGAGGGACTGAGCCGTGAAGAGCACGACCAGCGAATGGGCGATGCGATAGCCGCCCACGATCCGGACTACGTGGTACTGGCAAAGTACATGCGCGTGCTAACTCCGGCGTTTGTTGCTCGTTTCCCGAACAAAATCATTAATATTCACCACTCGTTCCTGCCGGCGTTTATCGGTGCGCGTCCGTATCATCAGGCCTATGAGCGCGGGGTGAAGATTATCGGCGCCACCGCCCACTACGTGAATGATAATCTGGATGAAGGCCCAATCATCATGCAGGACGTGATTCACGTCGATCATACCTATACCGCCGAAGATATGATGCGCGCGGGGCGCGACGTTGAAAAAAACGTCTTAAGCCGAGCGCTTTATCGGGTGCTGGCGCAGCGCGTCTTTGTTTACGGTAACCGGACGATTATTCTTTAATCGACAGCGAAATGAATTGGTTAGCTTTACGGCGTTACGCGTAAAAATCAGGCAACCAGTTTAATTTTGTCAAAGGAATGCTTTACAGGGGCGCGTCATTTGGTATGATGCGCCCCGCTTCCCGAGAAGGGAGCAGGCCAGTACAAAGCATTACCCCGTGGTGGGGTTCCCGAGCGGCCAAAGGGAGCAGACTGTAAATCTGCCGTCATCGACTTCGAAGGTTCGAATCCTTCCCCCACCACCATTATTCACTACAGTGATATGGTTTCCCCGACAAGCGTAAACGATGTTTGCATTTAGCGGGAAGGGTGAGAACCTTAGACTAAGGTTCGACTCGAGCGCCAGCGAGAGAACGTTGCCATAGGCAACGGCCCGAAGGGCGAGGAGCGATAGCGACGAGTTATCCTTCCCCCACCACCATTCATTTTGCTGAATAGCCTACAATTTGATTTTACCCCTGGTGGGGTTCCCGAGCGGCCAAAGGGAGCAGACTGTAAATCTGCCGTCATCGACTTCGAAGGTTCGAATCCTTCCCCCACCACCATCTCCTCATGTCATGCCCAGCTTAATCTACTTGCGATATTCTATATTCTGCCCTACGGGGAAGGATGAGAAGCTTCGACTAAGGTTCGACTCGAGCGTTAGCGAGAGAACGTTGCCGCAGGCAACGGCCCGAAGGGCGAGGCGCTTTAGCGCCGAGTAATCCTTCCCCCACCACCATCTCCTCATGTTATGCCCAGCTTAATCTACTTGCGATATTCTATATTCTGCCCTACGGGGAAGGATGAGAAGCTTCGACTAAGGTTCGACTCGAGCGTTAGCGAGAGAACGTTGCCGCAGGCAACGGCCCGAAGGGCGAGGCGCTTTAGCGCCGAGTAATCCTTCCCCCACCACCATCTCCCCATGTTATGCCCAGCTTAATCTACCTGCGATATTCTATATTCTGCCCAATGGGGAAGGATGAGAAGCTTCGACTAAGGTTCGACTCGAGCGTCAGCGAGAGAACGTTGCCGCAGGCAACGGCCCGAAGGGCGAGGCGCTTTAGCGCCGAGTAATCCTTCCCCCACCACCATCTCC
>NZ_JBYEZM010000001.1:911653-1039067 GCF_057624675.1 Klebsiella sp. PK01
GGGGAAGGATGAGAAGCTTCGACTAAGGTTCGACTCGAGCGTCAGCGAGAGAACGTTGCCGCAGGCAACGGCCCGAAGGGCGAGGCGCTTTAGCGCCGAGTAATCCTTCCCCCACCACCATCTCCCTTCAGCCACCGGTTCTGCTATCTCCTCGCTCGCGCTTCGCTTAGCGAGGCTACATACTCTTGCACTCTCTCAGCCACCGGTTCTGCTATCCCCTCGCTCGCGCTTCGCTTAGCGAGGCTACAGGTGGTGCCGTCTGGTAGCCCGGACAGGTGCGCAGCACCGCCTCCGGGAAAACTCACAGCGGGGGCAAGCGCCTTTTTACCGGCGAGCTTTTCACCACCGACGTATTGCATTGCGCATATTCTGCCAGACCATCCAATATCGTATCCAGTTGCGCAATATCACGCACCACGAGACGCATAACAAAACAATCCTCTCCGGTGACCTTGTCGCTTTCAATACACTCCGGTATAGCCTGAATATATTTATCCACTTTTTGTAGCAATCCCGGTAGCGGCCTCACCCGTACTAATGCCTGCAGGCTATATCCCAATGCTGCCAGATTAACCCGTGCGCTATAACCCTGAATCACTCCTTTTTCCTCAAGGCGTTTTACCCGCTCGGCGGTACTCGGGGAGGTCAATCCCACCTGCGCACTCAATACCTTAAGCGAAACTCTGGCATCTTGCGTCAGGCAGGCCAGAATCGCCCGGTCTATTTCATCAATAATGTATTCCATTTATTTCACCTAATTAATAAAGGTATTTATCTGTTTTTACCTTAATTCAGATATATCAAGCTGTCAGGCTTTTCACGACAATAATGGAAAACTTCTGGAGGTGAAATATGCAGCTTTCTCATGGCGTCTGGCAAATGAGTCTGGCGATGATAATTTCCGGCTCGATTGGCGCGTTCGTGCTGCTCTCAGGGTTGCCGGTAATCGACGTGGTTTTCTGGCGCTGTCTTATCGGCGCAGTCACATTATTGCTGTTTATTTTGTTAAGCCGACAGCCCTTCAGCCGCCTGACGCGTCTCACCCTGGCGCTGGCAATCCTTGGCGGCGTCGCGCTGGTCATTAACTGGCTGCTGCTTTTTGCCGCCTACTCACGCGTTTCTATTGGGATGGCCACCGTGGTCTACAATACCCAGCCTTTTATGCTGGTATTACTGAGCATGATGCTGGGTGAAAAGGTAAGCGCGGTAAAATGGGCATGGTTACTCCTGGCCTTTAGCGGCGTGGTGATTCTGCTGTCGAGCGAGCTAACTCCCGCCCACAGCGATAATCTCGTCACCGGTATTATCCTGGCATTAGGCGCGGCATTTTTTTATGCCCTGACCGCCATTATTGCCCGCAAACTGCAGCCGCTCCCGGCGCAGCATATCGCTTTTATTCAGGTTATCGTCGGTACGGTAATGCTTTTGCCGCTGGTTCATGCTCCTGAGTTTAACAGCCACTTCCCCTGGCGCTATCTGCTGATCCTCGGCGTTGTCCATACCGGGATTATGTACCAGCTTTTATATAGTGCGATTCAAAAGCTACCGACGCCGGTCACCGGTTCGCTCTCGTTTATCTATCCGCTGGTGGCTATTCTGGTGGACTATCTGGTTTTCCATCATGCGCTGGCGCCGTTGCAGTTGGCAGGAGGGGTGCTGATTTTGCTTGCCGCTGCCGGCAACAACCTTGGTTGGGGTGAAAAAAAACCCCGCCATGGCGGGGTGAGTCAGCCGTCGCGGATGAACTAGCGACGCGCGCGTACAATCTGGTATTTGCGCGTCAGGTATTCGACCGGCGCGCTCCAGATATGAACCAGACGTGAGAACGGGAACAACAGGAACAGCGTCATCCCCAGCACCAGGTGCACGCGGAAGACAAACGCCACGCCATCAAGATGCTGCGAAGCGCCGCCGTGGAAGGTCACCACCGACTGCGCCCAGCCGACCAGTTTCATCATTTCGCTACCGTCCATATGCTGGGCGGAGAATGGAATGGTCAGCAGTCCCAGCGCGCATTGCACCATCAGTAACGAGAGGATCAGAATATCCGCTGTCGTGGTGGTAGCGCGAACGCGTGGGCTCAGCAGACGGCGCTTAAGCAGCAGTAAACCGCCCACCAACGTCATCACGCCGCACGCGCCGCCGGCGAACATCGCCATTTTCTGCTTCACGTCGATCGGCAGGAAGGATTCATACATCCAGTGCGGAGTCAGCATGCCGAGGAAATGGCCGGCGAAAATACCCAGGATCCCGATATGGAACAGGTTTGACGCCAGGTTCATCCCTTTACGATCCAGCATCTGACTGGAGGCGGCGCGCCAGGTGTACTGACCGTAGTCGTAGCGCAGCCAGCTGCCAATAAGGAACACCGAACCCGCAATGTACGGATAAATGTCAAAGAAGAACATATTCAGGAAGTGCATTAGTGCTGTCCTCCGTTAGAGATATTCAAATATTGCGGGGCCACGGCTCCGGCAAAACGACGCTGGTGAGCGGAAATCTCCGACTCGCCGCAGCCCTGGTCGGCAAAGAATTTGACCTGCTCTTCTTCCCAGACGGCATCCAGCGCCTGCGGCGTATCGTCACGGGCCTCGTCGGCGATCTTCTCCGCCACTTTCTGGCTATCGACCTGAGTATTGGCCAGCTTCAATAGCAGCTCGAACAGCACCGCATAGCGGCTTTCGCGCTGTTGCAGACGCGCGCTGAGCAGGCCGAGGATCGGCGCAACGTCCCGCAGGCCGCCAAGCGCTTCCTCTTCCGGTAACTGCGCCAGATACTCCAGATACAGCGGTAGGTGATCCGGCAGCTCATGGCTATCCAGCAGTAGACCATGGCGCTCGTACTGCGCCATCAGGTCGACCATCGCCTGCCCGCGATCGCGGGATTCGCCGTGAACATGTTCAAACAACAGCAGCGAGGTAGCGCGGCCGCGGTCGAACAGCTCGCTGTACGCCGACTGGGCGTCCAGCGGATCCTGAGCCACCAAATCGCGCAGGAAAACGCCCAGCGCATGGGCATCTTCTTTGGCGAGTTTTTCCGATGACGCGAGAGCCTCGAACATCTCCTGCTGATGCTGCCACAAGGCAGCGTCAGGGTATTCGAGCAGACGCGACACAATCACGAGTTCAATCATGAGTGCGGCTCCGTTTTGCTGGTAACGTCAATGGCGTCGATGCGACGGCTGTTGAACAGGTTGAATTCGCTGTCAGAACCGTGGCAACCATCGCCGAAGGTAAAGCCGCAACCGCTCTTCTCCGGGAAGGCATCGCGGGCCTGTTCGCGATGGCTGCTCGGTACCACGAAACGATCTTCGTAGTTGGCGATGGCCAGATAGCGATACATTTCCTGCGCCTGCGCTTCGCTCAGCCCCACCTCTTCCAGCGCGCGGGTATCGACGACGCCGTCGACGGTTTCCGCTCGTTTGAAGTGGCGCATCGCCAGCATACGTTTCAGCGCCAGCAGTACCGGCTGGGTATCGCCCGCGGTTAGCAGATTCGCCAGATACTGGACCGGAATTCGCAGGCTTTCTACGTCAGGCAGGATCCCGTTACTACCCAGTTCGCCCGCATCGGCGGCGGACTGAATCGGCGACAGAGGCGGCACGTACCAGACCATTGGCAGGGTACGATATTCCGGGTGCAGCGGCAGCGCCAGCTTCCAGTCCATCGCCATTTTGTATACCGGAGACTGCTGCGCGGCTTCAATTACGCCCTGCGGTACGCCATCTTTTAGCGCCTGCTCAATCACTTTTGAATCGTTTGGATCGAGGAACACGTCCAGCTGGCGCTGATACAGATCTTTCTCGTTCTCGGTGCTGGCGGCGTTTTCAATCGCGTCTGCGTCATACAGCAGTACGCCAAGGTAGCGGATACGGCCCACACAGGTTTCGGAACACACCGTCGGCATCCCGGACTCAATACGCGGGTAGCAGAAGATGCACTTCTCGGATTTCCCGCTCTTCCAGTTAAAGTAGATCTTCTTGTACGGGCAGCCGGTGATGCACATCCGCCAGCCGCGGCACTTATCCTGGTCGATCAGGACGATACCGTCCTCTTCACGCTTATAGATGGCGCCGCTCGGGCAGGTCGCGACGCACGCCGGGTTCAGGCAGTGCTCGCACAAGCGCGGCAGATACATCATGAAGGTGTTTTCGAACTGGCCGTACATCGCCTTCTGCATGTTTTCGAAGTTCTGGTCTTTGGCGCGTTTTTCAAACTCGCCGCCGAGGATCTCTTCCCAGTTCGGGCCGCTGGTAATTTTGTCCATCCGCTGGCCGGTAATCAGCGAGCGCGGACGGGCGATCGGCTGATGTTTACTTTCCGGCGCGTTATGCAGATTCTGGTAGTCATAATCAAACGGCTCGTAGTAATCATCGATCCCCGGCAGATGCGGGTTGGCGAAGATTTTACCTAGCAGCATCGCGCGGTTGCCCATCCGCGGCTGCAGCTTACCGTTGATTTTGCGGATCCAGCCGCCTTTCCATTTTTCCTGGTTTTCCCAGTCGTTGGGGAAACCGACGCCTGGCTTACTTTCTACGTTGTTGAACCAGGCGTACTCCATCCCTTCACGACTCGTCCAGACGTTTTTGCAGGTTACGGAGCAGGTGTGGCAGCCGATGCATTTATCGAGATTCAGCACCATGCCGACTTGTGAACGAATTTTCATTTTACGCTCTCCTGTACCTGGTCATTACCTTCGCCGTCTAACCAGTTAATGTTCTTCATCTTACGTACCACAACAAACTCATCGCGGTTGGAACCGACGGTGCCATAGTAGTTAAAGCCGTACGCCAGGTGGCCGTAGCCGCCGATCATATGGGTCGGTTTTGGCGTAATACGGGTGACCGAGTTGTGGATCCCGCCGCGCTGACCGGTAACTTCAGAGCCTGGCAGGTTCACGATACGTTCCTGCGCGTGATACATCATGGTCATTCCGGCCGGTACGCGCTGGCTCACTACCGCACGCGCCGTCAGGGCGCCGTTGGCGTTAAATACTTCGATCCAGTCGTTATCTTCGATACCCAGATCTTTCGCATCCGCTTCGCTCATCCAGACGATCGGCCCGCCGCGCGACAGGGTCAGCATCAGCAAGTTATCGCTGTAAGTGGAGTGAATCCCCCACTTCTGGTGCGGCGTCAGGAAGTTCAAGGCCTTCTCTGGATTGCCGTTGGACTTCTCGCCCATCACCGCTTTCACCGAACGGGTGTCGATCGGCGGACGATAGACCAGCAGGCTTTCGCCAAAGTCGCGCATCCACTGGTGATCCTGATACAGCGACTGACGGCCGGACAGCGTACGCCAAGGGATGAGCTCGTGAACGTTGGTATAGCCAGCGTTATAGGAGACATGTTCGTCTTCCAGGCCAGACCAGGTCGGGCTGGAGATGATCTTACGCGGCTGCGCCTGAATATCGCGGAAGCGGATCTTCTCGTCTTCTTTATTCAACGCCAGGTGCGCATGCTCGCGGCCGGTAAATTCGCTCAGCGCTTTCCACGCCTTCACGGCCACCTGACCGTTGGTTTCCGGCGCCAGAGTGAGGATCATTTCAGCGGCGTCGATAGCGGTCTCCAGCTTCGGCTGGCCTTTCGCCGGGCCTTCCGCCTTGGTGTAGTTGAGCTTACGCAGCAGATCCATCTCGCTCTGGGTATTCCAGGCGATCCCTTTACCGCCGTTGCCGATGGTTTCCAGCAGCGGGCCGATAGAGGTGAAGCGCTCGTAGGTCGCCGGATAATCGCGCTCGACCGGAATAATATGCGGCGCGGTTTTCCCTGGAATCAGGTCACATTCGCCTTTTTTCCAGTCTTTAACGTCAAACGGCTGCGCCATTTCCGCGGCGGAATCGTGCTGAATCGGCAGCGTCACGACGTCGGTTTCTTTTCCGAGGTGACCCACGCAGACTTCAGAGAATTTCTTAGCAATACCTTTATAGATATCCCAGTCGCTCTTCGATTCCCAGGCCGGGTCAACGGCGGCCGACAGCGGGTGAATAAACGGATGCATATCCGAAGTATTCATGTCGTCTTTTTCGTACCAGGTTGCGGTCGGCAGTACGATGTCGGAATAGAGACAGGTGCTCGACAGACGGAAGTCGAGCGTGACGACCAGATCCAGTTTGCCGTCGAGGCCGTTATCCCGCCACTCGACTTCTTCCGGCTTCACGCCGCCCTGCTTGCCAAGGTCTTTGCCCTGAATGCCATTCTCGGTACCCAGCAGGTACTTGAGCATGTATTCATGACCTTTACCGGAGGAACCCAGCAGGTTGGAACGCCAGATAAACAGGTTACGCGGATGGTTTTTACCGTTCTCCGGCTGTTCGGCCGCAAAGCGAATAGACCCCTCTTTCAGCGATTTCACGGTGTAATCGACCGGCGTCATGCCGGCTTTCTTCGCTTCGTCAGCAATACGCAGCGGGTTCACGCCCAGCTGTGGCGCCGACGGCAGCCAGCCCATACGCTCAGCGCGCACGTTGAAGTCGATCAGATGTCCGCTGTAGCGGGATTTATCCGCCATCGGCGACAGCAGTTCCTGCGCGGTGACCGTTTCATAGCGCCACTGGCTGGAGTGGTTATAGAAGTACGATGTACTGTTCATGTGGCGTGCCGGACGCTGCCAGTCAAGGGCGAACGCCAGCGGCTGCCAGCCGGTCTGCGGACGCAGTTTTTCCTGACCAACGTAGTGCGCCCAGCCGCCGCCGCTCTGGCCAACGCAGCCGCAGAAGATCAGCATGTTGATCAGTCCGCGGTAGTTCATATCCAGATGGAACCAGTGGTTCAGGCCCGCGCCGACGATAATCATCGAACGGCCGTGGGTCTTATCGGCGTTATCGGCAAATTCGCGGGCGGTACGGATGATGTGCGCGCGGGGTACGCCGGTAATTTTTTCAGCCCAGGCCGGAGTGTACGCTTTGACGTCATCGTAGCTGGTCGCGCAGTTTTCATCGTTCAGCCCACGTTCCAGGCCATAGTTAGCCATGGTCAGGTCATAAACGGTGGTCACCAGCGCGGTGGAGCCGTCGGCCATCTGCAGGCGTTTCACCGGCAGTTTGTGCAACAGAATGTTTTCGAGGTCGACTTTGTTGAAATGCTCGGAACCTTCACCGCCAAAGTATGGGAAGCCGACGTTGGCGATATCGTCGTGGCTGCCAAGCAGGCTCAGACGCAGTTCAATCTCTTCGCCGGTTTTACCATCGCGCTGCTCGAGGTTCCACTTGCCTTTGTCGCCCCAGCGGAAGCCCAGAGAACCGTTAGGTACGGTCATTTCGCCCTTCTCGTCAAAGGCGACGGTTTTCCATTCCGGATTCTGCTCCTGGCCCAGGGAGTCAACCAGGTCGGCAGCGCGCAGCATACGGCCAGCGGCATAGTAGCCATCGCGCTCTTCGAGCATAACCAGCATCGGCATGTCGGTGTAGCGGCGTACGTAATCGGTGAAGTACTGGCTCGGTTTATCGAGGTGGAACTCACGCAGCATAACGTGGCCCATCGCCAGCGCCATCGCGGCATCGGTACCCTGCTTCGGCGCCAGCCACAGATCGCACAGCTTGGCGATTTCGGCATAGTCCGGAGTAATTGCCACGGTTTTAGTCCCTTTATAGCGAACTTCGGTAAAGAAGTGCGCGTCCGGGGTACGGGTCTGCGGGACGTTGGAGCCCCAGGCGATGATATAGCTGGAGTTATACCAGTCAGCGGATTCCGGCACGTCGGTCTGTTCGCCCCAGGTCATCGGCGAGGCCGGCGGCAGGTCACAGTACCAGTCGTAGAAGCTCAGGCAGGTACCGCCAATCAGCGACAGGTAACGGGCGCCGGACGCGTAGGAAACCATCGACATCGCCGGGATTGGCGAGAACCCTGCCACGCGGTCTGGACCATAAGTTTTGACGGTATAAACGTTTGAGGCGGCAATCAGTTCGTTCACTTCTTTCCATGAAGAACGAACAAAACCGCCGCGGCCGCGGGCCTGTTTAAAGCTTTTCGCTTTATCGGCATCTTCAATAATAGAAGCCCATGCCTCAACCGGATCGCTATGCTGAACTTTCGCTTCACGCCACATTTTCATCAGACGTTTACGCATCAGCGGATATTTCAGGCGGTTAGCGCTGTACAGATACCAGGAGTAGCTGGCGCCGCGCGGACAGCCGCGTGGCTCATGGTTCGGCAGATCGGGGCGGGTGCGCGGGTAATCGGTCTGCTGGGTTTCCCAGGTGACCAGACCATTTTTGACATAAATTTTCCAGCTGCATGAGCCGGTGCAGTTCACACCGTGAGTGGAACGCACGATTTTGTCATGCTGCCAACGCTGGCGGTATCCATCCTCCCAATCCCGGTTGGTTTTAAGAAGCTGGCCGTGCCCATCGGCAAAGGTTTCACCCTTCTGTTTGAAGTAGCGAAACCGGTCCAGAAATTTACTCATCGGGTTTCTCCTGATATGGAGCCTGACGGCTCTCTGATAAATCGACATTGCTGGATTTGCAGCGAAAATAGCGCCATGCCGAAGGAGGAGAATTGATGACGATCAATGCGAAATACCTTATAAATCCGCCCTCAAATCATAATTACCACCAAAGTAGTAACAATATTCATTGATTATCGCTTTGTTTTATAAGGATTATTTTAAATATGACAGAATGTTAACCGGGATTTATGCCACGCTTAGGTATTAAGTGGTAGATGGCTTACCAGCGTTATCTCCCTGAATTTAACCACCTTGCGCAGATCAAAAGTATGCTGTAACTAATAGCCACTCATAAAAAAGGCGCACCCTGTGGCGCGCCCTGTCACTTACCGTTAAGAAAAGACTTATTTCTGTTTACGGCCGTATACCGCCCAGGTGATCACCACGCAGGCAATATAGAACACGAGGAAGACTTTCATTGCCCCGGCCGGCGATCCGGTCAGATCCAGCGAAATACCGAACGCTTTCGGAATAAAGAAACCACCGATCGCGCCAATCGCTGAAATAAAGCCCAGCGCCGCGGCGGTATCCGTCGCCGCTTCACGCATCGCCTGCGCTTCACTGCCGCCCTGCGCTTTGACGCGATCCATCGTAAGCTTACGGAAGATAACGGAAATCATCTGGAAGGTGGAGGCGCTGCCCAATCCCGCGGTCAGGAACAGCACCATAAATACCGCGAAGAAGGCAATGAAGTTGCCGCCCTGACCATTGGTCGGCAGAGTCAGGAACAGTAACGCGCAGAAAATAGCCATCACCACGAAGTTGACCAGCGTCACGCGGGTCCCGCCGAGTCGGTCGGAAATCGCGCCGCCCATTGAGCGCGCCAGCGCGCCAATAAACGGACCGAAGAAGGCATAGTGCAGGATCTGCACGTCCGGGAACTGGGTTTTTGACAGCATCGCAAACCCGGCGGAGAAACCGATGAAAGAGCCGAAGGTTGCGAGATACAGCAGCGCCATGATCCACAGATGCAGGCGTTTAAGTACCGGTAACTGTTCGCTCAGCGACGCTTTTGAGGCCGACAGGTCGTTCATAAAGAACCACGCGGCCAGGGTAAAGATAATCAGGAAAGGCACCCAGATCCACGCGGCGTTTTCCAGATACAGCATCGAGCCGTCCGGCTGCTCGCTACCGCTACCGCCGAACACAGCAAAGATAGAGAGCGAGACCACCAGCGGCGCAACCAGCTGCATTACGCTAACGCCCATGTTACCCAGACCGCCGTTAACCCCCAGCGCCCCGCCCTGTTTCTCTTTCGGGAAGAAGAAGCTGATGTTCGCCATGCTGGATGCAAAGTTAGCGCCGGCAAAGCCGCACAGCAGAGAGATAATCACGAACACGCTAAACGGCGTGGAGGTATCCTGTACCGCGAAGCCCAGCCATACGCACGGAATAATCATGATACCGGTACTGAACGCCGTCCAGCGGCGGCCGCCGAACAGCGGAACCATAAAGGCATAAGGTACGCGTAATAATGCGCCGGAAAGCGCCGGGAGGGCGGTCAGCATAAACAGCTGATCGGTAGTAAACTGAAAGCCAACTTTATTAAGGTTCACGGCGACGGCGCTGAACAACATCCAGACACAGAACGCCAGTAGAAGGCAGGGAACGGAGATCCACAAATTACGGCTCGCCACACGATGGCCGCGCTGTTGCCAAAACTCAGGATCTTCAGGACGCCAGTCGGTGATGACTGAGCTGTTAGCCTTCTCCGGGATTGAAGAGTGACTCATAGATACCTCTGATTATTCATATTTCCTGATGCTACCTTAGGGGTTGCTCAAGGCTGTAAGTTGATATAAATCAAAGGAAAAGCGCGGGCCATTTTGTACAAAAATAAATCATGCTCCGAAGTGAGTAGATAATTGTGAGAAAAAAAGTGTGGTTTTTCACGCGACTGCCGGGTTTCTGGTTATCCCTCCCACCACGGCGCCTACCACCGACAATTAAGGAGTAATACCTTAGGGGTATGGGTATACTCCAGGGGATAGCCGAGAATAAGCGCCACTCCCGAAGAGATGACCCATCAGGAGCCACCCATTCCATGTTAAAACGTCTTTTTACGCCGCTGACGTTGGTTAATCAGCTGGCGTTAATCGTACTGCTCGCCACCATCATCGGCGTGGCCGGCATGGCGATATCCGCCCGCCTGGTGCATGGGGTGCAGGGCAGCGCCCACGCCATTAACAAGGCCGGCTCGCTGCGTATGCAGAGCTATCGCCTGCTGGCGGCTATTCCGCTGACGGACAACGATCAAAAGTTGTTTAACGATATGACTGCAACCGTATTTAGCCCGGAGTTGCAATACTCCGCGCGTCGTGACGGCCAGGAAGTACAGCTGAAAGCGCTGCAGCAATATTGGCAGTTGTCGCTGGGACCAGGCATGAAACAGGCGGTCAGGCAAAGCGACGTGGCGCAGGATGTCGCCGATTTTGTCGACCGTATTGACCGGTTGGTTACCGCTTTCGACCACACGACAGAACAGCGTATCGAGCGCGTGGTCTGGATCCATCGCATTCTCGCCATCGGCATGGCGGTGCTGCTGATCTTTACCATCATCTGGCTGCGTGCCCGTCTGCTACGGCCATGGAAACAGTTACTGGGTATGGCGCGGGCGGTCAGCCAGCGCGATTTTACCCAGCGCGCGCACATTAGCGGGCGTAACGAAATGGCGACGCTCGGTATGGCGTTGAATAATATGTCGGAAGAGCTGGCGGAAAGCTACGCCGTGCTTGAACGGCGAGTACAGGAAAAGACCGCCGGCCTCGAGCAGAAAAACGAGATTCTGGCCTTTTTATGGCAGGCCAACCGTCGGCTACACTCCAGCGCCCCGCTGTGCGAGCGCATTTCACCGGTGTTGAATGGCCTGCAGGGGCTGACGCTGCTGCGTGATATTGAAGTGCGGGTATATGATCTCGAGGATGAAGACAATCATCAGGAGTTTGCCTGCCACTCCGATATCGAATGCGATGATAAAGGCTGTTATCTGTGTCCGCGCGATCTTCCCCCGCTGCCGGATGGCGGCACAACGCTGAAATGGCGGCTTTCAGACGCGCATAACCAGTATGGCATCCTGCTGGCCACGCTGCCGGTTGGCCGCCACCTGAGCCACGACCAACAGCAACTGGTGGATACGCTGGTGGAACAGCTGACCAGCACGCTCGCGCTGGACCGCCATCAGGAGAAGCAGCAGCAGCTTATTGTGATGGAAGAGCGCGCCACCATTGCCCGCGAGCTGCATGACTCCATCGCCCAGTCGCTCTCGTGCATGAAGATGCAGGTCAGCTGTCTGCAGATGCAGGGCGACAGCCTGCCGGATGAAAGCCGCCTGCTGCTGGGGCAAATACGCAACGAACTGAATACTTCGTGGGCGCAGTTGAGGGAGTTATTAACCACCTTCCGCCTGCAGCTTACCGAAGCAGGACTGCGTCCGGCGCTGGAGGCCAGCTGCCAGGAGTACAGCGCCCATTTTGGTTTCACGGTGCAACTCGATTACCAGTTGCCGCCGCGATTTGTCCCGTCGCATCAGGCGATTCACCTGTTGCAGATCGCCCGCGAGGCGTTAAGCAATGCGTTGAAGCATGCCAACGCGACGGAAGTCACCGTGACCGTGTCACAACGCGATAATCAGGTACGTTTAGTCGTTGCCGATAACGGTCGCGGCGTACCGGAAAACGCGGAGCGAAGTAACCATTACGGTTTAATTATTATGCGGGATCGCGCGCAAAGCTTGCGCGGCGACTGTCAGGTCCGCCGCCGGGAGACCGGCGGTACCGAAGTCGTGGTGACATTTATCCCGGAAAAAGCGTTCTCAATCCAATAAGGAGACCCCTATGAGTCAACAGGAACGGGCAACCATCCTTCTCATTGATGATCATCCCATGCTGCGCACTGGCGTCAAGCAACTGATTAGCATGGCGCCGGACATTCAGGTTATCGGCGAAGCCAGCAATGGCGAACAAGGTATTGAACTGGCGGAATCGCTGGATCCGGATCTTATTCTGCTGGACCTTAATATGCCGGGGATGAACGGCCTCGAAACCCTCGACAAGCTGCGGGAAAAATCGCTCTCCGGCCGCGTGGTCGTATTCAGCGTCTCCAATCATGAAGAGGACGTGGTGACCGCCCTGAAACGCGGCGCCGACGGCTACCTGCTGAAAGATATGGAACCGGAAGATTTGCTGAAAGCGCTGCAGCAGGCCGCGGCGGGCGAAATGGTATTAAGCGAAGCGTTAACCCCGGTACTGGCCGCCAGCCTGCGCGCTAATCGCGCCACGTCCGACCGCGACATCAGCCAGCTGACCCCGCGCGAGCGCGATATCCTGAAGCTGATTGCCCAGGGCCTGCCGAACAAAATGATCGCCCGCCGCCTGGATATCACCGAAAGCACGGTTAAAGTGCATGTGAAGCATATGCTGAAGAAAATGAAGCTGAAATCACGCGTTGAAGCCGCCGTCTGGGTTCACCAGGAACGGATCTTCTAAGGCGATTCCGTCCAGGAAACGTTGGGAGCCGTAAACGTCACCAGCGGCTCGGTCAGCGCCAGTGCGATCTCATTGGAAGAGACGCGCTGACCCGATTTATCTTCAACCACCACCGACAGACGCCAGCGATTCACCGCGCCCGGCTCGCTGTTCCACACCGGCATAATGATGCTCCAGCCATCCGCACTGTTGGCATTAACCGGCGGCGTCAGGCTTAGCGCCTGAGTATCCCCCTGCCAGTGCAGCGATTTAATACCGTGCAGGCTATTAATTTGCAGCTTCAGCTGTACCGTTTCGCCGGAGTGCAGATCCCACGGCGGCGTCGCCAGATAGACCGTCAGATTCTTACGCTGGCGATACTCCACTACCGGCAGATTATCGCGTTCCGGGCTATCGTAGCGGCTGCCGCGTAGCGAGTTGCTTATAGCCACTTCATCCGCCGCCAGTTGCTGTTTCAGCGGTACCCCAAAACGATAATTCAGCTTCAGGCCGACATTATTCTGGCTGACGCCATTTTCACCCTGTTTGTGTTTAGCGGTGACCGTCACCAACGGTACCGGGGTGTAATTCAGTCCCACCGAAACCGCCACCGGATTGTGGTATCCGGTACCGGAATGAAACAGATCGACGCTATCGCCGAAGTACTGTTCAACGCTGACGCTGGTATTAATGTGCTGATAAAACGGCAATCGCGCCTGGGCAGTCACGTCATAGCCAACGGCCATCCGCTGCTCCTGGGTCTGATTTTCCCGCAACTGCCAGTCGCCGAGTGGGTGGTAATAGTTGGCCGATAAGCGCAGGTACTCGCCCCAGGCTTCCGCGCCGATGCTGCCGCGCGCCAGGCTCTCGCTGAGCACTTTGTCGTAAAACGAGTTATAACCCAGCAGCCAGCTACCGACACGCCAGCGCTGACCGAGCCCAACATTGCCCACCAGATCGTTCTCGCGCCGGGTAACCGAATATTGATTCCAGGTGAGGTAACGTTCATTGTCCTGCAGCGGCACAAACCAGCTACCCTTGCTGCCGGTGAAGTTACCCTCTTTATCCACCAACAGGTCGATATTGGCATTACCCCACGGCGACAGCCAGTTTTCCAGCTGATGGCTGAACTCATTGCCGATTTTGCTGATGGCGAACATCCGCGCCTGCTCGCCGGTGGTCAGTCCGTTATCGCTCATGCTGGCTTCGCCGAATTTTTTTGCCATCTCGGCGAAATGTTTGGCATCGTCGTCAACCTGCGGCGCTATTCCTAAATCGGGCAGCGTAGTTTGCGGCGGCATACTGTTATCGTTGGTAATCAGCGCCCAGGCGGGAGCGCCTGTCAGCAGCAGGAAAAGCATCAGTGATGGGGTTAAGCGGTACGGCAAAGGCATCAAACGGATTAACGAAAGCTCACGCAGAAAAACAACATCTTGTTAGTTTATCGTTTTTTGCCCTTCCCCGCAGCCCTGCGGGCCATTCCAGGAATAAACTGAAACCGGTTGGCGTTTGCTTCAGGCGTCATGCCGGTCGTATTATTGATACCCCCTCCCGAAATACGTCTTTAGGTAAAGCTAAGCAATAACCGTGCCTGATAAAAGGAGTCTTTATGCAACGTATTGTGATTGTCGCCAACGGCGCCGCCTACGGCAGCGAATCCCTGTTTAATAGCCTGCGTCTGGCTATCGCCCTGCGCGAGCAGGAATCAGACCTCGATCTGAAGCTGTTTTTAATGTCCGATGCGGTGACCGCCGGGCTGCGCGGACAGAAACCGGCGGAAGGCTATAACATTCAGCAGATGCTGGAGATCCTCACCGCGCAGAATGTGCCGGTAAAACTCTGCAAAACCTGTACGGACGGACGCGGGATCACCCATTTGCCATTAGTAGATGGCGTGGAAGTGGGAACCCTGGTCGAGCTGGCGCAGTGGACGCTGGCGGCGGATAAAGTGCTGACCTTCTGAATTAATCGCCATTAACAGGATTAAATGTCAGGCTGGTGGCTATTGCTGATGCAAAAGTACGCCAGCTGAACGCTTTCAGGAAGATTGTCATTTTTGTTTAATCGTTATTCATTTTGTTGATCGAAATCATCATCCACACGCTCCCCCTTTGGTGTTATGCAACGAGCAAAGTGTGAACAATATCACGCGCGGGTTGATGTATTCAGAGACAGAAACGGGGTATGAAAATGGCAATGGTAAAAGCAAGTTTGACGTTATTCGGCGGTGATACGCTGGTGGTGCGCTGTTCGGAGCGCTGTCATATTCACTTAATGAGCGCCAAGGCCGCCGGCGACAGCCACGCCGATATTTTTAGCGTGCAGGACAGGGACAGCGCTTATCTCACCGTGCCCTACAGCGGCACCTGGAACGTGCTTATCGACAGTCATAGCCAGTCGCTGGAGCACTCCATTAGCTACGTTCCCGCCTGAACCTCAACGCCCGGCTGACCGGGCGTTTTTTATGCAAGCCCGGGTTGGCTCGCCTCGCCGACCAGATGCCGCACCTGGATAATCAGATCGTCAAGACTGGCGTCACGCATGCCGAGCTTGCGTAATTCCTGATCCAACGAAAAGAGATACTGGGCATTGGTGCCGAGCGGCCCGCTGGCGCGGGCAATTAGCGGCGCGATGGTTTGCGCGCTGGTATCGGATTCATACAGCGGATGGCGCGGATCCATGATAAACACCAGCGCATTCACCGTGCGCCCGTCATCAAGCTCAAGACGGCACCAGGTGGGCAAATAGCAACCGGTGATCATTTCTCGCTTCCACAGTAGCGTCAGCTCTTGCTCCAGCGTCTCATCCGGCAGACGATAGGCTACTCCGGTGGTGCGCCCGCCTTCCTTCAGCGCCAGCATCCTGCCCGGCTGATGCGCGCTACCGCGACCGGCGGTCAGGCGCAGGCAAAACGCGCGATGCCAACCTGGCAGCGTACCGGTACAGGATTCGCTGTATTCCAGCGCCGGGTTCCACATCAGCGAACCATAGCCGAAAATCCACACCGAACCGTTGTCCGGACGACAGGCCAGGGTCGCCGCCAGCGAGGCCGCCCGTTGCTCTGCCGACCACAGCAGCGATTCCTCAATCGCGCCAAACGCCGTCTTACAATCCGCATTCATTAAGAAATCACGAGTTAACACTTTCTACTACCTCCGCCACTGCCTGCTTCCCGGCGATAATCTGTGCCATCCGTGAATATTGCTGAATTATTATCCAGCTTTATTACTCAATAAGCAATTAACGGAGCGTTGACAAGGGGTCTGAAAAAAAATTAGATCGCAAAAGTGATTACTTTTTCTTATGCCATTTGTCGTCATCGCCCTTTTGATAATCATTTTTCACCGCCGCCCAGGCGACTTTATGCGCCGTCTCCTCACGGCTGGCATCATCGCGACGGTCGGCTTTATCTTTATATTGATCCCACGCGCTATTGAAAGCTTCTTTATAAATTTCCTGCGCGTGTTCCGGCAAGACGTGCTGAACGCTATCGGGAAGTTCTTGTTTACTACGGTAAGGCATAATGACCTCCAGAATCAGGGTAAAAGCTAAGTCTGGAACACAATTCCCGGGTTGGCAAATCACAGGAATATTGAGAAATGAATTTTAGTAATCATCTGAAAAATATGTATAAAACATACGTAACAGCCTTTTTTGACAGGCCAACGCATTTCTTATGCAAGAGTGGTAAATTTAAGTAAAAATACAAATTAAACCTATCAATGTCTGTTATTTTATCAACTTACGTTATCTATAATTATAACACCTGCATAAATGGAGATGGTTCATGACACATGCACATGAGGCGGTTAAGACCCGCCACAAGGAGACCTCCCTCGTTTTTCCGGTTTTAGCACTGGTGGTGCTGTTTCTCTGGGGAAGCAGTCAATCACTACCAGTGGTCGTTGCGATTAATATTCTGGCGCTGGTCGGGATTCTGAGTAGCGCATTTAGCGTGGTTCGCCACGCCGACGTCCTTGCTCACCGCCTCGGCGAGCCCTATGGTTCATTAATTTTGAGCCTGTCAGTGGTCATTCTTGAAGTGAGCCTGATTTCCGCATTAATGGCGACCGGCGACGCCGCGCCAACGCTAATGCGCGATACGTTATATTCAATCATTATGATCGTCACCGGCGGTCTGGTCGGTTTCTCATTACTGCTGGGCGGGCGTAAATTCGCCACGCAGTATATGAATTTGTTTGGTATCAAGCAGTACCTGATCGCCCTCTTCCCGCTGGCGATTATCGTGCTGGTATTCCCGATGGCGTTGCCGGGCGCCAACTTCAGCACCGGCCAGGCGCTGCTGGTGGCGCTGATTTCCGCCGCCATGTACGGCGTATTTCTGCTCATTCAGACCAAAACACACCAGAGTCTGTTCGTGTACGAGCATGAAGATGACAGCGACGATGACGACCCGCATCACGGTAAGCCATCGGCGCACAGCAGCGGCTGGCACACGGCCTGGTTACTGGTACACCTGGTTGCGGTTATCGCCGTTACCAAAATGAACGCAAATCCGCTGGAAACGCTGTTGACCAGTATGAACGCGCCTGTCGCCTTTACCGGCTTCCTGGTGGCGCTGCTGATCCTCTCACCGGAAGGACTCGGCGCCTTGAAAGCGGTACTGAATAACCAGGTGCAGCGCGCGATGAACCTCTTCTTTGGTTCGGTACTGGCGACGATTTCCCTGACGGTGCCTGTCGTTACGCTTATCGCCTTCCTTACCGGCAATGAACTCCGCTTCGGCCTTGGCGCGCCGGAAATGGTGGTGATGGTGGCGTCGCTGGTGCTGTGCCATATTTCTTTCTCAACCGGGCGCACCAATGTCCTCAACGGCGCGGCGCATCTGGCGCTGTTCGCCGCCTACCTGATGACGATATTTGCCTGACCGGGTAATCAGCAATAAAGCCAAAAAAAAGCCTGTCGGTGGCGAAACCGGCAGGCTTTTTTACTGCTCAACGAAACTTAGTTGCTGGTATCCAGCTCGTCGAAGCTTTTCACCAGATCGTCGATTGCTTTCATTTGCTTCAGGAACGGTTCCAGTTTAGCCAGCGGCAGCGCGGACGGGCCGTCACATTTCGCGTGATCCGGATCCGGGTGCGCTTCAATGAACAGACCGGCGATACCCACCGCCATCCCGGCACGGGCCAGTTCCGTCACCTGAGCGCGGCGGCCGCCTGAGGCAGCGCCAAACGGGTCGCGGCACTGCAGGGCGTGGGTCACGTCAAAGATAACCGGCGAGTTGTTGGACGCTTTCTTCATTACGCCGAAGCCGAGCATATCTACGACCAGGTTGTCGTAGCCGAAGTTGGCGCCGCGATCGCAGAGGATCACTTTGTCGTTACCGCCTTCAATGAACTTATCGACGATGTTGCCCATCTGGCCCGGGCTGACGAATTGCGGTTTCTTGACGTTGATAACAGCGCCGGTTTTGGCCATCGCTTCCACCAGATCAGTCTGACGCGCGAGGAACGCCGGCAGCTGGATCACATCAACCACGTCGGCCACCGGCTGCGCCTGGCTGGCTTCGTGAACGTCGGTGATGATTTTCACGCCGAAAGTCTGCTTCAGCTCCTGGAAAATCTTCATCCCTTCTTCCAGACCCGGCCCACGATAGGAGTGGATGGAAGAACGGTTGGCTTTATCAAAAGAGGCTTTGAACACATACGGAATGCCCAGCTTTTGCGTGACGGTCACATAATGTTCGCAGATACGCATCGCAAGATCGCGGGACTCCAGCACGTTCATTCCGCCAAACAGCACGAACGGCAGGTCGTTTGCTACGTTGATATCACCAATGCTAACCACTTTTTGTTTCATAAGATCGCCTTATCAGGGTGTAACCGGAATGGTTCCAGACTAATGCAATGTAATTTGTTTATGTGAAATCGTGTTGATCTGCGCGCGGATCATCTCGCTAATCGGATCCTCCGGACACTGCTCAACGAAATAATTGAGATCCAGCAGCGCCACGTGATCGCACTCCAGTTGGGCGTAGATGAGCCCGCGGTCGCGAATTTCATACGGGTCTTCTGGATTAAACTGCAGCAGCGCTTCGCTGGCGCGTAGGGCCAGCTCCATCTGCCGCTCTTCCATCAGCGCCGATTTCAGCGTATCGAGCAGTTTGCGGATCACTTCGGCGTTGTCGGCCTCATCGAGATCTTCATTAAACAGCTCAGCCACCGGGCTAATATTCCCCTTCAGCCACACTTCCAGGGTGTGTTCATCGAGCGTCTCGCCGTTGAATGGGTTAATTAGCCACATCTCTTCGCTGGTGTCCGGGTCAGCGCGCAGCAGCATCTGCGTCGGGAAGATAACCGGCACCACCGGCAGATCCAGACGCTGAGCAATCCACAACAGAATCGCTCCCAGCGACACGGCGCTCCCCTGGCGATTCACCAGCACTTTATCCAGCCATAGCGCATCGGACAGGCGGTAGATGCCCTGCGATGCGCCGAAACCCCACTCGTGATAGAACAATTCCAGCAGCCGGTCGAGCTGACGCTCCTGATCCCAGGAGGTGGCAATCTCTTCCTGCGCCAGTGTTAACAACCGCTGCAGCTCATCCTGCACAAAGTGCGTCGGAAAGTCGTCGCGGATCAATTCAGAAATGAGGACCATGCCTTCGCATAATGGCGCTTTGTTAAATTCGAAATCAGCTAATGACCTCATGCCTTACCCCAGTAACGGTATTCTTGTGATGGCGAGTTGAACGATAAAGAACAACACCACCAGCGCCAGCAGAAAGGCGATGAACCGGGTCTGCTGGCGGCGCGGGCGACGTCGGCCCAGCGCGATAAATCCTAATGCGATGTAAATGATAACGCCAAACAGCTTTTCAGTCAGCCATGCGCCATCTTCGGTAAACGGCAGATAGTGCGTTATCGCCATTAATCCCGCGCCGCTGAGGAACAGCAGCGTATCGCTACAATGCGGCGCAATACACACCCAGCGCTGATTCAGCATCGCGCTGCCGCTGTAGGTCCACCAGTAACGCAGCACGAAAAGCCCGACGGATGTCACCACGCAGGCAATATGTAAATAGAGTACTGCAGTAAATAAATTCATTCGCCGGTTTGCTCCTTGTGCGGCCAACGCCCGAGTGTCAGACGTTCGTTATCGCCATAATCGCGGCAGGTCTCGACATCGCTGTATCCTGCTTCAATAAATAATGCGCGTACCGCCTCACCCTGCTTCCAGCCATGTTCCAGTAGCATAAAACCTCCAGGCAACAGATACTGTCGTCCCTCACGGATAATATGCGCCAAATCGGCCAGCCCCTGATCGGCGGCGACCAATGCCGTTCTCGGTTCAAAGCGAACATCGCCCTCAGCAAGATGCGGATCGGTTTCATCGATATAAGGGGGGTTACTGACAATCATCGCGAACCGCTGCCCTTTGAGCGCGCTAAACCAGTCGCTCTGCAGGATGGTCACGTTGTTGAGAGCGAGATGGGCGGCATTGCGCGCGGCGAGCGCCGCGGCGTCAGGCATAAAATCAACGGCAGTGACCTGACAGTCCGCCCGCTCGCTGGCCAGCGCCAGAGCGATAGCGCCGGTGCCGGTGCCAAGATCCAGGATGCGGCAGGCCGTCTGCGGCAGGCGTACCAGCGCCTGCTCGACCAGGCATTCGGTATCGGGGCGCGGGATAAGCGTCGCCGGCGAGACAAACAGCGGCAGCGACCAGAATTCACGCTGCCCCACCAGATGAGCCACCGGCTCGCCGTTGGCGCGGCGCGCCAGCAATGCTTCCAGTTCCGCCAACTGTTCCGCCGTCAATACGGTTTCGTCAAAAGCGAGGATCCAGGTTCGCGCTTTGCCGGTGACGTGCCCCAGTAAGATCTCGGCGTCGCGACGCGGGCTGTCGCTCGCGCCGAGCCGGGCTATCGCCTGAGTGAGCCACTGTCGAAAGGTCATCATTCCTGCTCGGAAAGCGCCGCCAGCTGGTCAGCCTGGAATTCCTGCACAATCGGTTCGATCAGCATATCCAGTTTGCCTTCCATGGTTTCATCCAGACGGTAAAGTGTCAGGTTGATACGGTGGTCGGTCACGCGCCCCTGCGGGAAGTTGTAGGTCCGGTTGCGATCGCTGCGATCGCCGCTGCCCAGCAGGTTACGGCGGGTAGACGCTTCCGCCTGCTGACGCTTGGCGACTTCGGCGGCGCGAATACGCGCGCCCAGCACCGACAGCGCCTTGGCTTTGTTTTTATGCTGTGAACGCTCGTCCTGACACTCCACGACAATACCGGTCGGCAAGTGGGTAATACGGATAGCGGAGTCGGTGGTGTTGACGTGCTGGCCGCCCGCGCCCGAGGAGCGGAAGGTATCGATGCGCAGGTCAGCCGGGTTGATATCCGGCATTTCGGCTTCCGGCAGCTCCGGCATCACCGCCACGGTACAGGCGGAGGTGTGGATACGCCCCTGGGATTCGGTCGCCGGAACGCGCTGGACGCGATGGCCGCCGGATTCAAATTTCAGCCGCCCATAGACGCCATCGCCGCTGATTTTGGCAATCACTTCTTTAAATCCGCCATGCTCGCCTTCGTTGGCGCTCATGATTTCTACCCGCCAGCGGCGGGCTTCAGCGTAGCGGGTATACATGCGGAACAAATCGCCGGCGAACAGCGCCGCTTCATCGCCGCCGGTACCGGCGCGAACTTCGACAAAAGCGTTACGTTCATCGTCAGGATCTTTCGGCAATAGCAGAACTTGCAGCTGCTGCTCCAGCGCTTCGCTTTTTTCTTTGGCATCGCGCAGCTCTTCCTGCGCCATTTCGCGCATTTCCGGATCGTCGAGCATCATCTGCGCGGTTTCGATATCGTCCTGCACCTGGCGCCAGTCGGTATAGCAGCGGGCGACATCGCCAAGCTGCGCATATTCGCGCGACAGCGCGCGGAAACGGTCCTGGTCGGCAATGGTGGCGGCGTCGCCAAGCAGCGCCTGAACTTCTTCATGGCGTTCGTACAGAGCTTCCAGTTTAGCAACAATAGAAGGCTTCATAGGCGTGAATTCACCCTGTCTTTAAATAGAGAAATGTGCGCTATTCCAGCCCGAGGCTGTTGCGCAGAATATGCAGGCGTTCATCATCCCCGTCACGGGCAGCCTGCTGAAGAGATTTGGTTGGAGCGTGGATCAGGCGATTGGTCAGCTTACGGGCCAGATCTTGCATGATTTCCTGCGCATCGCCGCCCTGCTCCAGCGCGGCAAGCGCTTTCGCCGTCAGCTCCTCGCGAACCTGCTCGGATTGGGAACGATATTCGCGGATAGTCTCGCTGGCGCTTTGGGCGCGCAGCCAGGCCATAAATTCGCTGGTTTCCTGCTCGACGATCGATTCCGCCTGCACCGCCGCAGCCTTACGCTGCGCCAGATTGTGCTGAATGATATTTTGCAGGTCATCAACGCTGTACAGATAGGCGTTGGCCAGCTTGCCGACTTCCGGCTCGACGTCGCGGGGCACCGCGATATCCACCAGCAGCATCGGCTGATTGCGGCGCGCCTTCAGCGCGCGCTCGACCATCCCTTTGCCGATAATCGGCAGCGGGCTGGCGGTAGAACTGATAATAATATCGGCGTCTTTTAAGCGCTCGTCGATATCGCTGAGGGCGATAACTTCCGCGCCGACTTCATCCGCCAGCGCCTGGGCGCGTTCACGGGTGCGGTTGGCAATCACCATTTTGCGAACGTTATGTTCGCGAAGATGGCGGGCGACCAGTTCGATAGTTTCCCCCGCGCCAACCAGTAACACCGTGACGCTGGAGAGCGATTCAAAAATTTGTCGCGCCAGCGTACAGGCGGCGAAGGCAACGGAAACGGCGCTGGCGCCGATATCGGTTTCGGTACGCACGCGCTTAGCCACCGAGAACGATTTCTGGAACATGCGCTCCAGTTCGCTGACGTTCAGATGACCGCGGCTGGAATCAGCAAACGCTTTTTTCACCTGCCCGAGGATTTGCGGCTCGCCAAGCACTAGCGAATCCAGGCCACTGGCGACGCGCATCAGATGGCTGACGGCGTCGTTATCCTGATGCCAATAAAGACTTTTACGTAGGTCTTCTTCATTCAGGCCGTGGAAGTCGCATAGCCAGCGAATCAGCGCTTCCTGCAGGTTGTCCTGCTCTTCAACGCTGAGATACAGCTCCGTGCGATTACAGGTTGATAGCACCACCCCGCCCTGCACCATCGGCTGAGCCAGCAAGCTCTCCAGCGCCTTGTCGAGCGTATCCGGCGAAAACGTTACGCGTTCTCGCAGCGCTACCGGAGCTGTTTTGTGGTTGATGCCAAGAGCTAAAAGGGTCATGGTGAGGGAATAGTACCAGCGTTGCTAAGGTTAGTCTGAGCGCATCATACAGGATGCGCGTACTCAATAAAAGAGACGCCCCCCTTTTGGAGTAATAGTCAGGGCTTAAAAGCCACTAACGGTAATTTTTTGATTTCAGACAACTTGAACGTAGACGCTATCGGCCAGCGACGCTAGCATTAAGGGTTATTATTGCAACCCGCTACACAAATCGGTGTGCGAACCATCAGTCGCCGCATTTCACTGTAGACATCAAGGATTTGTCATCATTATGAATCGACTGTTCCGCCTGCTGCCGTTGGCAAGCCTCGTTCTGACCGCCTGTGCAATCAATACTCCGCCGCAAGGGCCAGGTAAAAGCCCGGACTCCCCGCAGTGGCGCCAGCACCAGCAGGATGTCCGCAACCTTAACCAGTTCCAGACCCGCGGGGCGTTCGCCTATCTGTCCGATGAGCAGAAAGTGTATGCCCGTTTCTTCTGGCAACAAACCGGCCAGGACCGCTACCGCCTGCTGCTGACCAACCCGCTTGGCAGCACCGAACTGTCTTTGACCGCGCAGCCGGGCGGCGTCCAGTTGATTGACAACAAAGGCCAGACCTATAACGCCACCGATGCCGAAGAGATGATTGGCCGCCTGACCGGCATGCCGATCCCGCTTAACAGCCTGCGTCAGTGGATTATCGGCCTGCCGGGCGATGCCACCGACTATGCGCTGGATGACCAGTACCGCCTGCGCGAACTCAACTACACGCAGAACGGCAAAACCTGGCACGTGACCTACAGCGGCTATACCAGCGACACCAAACCCACCCTGCCGTCTAATATGGAACTCAACAACGGCAGCCAGCGCATCAAGCTGAAAATGGATAACTGGATTGTGAAATGATGAGTCGCTGGCCCGCTCCTGCAAAATTGAATCTGTTTTTGTATATCACCGGTCAACGCGCCGATGGATATCACACTCTGCAGACGCTGTTTCAGTTTCTCGACTATGGCGACACGCTGACCATTGAACCCCGCCGCGACGGGAAACTGCGGCTGCTAACGCCGGTCGCCGGCGTCCCGGATGAAGAGAACCTGATTATTCGCGCCGCCAGGCTACTGATGGCAGCTGCGGAGTCTCACGGTCAACTTCCCGCTGGCAGCGGCGCGGATATCAGCATCGACAAACGCCTGCCGATGGGCGGCGGCTTAGGCGGCGGCTCTTCTAACGCCGCGACGGTGCTGGTAGCCCTCAATCATCTGTGGGGCTGCGGGCTTAGCGAAGACCAACTGGCGACGCTTGGGCTACAGCTCGGCGCCGATGTCCCGGTTTTCGTTCGCGGTCACGCGGCGTTTGCCGAAGGCGTCGGCGAAATCCTGACGCCGGTCGATCCGCCGGAAAAATGGTATCTGGTCGCCCACCCGGGCGTGAGTATCCCGACGCCGATCATTTTTCGCGATCCGGAGTTACCACGAAATACCCCGAGCAGGTCAATTAATACCTTACTAAACTGTGAATTCGGCAACGATTGCGAGGTTATCGCAAGAAAACGTTTTCGTGAGGTTGATGCAACGCTTTCCTGGCTGTTAGAATACGCGCCGTCGCGCCTGACTGGCACAGGAGCCTGTGTCTTTGCTGAATTTGACACCGAATCCGCCGCTCGTCAGGTGCTGGAAAAAGCCCCGGAATGGCTGCAAGGCTTTGTTGCGCGAGGAATTAATGTCTCGCCGCTGAAGCAAGCCCTACTGAAGTAATTCTGCTTTTGCATGAATAACGGCAAGTTTGCCGGGCAAACAGAGTATCGGTGACAACGTCACCCTGTTCCAGACGTTGCATCGTGCTCTTTAATACACCGCCTGGATGAGATGGCGCCGGCCCGCACAGTTTAATGGCCCGTTTCATCCACCACTGGACGCATGCCTGAGGTTCTTCTCGTGCCTGATATGAAGCTTTTTGCTGGTAACGCCACCCCGGAACTAGCACAACGTATTGCCAACCGCCTGTACACTTCTCTTGGCGACGCCGCTGTAGGTCGTTTTAGCGACGGCGAAGTCAGCGTACAAATCAACGAAAACGTACGCGGTGGTGATATTTTCATCATCCAGTCCACTTGTGCTCCCACCAATGACAACCTGATGGAATTGGTTGTTATGGTTGATGCCCTGCGTCGCGCTTCTGCAGGCCGTATCACCGCTGTTATCCCTTACTTCGGCTATGCCCGCCAGGACCGTCGCGTACGTTCCGCTCGTGTGCCAATCACCGCTAAAGTCGTCGCTGACTTCCTGTCCAGTGTCGGCGTTGACCGCGTACTGACCGTTGACCTGCACGCTGAACAGATTCAGGGCTTCTTTGATGTGCCTGTTGATAACGTATTCGGTAGCCCAATTCTGCTAGAAGATATGCTGCAGCTGAATCTGGACAACCCGATCGTAGTTTCTCCGGACATCGGCGGCGTGGTTCGCGCTCGCGCTATCGCGAAGCTGCTGAACGATACCGACATGGCGATCATCGATAAACGCCGCCCGCGCGCTAACGTCTCTCAGGTGATGCATATCATCGGCGACGTCGCTGGCCGTGACTGCGTGATGGTTGATGACATGATCGATACCGGCGGCACCCTGTGTAAAGCAGCGGAAGCGCTGAAAGAGCGCGGTGCGAAACGTGTCTTCGCCTACGCGACTCACCCGATCTTCTCCGGCAATGCTATCCAGAACATTAAAAACTCTGTGATTGATGAATTCGTCGTCTGCGATACCATTCCGCTGACGCCGGAAATCAAAGCGCTGGACAAAGTCCGTACCCTGACCCTGTCTGGTATGCTGGCCGAAGCGATTCGTCGTATCAGCAACGAAGAATCCATTTCTGCTATGTTCGAGCACTAATCGAGCCCAGCCGAAAAACCCGCTGCGGCGGGTTTTTTTGTCTCTGGTTCATATTTGTATGACTAATGCCTCCTTCACCTGCCATTCAGTTGACAGATGATGCGCTCATGGATGAAACATTATTGTGAATAGATTATTTTCCTCACATGTGATGCCTTTCCGCGCCCTCATCGACGCTTGCTGGAAAGAAAAATATACCGCATCGCGCTTTACCCGCGATCTGATTGCCGGGATAACCGTCGGGATTATCGCAATCCCACTGGCGATGGCGTTAGCAATTGGCAGCGGCGTCGCGCCGCAATATGGGCTATACACCTCGGCGGTGGCGGGAATAGTCATTGCCCTGACCGGCGGTTCACGCTTTAGCGTTTCCGGCCCAACCGCGGCCTTCGTGGTGATCCTCTATCCAGTGTCACAGCAGTTTGGCCTGGCCGGCCTGCTGGTGGCGACGCTAATGTCGGGTATCTTCTTAATCCTTTTCGGCCTCGCCCGCTTTGGCCGCCTGATTGAATATATCCCGCTTTCAGTCACCCTTGGCTTTACTTCCGGTATCGGCATCACCATCGGTACCATGCAAATTAAAGATTTCCTTGGTCTGCAGATGGCGCACGTCCCGGAGCACTATCTGCAGAAAGTCGGCGCGCTGGTGATGGCGCTGCCGACAATTAACGTTGGCGATGCCGCCATCGGTATCGTGACGCTGGGTATCCTGATTCTCTGGCCGCGCCTGGGGATCCGCCTGCCGGGGCATCTGCCGGCGCTGCTGGCGGGCTGTGCGGTGATGGGCATCGTTAATTTACTCGGCGGGCATGTAGCGACCATCGGCTCGCAGTTCCACTATGTACTCGCCGACGGCAGCCAGGGCAACGGTATCCCGCAGCTGCTGCCGCAACTGGTGCTGCCGTGGGATATGCCGGGCTCGGAGTTTACCCTGAGCTGGTCGTCGCTGCGCGCGCTGCTGCCTGCC
The DNA here is from genome assembly GCF_057624675.1 of Klebsiella sp. PK01. Classification (NCBI taxonomy): domain Bacteria; kingdom Pseudomonadati; phylum Pseudomonadota; class Gammaproteobacteria; order Enterobacterales; family Enterobacteriaceae; genus Klebsiella; species Klebsiella sp. PK01. The sequence goes on from NZ_JBYEZM010000001.1 coordinate 938,691, forward strand.
GCCTTCTCTATGGCGATGCTTGGCGCCATTGAATCACTGCTCTGCGCAGTGGTGCTCGACGGTATGACCGGCACCAAACACAAAGCTAACAGCGAGCTGGTAGGCCAGGGCCTTGGCAATATCGTCGCGCCGTTCTTTGGCGGGATAACCGCCACCGCGGCGATTGCCCGCTCCGCGGCTAACGTGCGCGCCGGCGCGACCTCGCCGATTTCCGCGGTGATCCATGCCCTGCTGGTGATCCTCGCGCTGTTAATCCTCGCCCCGCTGCTCTCATGGCTGCCGCTGTCGGCGATGGCCGCCCTGCTGCTGATGGTCGCGTGGAACATGAGCGAAGCGCATAAGGTGATTAACCTGCTACGCCACGGGCCCAAAGACGACATCGTCGTGCTGTTAATGTGCATGTCGTTAACCGTACTGTTCGATATGGTCATCGCCATTAGCGTCGGGATCGTGCTGGCTTCGCTGCTGTTTATGCGCCGCATCGCGCGCATGACGCGCCTTGCGCCGGTGAACGTTGAAGTACCGGATGATGTTCTGGTGCTGCGAGTTATCGGCCCGCTGTTTTTCGCCGCGGCGGAAGGACTATTTACCGATTTGGAAAGCCGGATTGAAGGCAAACGCGTAGTAGTGCTGAAGTGGGATGCGGTACCGGTGCTGGATGCAGGTGGTCTTGACGCGTTCCTGCGCTTCGTGAAACGCCTGCCGGAAGGCTGCGAGCTGCGGGTATCGAATCTCGAATTCCAGCCGCTGCGTACCCTGGCGCGCGCAGGCGTCCAGCCGATTCCAGGACGACTAAGCTTCTACCCGGACCGCAATGCGGCGCTGGCGGATATAGAATTAGGGCAATAAATGAGAGGCTCGCCGGAAGGGCTATCCGGCGAGCTGAATTCCGTTAGCTGTGACGGTGCGGATCGCGACGGCAGCGTTTATCGTAATGGCGAACCCACCAATAGCGGTCGGTGACTCTTTCATGACCGCCTACGCGAGCGCCCGCCAGCCACAAAACGGCGCCGACGAAGATACTCAACACCGCGCCATGAGCAAAAAATTGCGGCAGGTTAAGCTGTGGAAGCTGGTTTAAAATAGAGTAACCAACGCCGACCACCATCACAACCAACCCTAAACCCATCAGTATGTTACCGAGTAACGAAGCGTTTCTGCGTTTCATATGTCACCTCCGGACCTTGGGCTGCATGGGAATATCCCCAAAATTTATAGGTTAAGTATAGACAATGGGGATAAGCCTGATTGCGTGAGTGATCACATTCGGGAACATCTGATCAACAAAAGTTTACAAATAAGCCACTGAACAACATCAAATTCTAATGGTTCAAAGAAGAAATTATCAACAATGATACCGTTTCGTCGGCAGAATTTTGTCAAGCGCCGACGCAGGCAGTACACTACGCGGCAAAGAACGACCCATGCAGGAATAAAAAGTGACGATAAAACTGATTGTCGGCCTGGCTAACCCCGGCGCGGAATACGCGGCAACGCGCCATAACGCTGGCGCCTGGTACGTAGATTTACTGGCGGAGCGCCACCGCGCGCCGCTGCGCGAAGAGAGCAAATTCTTCGGCTATACCTCGCGCCTCAACCTGGCGGGGGAAGACGTGCGCCTGCTGGTGCCGACCACCTTTATGAATCTTAGCGGTAAAGCGGTGGCCGCGATGGCTACCTTTTACCGTATTAATCCGGATGAAATTCTGGTCGCTCACGACGAGCTCGATTTACCACCCGGCGTCGCTAAATTTAAACTCGGCGGCGGACACGGCGGCCATAATGGCCTGAAGGACATTATCAGTAAGCTGGGCAATAACCCGAACTTTCACCGCTTACGCGTCGGAATCGGTCATCCGGGCGACAAAAACAAAGTTGTCGGTTTTGTGCTGGGTAAACCGCCGGTCAGCGAACAGAAGCTAATTGACGAAGCGGTTGATGAAGCGGCGCGCTGTACCGAGGTGTGGCTGAAAGACGGTTTAACCAAAGCGACTAACCGTTTACACGCCTTTAAAGCGCAATAAACGGTCGACGTGCGGAATTTTTGCCGCACACCGTGTATAATAGGCAAAGCTATTTACTTTTCTACAGTCTGTTATTCATAACTGACTGATTATCCAAAGATTAAGGTGATTTAAATCATGGGATTCAAATGCGGTATCGTCGGTTTGCCCAACGTCGGCAAATCCACCCTGTTCAATGCGCTCACCAAAGCAGGTATTGAAGCGGCCAACTTCCCGTTCTGTACCATTGAGCCGAACACCGGTGTCGTACCGATGCCCGATCCGCGTCTGGACAAACTGGCTGAGATCGTCAAGCCGCAGCGTATCCTGCCGACGACCATGGAATTCGTAGATATCGCCGGTCTGGTTAAAGGCGCGTCCAAAGGCGAAGGTCTGGGCAACCAGTTCCTGACCAATATCCGTGAAACCGAAGCCATCGGCCACGTAGTGCGTTGCTTTGAAAACGACAACATTATCCACGTCGCGGGTAAAGTCGATCCGGCGGAAGATATTGACGTAATTAACACCGAGCTGGCGCTGTCTGACCTCGATACCTGCGAACGCGCTATCCACCGCGTGTCCAAGAAAGCCAAAGGCGGCGATAAAGACGCTAAGATTGAGCTGGCCGCGCTGGAAAAATGCCTGCCGCAGCTGGAAAAAGCGGGCATGCTGCGCGCGCTGGATCTGAGCAAAGAAGAGAAAGACGCCATCCGCTATCTGAGCTTCCTGACCCTGAAGCCAACCATGTATATCGCCAACGTTAACGAAGACGGTTTTGAAAATAACCCGTATCTCGACCAGGTTCGCGCTATCGCTGAGCAAGAAGGTTCCGTAGTGGTTCCGGTTTGCGCTGCCGTTGAATCCGACATTGCCGAACTGGACGACGAAGAGCGCGACGAGTTTATGGCCGAGCTGGGCCTGGAAGAGCCGGGCCTGAACCGCGTGATCCGCGCAGGCTACGCTCTGCTGAACCTGCAGACCTACTTCACCGCTGGCGTGAAAGAAGTTCGCGCATGGACTATTCCGGTTGGCGCGACCGCGCCGCAGGCCGCCGGTAAAATCCACACCGACTTCGAAAAAGGCTTTATCCGCGCCCAGACCATCGCCTATGAAGACTTCATTGCTTACAAAGGTGAACAAGGCGCGAAAGAAGCCGGTAAAATGCGTGCGGAAGGCAAAGACTACATCGTTAAAGATGGCGACGTGATGAACTTCTTGTTCAACGTCTAAATCCCTGCCGATAAAATCCGCGCCCCGGCGCGGATTTTTCATTTTAAAGCCTCGCGAGTTTTATCACTCGCGAGGCTTTAAATTATCTGAACGGCGCATCTAAAGGAATTTCTGCGTCAGGCTCGTGGGTAATTCGGTTACGCAGATCGCGACGAATCATTTCAATTGCCCAGAACCAAAAAATATGGCCAAGCAGTTCAGAAATATATTCATCAGCCGGAATATTGAATAACGACGGCGTAAGTCCTAATAGCGGAAATGAAATCCAGTGTACCGCAATGGTGGCGACAATCCCGGCCCATACTCCCTGCCATAATTTAACTTTTGGGAATATCTCCGCCACCACGCAATAGCCAATCGCGAACACCAGCGAAAAGATGATATGCGTGACCATTACCGGGTTGATGATATGCTCAGAGAAGGTGTACACGGTATGTGTAGGGTCAATGCCAAGATAGTCGCGTAAAAAGAGATAAGGAGGATTAAATTCATCACGCCCACCGGAAAATGTTCGCGGCGGCAGAGGTACTTCCGCCCCCCACTTAACGAATGCCGACATAATTCCGGCAATAACCCCAACCAATAAGGCGACGCCATAGCGACGCCGACCAGGTGCAGTCTGTACAAAAAAATCCTTAATTGCCATAAATCCCTCGCCATGAATAATATTGTTACAGCATTGCAATATTCTTTAAGTCTGCGCGGGTATGGCTTGATCAAGATCACACTTTTTGTTCAAAAGATAAACAAAGCTAATACTTTTATATCATCGCGGAGCATCAATTAATGCCCCGCGAGGCATTCTTTTAATCACGCCATCCCATTGCTGGCACAACGTGCTTCAGAATAGACTCAATCACATGAACGTTATAATCCACGCCCAGCTGATTCGGTACGGTCAGCAATAAGGTATCGGCTTCCGCGATCGCTTCATCCTGTTTCAGTTGCTCGACGAGCTTATCGGGTTCAGCGGCATAGCTGCGGCCGAAAATGGCGCGGGTTTTCTCATCAAGAAAACCAATACTGTCGCTGTTATCCCGGCTGGAGCCGAAATACATCCGGTCGCGATCGTCCATCAGGGCAAAGATACTTCGACTGACCGATACCCGCGGCGTACGCGTGTGCCCCGCTTCCGTCCAGGCCTGACGATAGGCGCGGATCTGTTTCGCCTGTTGGATATGGAATGGTTCGCCCGTCTCATCATCTTTCAGCGTCGAGCTTTGCAAGTTCATGCCGAGCTTCGCCGCCCACATCGCCGTAGCATTAGAGCCCGCGCCCCACCAGATACGTTCGCGTAATCCGGCGGAGTACGGCTCAAGACGTAGCAATCCCGGCGGGTTGGGAAACATGGGTTGCGGGTTGGGTTTCGCGAAACCTTCGCCGCGCAGCACATCCAACAGCACCTCAGTATGGCGCCGCGCCATGTCAGCGTCGGACTCGCCATCCTGTGGTTGAAAACCAAAATGACGCCAGCCATCAATCACCTGTTCCGGCGAACCGCGGCTGATGCCAAGCTGCAAACGCCCTCCCGAGATCAAATCCGCAGCGCCAGCATCCTCCGCCATATATAGCGGGTTTTCATAGCGCATATCGATAACGCCGGTGCCAATCTCAATCTTTTTAGTTTTCGCGCCGATAGCGGCCAGCAGCGGGAACGGTGAACTGAGCTGACGGGCAAAATGGTGAACCCGAAAATAGGCGCCGTCCGCGCCTAACTCTTCGGCGGCAACGGCCAGATCGATGGATTGTAAGAGCGTGTCGGCAGCGGAACGGGTCGCCGACTGCGGCGATGGCGTCCAGTGGCCAAATGACAAAAATCCGATCTTTTTCATGAGGATAGCCCCTGATTTGGCATAACATTCAGCAGACGCGGAGATACGATTCCGCGTCTGCTTGTGGTTCCCCTACTCTACCCCTTAGCCAAAATGTATAAATGGCGTTTATTTAACAGAATAGTTCAAATAAATTGACCAAATATAACGATCGCTATTTCTGCATTAGCGCAAATACGCCCCAGCCAAAATATTCCCGGGTATAGGTGACATGGCGAAGCGGCGCGGCATTAAGCTGCGCACGGACCTCAAACGCAAATTCATCCTCGGGGTGGGCCTGCAGCCAACGGCGCATGGTCAGCCATTTAGCGGCTTCATAACGGTCCCACCCCTCGCGGTCAGCCAGCACCATTTCAACGATGTCATAGCCCAGTTCGCCAAAAGAGGTGACCAGCGCCGGAAGCGGCAACAAATCAGCCACCGCAGAAACACCGCAGACGCGCGCTTCTTCTTCTGTCGCGGGGACCTTACGCCACCAGGGCTCCCCGATAAGTAGCATACCGCCAGGCTTAAGGCTGCGGGCTAACTGCGCCACGGTTCCGGCGACGCCGCCGGCGATCCACGTCGCGCCAATACAGGCCGCCACATCGTATTGCCGTTCGGCGACGTAACCTGCCGCATCGCTATGGATAAAAGTGACGCGATCGCTGACGCCAAGCGCTGCGGCGCGTTGTTTAGCCTGGGCGGTAAACAATGGGCTCATATCAATGCCCAGACCACCGATAGCATGATCCCGCGCCCATGTGCAGAGCATTTCACCAGAACCGCTGCCAAGGTCGAGGATTTGCGCCCCCGCCTGCAGGCGAAGTACGCGGCCAAGCGTGGCATATTTTTCCGCCGTGAAGGGGTTATGGATACGATGTTCACTTTCGCTGATGGTAAAGATACGTGGGATATCGATAGTTGTGGTCATATCACTCTCCTTAGCGGTTATCCGGCTGGGCGCGAACGTTATTCAGCCCGCTGGTGTTGATGCGGTACGGCTGGCCGTTAACGGATTTAATCAGTTTTTTAGTGCGGAGTTTTTTGAAGACGGCGAGCGTACAGTCGCTGAGCAGTAGGCCTTCGCGGCTATAGCACTCTACGGCGATGACGCGGCCTGAGGTGTCGCGAATGTGCGCAATACGTCCGCCTTTCGCGAGAACGTGTAAGGTACGCTGTTCCTGACGGGATAAATTCATACTGGAAAACCTGTTTAATCATCATGTGCAAAACGTGCAAACACGCAGCGGTGCCCGCATTCGATTTCAGCGCATTGATAACCAGCCCGGCCTGAAAGGTCGGCAAACTGATTATCAGATGATTACATTCTCCAGCATCAAAGCCTCGGTAGAGTTGAAAGGTATTTACCAGCCGGATGATAACATCCAGTGACAGAAAGGATATTTATAAACGGGAAAATTGTGATCGATATCTGAAATTGCGCCCCCGCCCCATGACGATAGGCGCACAATAAATAGCATCAGCCTACTGGCCCTGATTACCACATCAAATCATCAGGTACTTTAAAGTCAGCATACGGATCGTCTTCGTCCTCGGCTTCCTGGCTCAGGGCGCTGTTCAACACAATACTTTCGGCGTCGCGCTGGGCGATTTTATCCGCCACGCTGGCGGGAATAATCGCGTATTCATATTTACCGTTATTATCAACAGCAAGGCGGGCAATCGCCAGACGGCCGCTAATGAGCTGCGCCTGGGTGGTTTTATCCACATCAATGTTTTTGATGAGATTATTATCCGTAAAGTTAAAAGCGATATGGCCTTTCGCAATCGTGATTCGGTTCATTTCAATCAGCTGCTTAACCTGCGCTTTATACTCTTTTGCTAAAGCCGCTTGCTTTTGCTGTTCACTGAGCTGCTTGTCGCGCTCAAGCTGGGCTTTTTTGTTTTCTTCTACGGCCTCGCGGGCTTCACGCGCCTGAACACGTGACTTTTTCGCCGTTCTCTGAACCTTAGCCATCTTTTTACTGGTGACCAGACCCGCTTTCAGCATCTGTTCTTGTAAAGTAAGTTTTGTCATCGTCGTTTCTACAATCGTTGGAATTCTGCTTCGGATACGGTAAATCAGGGTCAAACTTTAAGGAGCTTCACCGTGGCGTCGATGTCGATTTCATCTTCAGAGAAGATGAGCGTCGTGCCCTGAAAGGTAGTGATCGCCAGCTTTTTCAGCGTGCGCATTTCGCCCGGCTTGACGCTCGCTTTCGGCTTGATGCTGTTCATCAGCAGTCCCACGGAGAGCACCGCATTTTCCTTATCGATACGCGTATCGGCCGGCACTTCCTCACTGTAGACCAGGTAAGACTTAATTGAGGTCAGCTTCAGGCGCTCACCGGCAATATACAGATGTTTGCTTTCCGGGATGACTTTCACCGCGTAAGCCGATAAACCTTTATTATTGGTCGTGGGTTCAAACGTGACCGCCGCGTCTTTCTTAATCAGATCCGGATTGGCAACCTTAATCACGTGAAAATAGCGGTTATCGCCATTTTCATCTTTGATAAATCCGAAACCTTTATCTTTAAACCACGTTGTGATCGTACCGTTCATCGCCATTACCGCCTGATTAATCGTTTATCTACTCAATTTTGCTGCGCGCAGTTTAAAGCACAATGCCAGCGTAGACCATGCCTTTGCTCTAAGTGTTGCCCGATATCGACAATTGATCCTGGCTTTTGCCGAAAATTTGATTCATTAATGAGTACGGTTCAATCAGGAGAATGCATGATGTCTCATCTTGCCTCAGTCGCGTTGCTAGGTCCTGGCGCTATCGGCACCACCATTGCCGCCGTACTGCATGAAGCGGGCCGCAAACCGGTGCTCTGCGGGCGCACCGCGCATCAGCGGTTGATTTTACGCCGGGATGACGGCGAAACGATCATTCCTGGGCCGGTATTGACCGATCCGCATACGCTGGAACGCCCGGTTGAGCTGCTATTTGTGGCGGTGAAAACCACCCAGGTAGCGGATTGCGCGGGCTGGCTTAACGCGCTGTGCGATGAAAACACGGTGGTCTGCGCGCTACAGAACGGCGTTGAACAGGAAAGCCTGCTTGACCACTATGTTAACGGCGCAAAGGTGTTGCCTTCAGTTGTCTGGTTTCCGGCACAACGAGAGGCGGATGCGTCGGTATGGTTACGCGCCAAACCGCGCCTGACGCTACCCGATACGCCGCAAGCGAAGAAAATAGTCGAGGTTCTCGACGGAACCCGTTGCGCGGTTGAGTTGACGGCAGATTTCACATCGGTCGCGTGGCGGAAACTATTGCAAAATGCCGTCGCTGGCCTGATGGTGCTGGCGAATCGCCGCGCCGGGATGTTTTCGCGCCAGGACATCACCGGGCTGGCGCTGGCCTATTTGCACGAATGTCTGGCGGTGGCGCGCGCCGCAGGGGCGGTACTCGCCGATAGCGTGCCGCAGGAAATTGTTGATGGGTTTCATCAGGCGCCGGCGGATTTGAGCACCTCGATACTCGCCGACCGTCAGGCCAATCGTCCGCTGGAATGGGACATCCGCAACGGCGTCATACAACGCTATGGCCGAAGGTTGGGCGTTGCCACCCCCATCAGCGATGTCGTCGTACCGCTGCTGGCGGCCGCAAGCGAGGGACCTGGCTAAGATTGCTTCAAAAAAATTACCGTATTTGTTATAGTGTTACTCACTGATTATTTACCTCTGCGGTGCCAAAAAGAACAAGATTCACCGCAACCCAGGATAAGAAAATGTTAGATTACCGCTTCCCGACAGCTTTGCAGATGGTTCTCAGCGTAGCGATGGCGGAGCAATTGGGTGAACGTTCGACGAGCGCGATTCTGGCCTACGGCCTGGAAGCCAACCCGAGCTTTATCCGTAAACTCATGGTTCCGCTCACCCGCGACGGCATCATCGTCTCCACGCTTGGCCGCAACGGCTCTATTCATCTTGGCCGCCCTGCCGACCAAATCACGCTGCGTGATATCTATCTTTCCGTTATTGAAGATAAAAAACTGTGGGCGTCCCGCCCTGAGGTCCCGGCTCGCTGCGTGGTCAGCGCCAACGCCTGCTGGTACTTTAAGTCCGTAGCCGATGAAGCCGAGCAGGCGTCGCTCGCGGTGTTAGCTCGCCACACCGTGGCAAGCGCCCTGGAAGAGGTCAAAAAAGCCGATACCAGCGGCTGCGATCCGCTGCCTGAACTGACTGCCCGCTATAAAGAAGCGCATTAACTTTTCTTGTTGCGAAAAAAACCGCCTTAAACGAAAAGGCGGTTTTTTGTTATTTGCAGCGACCTACGCGGGCAAGACGTCCCTTGCCTGTTTGCCACGCGTCACCAGTTTTCGCAGCGTCACGTAAAACACCGGCGTCAGGAACAAACCAAACAGCGTCACGCCGAGCATACCGGAGAATACCGTGATCCCGGTGACGCCGCGCACTTCCGCCCCCGCGCCGTGGCCAAGAATCAGCGGGATCGTCCCGGCAATAAAGGCAATCGAGGTCATGATAATCGGGCGTAAACGCAGGCGACAGGCTTCCAGCGCCGCTTCCATGATCCCTTTACCCTGAATTTCCAGTTCGCGGGCAAACTCGACAATCAGAATCGCGTTTTTACACGCCAGCCCCATCAGCACCACCAGCCCCACCTGCACAAATACGTTATTGTCGCCGCCGGTCAGCCAGACGCCGAACAGCGCGGAGAGCATGGTCATCGGGACGATAAGGATCACCGCCAGCGGTAGCGTCCAGCTTTCATACAGCGCCGCCAGCACCAGGAACGCCAGCAGAACCGCGACCGGGAAGACGATCAGCGCCGTATTGCCCTGCGTAGCCTGCTGGAAGCTGAGATCCGTCCACTCAATATTCATGCCGTTCGGCAGTATCTGCTTAGACATGTCTGCCAGCTGCGTCATCGCCTGCGTGGACGAGAGCACGCGGGGATCGGCATCGCCAATCAAATCCGCCGCCGGATAGCCATTGTAGCGAATCACCGGATCCGGCCCGTAGGTGGTATTAATATTCACCATACTGCCAATCGGCACCATTTCGCCCTGATTATTGCGGGTGCGTAAATTAGCAATATCTTCCACGCTGTCGCGGAACGGCCCATCGGCCTGCGCCATTACGCGCCAGGTACGCCCAAACTGGTTAAAGTCATTCACATACGATGACCCCAGATAGGTTTGCAGCGTACCGAAAAGGTCGGTCAACGACACGCCCTGCGCTTTCGCTTTATCACGATCGACCTGCACATCCAACTGCGGCACGTTCGCCTGGTAGGTAGAGATCGGGAAATGCATTCCCGGCGTCTGCATAATTGAACCCGACATCGCGTTCACCGCGTTTTGCAACGCGCCATAACCCAGACCGGCGCGATCCTGAATATACAACGAATAGCCGGAACCCTGACCCAGTCCTAAAATCGGCGGCGGCAGAATCGAGAAACCAAAGCCCTGCTGAATTTGCGCGATTTTGGCGTTAATCTCGGCGTTAATTTCCGCAGCGGTGTGTTTACGCTGGTCGAACGGTTTCAGACCAAAAAAGACAGTCCCGGTATTCGGCGTATTGGTGAACTGCAGCGCATTAAGACCGGGAAAAGCGACCGCATAATCCACGCCTTCGGTATTCATCCCGATTTCGCTCATTTTACGAATCACGGCGTCGGTACGCGCCAGCGAAGAACCTTCCGGCATTTTCACGCCGCCAATTAAATACAGTTTATCCTGCGTCGGAATAAACCCGCCGGGTACGACTTTAAACATCACGCCAGCGGCGCAGAGCAGCAGGACGTAGACCACAAACACCGCGCCGCGTCGGCCGAGCGTTTTGCCCACCAGCCCCTGATAGCCATTTGAGCTACGATGGAAAAAACGGTTAAACGGACGGAAAATCCAGCCGAACAAGCGATCGATAAGCCGGGTCGGGAAGTCTTTCGCCGCGCCGTGCGGTTTTAACAGCAGCGCCGCCAGCGCCGGCGAGAGCGTCAGCGAGTTGATGGCGGAGATCACCGTCGATATCGCAATCGTCACCGCAAACTGCTTGTAAAACTGCCCCGTTACTCCGGAGAGGAATGCCATCGGCACAAATACCGCGCACAACACCAGCGCGATAGCGATAATCGGCCCGGAGACTTCGCGCATCGCCTGGTGCGCCGCCGCTAGCGGAGCCAGCCCCTCTTCGATGTTTCGCTCGACGTTTTCCACCACCACGATGGCATCATCCACGACGATACCGATCGCCAGTACCAGCCCGAACAGACTCAGGGTATTCAGCGAAAAGCCCAGCAGATAAAGAATGCTGAAGGTGCCCACCACCGATACCGGCACCGCGATCAGCGGAATAATCGACGCGCGCCACGTCTGCAGGAACAAAATCACCACCAGCACCACCAACACCACTGCTTCCAATAGCGTTTGCACCACCGCACGAATGGAATCGCGCACAAACACGGTCGGATCGTAAGGCGCCGCCCATTTCATATCTTCCGGGAAACGGGTAGAGAGTTCGTTCATTTTCGCGCGTACGGCGTTAGACAAATCGATAGCATTCGCCCCCGGCGACTGGAAAATACCAATCCCCACCGCGTCTTTATTGTTAAGCTGGGAACGTAACGCATAACTACCCGAGCCCATTTCGATACGCGCCACGTCGCGCAGGCGCACCAGCGAACCGTCTTGCGCCGTTTTCAGAATAATATTGCCAAACTCGTCTTCCGTATGCAGACGCCCCTGAGCGTTAATAGAGATCAAAAAATCGCTCTCTTTCGGCAGCGGCTCGGCGCCCAGCTGACCGGCGGAAACCTGCACGTTTTGCTCCTGCATCGCCGTCACCACATCCGATGCGGTTAACCCGCGCGCCGCAACCTTATTGGGATCCAGCCAGATGCGCATCGCATATTCGCCCGAGCCGAAAATCTGGATCTGGCCGACGCCGGGCAGACGCGCGAGTTCATCTTTGACTTTCAACGTGGCGTAGTTACGCATATACAGGGAATCGTACTTACCGCCGGGCGAAAACAGATGCACCACCAGCGTCAGCGTTGGCGATTGCTTCTGGGTGGTGATACCTAAACGCCGGACATCTTCCGGAAGACGCGCCTCGGCCTGTGATACCCGGTTTTGCACCTGAACCTGCGCCTGATCGGGGTCGGTTCCCGGACGGAAAGTGACGGTAGTTACCAGTACGCCGTCAGAGCCTGCGACGGATTTCATGTACATCATATTTTCGACGCCGTTGATGGCTTCTTCCAATGGCGTCGCCACGGTCTCCGCAATCACTTTCGGGTTGGCGCCGGGATATTCCGCCCGCACCTGCACGCTGGGCGGTACGACGTCAGGATATTCGCTGACCGGCAATAGCGGAATGGCGATCAAGCCGGTAATAAAAATCAAAATCGACAGCACGGCGGCAAAAATCGGTCTGTCGATAAAAAAGCGGGAAAAGTCCATAGATCGGATTCTCAGAAAAGGGATCAGTTAAGTGCGGCGCTGGTGGTCATGGCGACGGTCTTCGCGTTAACCGGCATGCCCGGCATAAACACTTTTTGTAAGCCATCGACGATAACTTTGTCGCCTGGGTTCAGCCCCTGTTTGACGATACGTAAACCGGCAGCGAGCCGCCCTGGCGTAATATCACGACGCTGAGCTTTACCTTCTTTATCAACGATATAGACATATTTACGGTCCTGATCGGTCAGTACCGCTTTGTCGTCGATAAGCGTGGCTTTGAATTCAGCGCTGCCCGGCAAGCGGACGCGGGCAAAGAGCCCTGGCGTGAACAGACGCTGCGAATTGTCCAGCAGCGCGCGCATGCGGATCGTACCGGTGCTCGGCGTTAACTGATTATCCAGAAAATCCACTTTACCCTGATGAGGGTAGCCCTCTTCGCCCACAAGGCCGATCTCAACCGGTAATGCCTGGTGACTGCTGGAGGCCCCTTGCCCGCTACGGGCAAGATTTTGGTAGTGAAGATAGGTCGACTCATCCACGTCAAAGTAGACATAAACCGTTTTTTGCGACACCAGCGTGGTGAGCACGCTGGCGGTATCGCCAGCGGTGACCAGATTACCGCTGGTGATCAACGCGCGGCTGGCGCGGCCATCGATGGGCGCGGTCACTTTGGTAAAATCCAGATTAAGCTGCGCGGCATCAACCGCCGCCTGGGCGGCGCGAATATCCGCTTGCGCCTGAACGGCGGCGGAGCGGCGCTGTTCCCACTCTTCACGGGAAACCAGATTGGTATTGATTAATTTATCGGTGCGGTTTGCTTCACTTCGCGCCAGGTTAGCTTGTGTTTTGGCTCTTGCCAGATTCGCCTGCGCCTGTTCCAGAGCGGCACGATAGGTTCGATCGTCAATGGTGAATAACACATCCCCCTTCTTCACCTCCTGACCGTCGGTGTAATTCACTTTATCAATATAGCCAGAGACGCGTGGTCGTAGCTGCACGCTTTCCACCGCTTCAATCCGACCATTAAAACTATCCCACTGGCTAATAGATTTCACCACCACGTCAGCGGCGCTGACGGCGGGAGCTTGCGGCGCGGCGTTTTGCGCGACGCCTTCATCGCAGCCAGCGAGCAGCGCCGAGAGTAGCACCATACCTACTGCTGTCAGATGACGTTTTCCCCAGGTTTTTTGCAGGCTCATTATTTTTATTCCGGTAATTATCGCCGCCGGACAAGACGCTGCGGGAGACGCCGCGCCACTTCCTTTGTCCGGGTAGGCTTGAGGCCATTTGTGTCGTTCATCGCCACAAAACTGTAACAGTTGCGAATACACTATCGCGGCGATTGTAGGAAGGCGCTTAACTAAGTGCAAGAATAATTGTTGCACTTTATGTGCTATTCTTAGGCCGAAAAAAAAGCCTGTTCCCGACACGGCATTAAATGCAACAATAAAACTTGCAATTAATCCCCAAACGGGCCACCTTTAAATGCAATTGTAAAAGGTACTTTTATTTTCTGCATGGGGGCAACAAAATGAACACTGCTGCGGTTATTCACGATCTATTGGATTGGATCGACAACAATCTCGAGAGCCGTCTGGATATTGAGACCGTTGCCAGGCGAGCGGGCTATTCAAAATGGCACCTGCAGCGGATCTTCAAGGAGCACACCGGTTACCCTCTCGCTGAGTATATTCGCATGCATAAGCTGCAAAGGTCGGTCGAACGCTTAGCCAACAGCGACGAGCCCATTTTAAACGTGGCAATCGCACTGGGTTTCGACTCCCAGCAATCCTTTAACCGCAGCTTCAAACGCCAGTATGGTCAGGCGCCCGGCGCCTGGCGACGAAGCGTCTCCGGCTCCCAAACACCGCCACTGCGCTTACCGTCGTGAGAATCGTCCTCAGGGAAACGGTGAGCGAACGGTAGAAGCACCTATGTTTAGCAGCTATCAGGGCGTTGGACCTACCGTTATGATTGGTCCATACCAAACAAACAAGGACGCGTTACCATGCTGAACAAATCACCGGTGGTGTTGTTATTGTTTCCTTTACTGCTGGCAGGCTGTCATCATCCTCAGTCCACGTCGCACGCGGCGGCGAGCGCCACCGAAGTCGACGATCTGTTCGCCAGCACCCCTTCGGCGAAGCCATCGAGTAGGGCTACCTACGCTTATCAGATAATGAGCGCCGTCAAGGCCAAAATGCCTGATTCCGCGGAATATTCCGGGCAAAGCTGTCGGGTTCGTTTGTCGCTGCAGCGTGATGGCACCGTGAGTTCCGCCAGCGTAGAAAAAGGCGATCGGCAACTCTGCGACAAGGTATTAGCTGCGATCAAGCAAGCTAAAATTCCTGCCGCGCCGGATGATGAAACTTATCAAGGATTTAATAATGTCACGGTCGATTTTAAACCATAAGACCCGCGCTTTATTACCAGCAATACGGCATTCAACCGGCCGTCATCCGTAGTATATTAGAAGCAGTCTCGGTTATCAGGTAATTGCAATGTCTTACTCCATCGGCGAATTTTCCCGTCTTTGCGGCATCAACGCAACCACGCTGCGGGCCTGGCAACGCCGGTACGGCCTGCTTAAACCCGAGCGCACCGATGGAGGCCACCGCCTCTATAACGATAACGATGTCCAGCTGGCGCTGAAAATTCTCGACTGGGTTAAAAAAGGGGTTCCCGTAAGCCAGGTCAAACCGCTGTTGACCCGCCCTGACGGCGGCCCAGGCAATAACTGGCTTGTCCTGCAGGACAACATGCTGCAGCGGCTGAAAGAGGGAAAAATCGAATCCCTACGCCAGCTGATCTACGATTCCGGCCGGGAATATCCCCGCCCTGAGCTGGTTACCAACGTATTGCGCCCGTTACGCAGTAAGGTATCGGCTAATGTGCCGGCGATGCAGACCCTGCGTGAGATCCTCGACGGCATTATCATCTCCTACACCTCCTTTTGTCTTGAAGGCGATAAACGCGCGCCGGGCGATAACTATCTGATTACCGGCTGGCACCTGAGCGACCCATGTGAAATCTGGCTGGAAGCGCTCATGCGTACCGGACAAGGTCATCGCATTGATGTGCTGCCGATGCCGCCGGCCGCCCTGGCTCCGGAAATATTTCCTCAGCGTCACTGGTTACTGGTGACCACGGGCCAGCTCACCGCCGCCCGCCAGAGACAGATAGATCTCTGGCGTCAGTTGGTTATTTCTCTGGACGTTATCTCTCTGTAAAAAATAGCTTTGCTCCCCTGCGCCATGTTCTCCGCTAAAAAATCGCGCCAAAAACTTGGACAAAAATTCGTGATTGTGTAAGTTTAATGTATCGGGCTAACCGTTTTTGCGCGATGGCCCAAACAGTGAGAACAAAGCGAGGAGTACGCCATGAATAAGCAACCTGTCATTGGCATCAGCGGCTGTTTAACCGGCTCGTCCGTGCGCTTTGATGGCGGACATAAACGATTGCCATTCGCTATGGATGAACTGGCGCCGTGGGTAACCTTCAAACCCATTTGTCCGGAAATGGCCATCGGTCTGAGTTCCCCTCGTCCGGCCCTGCGCCTGGTGCAGACCGGTGCAGGTGATATTCAGATGCGTTTTAGCAGCGAACCGCACGACGATGTCACGCGCAAAATGGCGGACTTTACCGCCGGTTACCTGCCTGGGCTCGGCGAATTAGCAGGTTTTATCGTCTGCGCCAAATCACCGAGCTGCGGCATGGAACGCGTGCGCCTGTATGATGAAAAAGGCAACCGCGGGCGCAAAGAAGGAACCGGCCTGTTTACCCGCGCGTTGATGGACGCCTATCCCTGGTTACCGGTAGAAGAGGATGGACGACTGCATGACCCGCAGCTAAGAGAGAATTTTGTCGAGCGTCTTTTCGCCCTGCATGAACTGAATACGCTGCGGGCCAATGGCCTGACCCGTCGGGGGTTACTGGATTTTCATAGCCGCTATAAACTGCAGCTGCTGGCGCATCATCAGGCCGGCTATCGCGAAATCGGCCCTTTCGTCGCCTCAATGCATCAATGGCAAGATCTGGATGCCTTTTTCGTCGCCTACCGCGATAAGCTGATGGCGATCCTGAAAAACACCGCCTCCAGGAAAAACCACACCAACGTGCTGATGCACATTCAGGGCTATTTCCGCGAAAGGTTGAATAGCCGTCAGCGCGGCGAGCTGCGTGACGTAATACTGGATTATCGCGCGGGGCTGCTCCCTATTCTGGCGCCCCTGACGCTGCTTAAGCACTACCTGGCCGAGTATCCCGACCGCTATCTGCAGGCGCAAAACTATTTTGATCCCTACCCGCAGGATTTAGCCCTGCGCCTGGGCGTCAATTAGCAGCCAGGCTGTGCTCTATTACGACGAAGCGTGACTACTTCTTCTTATTCATCATGGCTTTTAAATCAGCAAAAGGATTGTAGGTGGCTTCACCGACATCCTTTTGCGCATCTTCACCTGCCACTACTCTGGTGCCGTACTGATCGGCCTCGGTATACTTGGAGTGCTCGTGATCGTGACAATAGAGGCACAATAGCTCCCAGTTGCTGCCATCTTCCGGGTTATTGGTATGATCGTGATCGATGTGATGTACCGTCAGTTCACGCAGGTTGGAGTAGACAAACTCGCGCGAGCAGCGTCCGCAGACCCATGGATAAATTTTAAGCGCCTTCTCGCGATAGCCACTTTCCAGGCGGGCATAGTTTTTGGGGATCAAAGCCATGGTAGATGTTACCTGTGATAAAGAGATAATTTACGATAATAGCGCCAATATAGCGTAAAACGGAGCAGGAAAGGAAATCGATGCGCTGACGTGAGCGGTAGCTAAATCCCGGCGTGGCGCCGGGAAGACGATTATTAATGGCTGGTGACTGTCGCCGCCGCTATCGGATGATCCGCTGAAGCGACAACCGTGGTACGCGCAACTGGGTGGCGACCGTTATTGCTGGTTGCCGCCGCCACCGCCACCGGATGGTCAGCCGAAGCGACAGCCGCGGTGCGCGCCACCGGATGGTTGCCGTTATCGCTGGTTGCCGCCGCTACCGCCACCGGATGATCGGCTGAGGCTACGGCTGCGGTCCTTGCGACCGGATGATAACCCGCAAACGCAGAAATACTTGCTGATACTAATACCAGGGTCAAAATAATCTTTTTCATCATATCACCTCTAATAATAATAACCTGAATAACCAGGTAAAATATGGCAATCAATAAAGCCAATTGATGAATTACCGTAGCAAGCGGCAGCGAACATGAATAGCTCACTGTTATTTAATTATGGATAACCCGGTACACAGCAAATAAAAACGGGAGCCCTGAGGCTCCCGTTTTGCATAACCCCAGAAAACTGGATTACATGTTTTTGATGATCGCGTCGCCAAACTCACTACATTTCAGCAGCTTAGCGCCTTCCATCAGACGTTCGAAGTCATAGGTCACGGTCTTAGCGGCGATGGCGCCTTCCATGCCTTTAACGATCAGGTCTGCGGCTTCGAACCACTGCATGTGACGCAGCATCATTTCTGCGGACAGGATGATGGAACCTGGGTTCACTTTGTCCTGGCCGGCATACTTCGGCGCAGTACCGTGGGTGGCTTCGAACAGCGCGCACTCGTCGCCGATGTTGGCGCCCGGCGCGATACCGATACCGCCAACCTGCGCCGCCAGGGCGTCAGAAATGTAGTCGCCGTTCAGGTTCATACAGGCGATAACATCGTATTCAGCCGGACGCAGCAGGATTTGCTGCAGGAACGCATCGGCGATCACGTCTTTAACTACGATCTCTTTGCCGGTGTTCGGGTTCTTGATTTTCACCCACGGGCCGCCGTCGATCAGCTCACCGCCGAACTCTTCGCGAGCCAGCTGGTAACCCCAGTCTTTGAACGCGCCTTCGGTGAACTTCATGATGTTGCCTTTGTGCACCAGGGTCACGGAATCACGATCGTTGGTGATCGCGTATTCGATAGCGGCGCGTACCAGGCGTTTGGTCCCTTCTTCAGAGCACGGCTTGATGCCGATACCGCAATGTTCCGGGAAGCGAATTTTCTTCACGCCCATCTCATCGCGCAGGAATTTGATAACTTTGTCAGCTTCGGCAGAATCTGCTTTCCACTCGATACCCGCATAAATATCTTCGGAGTTTTCGCGGAAGATAACCATATCGGTCAGTTCCGGGTGTTTAACCGGGCTCGGGGTACCCTGATAGTAACGTACCGGACGCAGGCAAACGTAGAGATCCAGCTCCTGACGCAGCGCCACGTTCAGAGAACGGATGCCGCCGCCAACTGGCGTCGTCAGAGGACCTTTAATAGCAACGCGGTAATCACGAATCAGATCGAGGGTTTCAGCAGGCAGCCAGACATCCTGGCCGTAAACGTGGGTAGATTTTTCACCGGTGTAAACTTCCATCCAGGAAATTTTACGCTCGCCTTTATAGGCTTTCTCAACGGCGGCATCAACCACTTTCAGCATCGCTGGGGTAACGTCGACACCGATACCGTCGCCTTCAATGAACGGGATAATCGGGTTATGAGGGACGTTCAGTTTGCCGTTTTGCAGGGTGATTTTCTGACCTTCCGCCGGAACTACTACTTTGCTTTCCATTAACCTCTCCTTCGAGCGCTTCTGGTTCTGCTCTTCCCTCTTCACGCGAGCCTGGTGTTGGCTTAGTCGGCCTACTCCTGAGTACCGGGTCGCCCCGCTAACCGGAGATTCGCGTCCGTGTTGCCTTCCTGCCTGTATTGCGAATCGGTTTGAGCAATTTTTTGTTAATAATTTGTAATGAGCATGTCAATACTACCTGAATGTTTGCGTCCATGAAAGGCATTCGTAATTAGGCTATAATGCGGCAATTGAGAGAGCCTGAAAATACCATGCAGAAAACTTCATTTAGAAAACATCGCGTTGAGCGATTCAGCACACAACAAGTGACCAGACAACGTAAAGAACGCCAGCTTAAAACTGTGATCTTGTTCAATAAACCCTACGATGTGTTGCCGCAATTTACCGACGAGTCCGGGCGCAGCACGCTGAAGGATTTTATTCCTGTCGCCGGTGTTTACGCCGCCGGTCGTCTTGACCGCGACAGCGAAGGTCTGCTGGTGCTGACCAACGACGGCGCGCTACAGGCAAAACTGACCCAGCCCGGTAAGCGCACCGGCAAAATTTACTACGTTCAGGTGGAAGGCGAACCTACAGAAGAAGCGATCCGCGCACTGCGCGACGGAGTGACGCTAAACGATGGACCCACCCTACCCGCCGGCGTGGAGCTGGTGGATGAACCCGCCTGGCTTTGGCCGCGCAATCCGCCGATTCGCGAGCGTAAATCGATTCCCACTCGCTGGCTAAAAATCACCCTCTATGAGGGACGCAACCGTCAGGTTCGCCGGATGACCGCCCACGTCGGTTTTCCGACGCTAAGGCTGATTCGCTACGCCATGGGCGGCTATACGCTTGATGGTTTAGCCAACGGCGAGTGGCGTCAAACCGAATAACAGCATTCATAAGGAAGCTCGATGTTTAAACCGCACGTCACCGTCGCCTGCGTGGTTCACGCCAAAGGCAAATTCCTGATTGTTGAAGAGACAATTAACGGCAAAGCGCTATGGAACCAGCCAGCCGGTCATCTCGAAGCCAATGAGACCCTGGCGCAGGCCGCCGAGCGCGAACTGTGGGAGGAGACCGGTATTCGCGCCGCGCCGCAGCACTTCATCCGCATGCATCAGTGGCAGGCCCCGGATAACACGCCGTTCCTGCGCTTCCTGTTTGCCATTGAGCTTAACGATACGTGCGCTACTGAACCGCACGACAGCGACATCGATCGCTGTCTGTGGCTCGGTGCTGAGGAAATTCTTAACGCGAAAAACCTGCGCTCGCCGCTGGTGGCGGAAAGCATTCGCAGCTATCAGCAGGATCCGCGGCATCCGCTGTCGCTGATTGCGGAATTTAACTGGCCGTTCACAGGGGGTGCCTGAACGGTTAGCGCGTGCTAGAATACGCCGCCTTGAAGTTCAATGTGGTGAGTATTCCAATGTCAGAAAGTCCAAAAAAAGTGATCGTCGGCATGTCCGGCGGCGTCGATTCCTCTGTTTCCGCCTACCTGTTGCAACAGCAAGGGTATAAGGTGGAAGGCCTGTTCATGAAGAACTGGGAGGAAGACGACGGTGAGGAATACTGCACCGCCGCTGCCGACCTCGCCGACGCGCAAGCCGTCTGCGATAAGCTCGGTATTGAACTGCATACCGTCAACTTTGCCGCAGAATACTGGGATAACGTCTTCGAGCTGTTCCTCGAAGAGTATAAAGCCGGCCGTACGCCGAACCCGGATATCCTGTGCAACAAAGAGATCAAATTCAAAGCCTTCCTTGAGTTCGCCGCAGAAGATCTCGGCGCTGACTACATCGCCACCGGTCACTACGTGCGCCGCGCCGATGTCAACGGCAAAAGCCAACTGCTGCGCGGGCTCGACGGCAATAAAGACCAGAGCTATTTCCTCTACACTCTCAGCCACGAACAAATCGCGCAAAGCTTGTTCCCGGTCGGTGAGCTGGAAAAGCCGCAGGTGCGCAAAATCGCCGAAGAACTGGATCTGATCACTGCGAAGAAAAAAGACTCTACCGGCATCTGCTTTATCGGCGAGCGTAAATTCCGCGACTTCCTGGGCCGCTATCTGCCTGCGCAGCCGGGCAAAATCATCACCGTCGATGGCGATGAGATAGGCGAACATCAGGGGCTGATGTATCACACCCTCGGACAGCGTAAAGGGCTCGGCATCGGCGGCACCAAAGAAGGTAGCGAAGATCCATGGTACGTGGTCGATAAAGACGTGGAAAACAACGTGCTGATTGTCGCCCAGGGTCACGATCACCCGCGTCTGATGTCCGTCGGCCTGATTGCCCAGCAGTTACACTGGGTCGATCGTCAGCCGCTGCAGGGCACCCTTCGCTGTACGGTAAAAACCCGCTACCGCCAGACCGACATCCCCTGCACCGTGAAGGCGCTGGATGACGACCGCATCGAAGTTATCTTTGATGAACCCGTCGCCGCCGTGACGCCGGGACAGTCGGCTGTATTCTATAGCGGCGAAGTGTGCCTCGGCGGCGGAATTATCGAACAGCGCCTGCCGCTGGTATCCTGATCGACCATTTTCCGCCGGACGCCTGATTAACGCCCGGCGGGTTACAAGGAGTAAGCGTGGCGAAGAATTATTATGACATCACTCTGGCGTTGGCGGGCGTATGCCAGGCAGCGCGGCTGGTTCAGCAACTGGCGCATCAGGGGCATTGCGACAGCGACGCCCTGCACGTTTCGCTGAACAGCATCATCGATCTCGACCCGGATTCAACGCTGGCGGTATTCGGTGGTAGTGAAGCCAATCTTCGTCTCGGGCTTGAGACTCTGCTCGGCGTGCTGAATACCAGCAGCCGTCAGGGCCTCAACGCGGAACTCACCCGCTACACATTGAGCCTGATGGTGCTGGAACGTAAACTCGCCGCCAGCAAAGGGGCGATGGATACTCTCGGCAACCGCATCGGCGGCCTGCGCCGTCAGTTGGAACATTTTGATCTACAATCTGAAACGCTGCTCAGCGCGATGGCTGGCATTTACGTTGACGTCATCAGCCCGTTGGGGCCGCGCATTCAGGTCACCGGTTCTCCTGCCGTGCTGCAAAGCCCGCAGGTTCAGGCGAAGGTACGCTCTACCCTGCTCGCCGGCATTCGTTCCGCCGTGCTCTGGCATCAGGTTGGCGGCGGACGTCTGCAGCTCATGTTTTCTCGCAATCGTCTGGTTAACCAGGCAAAACAAATTCTTGCTCATTTAACCCCGGAGTTATGATTTATGGAATTATCCTCACTGACCGCCGTTTCCCCCGTAGACGGCCGCTACGGCGATAAAGTCAGCGCGCTGCGCGGTATCTTCAGCGAATTCGGTTTGCTGAAATTCCGTGTACAGGTAGAAGTCCGCTGGCTGCAAAAACTGGCCGCGCACGCAGCGATCAAGGAAGTTCCTGCTTTTGCTGCCGACGCAAACGGTTTCCTTGATAAAATCGTTGCCGACTTCAGCGTAGAGGACGCGGAGCGTATCAAAACCATCGAACGCACCACTAACCACGACGTGAAAGCGGTAGAATATTTCCTCAAGGAAAAAGTCGCCGATATCGCCGAGCTGCACGCGGTGTCAGAATTCATTCACTTCGCCTGTACTTCTGAAGACATCAACAACCTGTCGCATGCGCTGATGCTGAAAACCGCACGTGACGAAGTGGTTCTGCCGTACTGGCGTAAACTGATTGACGCGATTAAAGATTTGGCGACCCAATACCGTGACGTGCCGCTGCTTTCTCGTACCCACGGTCAACCGGCGACCCCGTCCACCATGGGCAAAGAGATGGCTAACGTCGCCTACCGTATGGAGCGCCAGTACCGTCAGCTGAACCAGGTGGAAATCCTCGGAAAAATCAACGGCGCGGTCGGTAACTACAACGCCCACATCGCCGCCTATCCGGAAGTTGACTGGCATCAGTTCAGCGAAGAGTTCGTTACCTCGCTGGGTATTCAGTGGAACCCGTACACCACCCAGATTGAGCCGCACGACTACATCGCCGAACTGTTTGATTGCATCGCGCGCTTCAATACCATCCTGATCGATTTCGATCGCGATGTGTGGGGCTACATTGCGCTCAACCACTTCAAACAGAAAACCATCGCGGGTGAAATCGGCTCTTCAACCATGCCGCATAAAGTGAACCCGATTGACTTCGAAAACTCCGAAGGCAATCTGGGCCTGGCGAACGCCGTGATGCAGCACCTGGCCAGCAAGCTCCCGGTTTCCCGCTGGCAGCGCGACCTGACCGACTCCACCGTGCTACGTAACCTCGGCGTGGGCATCGGCTATGCGCTGATCGCGTACCAATCCACCCTGAAAGGCGTGAGCAAGCTGGAGCTGAACCAGGATCGTCTGCTGGACGAACTGGATCACAACTGGGAAGTGCTGGCTGAGCCGATCCAGACGGTGATGCGCCGCTACGGTATCGAAAAGCCGTACGAGAAGCTGAAAGAGCTGACCCGCGGTAAGCGCGTTGACGCCGAAGGTATGCAGCAGTTCATCGACGGCCTGCCGCTGCCGGAAGCAGAAAAAATCCGCCTGAAGGCGATGACCCCGGCTAACTACATCGGCCGCGCGATCACCATGGTCGACGAGCTGAAGTAACCAGCCTGCCTCAGGTAGCATGGGCAATCTCTTCGCACATGCTACCTGGCAACCTTCCACTTTCCACGCAAAAAAATCTCTCTCCCGCCTGGTTTAAATAATGTTTACCCCCAGCGCCACATAATCGCGTTAAACTATTCAAATCGAAAATGAAATGGAGAATGGGCATGCGCGTACTCGTCGTTGAGGATAATGCTCTGCTGCGCCATCACCTCAAGGTCCAGCTACAGGAACTGGGGCATCAGGTGGATGCCGCGGAAGATGCAAAGGAAGCAGATTACTACCTGGGCGAGCATATCCCGGATGTCGCCATCGTTGACCTTGGCCTGCCGGATGAAGACGGCCTGTCGCTGATCCGCCGCTGGCGTAGCCACGACGTATCGGTACCGGTACTGGTACTGACCGCCCGTGAAGGCTGGCAGGATAAAGTCGAGGTGCTGAGCGCCGGCGCCGATGACTACGTCACCAAACCCTTCCATATCGAAGAGGTCGCCGCCCGCATGCAGGCGTTGCTGCGTCGCAATAGCGGCCTGGCGTCACAGGTAATTTCGATTCCGCCTTTCCAGGTTGACTTATCGCGCCGCGAATTATCGGTCAATGACCAGCCGATTAAGCTCACCGCCTTTGAGTACACCATTATGGAAACGCTGATCCGTAACCGCGGCAAAGTGGTGAGCAAAGATTCGCTGATGCTGCAGCTCTATCCGGATGCCGAACTCCGCGAAAGCCACACTATTGATGTGCTGATGGGGCGGCTGCGTAAGAAAATCCAGACGCAATATCCGCAAGAGGTGATCACCACCGTGCGCGGTCAGGGCTACTTATTCGAACTGCGCGGATGAAAGGTGTGTTGCGACATATTCTCCCGCTTTCACTGCGCGTCCGCTTCCTGCTGGCGACGGCCGCCGTGGTGCTGATCCTGTCGCTGGCCTACGGCATGGTTGCGCTGGTAGGCTACAGCGTCAGTTTCGATAAAACCACTTTCCGTCTGCTGCGCGGCGAGAGCAACCTGTTCTACATGCTGGCGAAGTGGGAAAATAACCACATCGATGTCGATATTCCGGAACACCTGAATATGCAGAGCCCGACGGTGACGCTGATTTACGACGCCAAAGGTAAACTGCTGTGGGCACAACATGACGTCCCCTGGCTGGTGAAGCGGATCCAACCTGAATGGCTGAAAAGCAACGGTTTTCATGAAATCGAAGCCGATGTTGGCAGCAGTAGTATGCTGCTGCGCAATAATGATGAAATTCGCGAGCAGCTTGACGCCATCCGCGAGGAAGATGACTCCTCGGAGATGACGCACTCGGTGGCGATTAATCTCTATCCGGCCACCGCGAAGATGCCGCAATTAAGCATTGTGGTGGTCGACACCATTCCGGTGGAGCTTAAACGCTCTTATATGGTGTGGAGCTGGTTTATCTACGTGCTGGCGGCTAACCTGCTGCTGGTCATCCCGCTGCTGTGGCTTGCCGCCTGGTGGAGTTTACGCCCTATCGAATCACTGGCGAAAGAGGTCCGCGAACTGGAAGAACATCATCGTGAGAGGCTCGATTCTCACACCACTCGTGAACTTACCGGTCTGGTCAGCAACCTTAATCGCCTGCTGAAAAGCGAACGCGACCGCTACGACAAATACCGAACCACCCTTACTGACTTAACCCACAGCCTGAAAACGCCGCTGGCGGTGCTGCAAAGCACCCTACGCTCGCTGCGCGGCGAGAAAATTAGCGTCAGCGAAGCAGAGCCGGTGATGCTGGAGCAGATTATCCGCATCTCACAGCAAATCGGCTATTATCTGCACCGCGCCAGCATGCGCAGCGGCAATGCGCTTCTCAGCCGCGAACTGCACCCGATCGCCCCGCTGCTGGATAGCCTGACCTCGGCTTTGAATAAGGTCTACCAGCGTAAAGGGGTTAACATCACGCTGGATATTTCGCCGGAGATAAGCTTTGTCGGCGAGCAGAACGACTTTATGGAAGTGATGGGCAACGTGCTTGATAACGCCTGCAAGTACTGTCTGGAATTTGTCGAAGTCTCGGTACGCCAGACCAACGACAACCAGCTGCATATTCTGGTGGAGGATGACGGCCCAGGAATTCCCCGCAACCAGCGCACGGCGGTGTTCGATCGCGGCCAGCGCGCCGATACGTTGCGTCCGGGTCAGGGGGTAGGCTTGTCTGTCGCCCGCGATATCGTCGAACAGTATGATGGCGATATCCTGACCGGCGACAGCCTGCTCGGCGGCGCCTGCATGGAAGTTATCTTTGGCCGACAACTTCCTGATGATAAAGAGAGCTAACGCAACAGTTTTTTAACGGCGCCTGCATCACCGCGGCGTCGCATCCGTTATAATCCCAGACAGACACCTGCTGTGGAATATAAATATGGACTATCAATTAACGCTTAACTGGCCCGACTTTATCGAACGCTACTGGCAAAAACGCCCGGTAGTGTTAAAGCGTGGCTTCGCCAATTTCATCGACCCAATCAGCCCGGATGAACTGGCCGGTCTGGCCATGGAGAGCGAGGTCGACAGCCGTCTGGTGAGTCATCAGGACGGAAAATGGCAGGTCAGCCATGGTCCATTTGAAAGCTACGATCATCTTAGCGAAAACAACTGGTCGCTGCTGGTGCAAGCGGTGAACAACTGGCACGAGCCGACAGCGGCGTTGATGCATCCCTTCCGTGCCCTACCGGACTGGCGTATCGATGACCTGATGATCTCCTTCTCCGTCCCCGGCGGCGGCGTGGGCCCGCACCTTGATCAATACGATGTGTTTATCATTCAGGGTACCGGCCGCCGGCGCTGGCGCGTGGGCGAAAAGGTGCCGATGAAACAGCACTGCCCGCATCCGGATCTGCTGCAGGTTGATCCGTTTGAAGCCATCATCGATGAAGAGATGGAGCCTGGCGATATTCTCTACATTCCGCCTGGATTCCCGCATGAAGGCTATTCGCTGGAAAATTCGCTTAACTATTCGGTCGGCTATCGTGCGCCGAACGCTCGCGAGCTGTTCAGCGGCTTTGCTGACTATATTTTGCAACGAGAACTGGGTAGTCAGCGCTATGCCGACCCGGACGTGCCATCCCGCGACCATCCGGCCGATATTCTGCCGGTTGAGCTGGATCGTCTGCGCGAGATGATGCTGGGGCTGATTAACCAGCCTGAGCACTTTAAGCAGTGGTTTGGCGAGTTCATTACCCAATCCCGCCACGAGCTTGACGTGGCGCCGCCGGAGCCGCCATATCAGCCAGATGAAATTTACGATGCGCTGCAGCAGGGCGATAAGCTCGCCCGCCTCGGCGGCCTGCGCGTGCTGCGAATCGATGGCGAAGTGTTCGTCAACGGCGAGAAAATCAATTCTCCGCACCGCCCGGCGCTTGACGCGCTGGCAACGCATCTGTCGCTGCGTGCCGAACATTTCGGCGATGCGTTGGAAGACCCATCTTTCCTCGCCATGCTGGCGGCGCTGGTCAACAGCGGCTATTGGTTCTTCGAGGACTGAGTCGACAGCCTGCCCGGTGGCGCTGCGCTTACCGGGCTTACAAATGGCATCAACCCACATCCTGCCCGGTGGCGCTGCGCTTACCGGGCCTACAAACCACATCAACCCACATCCTGCCCGGTGGCGCTGCGCTTACCGGGCCTACAAACGGCATCAACCTACATCCTGCCCGGTGGCGCTGCGCTTACCGGGCCTACAACGGCATCAACCACACCCTGCCCGGTGGCGCTACGCTTGCCGGGCTTACAAACCACATCAACCCACATCCTGCCCGGTGGCGCTGCGCTTACCGGGCCTACAACGGCATCAACCACACCCTGCCCGGTGGCGCTACGCTTGCCGGGCCTACAAATGGCATCAGCACCGTAGGCCGGATAAGGCGTAGCCGCCATCCGGCATATTACCGCCGCTCTCCGGCATCCATTTCGGCGATGTGCCCTGCCCAATCCTCAGGATATAACCCCAGCCTCACATCACGATGGAACGTTGAATATGGCCAATCACTCACGCGTCCGACAAGCCGGTGTTTCACTGGATTGATATAAACGTAATCCATATGACGCCGATAATCTTCATCATTACGGATAGCATGTTCCCAAAAACGCGGCTGCCAGATCTGGCTCTGCGCTAACGCACGCGTAAAAGACTTTTTAATTTCCCGCCAACGACCAGAATAATCGGAATCACCTTCCGGCAACGTCCAAATACAGTGCATATGTTCAGGTAACACAACCCAACTGTTAATCTGGAAAGGTCTCTTACGTTTAGCACAGGCTATCGCGGCACGAAGATGATCAGTATGTCGTGTCAGCAGATCGCTGTGGCGATTTTGCAGGTTTACGGTGAAAAACCAGCAGCCGCCAGGGAGATAACTACGGCGATAATTTGACATCAGAGGTTCCCTCCTCTTCAGCTTATATGGACTCTTTTTGCCCGGTGGCGACTCACGCCTTACCGGGCCTACAGGATCGGGCTCTGGTTTAGCGTTTCGCCGTCAACTCCGCAATCCGCACAATCACCTGCACGGCTTTCTCCATGCCTTCCAGAGTGACAAACTCGTGCTTACCGTGATAGTTGTAGCCGCCGGTAAACAGATTCGGGCACGGTAATCCCATAAACGAGAGCTGGGCGCCGTCGGTACCGCCGCGTATTGGCTTTATCTGCGGCTCGATATCGCAGTCCACCATCGCCTGACGCGCGATGTCCACTACGTGCGGATGGGCAATCACCTTCTCATGCATGTTGTAATAGCTATCTTCGATCACCAGTTCAATGTAGCAGTCAGGGTGCAGCCCTTTACCGACCTTTTTGGCGATCTCCATCATTTTGCGTTTACGCGCTTCAAACTGCTTGCGATCGAAATCACGCAAAATATAGTGCATCTCCGCCCGGTCAACGCTGCCTTTGATGCTGGTCAGGTGATAAAAGCCTTCATAACCGTCGGTGGTTTCCGGCGCTTCATTGGCGGGCACTTCGGCATGAATTCGCGCCGCCAGCGATAAAGCGTTAACCATCACCCCTTTCGCGGTACCTGGATGCACATTATTGCCAACGATTTTGATAGTGACCGACGCGGCATTGAAGTTTTCAAATTCCAGCTCACCGACCCCGCCGCCATCAACGGTGTACGCCCAGCGGGCATCAAACGCGGCAACGTCAAAGTGCTTCGCGCCTTTCCCGACCTCTTCATCCGGCGTAAAAGCAACACGAATATCACCGTGAGGGATTTTTTTCGCCCGCAGCGTCGCCAGCGCCGTCATGATCTCAGCGATGCCCGCTTTGTCGTCGGCGCCGAGCAGCGTTTTACCGTCGGTGGTAATAAGCGTCTGGCCTAACAGCTGATGCAGAACCGGGAACATCACCGGCGACAACACTTCATCGCCGATGCCGAGGGCGATATCGCCGCCGCGGTAGTTTTCAACAATTTGCGGATTCACGTTCTTACCGCTGAAATCCGGCGAGGTATCGACGTGGGAAATAAAACCGATGGCCGGGATTTCCCCTGCGACATTGGCCGGCAGCGTCCCCATCACCGTACCCTTCTCACTTAGCGTCACGTTGACCAGCCCCATTTCTTCCAGCTGGCTCTGCAGCAAACGCAGCAGCTTCCACTGCCCTTCGGTACTGGGAACCTGACGTACGCCAGGCTTCGATTGCGTATCTAAAGAAACATACTGCAGAAAACGCTCAAGCAATTTATCCATGTGGCCACCCTCTTTTTTTGTGACAACATTATCAATAAGGGCGAAAAGACAAATATTGCGTCAGGTCATTTTTAGCCCGTAAACCAAAATTTAATACATTTGCGTGCATTCTGTGTAAAGGTGATACACCGCAGAACAACAATGATTGGCGATTACAATCGTTTGCCGTAAAATGCTGGCCCTTATTAATTATGTGCAACCCCAAAGGTGGTTAATCACAAACCCCGCAGCGATCCCTTTTCCGTTGCGTCTACATGGGACAGAGTCAAAAATTGAATATACAACCGCGTTCGCTTTCTCCGCTGGTACAACTCGCGGGAATTCGCAAAAGCTTTGATGGTAAGACCGTTATCTCCGATCTCAACTTAACCATCAATAATGGTGAATTTCTCACCCTGCTTGGCCCCTCTGGCTGCGGTAAAACAACCGTTCTTCGTCTAATCGCTGGTCTGGAAAGCGTCGATGTCGGACGTATCCACCTGGAAGACCAGGATATCACCCATGTCCCGGCGGAAAACCGCCACGTCAATACCGTATTCCAAAGCTACGCGCTATTCCCGCACATGACGGTGTTTGAAAACGTTGCCTTCGGCCTGCGGATGCAAAAAACCCCGGCGGCAGAAATCACCCCGCGGGTGGTGGATGCATTGAAAATGGTACAGCTGGAGGAGTTTGCCCAACGCAAACCCCACCAGCTCTCCGGCGGCCAGCAGCAGCGCGTCGCCATCGCCCGGGCGGTGGTCAATAAACCGCGTCTGCTGCTGCTTGATGAGTCGCTCTCGGCGCTCGACTACAAGCTGCGTAAGCAGATGCAGAACGAACTCAAAGCGCTACAGCGCAAGCTCGGCATCACTTTTGTTTTCGTCACCCATGACCAGGAAGAAGCCCTGACGATGTCCGACCGCATTGTGGTAATGCGCGATGGCAAAATCGAGCAGGACGGTACCCCGCGTGAAATCTACGAAGAGCCGAAGAATCTGTTCGTCGCCAGTTTTATTGGCGAAATCAACATATTCAACGCAACCGTTATTGAACGCCTGGATGAACAGCGCGTACGCGCCTGCGTCGAAGGCCGCGAGTGCAATATCTACGTCAACTTCGCCGTTGAAAAAGGGCAACAGCTGAACGTACTGCTCCGTCCGGAAGATCTACGCGTTGATGAAATTCATCACGGTAGCGAAGCAGACGGCCTTATCGGCTACGTGCGCGAGCGCAACTACAAGGGAATGACCCTTGAGTCGGTTGTTGAGCTGGAAAACGGCAAGATGGTCATGGTCAGCGAATTCTTCAATGAAGACGATCCGGACTTTGACCACTCGCTCGACCAGAAAATGGCCATTAACTGGGTAGAAAGCTGGGAGGTTGTGCTGGCCGATGAAGAACACCAGTAAATTCCAGAATGTGGTGATCGCCACCATCGTGGGCTGGCTTGTACTGTTCGTCTTTCTGCCCAACCTGATGATCATCGCCACCAGCTTCCTGACCCGCGACGATGCGAACTTCGTCAAAATGGTCTTCACGCTCGATAACTACTCGCGGCTGCTGGATCCGCTCTATTACGATGTGCTGCTGCATTCGTTGAATATGGCGCTGCTGGCGACCCTCGCCTGCCTGGCGTTGGGCTATCCGTTCGCGTGGTTTCTGGCGCGCTTGCCGCAAAAAGTACGCCCGCTGCTGCTATTCCTGCTGATCGTTCCGTTCTGGACTAACTCGCTTATTCGTATCTATGGGCTGAAGATTTTCCTCAGTACCAAAGGCTATCTGAACGAGTTCCTGCTGTGGTCAGGGGTTATCGATACGCCGGTACGCATTATGTACACGCCGTCAGCAGTGATCATCGGCCTGGTCTACATTTTGCTGCCGTTTATGGTGATGCCACTCTACTCCAGCATTGAAAAACTGGATCGTCCGCTGCTGGAGGCGGCAAAAGACCTCGGCGCCAGCAAGCTGCAGACCTTTATCCGCATCATTATACCGCTCACCATGCCGGGAATTATCGCCGGCTGTCTGCTGGTGATGCTGCCGGCAATGGGGCTCTTTTATGTTTCAGACCTGATGGGCGGCGCCAAAAACCTGCTGATCGGCAACGTTATCAAGAGTCAGTTCCTGAATATCCGCGACTGGCCGTTCGGCGCGGCGACCAGTATCACCTTAACGCTGGTGATGGGGCTGATGTTGTTGATTTACTGGCGCGCGGCGCGCCTGCTGAATAAAAAGGTGGAGCTGGAATGATCGGTCGACTGCTGCGCGGCGGCTTTATGACCGCCATTTACGCGTATCTCTACATCCCTATTATTATTCTGATCGTTAACTCGTTTAACCGCTCGCGCTTTGGCATCAACTGGCAAGGCTTCACCACCGACTGGTATAGCCTGCTGATGAATAACGATAGCCTGCTGCAGGCCGCCCAGCATTCGCTGACCATGGCAGTGTTGTCGGCGACCTTCGCCACGCTTATCGGCTCGCTCACCGCCGTGGCGCTGTATCGCTACCGTTTTCGCGGTAAGCCGTTCGTCAGCGGAATGCTATTCGTCGTGATGATGTCGCCGGATATCGTGATGGCTATCTCCCTGCTGGTGCTGTTTATGCTGATCGGTATTCAATTGGGTTTCTGGTCGCTGCTGTTTTCGCATATCACCTTCTGCCTGCCCTTCGTGGTGGTAACCGTGTTCTCACGCCTGAAAGGCTTTGATGTGCGCATGCTGGAAGCGGCGAAAGACCTCGGCGCCAGCGAGATGACCATCCTGCGCAAAATTATCCTGCCGCTGGCGCTGCCGGCGGTAGCGGCCGGGTGGCTGTTGAGCTTTACCCTGTCGATGGATGACGTGGTGGTCTCTTCGTTTG
This sequence comes from Klebsiella sp. PK01, assembly GCF_057624675.1. Classification (NCBI taxonomy): domain Bacteria; kingdom Pseudomonadati; phylum Pseudomonadota; class Gammaproteobacteria; order Enterobacterales; family Enterobacteriaceae; genus Klebsiella; species Klebsiella sp. PK01. The sequence goes on from NZ_JBYEZM010000001.1 coordinate 970,938, forward strand.
TCACCGGTCCGGGTTATGAAATCCTGCCGCTGAAGATCTATTCCATGGTTAAGGTCGGCGTTTCGCCAGAAGTGAACGCGCTGGCGACGATTCTGTTGGTTCTTTCGCTGGTGATGGTCATCGCCAGTCAGTTAATTGCACGTGATAAAACTCAGGGGACGTCAAAATGAAAAAATGGTCACGCCACCTGCTCGCTGCGGGCGCTCTGGCTTTAGGCATGGGCGCCGCGCAGGCAGACGATAGCAAAACGCTCTACTTCTATAACTGGACCGAATACGTGCCGCCAGGCCTGCTGGAACAGTTCACCAAAGAGACCGGCATCAAGGTGATCTATTCGACCTACGAGTCGAATGAAACCATGTACGCCAAGCTCAAAACCTATAAAGATGGCGCTTACGATCTGGTGGTGCCATCGACCTATTTCGTCGACAAAATGCGTAAAGAAGGTATGCTGCAAAAGATTGATAAGAGCAAGCTGAGTAACTTCAGCAACCTCGATCCGCAGATGCTGAATAAACCTTTCGATCCGAATAACGACTACTCGATTCCCTACATCTGGGGCGCGACGGCAATCGGCGTCAATAGCGATGCTATCGACCCGAAAACCGTGACCAGTTGGGCCGACCTGTGGAAACCGGAATATAAAAGCAGCCTGCTGCTGACCGACGACGCGCGCGAGGTGTTCCAGATGGCGCTGCGTAAACTGGGCTATTCCGGTAACACCACCGATCCAAAAGAGATTGAAGCGGCTTATAACGAGCTGAAAAAACTGATGCCAAACGTCGCGGCGTTCAACTCCGATAACCCGGCAAACCCGTATATGGAAGGCGAAGTGAACCTCGGCATGGTATGGAACGGTTCCGCTTATGTCGCGCGTCAGGCAGGTACCCCGTTGGAAGTGATTTGGCCAAAAGAAGGCGGCATCTTCTGGATGGATAGCCTGTCTATTCCGGCGAATGCCAAAAACGTTGACGGCGCGCTGAAGCTAATTAACTTCCTGTTGCGCCCTGATGTCGCGAAACAGGTAGCTGAAACTATCGGTTATCCGACGCCGAACCTGGCCGCGCGCAAAATGCTCAGCCCGGAAGTCGCCAACGATAAATCGCTGTATCCGGATGCCGCCACTATCGAAAAAGGCGAATGGCAAAATGATGTCGGCAGCGCCAGCGCTATTTATGAAGAGTATTACCAGAAGTTGAAAGCCGGTCGTTAATTGTCATACTATGCTGGATAGCGTCGATGCTATCCAGCATATAAAAAGCTAATATATTCACTACCAATTATCCGCTAATAAGCATATACAAATAAAGTGCTGCGGGTTATTCATTTCGCCCGAACTTATTCAATCGCTATATATATTGCTTCTCACTCGCGCTGTCGTTATTCTACATCGTTCTTGCTGCTTTACGGGTGGCGCTAATCTGCATAAATAAAACAAGGTAACGCTGAAAGAGATAATCGTCATTATTTAGCACGCCAAACATAACCGAAATGAATATCTAAAGGATTAACCCCGACATTACATAAGGACATGGAATGAAAAACAACATAAAAATTAAAGCCCCGCCACTCTTCGGCGTTACGGAAGTTAATGATATTTACTGTGATATCAGTAGGAATGTACCACGAAGTGAGTGGTTAGGCGTCACCTTACCTTTTGCCTTAGTTTTTGTTTCGCTGTTAGGCCTGTTTATTATCGTGCCTTTGGTTGGTTACCTTCAGGAGCTAATATTTGTTGTCCCAATACTTATCCTGTTGTTATATAGCGCAATACATGCACTACGCCTTTTCATTAGCAAGCCCAAGGATATGATAATTCGGCTAAATCGCCGTCAGCAGAAAATCTATATCCAGAAGCATTGCCATAACCATAATATTTTTGCTAAATGGCCCGTTGAAACGCTAGTTTTCGACTGGAGTGACGTTATTCGCCCCAGTTTCAGAAACGGTTCCGGTTCGGCAAGTTCACGGACGTGGTATGCCTGGCATATTAATCCACCTGACAGCCCAAAGGTCAAAATTATCATCAGCGATGATAATATACCTTTATTTTTTTACGCATCACGTTACTTCATTAGCATTGAGGATACGATTATTAGCTATGCCGAGTCCTGGCAATGGTGTAACGATTATATGAATGGTATAAATTCTCCCGTTACTCTTTTGACACAACCTCGCGCCACCTTTAAATACTGCGTAACGACGCTGAGCAATAGATTGTTATCACGCGTCGATGATAGCGATCGCTGGACCACCATTTTCCCTATCCGTAATCCATTCTTTTGGTTGATATCATTTCTTTTTGTGCCAATTATATTAATCGATGCGCTGGCGCTGCGCAGTATTCTGCGAAGACTTCCCGATACACTCTGGTCTGATTTCGCACAGACGGAATCGACGTCGGATAGTTAAATATCAGAAGTGGCCAGAGTGGCTTACAGACCTGTTGTTGCGAGCATTAAAATCTGTCCATAATATTCAGATTGACGGGCTTTCAGTTTTTTGAGCAATAATTCATCGCGGTCGGAAGCTTCCGACCGTTAAGACATTTCTAATTTCACTTCCGTCGCCGGGATTTCCCTCTGGCTTCTCTGCGCTGCAAAAAATCCTCAATGATGCCGAAGATCGCATTAAAGGGTTTCCATAGCACCACCAGCAGCAGCATGGGGCCATATATCCGCACGCTACCTGTTGCAACCTGACCGATGAACAGCAGGGCTAAGCCATCCAGTAGCAGGCACAATGTGCTGCCGATACCAATGACCAGGCACAGCAGGAAGAGGATCGGTCGACTATCGGCGTACATAGGTAAAGCGTTCTGGCTCCATACGCCGACGATAATGGCCGCAATCAACATGATCGCTTCGATAATCAGCGGGTTATGCATAGTCTGACTCCTGTCATGACGTTTCATCCTTGGTAACAGCTCTGCCGGAAGCAAAGGGCTGTGCCCATGCTACCCGGCAGGCTGATTAAGTTTATAGCGAGTTTTCCTGCAACAGCTTATCGATGAAGGCTGGCACGACTTCGCTTGCCAGCCCGTAATGTTTCTCAGCGAATTCGCTGCCGACCTGGCTTGGTTCAAGGTTAAGCTCGACGGTATGCGCGCCGTGCAGACGAGCTTCATGGACAAAACCTGCGGCCGGGTAGACGTGACCGGAAGTCCCAATCGCGATAAAGATATCGGCCTCGGCCAACCCGCTGTAGATCTCATCCATGCCCAGCGGCATCTCGCCGAACCATACCACATGCGGGCGCAGCGCCGCCGGGAACTGGCAGCAGTGGCATTTGTCATCCGCCGTCACGTCGCCGGTCCACTCCAGCACCTGTCCGCTCCACGAACAGCGCACTTTCAGTAACTCGCCGTGCATATGGATAACCCGGCGGTTACCCGCGCGCTCGTGCAGATTATCGATGTTCTGCGTCACCAGCAGAAAACGATCGCCCAGCGCCTCTTCCAGCCTCGCCAGCGCCAGATGCGCGGCATTGGGCGCGATTTCCGCGCTCTGCAACTGGCGGCGGCGGGCGTTATAAAACGCCTGCACCAACGCCGGGTCACGGGCAAAACCTTCCGGCGTCGCCACATCTTCCACCCGGTGCTCTTCCCACAGGCCATCGGCGGCGCGGAAGGTTTTAATCCCCGACTCCGCCGAAATACCGGCGCCGGTTAACACCACCACCCGCGGTTTGTCTATTGCCTGCGGCGGCGTTTTGTCTTCGCCGAAGAAGACACGTTGCCGTAAGCGATCGCGCAACTGGCGTTTTTTACGGCGGAAACGGCTTAAGCGATGTAAGCGGCGCGACAGCATAGCTACCCCTGTAATTAATGAGTCAAATGAAGGAAGGCCGCACCGCGCATACCTCCGGCGTCGCCGTGACGCGCGCGCTCAATGCGCGGCACCCGGGCGACCGGAAGCAAATGACGCGGCAGGCGCTGCGCCAGCCCTTCGGTTATAGCAGTAAAATTAGATAATCCGCCACCTAACACCAGCAGATCCGGATCGACAATGGTGAGGATATTGCCCAGACAAACGGCCAGTAGATCGAGGTAACGTTCGACGTGCTCCCGCGCCTGCGCATCACCCTGCTGCCACAGATCGACGATCTGTGGCGAAGTTAAGGATTGATGATAAAAATGCTGATACAGCCAGGCGAATCCGCGGCCGGAAAGATAGTTCTCGATGCAGCCGAGCTGGCCGCAGCCGCAGCGGGTTAGCGGAAAATCGCGCCCCACTACTTCCAGGGCGTCCACCGGCAGACGAATATGACCGAACTCGCCGGTGATGTAGCTGTGACCGGTTATTGATTTGCCGTTAAGCACGATCCCGCCGCCGACGCCGGTGCCGAGGATTAACCCCATCACCAGCGGATATTGGGTAAATTCATCATCCCACGCTTCAGATAACGCAAAGCAGTTGGCGTCATTATCAAGACGAACTTCACGCCCCAGGCGTGCGCTGAGATCAACGCGCAGCGGTTGGCCGCTGGCGGCGGGAACGTTGGCGGCATACAGCTTGCCGTCCGCGGTTTCCGGCATACCGGGGATACCGATACCGACCGCGCCCTCCACGCCAAAGCGCCGATCGGCTTCGCGAACCAGCGCTTCAATCGCCTGCAGGAAAGCCTCATAGCTTTCCGTCGGAGTGGGGACGCGTTTTTCCCACTGCAGTTGTCGGGCGTTATCAAATACGCCCAACGCTATCTTGCTGCCGCCAATGTCAAATCCGTAGTACATTTCAGCCATTCCTCTTATTGGCCCCAACCCCTCATCCTTTGGGCTGTATCTGCTTTCACAGCACTGGCCTAAGGGATGCGGCGTTTGACGGGCCACGACGATAAATTACTGGCCACTCAGCACCCTCGCCGGGTCAATACGACTGGCGCGGCGGGCGGGATACCAGCTGGCCAGCAAACTCAGCAACAGTGCTGTCACCAGCACATAAACGACGTCCAGCCAGTGCAATTCAGACGGCAGGAAGTCAATAAAATAGATGTCGCCGGAAAGGAATTTATGCCCGATCAACGTTTCGATACCGTTGATAATCGATGTCAGCTTCAGCGCGGCTACCACGCCGATAACCACCCCGATCAGGCTCCCGACCGAACCGGCCAATAAACCATACCATACGAAAATCGCGCGGATTAAGCCGTCTTTCGCGCCAAGCGTGCGCAGCACCGCAATATCGCCGCTTTTATCTTTTACCGCCATCACCAGCGTCGAGACGATGTTAAAACAGGCGACGCCGATAACCAGTACCATGGCGAGATACATAATGGCGCGAATCATCTGAATATCACGGTACATATAGCCATAAGTGCCGATCCAGCTCTTGATATAGACGTAGCTGTTGGTCACCTCGCCGGCGTCGCGTACCAGCGTATTGGCGTGGAAAACGTCGGTGACTTTAATGGCGATGCCGGTCACGCTGCTGCCCATATCCAGATACTGCTGGGCGTCCGCCATCGGGATCATCGCGAAGCTATGGTCCAGTTGGCCGCTCAGTTGCAGAATCCCGGTCACGTGTAGCCTGACGCGTTTCGGCTGCAACAGCTGGTGCTCGGAATCTGAATTGGGGATCATGATCGACACCCAATCGCCCTGCTTCACATGCAGCGCATCGGCGACGCCTTTGCCCAGAATAACCTGCTGCTCGCCGGCCTTAAAACCTGCCCATGCGTTGTTCTGCACAAAGTTTGGTAGCGAACTCAGGCGGCTCTCCTGCTGCGGATCGACGCCCTTGACCTGAATGGCGCGCATATTGCTGCCGCTCTCCACCAGCCCGGTAAAGTTGATATAGGGCGCAGCGGCGACGATGCCTTTCACTTTTTCAACCTTCGACAGCGCCTCGTTCCAGTTATTCCACGGCTGGTTAACCGGCTCGATTTCGCCGTGCGGCACCACCGCCAGAATGCGATTATTGAGCTCGCGCTCGAAACCGTTCATCGCGCTCAGGCCGACGATCAGTACCGCCACCCCTAATGCGATGCCGATAGTAGAGATGACGGAAATCAGCGAAACCATGCCGCCGCGGCGTCTGCCGCGGCTAAAACGCAACGCAATCAGTAACGATAACGGTGAAGCCATTACTGGGCCCCCATCAGGGTCAGGTCGGCCGTCAGGCGGCCATCGCGCATCTCCAGCTGGCGGTTCATCCGTTTCGCCAGCTGCAGGTCATGAGTCACCACCAGGAAAGCGGTACGCTGCGCCACGTTGAGCTCGCCCAGCAGCTCAAAAATGCTGTCGGCGTTGCGGGCGTCGAGGTTGCCGGTCGGTTCATCAGCCAGTACCAGCCGCGGTTTGTTCACCAGCGCCCGAGCAATCGCCACGCGCTGGCGCTCGCCGCCGGAAAGCTCAGACGGACGATGGTGGCTACGGTGTTCCAGGCCCACCGCCTGCAGCATCGCTTTCGCCTGGCGTTCAATATCCGCCGCTTTTTTCTTGCCAATCAGCAGCGGCATCGCCACGTTTTCCAGCGCGGTAAAGTCCGGCAGCAGGTGGTGGAACTGATAGATAAACCCGAGTTCGCGATTACGCAGATCGGCGCGAGCCGCGGCGGAGAGCGAGCTCATCGGCTGACCGGAGAAAATAACATCGCCGGAGGTCGGCGTATCCAGCCCGCCAAGCAGGTGCAGTAGCGTACTTTTGCCGGAACCTGAAGAGCCGACAATCGCCATCATTTCACCCTCTTGAATGCTGAAGCTGACATCGTGCAGCACATCGGTTTGCACGTTGCCTTCCTGATAGCGTTTGCACAGGTTGTCGCATTGCAGCAGGATCTTATTCATAACGTAAAGCCTCAGCGGGTTGGGTGGCGGCAGCGCGCCAGGAAGGATACAACGTAGACAACAGGGCCAGCGCCATCGCCACCAGAGCGATAATAATCACCTGCAGCGGCTCAATCGCCACCGGCAGGGCCGCGCCGTCCAAAAACGCGCCGATAATCGGCATCAAATTATTCAGCTGGCTGGCCAACAGCACGCCGAGCAGCGCGCCAAGCAGCGCGCCGACAATACCAGCGCTGGCACCCTGTACCATAAAGACGGCCATGATCTGCCGCGGCGTCAGCCCCTGGGTCTGCAGAATAGCCACCTCGCCCTGCTTCTCCATCACCATCATGCCAAGAGAGGTAATGATGTTGAAAGCGGCGACGGCGACGATCAGGCTCAGCAGCAGCCCCATCATATTTTTCTCCATTCGCACGGCCTGGAACAGCTCGCCTTTGCGCTCGCGCCAGTCCTGCCATTTGGTGCCGTCGGGCAGCTTCTGTTGACTGAGCGTATCAACCTGCAGCGGTTGGCTGAGCCACAGACGCCAGCCGGTAATATTGCCCAGCGGATAGCGCATCAGGCGGGAGGCGTCATCAATGTTGGTCAGCATTTGATAGCCATCGACTTCGCTGTTGGCGGCAAAGGTGCCGATGACGTTAAACAAACGCTGGCTCGGGACACGGCCCATCGGCGTAAACTGGCTGGCGGAAGGCACCATCACGCGAATTTGATCGCCACGGTTAACCCCCAACTGGCCGGCCAGCTGTTCACCGAGAATGACGTTATATTTGCCGGCCTGCAGATCGCTTTGTTTCACGTTCACCAGGTAAGGCGTCAGCGGATCTTTTTGCGCCGGGTCGATACCCAGCATCACGCCGACGGCGACGCTGCGGGCGCTTTGCAGCACCACATCACCGGTGGTGAGCGGCGCGACGCGCGTCACGCCCTGCAGCTTAACGGCGCTTTCCGGCATTTTTTGCGGGTTGATAGAGCCCTGCTGGGCGCTAATGATAGCCTGCGGCATCAGCCCCAGGATGTTGTTTTGCAGCTCACGCTCAAAACCGTTCATCACCGACAGGACGGTCACCAGCGCCATCACGCCAAGCGTAATGCCGATGGTCGAAAGCCAGGAGACGAAACGGCCGAAGCGGTCGGCTGCGCGCCCGCGCATGTAGCGAAGGCCGATAAATAGTGCGGCAGGTTGGTACATGTAATCCATCTGGTTGCTGATAGCCGATGTTCGAGTATATATGGCATAGCCCAACGCGTAAATCGCTGATACGGTAGATTTTTTCGCCAAAATAACAAAGTAATAGTTTTAAATCAGAGGGTTAATTTAGAGTGTATATATTTATCAATCGCCTTGCGCTGTAGAAAACATGGCGCAGGAGGCCAATCGGGTTGGCGAAATCAGACCAATTGCGGATAATCAGAGACATTGAATATCAGCAATTTGCCCCTACATCGTAGAGCGAGTTGGCCGACTGCGGCCAAACAGTACAAACAATCGCCTGATGGGATAGGCGCTAAGGGATCCTGACAACCGTTATGCCTGAACAATATCGCTATACTCTGCCGGTCAAAGCCGGCGATCAGCGCCAGCTTGGCGAACTCACCGGCGCCGCCTGCGCCACGCTGGTAGCCGAAATGGCCGAACGCCATCATGGCCCGGTGGTGCTGGTTGCGCCCGACATGCAAAACGCCCTGCGTTTGAATGATGAAATCAGGCAATTTACCGATAGCATGGTGATCGGCCTCGCTGACTGGGAAACCCTGCCCTACGATAGCTTTTCGCCACATCAGGATATTATCTCTTCGCGCCTTGCGACTTTATATCAGTTGCCGACCATGCAGCGCGGGGTGCTTATCGTTCCCGTAAGCACTCTGATGCAGAAGGTCTGCCCGCATAATTATCTGCACGGTCACGCGCTGGTAATGAAAAAAGGGCAGCGTCTGTCGCGCGATGCGCTACGCACGCAGTTGGACAGCGCCGGTTACCGCCATGTCGATCAGGTAATGGAACACGGCGAATACGCGACCCGCGGCGCCCTGCTCGATCTCTTCCCGATGGGCAGCGAGCAGCCCTATCGCCTCGATTTCTTTGATGACGAAATAGACAGCCTGCGGTTATTCGATGTTGATAGCCAGCGTACTCTGGAAGAAGTCGAGGCCATCAATCTGCTGCCGGCGCATGAGTTCCCGACCGACCAGGCGGCGATCGAACTGTTCCGCAGCCAGTGGCGCGATCGCTTTGACGTGAAGCGCGACCCGGAACATATCTACCAGCAGGTGAGCAAAGGTACCCTGCCCGCCGGGATCGAATACTGGCAACCGCTGTTCTTCAACGAGCCGCTGCCGCCGCTGTTTAGCTATTTCCCGCCCAGTACGCTGATTGTGAATACCGGCGATCTGGAGCACAGCGCCGAGCGTTTCCAGAATGAGACCCGCGCCCGCTTTGAAAACCGCGGCGTCGATCCGATGCGCCCGCTGCTACCGCCGGAGCAGCTGTGGCTGCGCAGCGACGAGCTTTTTAGCGAGCTGAAAAAATGGCCGCGGGTCCAGTTAAAAACTGAACGTCTGGCGGAGAAAGCCGCTCATACTAACCTCGGCTATCAACCCCTGCCTGAGCTGGCGATTCAGGCGCAAAATAAAGCGCCGCTGGACAACCTGCGTCGCTTCCTTGAATCCTTCAGCGGCCCGGTGATTTTCTCAGTGGAAAGCGAAGGCCGCCGCGAGGCGCTGAGCGAAATGCTGGCACGCATCAAAGTTGCGCCAAAACATATATTGCGCCTGCAGGAAGCAACCGGAAATGGTCGCTTCCTGATGATCGGCGCCGCCGAGCACGGATTTATCGACAGCCAGGCAAATCTGGCGCTGATTTGCGAAAGCGATCTGCTGGGCGAACGCGTCGCCCGCCGCCGTCAGGATTCCCGCCGTACCATTAACCCCGACACGCTCATTCGCAACCTGGCGGAACTGCATATCGGACAGCCGGTGGTACACCTTGAACACGGGGTGGGTCGTTATGCGGGGATGACCACCCTCGAAGCCGGGGGCATCAAAGGCGAATATCTGATGCTGACCTACGCCAACGACGCCAAACTGTACGTCCCGGTATCGTCACTGCATTTGATTAGCCGCTACGCCGGCGGCGCGGAAGAAAATGCGCCGCTACACAAGCTGGGCGGCGATGCCTGGGCGCGGGCAAGGCAAAAAGCGGCGGAGAAAGTGCGCGACGTGGCCGCCGAACTGCTGGATATCTACGCCCAGCGCGCGGCCAAAGAAGGCTTCGCCTTTAAGCATGACCGCGAGCAGTATCAATTATTCTGCGACGGTTTCCCGTTCGAAACCACGCCGGATCAGGCGCAGGCAATTAACGCCGTTCTCAGCGATATGTGCCAGCCGCTGGCAATGGACCGCCTGGTCTGCGGCGACGTTGGCTTCGGGAAAACCGAAGTGGCGATGCGCGCCGCCTTCCTCGCCGTCGAAAACCACAAACAGGTGGCCGTGCTGGTGCCGACCACCCTGCTCGCCCAGCAGCACTACGATAACTTCCGCGACCGCTTCGCCAACTGGCCGGTACGTATTGAGATGCTATCCCGTTTCCGCAGCGCCAAAGAGCAGGCGCAGATCCTTGAACAGGCGGCAGAAGGTAAAATCGATATTCTGATCGGTACCCATAAGCTGCTGCAAAATGAAGTCAAGCTGCGCGACCTGGGTCTGCTTATCGTCGATGAAGAACACCGCTTCGGGGTGCGTCATAAAGAACGCATCAAGGCGATGCGCGCGGACGTCGATATCCTGACGCTGACCGCCACGCCTATTCCGCGTACGCTGAATATGGCGATGAGCGGAATGCGCGATCTGTCCATTATCGCCACCCCGCCAGCTCGCCGTCTGGCGGTAAAAACCTTTGTCCGCGAATATGACGCGCTGGTGGTTCGCGAGGCGATCCTGCGTGAAGTCCTGCGCGGCGGTCAGGTTTACTATCTGTATAACGATGTTGAAAATATTCAGAAAGCGGCGGATCGTCTGGCTGAACTGGTACCGGAGGCGCGAATTGCCATCGGTCACGGCCAGATGCGCGAACGCGAACTGGAACGGGTGATGAATGATTTCCATCACCAGCGTTTTAACGTGCTGGTCTGTACGACAATCATTGAAACCGGCATCGATATCCCAACCGCCAATACCATCATCATTGAGCGCGCCGATCACTTCGGCCTTGCCCAGCTGCACCAGCTGCGCGGCCGCGTGGGTCGTTCGCACCATCAGGCCTACGCCTGGCTGCTCACCCCACATCCAAAAGCGATGACTACAGACGCGCAGAAACGCCTGGAAGCTATCGCTTCGCTGGAAGACCTCGGCGCCGGTTTTGCCCTCGCGACCCACGATCTTGAAATTCGCGGCGCCGGCGAACTGCTGGGAGAAGGTCAGAGCGGACAGATGGAAACCATTGGCTTCTCGCTGTATATGGAACTGCTGGAGAACGCCGTCGATGCCCTGAAAGAGGGTCGCGAGCCGTCGCTGGAAGATCTCACCAGCCAGCAGACGGAAGTGGAGCTGCGCATGCCGGCGCTGCTGCCGGATGACTTTATTCCCGACGTTAACACCCGTCTGTCGTTCTATAAGCGTATCGCCAGCACCAAAAACGAACACGATCTCGATGAGATCAAAGTCGAGCTGATCGATCGCTTTGGTACATTGCCGGATGCGGCGCGTAATTTGCTGGATATCACGCGCCTACGCCAGCAGGCGCAAAAGCTGGGGATCCGCAAGCTGGAGTGCAATGAAAAAGGCGGCGTGATCGAGTTTAACGAGAAAAATAACGTTAATCCGGTCTGGCTTATCGGTCTATTGCAGAAGCAGCCGCAGCATTACCGGCTGGATGGGCCGACAAGGCTCAAATTCTTCCAGGAGCTTGATGAGCGTAAAACGCGCATGGACTGGGTACGCCAGTTTATGCGTCAGCTGGAAGAAAACGCTACCGCTTGAGAACGAAGAGATGCGGTTGTCAAAACCGCATCTCTTTACCTGTCACAGTTAGCAAACTTTACAAACATTTTGCAATCCACCTGGATTTCCCAACACTCTCCCGCGCCATAATTGACATTGATTATCTTATAAAAATAACCGTTTGTTTATTGTGGAATTATGGTAATGATAAATATCTCGCGTGTTTCAACCTGGCTGACGGCATTCGCTCTCGCGGCGACGCTGGCCCTTCCCGCCCGCGCCAATACCTGGCCGTTACCGCCGAGCGGTAGCCGTCTGGTCGGGCAGAATCAGTTTCATGTAGTGCAGGATAACGGCGGGTCGCTGGAAGCGATTGCCAAAAAATACAACGTTGGTTTTCTCGCGCTGCTGCAGGCTAATCCCGGTGTCGATCCTTATGTGCCGCGCGCCGGGAGCGTGCTGACCATCCCGCTGCAGACACTGCTGCCTGACGCCCCCCGTGAAGGTCTGGTGCTCAATATCGCCGAGCTGCGTCTGTACTATTACCCACCGGGACAGAATAGCGTGACCGTTTACCCGATCGGTATCGGCCAGCTTGGCGGCGATACCCTGACTCCGACGATGGTCACTACCGTTTCAGATAAGCGCGCCAACCCGACCTGGACGCCAACCGCCAACATTCGCGCGCGTTATAAAGCGATGGGGATCGATTTGCCGGCAGTGGTTCCGGCCGGGCCGAATAACCCGATGGGACATCACGCGATTCGTCTTGCGGCCTACGGCGGCGTCTATCTACTGCACGGCACCAACGCCGATTTTGGCATCGGGATGCGCGTCAGTTCAGGCTGTATCCGCCTGCGCGATGCTGATATAAAGTCTCTGTATAACAAAATCACGCCGGGCACCAGGGTGAATATCATCAACGAACCTATCAAAGTTTCGGTAGAGCCAAACGGTACCCGTCTGGTGGAAGTCCACCAGCCGCTCTCCGAACATATCAATGACGATCCGCAAACGCTGCCAATCGTCCTGAACGCCAGCATGAAGAACTTTAAGCAGGCGCCGCAGACCAATCAGCAGGTAATGGAAAGCGCGATGGAGCTGCGTTCCGGAATGCCGGTCGATGTAACCCGTCATCAGGTTTCCGCCGAGCAAGCCTTGTAATGCATTTGCGAATTGCAGAAAGTAAAAAACCCGCCAGGCACGGCGGGTTTTTTTGTGGCAATCGCCAGTTTCGCGGGGCGCGGTCCCATGAAGGGGTGTGGACCGCGTCGCGAGAGTGGCATAACAAAGGGAACTACATTTACTGCTTACTACACGCGTTCTGCTGAAGGGGGTCAGGAACGCGTTTTGTCAGTGGCATGACAGGGGTTACAACATTTATTTATAGATAACTGCGGTACCGTGCAGGGTATTAGGACCGGTTACCGAAGTAATGCGGTAAGAGGTCGCCCCCATTTCGTCGGCTTTCTGCGCCAGCTGATCTTCGAGCGAACCCAGATTGGTGCCGGCGGATGCGGAAACGGTACCGATTTTATGTTGGCCTGCTGGGGTGGATTGCACCTCAACAGCGGCGAAACTTGCAAATGAGAGTGAGCTCAGTACGGCAGCAAGTGCCAGTTTTTGGACGTTTTTCATGATTATTATACCTATGCAGATGATTTTTATAGTAGGGTCGTAAGAATTAACTTAACGATCGATAGGTAAATGATAATGTGATCCATGTCACAGGTCAACTCATTTTTATAACGATCATTTAACTATTTATAAAATGCTTAATTTTCATACATATATGAATTATTTATTTTTGGACTTCTGCCGCTGGCAGCATGACACGTTTATTTTTATAATGGCCGTTCAACAACCCAACATAGGTACAACGGCATCATGACAACTGACGTTCAAAGTTGCGCAAAAAAAAGCCGTGGCCGACCTAAAGTGTTCGACAGGGACGCGGCGCTGGACAAGGCCATGACACTTTTCTGGCAGCACGGCTATGAAGCAACTTCGCTTGCCGATCTCGTCGAAGCGACCGGCGCGAAAGCCCCGACGCTGTACGCCGAGTTCGTGAACAAAGAAGGCTTATTCCGCGCGGTGCTGGATCGCTACATCTCCCGCTTTGCCGCGAAACATGAAGCACTGCTATTCGATGACCAAAAAACCGTCGATCAGGCGCTGCGCGACTATTTCACCGCTGTCGCTACCTGCTTTACCAGCAAAGATACCCCGGCAGGCTGTTTTATGATTAACACCTCCGCGGCGCTGGCCGCCTCTTCAACCGATATCGCCAACACTATTAAGTCGCGGCACGCGGTGCAGGAACAAACGTTGACGCAATTTTTACAGCAGCGCCAGCAGCGCGGCGAACTCCCTGCGCAGGGCAATGTCTTGCAGTTGGCGCAGTTTTTAAACTGCGTGCTGCAAGGAATGTCAATCAGCGCGCGCGAAGGCGCTGATTTCGCCACCCTGAAACAAATTAGCGACACTACGCTGCGCCTGTGGCCGCAAATCCTGCAACCTTAATCCCCTACCGGCGGCCCTCGCTCGCCGGTTTTTTCCCCTTCTGCTAAATACCCTTACTTTTCTCAATATTTTCATTATGTTGATTTGTTGTAAATGATATTGATAACGATAATCAATATGTGCAAAATTCGCATTTGTCTTTCTATATGTTTCACGCTGTAACAGCCGCGCCTGTGGCTGAAAAAAATAACAACAGTAATGACTAACTCATATCAAGGAATGCGAATGAACAAGCGCCTCTGGCTGCTCAATCCCCTGCTGCTGGCCACCGCCCTGCCTGCCTTTGCCGCGCAGGCCGCCGATGAAGACGATATCATCGTCAGCGCCAACCGTAACCACCGTACCGTCGCCGAGATGGCGCAAACCACCTGGGTGATTGAAGGCCAGGAAATTGAGCAACAGGTTCAGGGTGGTAAAGAGTTTAAAGACGTCCTCGCGCAGTTGATCCCCGGGATAGATGTCAGCAGCCAGGGGCGTACCAACTACGGCATGAACATGCGCGGACGCGCCATCGTGGTACTGATCGACGGCGTGCGCCTCAATTCATCGCGCACCGATAGCCGCCAGCTTGATGCCATCGATCCGTTTAACATCGAACATATAGAAGTTATTTCCGGCGCCACATCGTTATATGGCGGCGGCAGTACCGGCGGTCTGATTAATATCGTCACGAAAAAGGGCCAGCAGGAACGTCAGGTGGATCTGGAGCTGGGTGGTAAAACCGGCTTTGCCAATAGCAACGATCATGATGAACGGGTAGCGGCGGCCGTCAGCGGCGGTACCGATCATGCTTCCGGCCGTCTATCAGTGGCGTATCAACGCTTCGGCGGCTGGTATGACGCCAACAATGACGCGCTGATCCTCGATAATACGCAAACCGGCTTACAACATTCGGACCGACTCGACGTGATGGGCACCGGAACCATAGAAATCGATGACCAGCGCCAGCTCCAGCTGGTCACGCAGTACTATAAAAGCCAGGGCGATGATTATGGTCTGAATCTGGGCAAAGATATGTCGGCGGTGCTTGGCGAAAGTAAAGCCTGGACCTCTAACGGGCTTAACTCCGATCGCGTGCCCGGCACCGAGCGTCATTTGATCAGCCTGCAATATTCCGACGCCGACTTCCTCGGCCAGAATCTGGTCAGCCAGATTTACTACCGCGATGAGTCGCTGACCTTCTACCCCTTCCCGGCCTTGAGCAAAGGTAAAATCAGCAGTTTTTCCGCCTCACAGCAGGATACCGATCAGTACGGCGCTAAGATCACCTTCAACAGCCAGCCGCTAACGGGATGGGATCTGACCTGGGGCGTTGACGCCGACCATGAAACCTTTAATTCCAACCAGATGTTCTTCGACCTGGATAAGGCGATGGCTTCCGGCGGCCTGAATAATCAGTCTGCCTATACCACCGGCCGTTATCCTGGCTACAGCATCACCAATCTTGCGCCGTTCCTGCAAAGCAGTTACGACCTGAACGACATCTTCACCCTTAGCGGCGGCGTGCGCTATCAATGGACGGAAAACCGCGTCGATGATTTTGTCGGCTACGCGCAGCAGCAGGATGTCGCTAAAGGCAAATATCAGTCGGCGGATGCCATTCCTGGCGGTAAGACCGATTATGATAACTTCCTCTTTAATGCCGGGATCGTCGCCCACATTACCGAACGCCAGCAGACCTGGTTTAACTTCTCTCAGGGCGTCGAACTACCGGATCCGGGCAAATATTACGGTATCGGCAGCTACGGCGCCGCGGTCAACGGCCATCTGCCGCTGGTCTCGAGCGTTAACGTCGGCGACTCGCCGCTACAGGGGATCAAAGTTAACTCCTGGGAACTGGGCTGGCGCTACACCGGCGACAACCTGCGCACGCAGCTTGCCGCTTATTACTCGACATCAGACAAAACCATCGTAGTTAACCGCAGCGACATGACCATTGATGTGCAATCGGATAAACGTCGCATTTACGGCGTGGAAGGCGCGGTGGACTACTTCGTGCCTGATAGCGACTGGAGTCTGGGCGCTAACTTCAACGTGCTGAAATCGCAAGTTAAAACCGATGGCAGTTGGCAGAAGTGGGACGTCACCCTGGCCTCGCCGTCGAAAGCCACCGCCTGGGTCGGCTGGGCGCCGGACCCGTGGTCGCTGCGTGTGCAGAGCCAGCAGGTATTTGATTTAAGCGACGCCAGTGGCAATAAGCTTGATGGGTACAACACCGTCGATTTTATCGGTAGCTATCTGCTCCCGGTGGGTAAACTGACCTTTAGCATCGAAAACTTGCTGAACGAAGATTACGTCACCATCTGGGGACAGCGTGCGCCGCTGTTGTATAGCCCAACCTATGGCAGCGCCGGGCTGTACGAATATAAAGGACGCGGCCGGACCTTCGGCCTGAACTACGCGTTAACGTTCTGATAAAAAAAGCCCCTCAGCCTGAGTGATTGAGGGGCTAATCGCTTAAAACTGCTATTTTACGCTTTGTTATTCAGAATCAGCTGACCGTTGCTATCGAGAGGTATTTGCGCCCCCGGTTGATGGTCCATGCGAATCTTGCCCTGCTGGTCGCCGATTTTATAGGTGACGTCATAACCAAGCATTTTTTCCGACTTGTCGTAGACCGTCTTACAGCGCTGCTGGGTGGTGGTATAGGTGTCGTTTTCCTGCATTGAGCCCTGAATTTGGTTACCAGCATAGCCGCCGCCCAGCGCGCCGACGACGGTTGCCACGCTACGACCGCGACCGCCGCCAAACTGATGGCCAATCACGCCGCCGGCGACCGCGCCGAGAACGGAACCGGCAATACGGTTTTCATCCTGAACCGGGCGACGATGGGTAACGGTGACGTTACGGCACTCCTGACGCGGCGTTTTTATGCTTTCTTTTATTGGCGTACTGGACACCACTTGCGCATATTGCGGGCCACGATCTAATACATTGAGACCGGCAACGGCGGCGACGCCCAACGCGGCGGCAACGCCAATCCCAATACCCGCCAACATTGATTTATTCACGGGAGTTCCTCCTTCATTGCTGTTACTAGCAATTCTGCGTTCTGCTCAGGGGGTATGCAAATCAGAAAGCGGATGAAAAATGCGGGAACCTACGGCAAATCAAGGGGATTCAGAGGATTCCTAACGGAAAGTTGCGATTCAGGCAGAAGGATATGCTGTGTTTTCAGGATAGCGTCGCGATGACGCTATCCTGATTACTTGCCGCTTAGTGCAGCTTGAGACGCGGACGAATAATACGGTTAATACGCCCCACCAGCATCATCAGGCCGGTTTTGAAATAGCCGTGTAACGCAATCTGATGCATGCGATACAGCGAGATATACACGAAGCGCGCAATTCGCCCTTCAACCATCATCGAGCCGCGCATCAGGTTGCCCATCAGGCTGCCAACGGTGGAGTAGTTCGACAGCGACACCAGTGAACCGTGATCTTTGTAGACATACGGTTTCAGCGCTTTGCCTTTCATCTGCGCCAGAATGTTATTCAGCGCGCAGGTTGCCATCTGGTGCGCCGCCTGGGCGCGTGGAGGTACAAAGCCGCCTTCCGGACGAGCGCAGGAGGCGCAATCGCCGATAGCGTAAATATCCGGATCACGGGTGGTCTGCAGCGTTGGCTCAACCACCAGTTGGTTAATGCGGTTGGTCTCCAGGCCGCCAATCTCTTTCATAAAATCAGGCGCTTTGATGCCCGCTGCCCACACCATCAGGTCGGCATCAATAAACTGCCCGTCTTTAGTATGCAGGCCGTTAACGTCTGCGCTGGTCACCATAGTCTGGGTCAGGACACGAACGCCAAGTTTGGTCAGCTCATTGTGCGCGGCGCCGGAAA
This sequence comes from Klebsiella sp. PK01, assembly GCF_057624675.1. Classification (NCBI taxonomy): domain Bacteria; kingdom Pseudomonadati; phylum Pseudomonadota; class Gammaproteobacteria; order Enterobacterales; family Enterobacteriaceae; genus Klebsiella; species Klebsiella sp. PK01. The sequence goes on from NZ_JBYEZM010000001.1 coordinate 989,024, forward strand.
TACGCGGCGGCAGCGCCGGAAGAATACGTTCGCCGGCTTCGACCAGCGTCACGTTCAGCGCTTCGTTGGTCAATCCTTTATAGCCATAGCTATGCAGCTGTTTCACCGCATTATGTAGCTCAGCGGACAGCTCAACCCCGGTGGCTCCTCCGCCGACGATAGCGATATTGACCTTACCGTTCGCGCCGAGGTTTGCAGAATACTTGAGGAACAGGTTAAGCATTTCCTGATGGAAACGGCGCGCCTGGTGCGGGTTATCAAGGAAAATGCAGTTTTCCTTCACCCCTGGAGTATTAAAGTCATTGGAGGTGCTGCCCAGCGCCATCACCAGCGTGTCGTACGGCAGCTTACGCTCGGCAACCAACAGCTCGCCTTTCTCGTTACGCAGTTCCGCGAGGGTAATGGTTTTCCCTTCGCGATTGATATCCACCACCGAGCCTAGCTGGAACTGGAAACCGTGGTTGCGCGCGTGCGCCAGATAGCTCAGCGCGTCAACGCCTTCATCCAGAGAACCGGTCGCTACTTCGTGCAGCAACGGCTTCCACAGGTGGCTATGGTTGCGGTCCACCAGCGTAATTTTCGCTTTTTTGTTGCGGCCCAGCTTTCTACCCAACTGAGTAGCCAGTTCCAGTCCGCCGGCACCACCACCTACAATAACGATTCTTTTCAATGGCGTAGTCACAAGACCCCCTAAAATTATTAACCAATTGTTAATTAAAAGTTATCCAAATAGCTCTTAGTTAACAATAGGTTGCAGCGATGAAACCATTCAGCAGCACCGAGAATAGCATGAACGGAACATTGGTCATACCAAAATTGATGTGCATCAAGTTTTACCGCATATTTTTTAAACGAACAACGTCAATTATGGACAAGAAAAAGCCCGCGGCGTTTGCACGCCGCGGGCTGAATAGGTGAAAACAGGATTAACCGAGGGTCTTAAAAGCCTTTATTCGCTGCAGGTGCGGCGAAAGACTTTTAAATTTATGCGTCTGTTCTTCATCCCAGATGATTTCGTAATAATGATGCAGCAAGTCAGCCGAGCGTTGGCTATCCAGCGCCTCATCATGGCGTGATAGCACCACCAGGCAGCGGTCGCGATTTTTTTCACGGAAGTTGTTCACGCACTTGGTGGCGATATCCTGATACTCTTCCGGCCTGTCGATTTTCCCTTCCATGTTCTCGTGAGGGAACAGATTCGGGTTGAACACAGCCTGGCGAATATCACAGAGAAAACCAATCCTTTCCGCCCAGTAGCCACCTAACCCGACACCGCATATCAGCGGCCGATCGTCGGCAGTGAGCTGCAGCATTTTGTCGACTTCCTTCAACAAATGCTGCATATCATGTTTTGGATGGAGCGTACTGTAGCTAATCAACCGTACGTCAGGGTCGATAAACTGCAGCTGCAGCACCTTTTCATGGTTACCGGGGCTGTTAGAGTCAAAACCGTGTAAATAGATAATCATCGTATCCTCACCAGACAACAACGCCCTTCAGGTTAATTACGCAGACTTCGCTTCTTGCCAGCGCGCATGGAGCGCCTCCAGCTGTGCATTGACCGTCTGCCAACGCGCGGAATCTCGCAGTTCCTGACGGGTAAATGAACCTTTATGATACAATTTTGTAACACGCTCTGCTTTGATCGGGGACAGGTTATCCAATACGCTCACCGCGCCTTTACGATTATTGCAGACCAGGATCATATCGCAACCGGCATCGAGCGATGCCTGCCCACGTTCAGCATAGCTGCCCATGATCGCCGCTCCTTCCATCGACAGGTCGTCAGAGAAGATGACGCCGTCAAAGCCCAGCTCGCCGCGCAACACCGTCTTCAGCCAGTATTCGGAACCACTGGCCGGACGCGGATCGATATCAGGATAAATCACGTGCGCCGGCATAATCGCATCCAGCCGTTGTTCATCGATCAGACTTTTGAACACCGCCATATCTTTGGCGCGAATTTCCGCCGCCGGACGCGGATCAATCGGCGTCTCTTTGTGTGAATCCGCCGTCACCGCGCCGTGGCCAGGGAAGTGTTTACCGGTGGTTTTCATGCCCGCAGCATGCATACCGTCAATGAAATGGCGAGCCATCGCCAGCGCCTTTTGCGGGTCTTCATGCCAGGAGCGTTCGCCGATCGCGGCGCTGATATGGCCGACATCCAGCACCGGCGCAAAGCTGATATCAATATCCATAGCGATCATTTCACTGGCCATCAGCCAACCGGCTTCTACGGCAAGCTTACCGCCCTCTTCCATCCCCAACAGCGCCGCAAAAGACTGCGCGGCGGGCAGGCGAGTAAAACCTTCGCGGAAACGCTGCACGCGCCCGCCTTCTTGATCAACCGCCACCACGAGATGATTCCGCGAGGCCGCGCGGATTTGGCGTACCAGTTCACGCAATTGCGCCGGATCGTGGTAGTTGCGGGTAAACAAAATTAAGCCGCCAACCAAAGGATGAGCCAGAATCTCACTCTCTTCCGCATCCAGTTCAAAACCTTCGACATCCAACATTACCGGACCCACACAGACCTCTCTTATCCTTTGTTTTCTGTTTCTAACTGACGCCATGTCGCATCCGCCAGCGTAATAAATTGCCGGTCGCCGCTCTGCTGCCAGCGCCGTTCATACCATCCCGCCATCAGCATGAGCACCCACGGTCGCCAGCGTTGTATTTGCCGCCGCAGCTGTCGCTCATCAAGCTGCGCGAGCCGTGAATAGTCTTTAAGCAGCTGGCAACGCGTAGGGGCATCGCACCATACCGCTGCCAGTTCAAGCGCGATATCGCCGTCTCCGGCATACTCCCAGTCAATCAAGCGCAGGCCGTCGTCGCGGTGAATGATATTGCCGGCGTGGACGTCCATATGCAGAGGCGCCAAACGCAACGGCTGTGGTTCTCGCCGGCGTAATAACAGTTTCTGCCAGCGTAACCACAAAATCGTACGCCGGGCCGGATCGCACTGCTGCCAGTACAATTCAAGTAATGGCGCCAGCTCGACACGCCAGCCAAAACGCGGCTGTTGATGCAGATGATACAATAAGCCGGCAAGTAAAGGGCACTCCGGCAGCGCGCTTTTCACCTCCCCTGCGCAATACTCCACCACCATCCAGCACGGCGAAAAGAATACCGGCGCCGGCGACAGCGTCGCGGGGAGGCGCTGAAGCGCGCGGTACTGGCGTAAAAAATGGCTGAGCGGCGCCTGCGGATCGTGTGGCTGGCGCAGCACCAGCCGACGGACGCCATCGCTGATAATACAGCTGCCGCCGCTAAGACCGTTTTCAGTCAGCGCGGCGACAGGTGAATAGCGGGGGAAAAAGCGCGACAAGAGCTCGTCGCGCGTAAGCTTATTGTTGCTGAACCGCACCTTTGCCTGACCAGATAATCTCGCCGGACTGCACCAGCATCAGTTGCATTTTCAGCTCCGGCGAGTTGACGTTACCGGTGGCATTCGAGTACAGCACGTACTGAGCGCCAACGGTGCGCGCAATTCCCATCGCTTTGCTGCGGCTGCCGAGACTATCCTGCGGCGAAAGGCCTAATTGTTGTTTCGCTACGGAGAGCTGCTGCGGGGAGACCAGCGTAAACTTGCCGTTGCCCGCCAGCGCATTGCGCAGCGCGGAGGTCGCTTCAGACGCGTTCAGCGATCCGTTGGTACGGTTATTGACGCTATCCACCAGCAGAATACTGCCCGCGTTCACGCCGCCCGCCTGCAGCATCTGGCCGATCATCGGTTGCACAGCGCCGTCCCAGTTGTAGTGGCGCACGCGCGGCGAAGGCTGAGAGGGCTGTGAAGGCTGTTCGCTGCCGTGTTCGATTGGACCCGGCTGCGTTGGCACCGTCGGCACGGCAGGCACCGTCGGCTGCGGCTGCGCAGGTTGTTCCGGCTTCGGCTTGGCCTCCTCGACTGGCGCAGGTTCATTACGTTGTCCCACACAGCCTGCCAGGAATATCGCCAGTGCAGTGATTAACGCATAGCGACACATTTTAATCATTATGATGACCTCTTAGAGATAAAGATAAAGGCGGGCTTTGTGCGCCCCGAGAATATTTGCACTGCCGTAGAGCACAACGGACGAGTGGGCGGGAACCGTCACGCTTCGCGCAGGTTCCAACGGATGCATCTCCAGCCCATGAGCGTCATACCAGAAAAAACGGTAGTGCACAGTAATGGGCTGTTGCCGTTCGTTAAATAATCTTGAGGTAGCGGTGGCCTGAATTTCCGAGGCGGTGACCGACGGTGGATCGGCGCTGATACCCGCCGCCAGAACGCTGGATTCCATCACCAAAGTCTGCTGTTCGCCAACCGGAATTTCCGGGCGCGAACTACATCCGGCCAGCAGCGCCGCCAGAATCAAAACGCCTGAATAAGCAGCGCGCATCGGTTTAGCCTTTATGCGCCAGCATCGGGCCTAACGGACGGCCGCCCAGCAGGTGCATATGAATATGGTAGACTTCCTGGCCGCCGTGGCGGTTGCAGTTTACGATAAGGCGATAGCCGTCATCAGCCAGGCCTTCATCACGGGCAATCCTGGCCGCGACGGTCATCATACGGCCCAGCGCCAGTTCGTGCTCAGTCGTAACGTCGTTCACGGTCGGAATCAGGATATTCGGGATAATCAGAATATGGGTCGGCGCCTGCGGAGAGATATCGCGAAAAGCGGTGACCAGCTCATCCTGATAAACAATATCCGACGGGATTTCCCGGCGAATGATTTTGCTGAAAATCGTTTCTTCTGCCATGACTGATTCCTTATTAGTTTTATACCGTGCTCCGGCCTGCCTCTGCAGATAAACACGAATGCACAGGATCAGCTAAGAGTATGAGCGACTTCCTCCCTCTCTTTCAACCTGAATGCAGTTTTTCTTATTCAACTATAGACTTAGCTGCTGAGGGAATAAGCATTTCTCCCCATTTTCCTGCCATTGCCAACAATGAGCAGAATACCGACGTAAAAAAGGCAGCCATTTGGCTGCCTTAGTCTCCCCACACTACGTCTTAGCTGTTGCGGATGTATTCATCCATTTCGGTTTTCAGGTTATCGGACTTGGTACCGAAAATGGCCTGAACGCCAGAACCTGCAACAACTACGCCAGCAGCACCCAGTTTTTTCAGACCAGCCTGATCAACTTTCGCTACGTCAGCCACGCTCACGCGCAGACGAGTAATACATGCGTCGAGGTTAGTGATGTTCTCTTTACCGCCGAAAGCAGCAATCAGAGCTGGGGCCATTTCACTGGTAGCGGCGCCTTTGCTGTCTTCAGTGGCATCTTCACGACCCGGAGTTTTCAGGTCCAGCGCTTTAATCAGCACACGGAAGACTACGTAGTACACGATCGCGTAGCAAATACCGACAATCGGGAACAGCCACAGCTTGCTGCTGTTGCCGGACAGAACGATAAAGTCGATCAGACCGTGAGAGAATGAAGTCCCGTCACGCATACCCAGCAGGATACAGATCGGGAATGCCAGGCCTGCAAGAATCGCGTGAATGATATACAGGATCGGCGCAACGAACATGAAGGAGAACTCGATCGGCTCGGTAATACCGGTCAGGAACGAGGTCAGCGCAGCGGAGATCATGATACCACCGACTTTGGCGCGGTTCTCTGGTTTAGCAGAGTGCCAAATCGCGATAGCTGCAGCCGGCAGGCCGTACATTTTGAACAGGAAGCCGCCAGACAGTTTACCCGCAGTCGGGTCGCCGGCCATGTAACGCGGGATGTCGCCGTGGAACACCTGACCTGCAGCGTTGGTGTATTCACCAATCTGCATCTGGAAAGGTACGTTCCAGATATGGTGCAGACCAAACGGTACCAGGCAGCGCTCAATGAAGCCGTAGATACCGAACGCCACAACCGGGTTCTGGTAAGCCGCCCATTGAGAGAAGGTCTGGATGGCGGAACCGATCGGCGGCCAGATGAAGGACAGGATCACGCCGGTGAAGATAGCGGCGAGACCAGAGATAATCGGCACAAAGCGCTTGCCCGCGAAGAAGCCGAGATATTCAGGCAGCTTGATACGGTAGAAGCGGTTGAACATGTAGGCTGCAATCGCACCGGAAATAATACCGCCAAGCACGCCGGTATCAGCCAGGTGTTTCGCTGCGATTTCCTCAGCAGGTAAATGCAGAACCAGCGGCGCGACTACCGCCATGGTTTTCACCATGATGCCGTAAGCTACGACTGCAGCCAGTGCGGATACACCGTCGTTATTGGTGAAGCCAAGCGCAACACCGATTGCGAAGATCAGCGGCATATTGGCGAAAACTGAACCGCCTGCTTCTGCCATGACGTGGGAAACCACGGCAGGCAGCCAGCTGAAGTTGGCAGAACCGACGCCCAGCAGAATACCTGCGATAGGCAGTACGGATACTGGCAGCATCAGCGATTTACCGACCTTCTGCAGGTTAGCAAATGCATTCTTAAACATAATTGAGAGTGCTCCTGAGTATTTGGTACTTTTTTACGTTTTCACGCATTGGCCCGGGGGGAGAACCGTGCCGTGGACAGGACATCTAAGCGCCCTTTATTTATTACACAGAGTAAAATAATTAACGCGGAGATTGTTTGACGGCTATCACGTTTCATTCAGTCAACATATAAAAATTTACACTGATTTACATAATGTGTATCTGTATGTTGCAGAAATGCGTTCACCGCCTCTGTCGCGGCGGTGAACTTTACTCGCTTTGAGTATTAATTACGAGCCTTAAAATAATAGAAAGATCAGGCAGGTTGCAGTCTGGCAGGGTCGATGTGGAACAAGCTGGCAAAGTTTTCGGTGGTTTGTTGCGCAAGTTGCTCCAGCGACATGCCCTTCAAGACCGCCATGTATTCGGCGACATCACGCACCATCGCCGGCTGATTCTCTTTACCGCGATGCGGTACCGGCGCCAGATAGGGCGAATCGGTCTCTACCAGCAGGCGATCGAGCGGCACATAACGCGCTGCATCTCGCAGCTGTTCGGCATTACGGAACGTGACGATACCGGAAAACGAAATATAGAACCCCATATCGAGCAGTTTACCCGCGGTCTCTCTATCCTCTGTGAAACAGTGTAGTACGCCACCGCAATCCGTCACGTTTTCTTCCTGCAAAATTGCCAGCGTGTCGGCGCGCGCATCACGGGTATGCACAATCACCGGTTTATTTAATTCGCGGCCAATGCGGATATGCTGACGGAAAGACTCCTGCTGGCGCAGTTTGGTTTCCGGGGTATAGAAGTAATCGAGCCCGGTTTCCCCCATCGCCACTACGCCCTCTTCCGCCGCCAGCGTACGCAGCTCCTCATAGTCATACGCTTCATCCTGGTTCAGGGGATGCACGCCGCAAGAAAAGACAACGTCATCGCGCTGGCCGATTAATTCACGCATCCCGCGGTATCCCGGCAGCGTCGTGGCGACAGCCAGGAAAAACCTGACATCACGCGCGGCGGCTTTCGCCAGAACATCATCGACGTCTTTATGCAACGTTTGATAATCCAGGCCATCAAGATGGCAGTGGGAATCGACTAAAAACATATTCTTATTCTCAGAGATGCGAGACGGGCAGAACCGCCCCGGGTTGCAGGTAATGTTCCCAGCGCAGAAGGCGCTCGGTGAGCAGCAGTTCGCGATTGACGCCGACCACGCTCAGCAACTGTTCGCGACAGGCGCTCACATCGCGCGTGATAGCCTCAAGACGTGTGCCCGAAAGTGTTTGCGCCAGCTGGTTGACCAGCGTCCAGGCATCCGGATTACTCAGAAGCGAAATGCCCTGCTGCCTTTTTTGCGCATCCAACAGCAGCGATGCCAGCCAGTGCAGGCGCACCGGAGCCTGTTCGTGATTCAGAACCGGTAATAATGACAGCCAGTCGCCGCTGGTTAACGCGCTCGCTAGCGCCTGGCAGAGCTGTTGTCGCGGCGCCCAGTTGGCTTCTTGCAGTAACGCCAGCGCTGCCGCGGGAGCGTTAGCGCTGAGGCGCAGCGCTGCCAGTAAAGCATCTTGTGACATTGTCACTTCGCGCTCTAACCACCCTAATGCCCAGGCTTCAGAAGGCGGAGCAAGGTGATATGAGAAGCACCGGCTACGCAAGGTGGCGAGTAGACGCGCCGGCTCCTGACAGGCCAGGAAAAACCAGGTGTTTTCCGGCGGCTCTTCCAGCGTCTTCAGCAAAGCATTCGCGGCAGCATCGGTTAACAACGTCGCATCGTTGATCCACACCACCTTCGCGCCGCCAAGACGCGCGCGCTCATAGAGTTTTTCAGTGATGCCGCGCACCGCATCGATGCCTAGCGCGCTCTTGCCTTTCTCCGGGACAAGCGTGTAGTAATCAGGATGGGTGCCGGCCTGCATAAGCTGACAGCTATGGCAATGGCCGCAGCTTTTATGCCCCTCCGGCTGGCGGCACATCAGGAATCGGCATAATGCGTAGATAAGCGCATCGCCCCCCATTCCCGGCAACGCCTGCAGTAATAACGCATGGTGACCCCGTCCTGCCTGATAACCAGCGACTAGCTGCTCGAAGGACGGGCGTAACCACGGATACCATTTCATGCGCGCTGCTCCGCAACCCATTGCGTGACAACCGCGCGAATGTCGCGCTCAACCGCTTCCAGCGCCTGCGTCGCATCCACGGTGCGGATAGTCGGCTCCTGCGCCGCCAGCTCAAGGTAGCGCGCGCGGGTACGATTAAAGAAATTCATCGACTCCTGCTCGATACGATCCAGATCGCCGCGCGCGCGCGCGCGCTTGAGGCCGACCTCCGGCGTCACGTCAAGATAGAGCGTTAAATCAGGGCGGAAATCGCCGAGCACCGCATCGCGTAGCGTCGCCAGCATTCGCTGATCGATACCGCGTCCGCCGCCCTGGTAGGCCTGAGTTGAGAGATCGTGACGGTCGCCAATGACCCATTGACCGCGGGCCAGCGCCGGCTTGATAACGGTTTCGACCAGCTGTACGCGGGCGGCGTAAAACATCAGCACTTCCGCTTTATCGTTAATGACTTCATCTCCGGTAGACTGGATATCCAGCACCAGGCTGCGCAGTTTTTCAGCCAGGATGGTACCGCCCGGCTCACGGGTAAACACCATATCGCGGATACCCAGCTGTTCGAGTGTCTCAACGACCAGATTGCGTGCGGTCGTTTTCCCCGCCCCTTCCAGGCCTTCGATGACGATATAGTTACTGCGCATGTTTTTCCTTAAGTACTTTTAAATAGTCCTGAACCGAACGGTTATGGCTGGCCAGATTAGTATTGAACGTATGGCCGCCTTTTCCGTCGGCAACAAAATAGAGGTACGGCGTTTTCGCCGGATGCGCGGCCGCATTGAGAGACGCTTCGCCCGGCACGGCGATTGGCCCTGGCGGCATACCGCTAATCACATAGGTGTTATAAGCGGTCGGCGTCTCCAGATCTTTACGCGACAGTTTACCATTATAGCGCTCTCCCATGCCGTAAATTACGGTAGGGTCGGTCTGCAAACGCATGCCAATGCGTAGACGGTTGATAAAGACCGACGCCACGCGATCGCGCTCGGCAGGAACCGCGGTCTCTTTCTCAACGATAGAGGCCATGGTCAGTAACTGGTTTTGATCTTTATACGGTAGATTATCCGCCCGCCCTTCCCAGGCTTTCGCTACCGCAGCGACCATTTTCTGGTGCGCGCGTTTAAGAATGGCGATATCGCTGGTATTGGCGGTGTACATCCAGGTATCCGGCCATAACCAACCTTCAACCCAATCGGCGTGCTCAAGACCCAGCGCTTTGGCCACCGTTTCGTAACTGTCGTCTTCTAAAGTGTGCTTCACATACGGCGCATCGCGCAGCTGACGCAAATAGTCGCTAACGCGCATCCCTTCAACAAACCGTAGCGGGAATTGCGCTTCTTTACCGCTCGCTAAAAGCTGCAGCATCTCGCGCACCGTCATTTGCGGTGTGAAGCGATAGGTACCCGCTTTGAAATGAGACAGTTCAGGTTCGACGCGCAGCAGCCACTGGAATACGCGTGGACGATTAATGATTTTATCGCCATACAGCTGCTGACCAAGCACCACTCGCCCGGTTCCTGGCTCAAGGGTAAAGATGGTCTCTTCTTTAATAAGCAACTTACTATCTGCCAGTTGGCGGACTTTCCACATACCTGCCGCTGCGGCAATACCGAACACCACGACTAACAGCAGGACAAAACGTAACATTTTCTTCATGACTAACCAGGCAGCTCACACAATGGGGCTAAAAAATGGTAAAGATCGCGTTCAGACCAACAGACGTCATCCCAACGACAAACCGGTACCAGCGGCATAAGCGCATTGCAAATCAGCACTTCATCGGCATCGCGCAGTACATCAGGGCGCATGGATACTTCGACAACCTCAAAAGAAGAACGTGCCAACATAGCCATACAGTGCTGGCGCATAATGCCATTAACGCCCGCCTGATCGAGGCGCGGCGTGAACACCTGGCTTCCTTTACGCCAGAACACATTCGCGGCACAGCATTCCGTAAGCCACCCGTCGCTGTCAAGAACCAGCGCCTCATCGGCGTCCGTCTGCTCAAGATGAGAACGAATTAAGACTTGTTCGAGGCGATTAAGATGTTTGAGCCCCGCCAGCGAAGGATTGCGCCCCAGGCGGATCGGGCTTAACGCCAGAGTTATTCCCTCTTCTCGCCAACGCGCATAATGCGCGGGGAAAGACGACACACTCATCATGCGGGTAGGTTGAATGCATCCGCTCGCGCTATATCCCCGACCTCCTGAACCACGCGTAATGATCACCTTGAGGACGCCTTCACGATGCGACTTTGCGAGTTCTTGCATCTCTGCGGCCAGCATTTGCCACGCAGTAAAAGGAATAAAGAGTTTTTCGCACGTATCCTGCAAACGGGCCAAATGGGCATTGAAGAAGGCTATCTGACCGTTGATGATTCGTGAGGTGGTAAAACAGCCATCACCGAATTGAATAGCACGGTCGTTAGCTGCCAGTACACTCTGCTCGACACCATTTATCAAGAACATAGGGGGCTCCTCTCACCGGTGGCACAGTGTCTCAGGATAAAAAGCAGAGAACAAGCGGAGAAAACCGAATAAAAAAAGACCCGCCAGGCGGGTCTTTTCGTCAACGCTGAACCAGCATTAGCGGTTGATTATACTTTTTTGAAGATAATCGAACCGTTAGTACCGCCAAAGCCGAAGGAGTTACACAGGGTGTATTCCATACCGGAAACCTGACGCGCTTCATGAGGAACGAAGTCGAGGTCGCAACCTTCATCCGGGTTATCCAGGTTGATGGTCGGCGGAACCGCCTGATCGCGCAGCGCCAGAATAGAGTAGATAGACTCTACTGCGCCAGCCGCGCCTAACAGGTGGCCGGTCATGGATTTGGTGGAGCTAACCATCACGCGGCTTGCCGTATCGCCAAACACGGATTTCACCGCCTGGGCTTCTGCTTTATCACCGGCTGGCGTCGAAGTACCGTGGGCGTTGACATAGCCAATCTGGCCCGGTTCAATCGCCGCATCGCGAATGGCGTTAACCATCGCCAGCGCAGCGCCAGCGCCATCTTCCGGTGGAGACGTCATATGGTACGCATCGCTGCTCATACCAAAACCGACGATCTCAGCGTAGATTTTCGCGCCGCGTTTTTTCGCATGCTCGTACTCTTCCAGCACGACCATACCGGCGCCGTCGCCCAGCACAAAGCCATCACGCTCTTTATCCCACGGACGGCTTGCCGCCTGCGGGTTATCATTGCGGGTAGACAGCGCGCGCGCAGCGCCAAAGCCGCCTACGCCCAGCGGCGTACTCGCCTTCTCTGCACCACCGGCAACCATCGCGTCGGCATCGCCGTAAGCGATAATACGCGCCGCGTGGCCGATGTTATGTACGCCTGAAGTACACGCGGTCGCGATGGAGATACTCGGTCCACGCAGACCAAACATGATGGTCAGATGACCGGCCACCATGTTAACAATTGTGGACGGTACGAAGAACGGGCTGATCTTCCGCGGTCCGCCATTTACCAGCGAACTGTGGTTTTCTTCGATCAAGCCGAGGCCACCAATACCGGAACCGATAGCGGCGCCGATGCGGGTTGCGTTTTCTTCCGTCACTTCAAGGCCAGAATCCTGCATGGCCTGAACGCCAGCGACAATTCCATATTGAATGAAAGCATCCATCTTGCGCTGTTCTTTGCGCGAGATGATATCATCACAGTTAAAATCCTTTACTAAGCCAGCAAATTTCGTTGCATAGGCGCTAGTATCGAAATGGTCGATCAGGCTGATGCCACTCTGACCGGCAAGGAGAGCTTTCCAGGTAGACTCTACGGTATTGCCGACAGGAGACAACATGCCCAGTCCGGTCACAACTACACGACGCTTAGACACGGTTGTCCTCCAGGGAGGGAAAATAGATTCTTGTGGGACAAAAAAAGATAAAACTCAGGCGGTCGAATGACCGCCTGGAGATGTTCACTTACGCCTGGTGACCGTTGATGTAATCAATGGCAGCCTGAACGGTGGTGATTTTCTCAGCTTCTTCGTCCGGAATCTCAGTATCAAACTCTTCTTCCAGAGCCATTACCAGCTCAACGGTGTCAAGAGAATCAGCGCCCAGGTCTTCAACGAAGGAAGCATTGTTGGTAACTTCTTCCTGCTTAACGCCCAGCTGTTCGCCGATAATTTTCTTAACGCGTTCTTCGATAGTGCTCATACTCTTAAATTTCCTATCAAAACTCGCTTTCGCGATGGTTTTCGTAGTGTATAAAATGTTGAAAAATTTGCAACTAAATCCCGGCAGGTCTTACCACGATTTTACGCTATTTTGCGGCTGTTTGCCCTAATAACGCAAATGATTTCGCACAAAACAGTACCCGCAAGCGTGCAGACTGCGCGCTTCCTGAACATTTTGCGCAAATCTCGGTCAGACCATATACATCCCGCCATTGACGTGCAGGGTTTCACCAGTGATGTAACCCGCTTCGTCAGAGGCTAAGAATGCAACCGCGCTGGCGATTTCATTTGGGGAGCCAAGGCGCCCCGCAGGAACTGCAGCCAGCGTACCCGCACGCTGCTCATCGGTCAGCGCACGCGTCATGTCCGTTTCAATAAAGCCCGGAGCAACAACGTTTACAGTAATACCGCGAGACGCAACTTCACGTGCCAGTGACTTACTGAAACCAATCAGACCCGCTTTCGCCGCAGCGTAGTTAGCCTGACCAGCATTTCCCATGGTACCAACCACAGAACCGATAGTGATAATACGCCCATGACGCTTTTTCATCATAGCGCGCATTACCGCTTTTGACAGACGGAATACAGATGACAGGTTGGTTTCGATAATATCGTTCCACTCATCATCTTTCATTCGCATTAACAGGTTATCACGAGTAATCCCGGCATTATTGACCAGGATGTCAACTTCGCCAAACTCTGCGCGAACATTTTCCAGAACAGATTCAATAGATGCCGGGTCGGTCACATTCAACATCAGACCTTTACCGTTGGCGCCTAGATAGTCGCTGATCGCCTGCGCACCGCTTTCGCTGGTGGCAGTACCGATAACTTTCGCGCCGCGCGCGGCGAGGGTTTCAGCGATTGCACGGCCGATACCGCGGCTTGCACCGGTAACCAGCGCGATTTTTCCTTCAAAACTCATGGTATTCCTCTTTTATTGCTCAAGCGCCGAAGACATCGCAGCCGGCTCGTTGAGCGCAGAAGCAGTCAGGGTGTCAACAATACGTTTGGTCAGGCCGGTGAGGACTTTACCCGGACCCATTTCATACAGGTGCTCGACGCCCTGAGATGCCATAAACTCAACAGTCTTAGTCCACTGAACCGGACTGTACAGCTGACGAATCAGCGCATCGCGGATAGCATCCGGCGCGGTTTCACATTTCACGTCGACGTTATTCACGACCGGAATCGTCGGCGCGTTAAAAGTGATTTTCTGCAGTTCAACCGCCAGTTTTTCTGCGGCAGGTTTCATCAGCGCGCAGTGGGACGGTACGCTGACCGGCAGCGGCAACGCGCGTTTGGCGCCTGCGGCTTTACACGCGGCGCCTGCACGTTCAACGGCTTCTTTGTGCCCGGCAATAACCACCTGGCCCGGAGAATTGTAGTTCACCGGCGAAACCACCTGCCCTTGCGCAGATTCCTCACAGGCTTTCGCAATGGACGCATCGTCGAGACCAATAATTGCAGACATCGCGCCGGTGCCTTCCGGTACCGCTTCCTGCATGAATTTACCACGCAGTTCAACCAGACGAACGGCATCAGCGAAATTGATAACGCCTGCGCAGACCAGCGCAGAGTATTCGCCAAGGCTATGACCGGCTAACAGCGCCGGCGCTTTACCGCCCTGCTGCTGCCATACGCGATATAACGCGACGGAGGCGGTCAGCAGCGCCGGTTGCGTTTGCCAGGTTTTATTCAGTTCTTCTGCCGGGCCCTGTTGGGCAAGCGCCCACAGATCGTAACCCAACGCTGCGGAAGCTTCGCCGAAGGTCTCTTCAATCACAGGCCAGGTCGCGGCCATATCTGCCAGCATACCGACAGCCTGAGAGCCCTGTCCGGGGAACACAAAAGCAAATTGCGTCATGTTTAAATCCTTATACTAAAAACGAACCAGCGCGGAACCCCAGGTGAAACCACCACCGAAGGCTTCCAGCAGAATCAACTGGCCGCGTTGAATACGGCCATCGCGCACGGCTTCGTCGAGCGCGCAAGGAACCGAAGCAGCAGAGGTATTACCGTGACGATCGAGCGTGACCACCACGTTATCCATCGACATCCCCAGCTTTTTCGCCGTCGCGCTGATGATACGCAGGTTAGCCTGGTGCGGGACCAGCCAATCCAGCGCCGAGCGCTCAAGGTTGTTGGCCGCCAGCGTCTCGTCAACGATATGCGCCAGTTCGGTGACCGCGACTTTAAACACTTCGTTGCCGGCCATCGTCAGATAAATCGGGTTTTCCGGCTCAACGCGATCGGCATTCGGCAGCGTTAACAGGTCGCCGTAGCGGCCATCGGCGTGCAGATGCGTAGAGATAATGCCCGGCTCTTCGGAAGCGCCAAGCACCACCGCGCCCGCGCCGTCGCCGAAGATAATGATCGTGCCGCGATCGGTTGGATCGCAGGTACGCGCCAGCACATCAGCGCCGATCACCAGCGCATAATCGACGGCGCCGTTTTTCACGTACTGATCGGCGATACTCAAGGCATAGGTAAAGCCCGCGCAGGCGGCTGCGACGTCAAACGCCGGACACCCTTTTACCCCCAGCATAGATTGAATCTGGCACGCAGAGCTCGGGAAGGCATGCGTGCCCGAGGTGGTCGCAACAACGATCAGACCAATTTGCTCCGGGTTCACATTCGCCATTTCCAGCGCTTTCTTTGCGGCTTCGAAGCCCATCGTAGCAACTGTTTCGTTCGCTGCGGCAATACGGCGTTCACGAATACCTGTACGCGTGACAATCCACTCGTCAGTCGTTTCAACCATTTTTTCCAGGTCGGCGTTAGTACGCACTTGCTCAGGCAGGTAGCTGCCGGTGCCAATAATCTTTGTATACATGTACGCTCAGTCACTCTTGGGTAATATACCCGCGTTGTTAAAACCGCAGGGCGTCAGTCGTATCCGTTGGTCCCGGTGTGCTGTCGGGCATTCCCGTTACCGCTGCTGCTCCCTGGCAGTTCAAAACCTGCTGGGTATAACGATTCCAGGCGAGCGGCGATCCGCTGTGGAACTTGCCGCTGCACCGCCTGCACTGCCTGCTCTATTGCGACGCAAAATGCGCGCTGGTTGGCAGCGCCATGACTTTTGATCACAGAACCGCGCAATCCTAACAGACAGGCGCCATTATACTGGTCGGGGTTGAGGTGACTGAATCGCCTGCTTAGGCTTTTTTGTAACCAACGCTTTAATAAAATCAGCCACCACGACCTTTTTTTTCCCTCTCCCTGTGATTTCAGCAGCGAAAGGAACATTCTGACAACACCTTCCATCGTCTTTAATGTGACGTTGCCGGTGAATCCATCACAAACCAGAACATCCGTTTTCCCCGTCAGCAACTCGTTAGCTTCAAGGTAACCAATATAGTTGAACGACGGCAGCTTTTTGAGAATCGCCGACGCATCACGGATGCTGTTGAGGCCTTTCATCTCTTCTTCGCCGATATTCAACAGCGCAATGCGCGGATTTTTAATCCCCACGACTTCTTCAGCTAACACCGCGCCCATCACCGCGAACTGCACCAGCATCGTGCTATCGCAATCGACGTTGGCGCCTAAATCCAGCACCACCGTTTTGCCCTTTTGCTGATGCGGCAGTACCGTCACCAGCGCCGGGCGCTCAATCCCCTCAATGGGCTTGAGCAATAATTTCGCGAGCCCCATCAGCGCGCCGGTATTTCCCGCGCTAACGCAGGCCTCGGCTCGGCCCTCTTTCACCAGCTCCAGCGCCAGGCGCATCGAGCTTCCGCGACTACTGCGGATAGCCTGTGCGGGTCGCGCATCACTGGCAATAACTGACTGTGCAGGAATAATCTGCAATCGCGAACGTTGTTCGAAATCAGCTTTGGCAAGTAATGGCGTGATGGCGTCGGGGTCGCCGACTAAAAGAAGAGTGAGTTGCGAATTAGAGTTCAGTGCCTGCAGTGCTGCAGGCACTGTCACGGATGGGCCAAAATCGCCCCCCATGACATCTAACGCCAGGGTTAGACGTGTCAAGGTCTCGTCGCTGCCCGGTTCGGTTATTCCCCAGTTACCCGGGGAGATCCTCACTAAGCTTCACCACGCTTTTACTCTTGTCTTTCACGTTGCAAGGACGTTAGGTACGTTTTCTTGCAACGTGAAATCCACGGAGTAAGGCGTGATTACTTAGCGATTACCTTGCGACCGCGGTAGAAACCGTCGGCAGTGATGTGGTGACGCAGGTGTTTCTCACCAGAAGTTTTGTCTACAGACAGGCTGGTGACTGCGGTCAGAGCGTCATGGGAACGACGCATGCCACGTTTGGAACGGGTTGGTTTATTCTGTTGTACGGCCATGGACCTTACTCCTCAATTACTTATGCTTTAAGCTGGCTAATACGGCAAATGGGTTTGGTTTTTGTGCCTCTTCAGGCAGTTCGCCAAAGACCATGTCCGCGTCGGACACTTCACAGTGTTCAGAATCATGCACCGGAACTACCGGCAAGGAAAGAATGATTTCATCCTCAACCATCGCCTGCAGATCGATTTCACCGAATTCGTTAACCTCAATCGGCTCATACGCTTCCGGTAGTGCTTCTGCCTGTTCGTCATTTCTGACAGGGCTGAAACAATACGTTGTGTGGACATGATGAGGGAACGGTTTCCCGCAACGCTGACATTCGAGGGTTACCGACACCTTCGCATCACCGGTAATAACGGCGAGACGCTGGTTATCGATAGCGAACGACATGCTGCATTCCACATCACTGTCCACGCTGACGACTGAATCGGCGACACGGCCAACCTGATCACGGGCGTAGATACCCTCGTAATCAAGGCGTTTTTGAGCCGTGCGAACCGGATCGAGAGTCAGGGGTAATTTTACCTTTTGCATAGGGCGCGCATATTAACTTTGTAATGTCATAGAGTCAAAGAAAAAGGCAGCCTCAGGTTGCCTTTTGCCATTTATTCGCACACATTGCGGCGCATAGTTTAAAATGATGCTCTGCGAAGCGCTATATGTGGATGAAAAAATATGTCTAATCTTCTCCTGGCCTCAACCTCGCCGTGGCGGCGAATGCTACTGGAAAAACTCTCGCTGTCATTCGAATGCGCGGCGCCGGAGGTTAACGAAACGCCTCTGCCCGGCGAATCCGCCCGCCAGTTGGTTACGCGTCTGGCGCAAGCCAAGGCCCAGACGCTGGCATCCCGCTTCCCTCAACACCTTATTATAGGTTCCGATCAGGTTTGTGTCTTAGACGGCGACATCACCGGTAAACCGCACACTGAAGAAAATGCCTACCGTCAGCTACGCAAGGCCAGCGGCACGATTGTCACTTTTTATACCGGGCTTGCGCTCTACAATTCCGCCAATGGACACCTGCAAACGGAATGCGAACCTTTCGACGTCCATTTTCGTCATTTAAGCGATCAGGAGATCGAGGCCTATATCCGTAAAGAGAACCCTCTGCAGTGTGCCGGCAGTTTTAAAAGCGAAGGCTTAGGCATCACGCTATTTGAACGACTGGAAGGACGCGACCCTAATTCGCTGGTGGGGCTACCGCTGATCGCGCTATGCCAGATGCTGCGCCGGGAAGGCTTTAACCCTCTGCTTAGCTAGCCATAAAAGAAAGCGGCGGAGTATGAATCCGCCGCTGTGGTTATTTGCTATTGCGCAAAACCTGTAAGCAGTGCTTCAGTTGGTTATCCAACGGCGCTTCAATACGCATCACTTCACCGGTGCCTGGATGAGTGAACTTCAGCGCTGCGGCATGCAAAAACAGGCGGTTTAACCCCGTCCCTGAAAGCTGCTTGTCAAACTCGCGATCGCCATAGCGATCGTCAAAAGCGATGGGATGTCCCGCATACTGAGTGTGAACGCGAATCTGGTGCGTACGCCCGGTAACCGGGCTACAGCGCACCAGGGTGGCAAACGCGTAACGCTCTTCCACTTTAAAGCGCGTTTCGGACGGCTTACCTTCCTGACTCACGCGCACGATACGCTCGCCGCTCTGCAGGATATTTTTCAGCAGCGGCGCTTGTACCGCCTTGGTGTGCGACTGCCACTGACCACGGACCAGCGCCAGATAATCCTTCTGCATCCCTTTCTCACGCAGCTGCTCGTGAAGCGAGCGAAGCGCCGAGCGTTTTTTTGCTACCAACAGAACGCCGGAGGTATCCCGATCAAGACGGTGAACCAGCTCCAGGAAGCGGGCCTCGGGGCGTAGCGCCCGCAGCCCTTCAATCACGCCGAAGCTCAGACCGCTGCCGCCGTGTACCGCGGTGCCGGAAGGCTTGTTGAGCACCAGGATATGATCGTCTTCATAGAGGATCACATCCGACAACGCCGCCACCTTTTGTAGATGCGGCGAAACGGCCTCTTCTTCGCGCTCGGCGACCCGCACCGGCGGGATACGCACTTCATCGCCGTCTTCCAGTTTATATTCCGGCTTGACGCGCTTTTTGTTCACCCGCACCTCGCCTTTACGCAGGATGCGATAAATCATGCTCTTCGGTACGCCCTTAAGTTGCGTACGCAAAAAGTTGTCGATACGTTGCCCCGCTTCATCGGCGGAAATGGCAACCATTTTTACGGTTGGAGTCTCAGTTTTCATGGTCGGCGATTCTAAATAGCCGAGGGCATTAGCGCCACTCATTTTTATATGCTTATATTTATCAGTATCCGGATTTCATCGCATGCTTCATCGGCGTTTTGTTTGTTATTAGAACAATCTGTAGACGCTGGTGAAAAAACTGTGAGTAACCCGGTGATAAAAGGTAAAAGTGAACTTGCTATAACAAGGTTAGCAATGGAATAATGAAGCCGTTTTCCGTGTTGACACTTGTTAGAACAAGAAATTAGCGGAATGACCAATTTTGTCTGACCGATCATCCACGCAGCAATGGCGTAAGACGTATTGATCTTTCAGACAGTTAGCGGGCTGCGGGTTGCAGTCCTTACCGGCACAGGCTCTATAAGATTTTTGCGTGGCAGGACGGCGACGACTCCGGGACTACCGGGAGTTCATCTGAATCCTCCGATTGAGGTGAACAGGTTAAGCCATTACCCCTGCGACGTGAGAGACGATGAGAATATACGCAACATCGTTTGAGGTGCGTCAAGGCTGCAAAAGAGAGAATCTTCAGTCGGTTGTACACGCAATCGATTGAAGTGAACAAGCGCGGCCAACGCGAAATCACTTAAAGGATGAAGTGTATAAATGGAATATTCTCTGGTGATACATCCCAGGCTGTTCCCCTGAATAATTGCGCTGTGTTTCCGTTTGAAACACAGGCGACCGACACTCTGCGCCTCTTAAGCGCGCGACAACCGTGAGGTTGGCGACGTGAACCAGACTCGAGGCCATCGGTTTTCACCCGGTAAGGCGTTACTCTGCCCGTAGCTTAGTCGTCAATGTAAGAATAATGAGTAAGTTACGATGAAAAGAATGTTAATCAACGCAACTCAGCAGGAAGAGTTGCGCGTCGCTCTTGTTGATGGGCAGCGCCTGTACGACCTGGATATCGAAAGCCCCGGGCACGAGCAGAAAAAAGCGAACATCTACAAAGGCAAAATCACTCGTATTGAACCTAGCCTTGAAGCCGCGTTTGTCGATTACGGCGCTGAGCGTCATGGTTTCCTCCCCCTCAAAGAAATTGCCCGCGAATACTTCCCTGCCAATTACAGCTCTCATGGTCGTCCTAACATTAAGGATGTTCTGCGTGAAGGTCAGGAAGTCATTGTTCAGATTGATAAAGAAGAGCGTGGTAATAAAGGCGCTGCGCTGACGACCTTCATCAGCCTGGCCGGCAGCTACCTGGTACTGATGCCGAATAACCCTCGCGCCGGCGGTATTTCGCGCCGTATCGAAGGTGACGATCGTACCGAGCTGAAAGAAGCGCTGGCGAGCCTTCAGTTGCCGGACGGCATGGGTCTTATCGTACGTACCGCGGGCGTCGGCAAATCCGCTGAAGCGCTGCAGTGGGATCTGAGCTTCCGCCTGAAGCACTG
This sequence comes from Klebsiella sp. PK01, assembly GCF_057624675.1. NCBI lineage: Bacteria > Pseudomonadati > Pseudomonadota > Gammaproteobacteria > Enterobacterales > Enterobacteriaceae > Klebsiella > Klebsiella sp. PK01. The sequence continues at coordinate 1,009,705 of NZ_JBYEZM010000001.1, forward strand.
GGAAGCGATTCAGAAAGCCGCTGAGAGTCGCCCTGCTCCGTTCCTGATCCACCAGGAAAGTAACGTTATCGTACGTGCCTTCCGCGACTATCTGCGCCAGGACATCGGCGAAATCCTGATCGATAACCCGAAAGTGCTTGAGCTGGCGCGCCAGCATATCGCCGCCCTCGGTCGTCCGGATTTCAGCAGCAAAATCAAACTGTACACCGGTGAAATCCCGCTGTTCAGCCATTACCAGATCGAATCCCAGATTGAATCCGCGTTCCAGCGTGAAGTTCGCCTGCCTTCCGGCGGCTCTATCGTTATCGATAGCACCGAAGCGCTGACCGCTATCGACATCAACTCCGCTCGCGCGACCCGCGGCGGCGATATCGAAGAAACGGCGTTCAATACTAACCTCGAAGCGGCTGACGAAATTGCGCGCCAGCTGCGTCTGCGCGACCTTGGCGGCCTGATCGTTATCGACTTCATCGATATGACTCCGGTGCGCCACCAGCGTGCGGTTGAAAACCGCCTGCGTGAGGCCGTTCGTCAGGACCGCGCGCGTATCCAGATCAGCCACATCTCGCGCTTCGGCCTGCTGGAGATGTCCCGCCAGCGTCTGAGCCCGTCGCTGGGCGAGTCCAGCCACCACGTGTGCCCACGCTGTAGCGGCACCGGTACCGTGCGTGACAACGAATCGCTGTCGCTCTCTATCCTGCGTCTGATTGAAGAAGAAGCGCTGAAAGAGAACACCAAAGAAGTCCATGCGATCGTTCCGGTACCTATCGCTTCCTATCTGCTTAACGAAAAACGTGCCGCAGTCAGCGCGATTGAAACCCGTCAGAGCGACATTCGCGTCATCATCGTCCCGAACGATGAGATGCAAACCCCGCACTACTCCGTGCTGCGCGTGCGTAAAGGCGAAGAGACCTCAACCCTGAGCTATTTGCTGCCGAAACTGCACGAAGAAGAGATGGCGATGCCGTCCGACGATGAACCAGCTGAACGCAAGCGCCGTGAAGAGCCAGCTCTTGCCGCTTTCGTGATGCCGGATGCGCCGCCAGTACCGGTACAGGAAGAAACCGCAGCCGCACCGGTCGCAGCGAAAGCCGCCGCCGCTCCAGCCGCAAAAGTAGCAACGCCTGCCCAGCCTGGCCTGCTGTCCCGTTTCTTTGGCGCTTTGAAAAACATTTTTGCTGGCGCAGAAGAAGTCAAACCGGCGGAAGTCAAGGCTGAGCAAAAAACAGAAGAGAAACCGGAACGTCAGCAAGAGCGTCGTAAACCGCGTTCTAATAATCGCCGCGATCGTAATGAACGTCGTGATAACCGCGATAATCGCGATAACCGTGACAATCGCGATAATCGCGGAGAAAACGCGGAAGGTCGCGAATCTCGTGAGGAAAACCGCCGTAATCGCCGTGAGAAACAGCCGCAGAACGCTGAACAGCGCGAATCACGTCAAACCGCTGGCAATGAGGCTGATAACAGTAAATCTCGCGATGAGCAGCAGCAACCGCGCCGTGAACGCAACCGTCGTCGGAATGATGACAAGCGCCAGGCACAGCAGGAAGCAAAATCTCAGTCCCGCGAAGAACCGGTAGTTCAGCAGGAGACCGAGCAGGAAGAACGCGTTCAGAGCATGCCGCGTCGTAAACCGCGTCAGCTGGCGCAGAAAGTCCGCTTTGAATCCGCAGAAACCGAGCAGGTTGTCGAAGCCGTTGCCGAGCAGCAGGCGGAATCCACTACGCCGCGTACCGAACTGGCAAAAGTCGATCTGCCGGCCGTCGTTGAAACTGCCGCTGAGCAGGATGAAAACGGCGACGCTCGTGAATCTAACGGTATGCCGCGTCGTTCACGTCGCTCTCCGCGCCACCTGCGCGTAAGCGGCCAACGTCGCCGTCGCTACCGCGATGAGCGTTATCCGACCCAGTCGCCGATGCCGCTGGCTATCGCCTGCGCGTCGCCTGAGCTGGCGTCAGGTAAAGCGTGGATCCGTTATCCGATTGCTCGCGTGCAGGATCAGCTGCAGGAAGAGTTACCGGTGCAGGAAACCAGCAGCGTTGAGCCTATCATCACGCCAGTCGTCGCGGAGACTATCGCTCCGGTTGTCGTTGCGGAAACCGTCGCAGCTGAAACTGTCGCAGCTGAAACTGTCGCAGCTGAAACTGTCGCACCGACAGTGACCAGCGAACCGACCACAGAAGCAAGCGTAGTTGAAGCCCCGGTTGCCGAAGAAACGGCAGTGGTTGAAGAGACTGCAGTTGTAGCAGAAACCGTTGCGCCGCAGGCAGAGGTCAGTGCGCCAGCAGAGGCCGTTGTCGAAGAAACTGAGACCACGCCAGCTCCGGTGACTGAAGAAACCGACGCTGCGCAGCCAACAATTGCCGCAGAAGAAACCGCTGTTGTCGAAGAAACCGCTGTTGTCGAAGAAACGACCGTTGCCGCAGCTGAAGAAGCCGCGCCGGTTGTTGAACCGACGCCGGTCGTCAGCGCCGCGCCAGTGGTAAAAGCGCAACCGGCAACCACCGCAACTCGCCACGCGACCGCGCCGATGACCCGCGCCCCGGCGCCGGAATACGTGCCGGAAGCGCCGCGCCAAAGCGATTGGGTTCGCCCACCGTTTGCCTTTGAGGGTAAAGGGTCCGCAGGCGGCCATAGCGCTACTCATCAGGCCACGGCGGAAGCGACTCGCCCGCAACCTGTAGAGTAACGGTGCACGACTAAAAAACCGGCCAACTGGCCGGTTTTTTATTTGTTCTCGTCCGGGCGCTGCATCCCCGCCACCTGCGGCATCACTTCGCGCATCAAATCGAGAAACTTGCGCAGCCGCGTTGGGTAATAGCGCGCCCAGGGATATACCAGATGCACCGGCAGCGGCGAAGCCCGCCACTGCGCAAACGGCTCAATCAGCCTGCCTGCCGCAATATCCTCCTCCACCGCCCAGCTGGAAACAATTGCCGCTCCCAACCCCGCCAGAGCGGTATTACGCGCAACGTAGACGCTATCGGTACTCAGACAAGGGACGATCGGGAAACTCATCAACTGCCCGCCCACCTGATGCTGTAGCGTGACTTCATGCTGGTAAAAGGTGCTGATAGCGACCCATGGCAGCGCGGAGAGCGCCTGCGGTTCGCCGAGTTCCGGATGGCGCGCCAATAGCTCAGGCGCAACCACCAGGCTGCGGGGAACTACAGCCAACAGTACCGAGACGGTTGACGGATCCACTTCTGCACCAACGCGGATCGCGCAATCAATATTATCGCTAAGAAAATCGACGGTTTTATCATTCAGCATCCACTCAACGGAAAGCTCAGGATAACGCTGCAGAAAGCTAACCAGCGGGCCCAGCAGCTGCTGTTGGCCAAAAGCGTGCGGCGCCCGCACCCGCAGCACGCCAACCGGACGGTCTTCCTCGATGCGTAGATCATCTTCCAGCGCCAGCCAGCTGTCCACCAGCCGCCGCGCATGTTGATAGCAGCGCTCGCCGTCATCGGTTAGTTTCATCGCATGGGTCGTGCGCAGAATAAGCCTTGCGCCGAGTAACGTCTCCAGCGACTGCAAGCGTCGGCTAACGGTCGCCTGAGTCGTACTCATCTGCAGAGCCGCCGCCGAGAGCGAACCCGCTTCGACGATGCGAATAAACGTCCGCATCAGCTCAATCCGATCTATACGCTCTTGTTTCTTCATTTATATTTTGCCTATACGTGCTACGTATAACCGTTTTACCACTACCCTATCTTCCGCGCCAGTCTGCTTCGGGGAACAATAGCGCCAACGCATTTACGAGGGCATTACTATGACACCGCTTCCTTTATCCACCCGCCAGGCCGGCTGGATTATATTTATTCTCGCGCTCGGCGCAGGCTTTAGCGTCGCATCCATCTACTACGCCCAGCCGCTGCTGCCATTAATCGGCGCCAACCTGCATCTCAGCATTGAAGGAATGGGGCTGGTGCCCACGTTGACCCAGGCAGGCTATGCATTGGGAATATTATTTCTGCTGCCGCTCGGCGATCGCCACGATCGCCGAACGCTTATCCTGCTGAAAAGCGCCGTACTGGCGGCGCTGTTGCTACTCTGCAGCCTGACCGGACAACTGACCTCGCTGCTGGTCGTCAGCCTGCTGATCGGCATGGCGGCGACCATGGCGCAGGATATTGTCCCGGCAGCGGCCATTCTGGCGCCGGCGGGCAAACAGGGGAAAATGGTCGGTACGGTGATGACCGGCCTGCTACTGGGGATCCTACTTTCGCGTACCGTCAGCGGGCTGGTCGGCGCGCTATTTGGCTGGCGGGTCATGTACCAGGCTGCGGCAGTCAGTATCGCTTTCATCGGCCTGTTAATGTGGCGTGTTCTGCCGCGTTTTGAGATCCACTCTACCCTCAGCTATCCGCAGTTGATGAAGTCGATGGCCCATCTGTGGCAGCGCTATCCCGCGCTGCGCCGCGCGGCATTCGCCCAGGGCTTTTTATCTATCGCCTTTAGCGCATTCTGGTCGACGCTGGCGGTGATGCTCGCCGAACATTACCAGATGGGTAGCGCGGTCGCCGGAGGCTTCGGTATCGCGGGCGCGGCAGGCGCCCTGGCGGCACCGCTGGCAGGCGGTCTGGCGGATAAAGTTGGCGCGGGGAGAGTCACCCAGCTCGGCGCGGCATTCGTCACCGTCTCCTTTGCCCTGATGTTGCTGCTGCCCGCCCTGCCGGTACATGGCCAACTGGCGCTGATTGCGTTATCGGCTATTGGTTTTGACCTTGGTCTGCAATCAAGCCTGGTGGCGCATCAAAATCTGGTTTACAGCCTGGAGCCCCAAGCCCGCGGCAGGCTTAACGCCTTGCTGTTTACCGTGGTCTTCATCGGTATGGCCCTGGGTTCGGTGCTGGGAAGTAAACTGTACGTACTGGCTGGCTGGAATGGCGTGGTGATTCTGGCGGTGAGCAGCGGCGCGATTGCTCTGATTATCCGCCTGCTGGAAAATGCCCGTCTACAGGCCGCTGACCGCGCCGTGAGATAAAAAAACCCGCTCCGCATAGCGGAACGGGTTAATCAGGCCCGACGTAGCGATGAATTTAAATCGTGCGGCGGGCAAACTCTTTCAGGCGGAAACCGAGCAGCAGCAAGGTTGCGAAATAGGCGACTACGCCGGCCACCACCACTACCATCAGGCGCATCAGGCGGAACGGCATCGTCCCCTGCGACCACTCCGGCATCAGATACATCACGCCGACGAGCGCTGCCGCCATGACCAGCACCGCGATGACCAGACGCAGCAGGAAGACGAACCAGCCCGGCTGCGGGGTGAAGATTTTCTGCTTACGCAGTTGCCAGTAAAGCAGCGCGGCGTTCAGACAAGCGGCCAGACCAATAGACAGTGACAAGCCGGCATGCTTCAACGGACCAATAAACGCCAGGTTCATCACCTGGGTCATTATCAGAGTAACAATGGCGATTTTAACCGGCGTCTTGATATCCTGGCGCGAGTAAAAGCCCGGCGCCAGCACCTTCACCACGATAAGCCCCATCAGCCCAACCGAATAAGCCACCAGCGCGCGTTGAGTCATCGCCGCATCGAAAGCATTGAACTTACCATACTGGAATAGCGATACCGTCAGCGGCTTAGCGAGAATGCCTAAGGCTACCGCGCTCGGCAAGGCCAGCAGGAAACACAGGCGCAGCCCCCAATCCATCAGTCGGCAATATTCATCATGGTTGCCGCTGGCGAAACTTTTTGATAGCGATGGCAACAGGATAGTCCCCAGCGCCACGCCCAACACGCCGGAGGGGAACTCCATCAGACGGTCGGCATAATACATCCAGGAGACCGAACCTGAGACCAGGAAGGAGGCGAAAATGGTATTGATAATAAGCGAAATCTGGCTGACGGAGACGCCGAGGATCGCCGGCCCCATCTGCTTAACCACGCGAATCGCCCCGGCATCTTTCAGATTAACCCGCGGCAGTACCAGCATACCGATTTTTTTCAGATGCGGCAGTTGATACGCCAGTTGCAGGATACCGCCAACCGTAACCGCCCAGGCCATCGCCAGCATTGGCGGATGAAAATAAGGCGCGGCAAACAGGGCAAAACCAATCATGCTGACGTTGAGGAAGGTCGGCGCAAAGGCGGGAACCGAGAAGCGGTTCCAGGTGTTAAGGATCGCCCCCACCAGCGATGCCAGCGAGATCAATAATATATAGGGGAAGGTGATACGCAGCAGCTGGGTGGTTAAGGCAAACTTATCCGGCGTATCGGCAAAGCCCGGTGCGGTAACGGTAATCACCCACGGCGCAGCCAGCATCCCCGCCACCGTGACCAGCGCCAGAACCAGGGTCAATAGCCCGGAAACATAGGAGACGAACACCCGCGTCGCGTCTTCGCCCTGTTTGCTTTTATATTCAGCGAGGATCGGCACAAAGGCCTGAGAAAAGGCGCCTTCGGCAAAAATACGCCGCAAAAGGTTTGGCAGTTTGAAGGCCACAAAAAAGGCGTCGGTCGCCATCCCGGCGCCAAAAATACGCGCGACGATAGCATCGCGGGCGAACCCCAGTACGCGCGAGAACATGGTCATCGAGCTGACTGCCGCTAATGATTTTAATAGATTCATTACTGTCTTATTCCACAACCCATGGAGTAAAACGCCCGCAAAAGCGGGCGCTGGAAAGTGGCGATAGTCTACCGGGTTCGCAATGAATTACTACTGTCAGTTGTTACAACCAGTTATTCGCTCATCGCTTCACGCCAGAGCTTTTCCACGATCCGCTGGGCTAAGAGCGCCTGCTCACCGGCGGTTTCCGGAACCGTCTGATTTTGCACGCATTCAACGAAGTGCCGCGCGCAGCCGTCGAATCCACGCTGCTCAAGCGTCGTTTGCCAGCCGGGCGCCGGGCGCTGCAGGATACCGCTGCCCCGCTCTTCACGCCATTCGCGCATATCGCTCACCTCATACAGCCCGCCATCGGTCACCGCCTGTACCCACTCACGCTGGCTTCCGGCGCGACGATGCATGCTGGTCGTGATTTGCAGCTGCCCCGCGCTGAAGTGATGCTCGGCGTAAAGCATTTCCCCTTGAGAAGTGGTTTGCAGGACCCCGCCATTCACCCGCGCCTTATCTCCCGCCAGCCACAGCGCGGTATCGACAACATGCAGATAATCATCCAGCAGGGTGAAACGCAGCTCTTTACCCACGCTATCGCTACGATGCTTATCCATGCGCAATGACGCCGCATCGTTGAGATGCGCTTTTAATTCACGATACAGCGGCGCAAAACGGCGATTGAAACCCACCATTAACGTTAAACGCCGACGCGCCGCCAGTTCAACCAGTGATTCGGCTTCGCTGAGCTTGTCCGCCAGCGGCTTGTCCACGCAAACATGAACTCCTGCATTCAGCAGATGATGCACCACTTCATAATGTGAAGCGGTTGAGGTATGGACAAATACCGCATCACATTGCGCCGCCAGCGCATCCAGAGACTCGGCATAAGGTAGGCGCCAGGTTTCACAGATGCGTAACGCTTTCTCTTTCCCCGGCGACCAGGCGGCCTGCAGCGTCCAACCATCGGCGGCGCCAAGCACCGGCAGCCATGCCTTTTGCGCAATGCCGCCGAGCCCCACCACGCCAACGCGTAATTTTGCCGTCACAATTACTCTCCTAAGTGAGCCAGCAGTGAATCAAGGCGTACTTTGAGCTCAGCCACTTCCGCCTCCAGCGCCTCAACGCGCGCCTGCAGATCGTCATTCGGCGGCGACACGGCTTCCACGACGGTAATGAGCGAATCCATGTCATCACAAAACAGGTGCATATAGCGGCTTTCGCGTTTACCCGGTTCGCGCGGAAGGCGCGCGACGTACGGGCCGTCTTCGCGACTGGCCAAATTGTCGAGCGTGCTTTCCACCTCGGCCATATCGCGGAATTCATACATCCGCTGCGCGCGGCTGCGCAGCTCGCCTGGCGTTTGCGCGCCGCGCAGCAGCAGCGTCGTGACGATGGCGACTTCCGCCGCTGTTAACTTGAGGTCGCCAAATTCGGAATTACAGAAGCGCTGTTCATATTTGGTCACTCGATTGCCAAAACCGCTTACCGTACGCAGATAGTGGCGTTTAACCAGTTCATCCAGCAAATCCTGAACATCGCTTTCCGCCAGCGACATCACCGGCTCGCGGTTGGTTTTCTGGTTACAGGCGGTGACCACCGCATTCACCGACAGCGGATATTGTTCGGGTGTGGTCACTTGCTTCTCCAGCAGGCAACCAATAATGCGCGCTTCATGTGCGGTTAGCTGATATTTCATGTTGTCTCCTTAGCGCCCCGGGGTCCAGTCAGTGGTCGTTAATGCCGTCAATACGTGATCTCGCCATTGCCCATCAATGAGGAGGTAGTCCTTAGCGTAACCCTCTTTCTCGAAACCCAGTCGGGCGAGCAAGTCACCGCTGCGTTTATTGTGCGGCATATAGTTGGCCATGATGCGATGGATATGCTGCGTACGCTGCATATAGCGAATCGCCGCGGTCAGCGCTTCAAACATCAGCCCCTGCCCTTGCCACTTTTCACCAATGGAATAGCCGAGATAGCAGGCGTGGAATGAACCACGCACTACGTTGGAGAAGTTCGCTACCCCAATAATCTCTTTCTCATCAGGATCGAGCAGCGCGAAATAGAATGCCGAACCTTGTTTATGAAACTCCGTAATCATCGACAATCGCGCCTGCCAGCCGGAGGGATAACAGTGGCTTTCATCGCGCACCGGCTCCCAGGGTTTCAGGAACCCTTTGTTTTCCGCGTAGTAATCGGCCAGACGCCAGGCGTCACGATCGTGAACCAGCCGCACCACCAGCCGGTCCGTCGTCAAACGCACCTTGGGTACGTTACTGCGATAGCCAAACATTCCTCACTCCTGTTCCCTGCCCCAAACTGATATCTTTCACTATACCTTCCCTGAGTGAAGGTGTGAAAACAGCAACATACCATTTTCTGCACCATCTCCATTTTTCGATGAATAGCCTCAATCGATCTTGCTTTTTGATAAAAAAATATTGTCGCCAGTATGCTGGGAAAATAACCGGCGCACCCGCAGAATATCTAAGCTTATCTTTCTTTTTCCCTGGAGGGGAAATGTCCCGCGTATCGCAGGCAAGGAGCCTGGGTAAATATTTCCTGTTAGTCGATAACATGCTGGTTGTTCTCGGCTTTTTTGTCGTATTCCCCCTGATATCGATCCGTTTTGTCGACCAGATGGGCTGGGCAGCGCTGATGGTCGGTATTGCCCTCGGTCTGCGTCAGCTGGTGCAACAAGGTTTAGGCATCTTCGGTGGGGCGATCGCCGATCGTTTTGGCGCTAAACCGATGATCGTCACCGGGATGCTGATGCGCGCCGGCGGTTTCGCGGCGATGGCCGTCGCCCATGAGCCCTGGGTACTCTGGCTCTCGTGCATTTTGTCCGGTCTCGGCGGCACACTGTTCGACCCGCCGCGAGCGGCGCTGGTGGTCAAGCTGGTGCGCCCGCATCAACGCGGTCGCTTCTTCTCTATCCTGATGATGCAGGATAGCGCCGGCGCGGTAATCGGCGCCCTGCTAGGCAGCTGGCTATTACAGTACGATTTCCGTCTGGTATGCAGCGCGGGGGCGGCGCTTTTTATTGCCTGCGCCGCGTTTAACGCCTGGTACCTACCGGCCTGGAAACTCTCGACGGTCAAAACGCCGGTCCGCGAAGGGTTGGGGCTGGTGTTACGCGATAAGCGCTTTGTCACTTACGTGCTGACCCTGACCGGTTACTACATGCTGGCCGTACAGGTGATGCTCATGCTGCCGATTATGGTTAACGATATTGCGGGTTCTCCGGCGGCGGTCAAATGGATGTATGCCATTGAGGCGACAATTTCCCTGACCCTGCTGTACCCCATCGCCCGCTGGAGCGAAAAACGTTTTCGTCTTGAGCATCGCCTGATGGCAGGTTTACTGGTGATGACGGCGGCGATGCTGCCGATTGGCTTAACCAGTACGCTACAGCAGCTGTTTACCTTAATCTGTATTTTCTATATCGGCTCGATCATTGCCGAGCCTGCGCGCGAAACGTTGGGCGCTTCGCTAGCCGATGCCCGCGCCCGAGGCAGCTATATGGGTTTTAGCCGCCTTGGCCTGGCCTTCGGCGGCGCGCTGGGGTACGCCGGCGGCGGCTGGCTGTTTGATGCCGGTAAAGTGCTCAGTCAGCCTGAACTCCCGTGGTTGATGTTGGGCATTATCGGCTTTGCGACATTCATTGCATTGTGGTGGCAGTTCAGCCAGAAACGGTCGGCTTCCGGTATGCTGGAACCGCGCATCTGACGCGCGGCCAAAGTGGTAATCCTTTTTTTCAGCATTTTCCGCTAGTACAAGCGGGGCTAGCAGACCATGCTGCTTTGTGTCAGGATTAGCCATGGCATGACGTTAAGGAACCCAATGAAAAAGATGTTGATCGCGGCCGCGCTGATTATCAGCGGCCTTCTGAGCGGATGTAACCAGCTTACGCAATACTCGGTGAGCGAGCAGGAGATTAACCAGGCGCTGCAGAAACGTAATCACTTCGCCAAAGATATCGGCCTGCCTGGCGTAGCGGATGCGCATATTGAACTGCAAAACCTGACCAGCGCCATCGGTCGTGAAGAGCCTAACAAAGTGGCGCTGAGCGGAACCGCTAATCTGGATCTGAATTCGCTGTTTGGCAATCAGAAAGCGACCATCGACCTGAAGCTTAAAGCGCTGCCGGTGTTCAATAAAGAGCAAGGCGCGATTTATCTGCGTGAAATGGAAGTCGTCGATGCGAAAGTTAAGCCGGAAAAGCTCACCTCCGTGGTACAGACGCTGATCCCCTATCTGAATCAGTCGCTGCGCAGCTATTTCAACCAGCAACCGGCCTACGTTCTGCGTGAAGATGCCAGCACCGGCGAGGCCTTAGCGAAGAAATACGCGAAAGGCATTGAAGTGAAACCGGGCGAGATAATCATCCCCTTCACTGACTAAACGATAAGGGCGCTGAATATAGTGCCCTTAATTTTTTACGGAAATGAGTGCAAAGGAAAACGTTTACGCTTATCCTTAGTGCCCGGCAAAAAACAGCCCTGATGACTGAACCAATTAGCCGGAGCCTTCCATGACAGCACAACCCCAGGTATTGAAAATCCGCCGCCCTGACGACTGGCATATCCATCTTCGCGATGATGATATGTTAAAAACCGTCGTGCCTTACACCAGTGAGTTTTACGGCCGGGCGATCGTGATGCCGAATCTGGTACCGCCGGTAACGACCGTCGCTGCTGCCATTGCTTATCGCCAGCGCATCATCGATGCGATTCCCGCCGGGCATGATTTCACTCCGCTGATGACCTGCTACCTGACCGACACGCTCGACCCGAACGAACTGGAACGCGGATTCCATGAAGGCGTATTTACCGCAGCCAAACTCTACCCGGCAAACGCCACCACCAACTCCAGTCACGGCGTGACCAGCACCGATGCCATTATGCCGGTGCTGGAACGGATGGAAAAACTGGGCATGCCGCTACTGGTGCACGGCGAAGTTACCCACGCTGATATTGATATCTTCGATCGCGAAGCGCGCTTTATCGAGACGGTGATGGAACCGCTGCGCAAACGGCTGCCGGGGTTAAAAGTGGTCTTCGAACATATCACCACCAAAGATGCCGCTGAATACGTGCGCGACGGCAACGAACTGCTGGCCGCCACCATCACGCCGCAGCATCTGATGTTTAACCGCAATCATATGCTGGTTGGCGGTATTCGTCCGCATCTATACTGCCTGCCGATCCTCAAGCGCAATGTCCACCAGCAGGCGCTGCGTGAACTGGTCGCCAGCGGGTTCAGCCGCGCCTTCCTCGGCACCGACTCCGCCCCGCACGCGCGCCACCGTAAAGAGGCCAGCTGCGGCTGTGCGGGCTGTTTCAATGCCCCAACCGCGCTCGGCAGCTACGCCACCGTCTTTGAAGAGATGAACGCGCTGGCGCATTTTGAGGCTTTCTGCTCGCTGAATGGCCCGCGTTTCTACGGCCTGCCGGTGAATGAAAGCTACGTTGAACTGGTACGCGAAGAAAGCACCGTTGCCGAAAGCATCGCCCTTCCAGGCGATACGTTGGTGCCGTTCCTGGCCGGTGAAACCGTGCGTTGGACGATGAAAAAATAAAGTTTTTTGCCCCCTGTTGTAAATGCGCAAGCGTTACTGTATAAATAAACAGTATATTACCCAGGGGGCCATTATGCGCATCGAAGTGTCAATTGCCAAAACCACAGCCTTACCCAGCGGCGCGCTGGAAGCGCTGAATAACGAACTATCTAAACGTATCGCTCAACACTACCCGGAACGTGAAAACCAGGTCACGGTACGTTATGCCGCCGGCAATAATTTGTCGGTCATCGGTGGTTTGAAAGAAGACAAAGACCGGATTAGCGAAATCCTGCAGGAAACCTGGGAAAGCGCCGACGACTGGTTTATCCACGACTAAGCCTCCGGGTTTGCTTACGCAAAATCAATTTGCTCCCTCATTGTGCTTTTTTTTGCCGGGTCGCCCCGGCTTTTTTATCTCCACTTATAACTAAGACTTTCCTTAATATCCTGATAAATTCCTTAAAAAATAATGAGACCCAGGACGAAACTCGCGCAAAAAACCGCCAATCAGAGCAAAATTTGTCTCTAATTATTTATTTTCTCGAGTTTGTACTTAACTGCTGATATAATTAACGTGCTTCAGAAAACAAGCATTAAACCTCGAGAATTGTTGTCTTTTAACATATGAATAAGGGGTTATGATGGAAAAGAATAATGAAGTCATCCAGACCCATCCCCTCGTCGGATGGGACATCAGCACCGTTGATAGCTACGATGCGCTGATGTTGCGCCTGCACTACCAAAACCCCACGCAAGAAAGCAATAAAGAAGCAGAAATTGGCCAGACGCTATGGCTAACGACGGATGTCGCACGTCAGTTTATTTCTATTCTGGAAGCAGGAATAGCGAAGATAGAATCTGGCGATTACCAGGAAAATGAGTATCGCAGACATTAGTATCACCGATGATGTCTAAATATTCACGGAACAGGCACCTGCGGGTGCCTGAATTATTTTTCGCGCTTGTACATCCGGCTGATGTTAATTACCCTGCTAATAAAACAATAACCCGGAACTCACCATGCAATACGACCTCATCATTATCGGTAGTGGCTCCGTTGGCGCTGCCGCTGGCTATTACGCCCGTCGCGCCGGTCTGAATGTCCTGATGACCGATGCCCACAAACCGCCGCACCAGGAAGGCAGCCACCATGGCAGTACGCGGCTGATTCGTCACGCCTATGGCGAGGGCGAAAGATACGTGCCGTTGGTGCTACGCGCCCAGCAGCTATGGGACGAATTTGCGCAAAGTAGCGGCGAGGCCGTATTCGAAAAAACTGGGGTTATTAACCTTGGCCCCGCGAGCTCCGATTTTCTCAATAACGTTGCCCACAGCGCGCGTCAGTTTGAGCTTAACGTGGAAGAGTTGGATGCTGAGGCGGTCATGAAACGTTGGCCGGAGATTCGTATTCCGCAAGATTACCGGGCTATTTTTGAACCGGCTTCCGGCGTGTTACGCAGCGAGCTGGCGGTAGAAACCTGGATTCGCCTGGCGCGCGAAGCGGGCTGCGCCCAACTGTTCAACTGCCCGGTTACCGCAATTCACCATCACACCGACGGCGTGACCATCGATACCGCCGATGGTAGCTACAGCGGCAAAAAACTGCTGATCAGCGCCGGAACCTGGGTAACAAAATTATTGCCGGAACTGCCTATTCAACCGGTACGTAAAGTCTTCGCCTGGTTCCAGGCCGATGGTCGCTATAGCGCGAAAAACAACTTCCCTGCTTTCACCGGCGAACTGCCGAATGGCGATCAGTATTATGGCTTCCCGGCAGAAGACAACGAATTGAAGATCGGCAAGCATAACGGCGGCCAGCTGATTTCCGAACCGGAAGAGCGGAAACCGTTTGGCGCGGTGGCCAGCGATGGCTCGGAGTCGTTCAACTTCCTGCGCAACGTGCTACCCGGGATTGGCGGCTGCCTGCACGGCGCCTCCTGCACTTACGATAATACGGTCGATGAAGACTTCATCATCGATACGCTTCCCGGTCACGACAATACATTACTCATTACCGGGTTAAGCGGTCACGGTTTCAAGTTTGCCCCGGTACTAGGCGAAATTGCGACGCAATTTGCGCAAGGTGAAACGACGGAGTTTGATCTGACTCCCTTCTCGCTGGCGCGCTTTTCGCAATAATAGCCGGCCATAAAACCAAACGGCCTCAATCGAGGCCGTTTCATATCAGAGAGTGTGTATGCGTCGCCTGTATCACTGGTTAGTCAACAACGTGCGCGAGCACTTTATGATTTATCTCGCGCTGTGGCTGCTGCTAGCGGCAATCGACCTCATCTGGTTATGGTTTTACTGACGGGTCGGGATCCGGGATACCTAATTTGGTATTCAGACGGCCGCGGGATTTATTAAAAATCTTATTGCCATTCTCTCGTCCCGCCCGCAGTTTGCGCTGCTCCTCTTCCGGCAGTTTATGCTCTTCCATGCAGGCTTCGCTACAGCAACCGGCAAATTTCTCGGCACAAGCCGGGCACTGAATAAAAAGCAAATGGCAACCGTCATTCAGGCAATTGGTGTGGCTGTCGCACGGTGCGCCGCATTGATGGCAGTGGGCAATCACATCATCAGAAATACGCTCGCCCATTCTCTCGTCAAAGACAAAGTTCTTACCGATAAAGCGTACCGGCAAGCCCTGTTCACGGGCGCGTCGCGCGTACTCGATAATCCCGCCTTCAATGTGCCACACCTTATTGAAACCGCTATGTTTCATCCAGGCGCTGGCCTTCTCACAGCGAATGCCGCCGGTACAGTACATGACAATCTTCTTGTCTTTATACTCCTGCATCATCTCAACCGCTTTCGGCAATTGATCGCGGAAGGTATCCGCCGGAATTTCCATCGCGTTCTCGAAGTGACCGACTTCGTACTCATAATGGTTGCGCATATCGATGAATACCGCGTCCGGATCGTCCAGCATCGCGTTCACTTCCGCCGCTTTCAGGTACTCGCCAACGTCAGAGGGGTTAAAGGTCGGGTCATCAATACCGTCGGCCACAATACGGTCGCGGACCTTGAGACGCAGGACCCAGAAGGATTTACCGTCATCATCCAGCGCGATATTCAGACGTAACCCCTTCAGCGCCGGGTCAAAGCCATCAAGAAATTCACGCAGCGCCGCGACCTTGCTTTCCGGCACGCTGATCTGCGCATTAATACCTTCATGCGCCAGATAGATGCGACCAAAGACATTCAGCTTAGTCAGCGCCAGCCACAGGGCATCACGGGTCGCTTTCGGGTCAACGATAGTGAAATATTTATAGAACGAGATCGTCGTGCGCGGCTCGGTTTCAGCCAACATCTGCGCCTTTAACGTCTCATTTGAAATGCGGTTGTGTAACACTGGCATGGTGTACCTGCTCGACATAGGAAATGAGTAAAATAAACGGCGGGCATCATATAGCAAACCCCGTTAATTTACATCCCTACATTTTACGCTACATTTCATCCACGCAATTTTCAGTCATTAACAATCATCTGCGGCAGGAGACGGCTTTTGGCGACAGCGGAAAAAAATGCGATAATAGAACGCGTTGTTAAATCAGACAGGTATGAAATGACCCATTTACCGAAATTTTCCGCCGCGCTGCTCCATCCGCGCTACTGGCTGCTTTGGCTGGGCATTGGCCTGTTGTGGTTAGTCGTCCAGCTCCCTTATCCGATTATCTACCGTCTCGGTAATGCCATCGGTCGCCTGGCAATGCGTTTTATGAAGCGCCGCGCAAAAATCGCTTATCGCAATCTTGAGCTCTGCTTTCCTGAGAAGAGCGAGCAAGAACGTCATCAACTGGTAGTGCAAAACTTTGAGTCCGTCGGCATGGGCCTGATGGAAACCGGCATGGCATGGTTCTGGCCTACCCGCCGCATTGCGCGCTGGACCGATACCATTGGCTTTGAATATGTCCGTGACGTGCAGGCGCAAAACCGCGGCATTCTGCTGATTGGTATCCATTTCCTGACGCTGGAAATGGGCGCGCGCATGTTCGGCATGAACGAGCCCGGTATCGGGGTTTATCGGCCAAATGACAACCCGGTTATCGACTGGCTGCAGACCTGGGGCCGCCTGCGTTCCAACAAAGATATGATTGACCGTAAAGATCTCAAAGGCATGATCCGCGCGCTAAAAAAAGGCGAAGTGGTCTGGTACGCCCCGGATCACGACTACGGCCCGACCGCCAGCGTCTTCGCGCCGCTGTTCGCCGTCGACCAGGCCGCCACCACTTCCGGCACCTGGATGCTGGCGAAAATGTCCAAAGCCTGCATTGTGCCGTTTGTCCCACGACGTAAACCAAACGGCAAAGGCTATGAGCTCATTATGCTGCCGCCGGAATGCGATCCGCCTCTGGAAAACGCAGAAACCACCGCCGCGTGGATGAACAAAATCGTCGAAAAATGCATCATGATGGCGCCAGAGCAATATATGTGGCTGCATCGCCGCTTTAAAACCCGTCCGGAAGGCGTGCCTTCGCGCTACTGATTGACTCTCTATCCGGGTGGTCCTCTGCCCGGATAAATTCTACCGCCAGTCCTTTTTAATACTCCTTTAGCTTTAAAAGCTACGCTCCATTGCGGCAACCATTTCTCAGGCGCATAATTAGCAGGCTCATATTTTCCTTTATTTTGACCCGCGCCGCGGGCCAGTGAGACCTTATGCCGTCTGCTGATACGCCTATCAACTGGAAACGAAATCTTACCGTCACCTGGCTTGGCTGCTTTTTAACCGGCGCCGCCTTTAGCCTCGTGATGCCTTTTTTGCCGCTCTACGTCGAACAGTTGGGCGTGACCGGCCATAGCGCGCTGAATATGTGGTCAGGGCTGGTCTTTAGCATTACCTTCTTGTTTTCCGCCATCGCCTCGCCGTTCTGGGGCGGATTGGCCGACCGTAAAGGGCGTAAGATTATGCTGCTACGCTCGGCGCTGGGGATGGCCATCGTCATGATGCTGATGGGCATGGCGCAGAACATATGGCAATTCCTGATCCTGCGCGCGCTGCTGGGTTTACTGGGCGGATTTATCCCCAATGCCAATGCGCTGATCGCTACCCAAATCCCGCGTCAGAAAAGCGGCTGGGCGCTAGGAACGCTTTCAACCGGCGCGGTAAGCGGCGCGCTGCTGGGCCCGCTGGCGGGCGGTTTCCTTGCCGACCACTGGGGATTGCGCACCGTCTTCTTCATGACCGCCACGGTGCTGTTTATCTGCTTCCTGTTCACCCTGTTTTTAATCCGCGAAAACTTTGTTCCGGTGAACAAAAAAGAGATGCTCAATGCCAGGGACGTTTTCGGTTCGCTTAAGAACCCGAAACTGGTGCTCAGCTTGTTCGTCACCTCATTGATTATCCAGGTCGCTACCGGGTCCATTGCGCCGATCCTGACGCTCTACGTGCGCGACCTGGCGGGTAACGTCAGTAATATCGCCTTTATCAGCGGTATGATTGCCTCCGTACCCGGCATTGCCGCCCTGCTGAGCGCGCCACGTTTAGGCAAGCTCGGCGATCGTATCGGGCCGGAAAAGATCCTGATCGTAGCCCTGGTTATTTCCGTGCTGCTGTTAATCCCGATGTCCTTCGTACAGACGCCGCTGCAGCTAGGCATTCTGCGCTTTTTGCTCGGCGCCGCCGACGGCGCGCTGTTACCCGCCGTACAAACTCTGCTGGTCTACAACTCCACCAGCCAGATATCAGGGCGCATCTTCAGTTATAACCAGTCGTTTCGCGATATTGGTAACGTCACCGGGCCGTTAATCGGCGCCTCGGTCTCGGCCAACTACGGCTTCCGCGCCGTGTTCCTCGTCACCGCCTGCGTCGTCCTGTTTAACGCCTTTTACTCAACCATCAGTCTGCGCCGCCCACGGTACAACGCTTCAGCGGATGACGGAGGCTCGGGTAAACGTTCGGTAAATTAAGCGCTTCAGCGCTACTCCGCCTTGACGCCAGGCTAACCGCCTTCTATAGATTGAAACGTGTCCTTTTTCATTCTTCTTAGGGGGTTAGCTATGTCAACGGAATCAGTTTTCTACGCCACGCTCGAAGAGGCAATCGACGCCGCCCGGGAAGAGTTTTTGGCCGATAATCCCGACAGCGATGAAGAAAGTGCCGATATCGAACAGTTCAATATGCAGAAATACATTCTCCAGGACGGCGATATCGCCTGGCGGGCCGAATTCTTCGCCAGCGAAGATGAAGAAGGCGAGTGTTTGCCCATGCTCAGTGGTGAGGCGGCACAGAGCGTATTTGACGGCGATTATGACGAAATCGAGCTACGCCAGGAGTGGGTGGAAGAGAATACGCTACACGAATGGGACGAAGGCGAGTTTCAGCTGGAGCCCTCCCTGGATACCGAAGAGGGGCAGACCGCAGCCGATGAGTGGGATGAGCGTTAATTACTCGTAGGGACCATGGCTGGCGTCTAGCGGCAGCAACAGCGTATCGAATACCAGCGAGAATGGCAGATCGAGAATAGTCAGATAGCGCCAGCCTGAATCGCGAACATCCCACTGTACACCGGGGTAATACTGGTTGCCATGGCCCTGCCCCGGCACCGTACGGCTAATAATGCTGCCGCAGCCGCTGAGGACCAGCGTCATGGCGATAAGCAGAAATATTCTCATTCACTTCCTCTCAGGCAAAAAAATACCGGCACAATTGCCGGTATTTTCCTTAACGTACGGCTTACTTCGTTTTCAACGCCAGCGGGTTCAGCGTGAGTTTCTGATACTCACCCACCCAGGAGGAGTATTTCTCCGGGGAGTTCCACACGCGATAGTGCAGGCGCGACATCGTTACCGGATCGCTTAACAGCACCAGCCGACGATCGCGGTTAAGCTTATCAGGCGTTTCATTTAGCGCCTGCTCGACGTGGCGTTCCCGGGCGATATCCAGGATATGCCCGTGGCGGTGACGCGCCGTTGCCATTGCCGTCGCCAGAGCGTTAAACGATGGGTTAAATACCGCGTGCATAAAGCCATCGCCCAGCGAACGCTGACGGTTCAGGGTCAGATAAGCATCGGTATCTTTCAATACCTGCGGCGGCGAATACTCTTCGGGGATCAGGAACAATTTCCAACGCTTAGTGCGCAGACCTACCGTCGCGCGGCTGGAAATCGCCGAGACAAACGGAGAGAGGATCAGCGACACGACGATCGGCGCCAGCCAGAACAGGAAACGCAGATCCAGCCACGCCATGCCCACCGCCCATACCAGCCCCAGCAGCAGCTGTGAACCATGACGCATAAAGGCCTCGCCCCACGGCGTTGAGTCATCATCGCGCTGCGGTGAATTCCACACCACCTCCCAACCAAGGAACGCGCTGACCACGAACACGGTATGGAACAGCATGCGTACCGGCGCCAGCAGCACCGAGAACAGCACCTCCAGCAGCAGGGAAAGCGTCACGCGGAAGAAGCCGCCGTACTCTTTCGGCCCCTTGCACCACACCAGAATGATACTCAGCAGTTTTGGCAGGAACAGCAGCACCATGGTCGAGGCAAACAGCGCGATAGCCAGCTCCGGACGCCACTGCGGCCATACCGGGAACAGCTGACGCGGCTGCAGGAAGTACTGCGGCTCGGTCAGGGCGTGCACGACCTGCAGCGCCGTCGACAGCGCGAGGAACATAAACCACAGCGGCGCCGACAGATAGGACATGACGCCGGTCAGGAACACCGCACGGTGTACCGGGTGCATCCCTTTTACCAGGAACAGGCGGAAGTTCATCAGGTTACCCTGACACCAGCGGCGGTCGCGTTTCAGCTCATCCAGCAGGTTCGGCGGCAGCTCTTCATAGGAGCCCGGCAGATCGTAGGCGATCCAAACGCCCCACCCCGCACGGCGCATCAGCGCGGCTTCCACGAAGTCGTGCGACAGAATCGAGCCGGCAAAGTTACCTTCGCCCGGCAGCGGCGCCAGCGCACAGTGCTCAATGAACGGCTTCACGCGGATAATGGCGTTGTGGCCCCAATAGTGCGATTCCCCCAACTGCCAGAAGTGCAGCCCGGCGGTAAACAGCGGACCGTACACGCGGGTGGCGAACTGCTGGCAGCGCGCATACAGGGTATCCATACCGGAGGCGCGCGGCGAAGACTGGATGATCCCGGCATTCGGATTCGCTTCCATCAGGCGCACCAGCCCGCTCAGGCACTCACCGGTCATCACTGAGTCAGCGTCGAGCACCACCATATAGCTATACTGGCTACCCCAGCGACGGCAGAAATCATCGATGTTGCCGCTTTTACGTTTCACGCGACGACGACGACGACGATAGAAGATCTGGCCTTCGCCCTGCACTTCAGCAATCAACTCCATCCACGCTTTCTGCTCGGCAACGCAGATGTCCGGGTCGTAGCTGTCGCTTAGCACGTAAACGTCAAAGTGCGCAGCGTTACCCGTCGCTTTCACCGATTCCCAGGTGGCGCGCAGGCCGGCAAACACACGATCAACATCTTCGTTACAGATAGGCATGATAAGCGCGGTCCGGTGTTCCGGGTTCAGCGGCTCGTCGCCAACGGTGGATGCCGAAATACTGTATTTATCACGCCCGATCAGCAGTTGCAGGAATCCCATCAGGGCGGTCCAGAAACCGGCCGAGACCCAGCAGAACAGTACCGCGAAGAGGATCAGGATGCCGCTCTGCAATACGTACGGCAGTAATTGCATGAAGGAGACCCACAGATCCTGGCCAACCATATCGGATGGATTGATCAGCGCCCAGCCCTGATAAGGGAGGATGGTCTTCATATACCAGGTAGCCACTACCGTTTGCGCCAGCGTCAGCAGCAGCAAAATGTAGCGGCGAATGGTGCCGACGGTACGCCATTTCTGTTCGCTTTCGCGCTCTTCTTGCGTAAGACGAGAGAGATAGCGCGGGGTCACGTCGCGGCCGCGCAGACGATCCCAGAAGCGGCCTACCGGGTTGGTACGCCACGGATCCGGGATCATAGAAGAGCGTTTGGCTTTCGGCATCGCATGAAGCTGCGTGCGCCCTTCATCATCTTTCACCAGTTGCTCGCCGGCCAGAGAGTCCGGCCAGCTATGCTCCAGCCGCGCTTTTACCGATCCTAACGGGGAATCTTCATCGCGCGGAAAATGATGATGCTCTGCGTCAAGCGCTTCATGTACGGCTTGCAGGTTCGCATCAGGTAAAGCGGCTTTTTCTGCATCCGACAGCGGCAATGCGTCGATATAATTCGTTATCTTATTCATTGGCAGGCAGCTGATAGCTCCAGGTTTCGCTTAGCGTCTGATCGCCATTGACCAGCGCCGCGCGCATTTCCGTGGTTTTCTTCGGATCTTTCACTTTCACGCGCAGGGTCATACGCCAACCTTTAATAACCGGGTTATAGCGCACCGAGTTTTCCACGATTTCGGCGTTATCGCCGATGCTCGCCTGCGCCGTTACCGGAGTATCCGCCGCCATTTTTTTCATGTCAGCGCCGGTGAAATCAACGATGAAAGCGATAGTGCCATCTGGCTGGCGAATGAGATTAGACTGCTTCACATCACCGGTTGAGCGGCGAGTCTGCACCACATAAGCGTTGTCTGGGGCATGCAGTTTGTCTTCATCACGGCTAAAGGTAATGGAGTACTTGAAGTTCATCTCTTTGCCTGGTTCCGGCAGCTGATCCGGGGTCCAGTAGGTGACGATATTATCGTTGGTTTCATCGTTAGTCGGGATTTCAACCAATTCGACTTTACCCTTACCCCAGTCGCCTTTCGGGGTGATCCACGCGCTCGGGCGCTGGTCGTAACGATCGTCGAGATCTTCAAAGCGGGAGAACTGGCGGCCACGCTGCAGCAGGCCAAACCCTTGCGGGTTTTCCATCGCATAACTGCTAACGGCCAGATGTTTCGGGTTATTCAGCGGACGCCAGATCCACTCGCCGTTACCGGCAAGAATCGACAGACCGTTGGAGTCATGTAATTCCGGACGATAGTTGGTGGTCGGCGACGGTTGGTTCGGCCCAAACAGGAACATACTGGTCAACGGCGCCACACCAAGCTTGCCGACTTTGTCGCGCAGATAGACCTTCGACTGCACATCAACCACGGTGTCGCGGCCTGGCATAATCACAAAACGATAGGCGCCGGTCGCACGCGGGGAATCCAGCAGCGCATAGATGGTTAAGCGTTTATCGGTCGCTTTCGGACGCTCAATCCAGAACTCGCGGAAGCGAGGGAACTCTTCGCCGGACGGCAGCGCGGTATCGATAGCCAGGCCGCGGGCGGAAAGCCCATATACCTGACCCTGGCCCAGAACGCGGAAGTAGCTGGCACCGAGCATGCTGACGATTTCGTCATTCTTGTCTTTGCTATTGATCGGATACAGTACTTTGAAACCGGCGAAACCAAGGTCTTTCACCGTGTCTTTATCGTGCTGAACATTGCCAAAATTAAAATAATCCGGGCTATATTTAATTTTACGTACGCTGGTGCTGGTCACTTCATTAATAGTAACCGGCGTGTCGAAATACATACCCTGGTGGTAAAATTCCAGCTTGAACGGGGTCTTCAGGTTATTCCAGTAGGCTTTATCGTGATTGAACTGGATTTGCTGGTAATCCGCGTATTTCATATCGCGGAAGGCGGAGGGTAAGTTACTTTTCGGCGCTTCATAGCCTTTCCCGGCTAACGTTTTCGCCTGTTTTGCTACGTCATCAATGCTGAATGCCCATGCAGATGAAGTACACAGGGACAACATTACGGCTGCGCTTAACCAACGCATTTTCATCATCTGTGGTTTATGTTTCATAGTAAGTAAGCACTTCCCCCTTTGTGTGCTTAAATCGATCCGATCTATTTTAATGGAAACTCAGGCAATCCGACAACATAATCCCTGCATTGTTCAGCTTAGCGGACCAGGGAATAAACAGTTCTCTGTCCCATATTGCACTTTGCGTACTTATCCTGGAGACAGATACCCTGAGTTCATGTAGGGTTGCTGGCAATGTACCCGTTATCGCCCTGAGTGATAAGACGAATTGTCTGAGATTGTTGTGAATTTATGAATAAAACACCAGTAGAACGTGAATATTTCTTCGACAGTATCCGCGCCTGGCTGATGCTGTTGGGGATCCCGTTTCACATCTCACTTATCTACTCCAGCCACAGCTGGCATGTGAATAGCCTGGAGCCCTCCTGGGGGCTAACGCTGTTCAACGATTTTATCCATGCCTTCCGTATGCAGGTCTTCTTTGTTATTTCCGGCTATTTCTCATACATGCTGTTTCTCCGCTATCCGCTGAAGAAATGGTGGAAAGTGCGCGTAGAGCGAGTTGGCATCCCGATGCTCACCGCGATCCCGCTGCTTACGCTGCCGCAGTTTCTGATGCTGCAATACGTCAATGGTAAAGCCCAGGACTGGCATACGCTCTCCGGCTATGACAAATTCAACACCCTGGCCTGGGAGCTTATCTCCCATCTGTGGTTTTTGCTGGTGCTTGTGGTGCTGACCACCGCTGGGGTAGTGCTGTTTAAGTGGCTGGCCAATCGGCGGAAAAAGCAGGACAACAGTTTTGGTGACACCGTCACATTCAGTCAATTATCACTGATTTTTCTGGGACTTGGCGTATTGTACGCGGTGATCCGTCGCACCATTTTTATTATTTATCCGCCGATTCTCAGTAACGGATTGTTTAACTTCATCGTGATGCAGACCCTGTTCTATCTGCCGTTTTTTATTCTCGGCGCGCAGACGTTCATCAATCCGCGGCTGAAAGCGATGTTCACCACCTCATCACCGTGGTGTTTTGTTGGCGCACTGCTGGGCTTTATCGCCTATCGTCTTAACCAGCAGTATGGTTCTGGCGATGGTTGGATGTATGAAACCGAATCAGTGATTACGATGGTACTGGGGCTGTGGATGGTAAACGTGGTGTTCTCACTGGGCCACCGCCTGCTCAACTTCCAGTCCGCACGGGTGACTTACTTCGTCAACGCCTCGCTGTTTATCTACCTGGTGCACCATCCGCTGACTCTGCTGTATGGGGCATGGATTACGCCGATAATAAAATCGAACCTGTTAGGTTTTATCACCGGGCTGGTATTTGTGGTGGGGATTGCGCTGATATTGTACGAAATCCATCTACGTATTCCGCTGCTCCGCTTCCTGTTCTCGGGTAAACCGCAGCAAAAGCCGGCTAAAACGCCGGTGTCGGTTAACTAAACGCCTCAACCGGCAGCGCGCCCGCGTGCTGCCGGTGTAACGATTCATTCCGCCCGCAATAATCGCTGATAGATCTCCGCCGTTTCGTTATCAAAGCAGACGAAGCACACCCGTTCCAGCGGATTATATCGGGTGAGGAAAGCATTCACCGTTTTCACCGCAATTTCCGCCGCCGCCTGTTTCGGATAGCCATATACGCCGGTGCTGATAGCCGGAAAAGCAATAGAACGATAATTATTGGCTGCCGCCAGCAACAGACTATTGCGATAGGCATCCGCCAGTAATTCGGCTTCTTGCTCGCCGCCGCCGTGCCAGACGGGGCCGACCGCATGAATCACCGCGCTGGCCGGTAGATTACCGGCGCTGGTGATAACCGCATGCCCCGGAGGACATTCGCCCTGCTGCTGACGAACTATTTTGCAGGCCGCCAGTAGTTCCGGACCGGCTGCGCGATGAATGGCGCCATCAACGCCGCCGCCGCCCAGTAATGATGGGTTGGCCGCATTGACAATAACATCTACCTGCAACGTCGTAATATCGCCGAGAACCACTTCAGGTTGAACCACCATTTCCCCCTCCTGTCGGCAAACGTCTTCATACTCAGAGTGATGTCTACTATGGCATGATAGCCCCCAAGGCGAAAGCCTGAGGGCCAGTAATTAGCGATAATTCACTTCGAGGATAGCGCGGGTATGTTGCGGATCAATATACTTTAATTGTGCCGAACCGACGGCGTCATTACTGAAATTCCCCGTCGTCAGCACCTGCGGCGAAATCGCCTGGCTACCCAGCCGCGGGCAGGCCATTTCAATCTTACCATTCATACTATTGGCCTCGCAGGAAGGGTCAACGACCTGCCCGTAAATGGCGACAACGCCGCCGGTCGGCGCGGCATTCACTGAGCCAAATAAGCATGACAACATCAGACATGGCACAGCTAAGGCGTGGATTTTTTTTATCACGGCAGACTCCTCTGTATGAATAGCAAAGAAGCAACAGGCCATCCCTGAGCGCACTGCGCCGCCAGACTACGGCAAGGCAATGATTGCGTTACAAAACACAAATATATTACTTTTTGTTTTCTTTTTGATAACAAAACCGATTCATCTTGATTTTGCTACAAAAAATCTGCGGGGAATATCAGGTGAGAGACGGGAAAACCCCTGCAGATCCGGCAGGGGCTGTACTGTTAACGATAATTCACTTCGAGGATAGCGTTAGTGTGCTGAGGATTAATGTAGGTTAATTGCGTAGATTTGATATTGGCATGTTGCAGATCCCCTCGGGCTACCTGCTGAGCAGAAAAAGTGACTGACTTCTGCTTAGCGCAGGCCATCGAGACCTGATCTTCTGAAGAACGAATTTTACAAGGCGGTTCGACAACGCCGCCGTGGAAACGAATCACGCCGCTTGCGGCGTTAGAGGTAGTTGAAAACGTCAATAAAGCGGGAAGGAAACAAACTGTAGCAAGTAGTACGCCAGTCATTTTTTTCACGGCAAAACCCCTCTGCGTAACGGTCAAAAAAACCTTACAAATCATCCATGAGCGCAGTTGAATACAAGCAACTACATACAAAATCAGTATATATATGAAGTACCTGTAGATACTTTTTTCTCTCCGTTTTTGCAAACGGTATCAAATTATTATGGTTTGTTTGCTCAAAATGTCTGCATTAAGAGGAAAAAACAATCGAAGAGGGGTTGATGCAAAAAGGCTTTCATGTAGTGCGTGACAGGAGCCTTGCTCCTGTCATCGAGGAAATATGAAGAAAATCAGACGTTATCGTTAGCCAGAGACTTGCTCTTTGTCGCTCGTGCCGCCAGCCACAGTCCGCTGTTTTTCATGGCATAGCCAAAGACCAATCCCAGCGCCAGAGACGGCACGACAATGCGCCAGTCGCCGCTCGCGGCGAACGTCGCGCAGGCGCCGATAAAGGTTCCGGGAACAAAAGAAAGTAGCAGCTGGCGCGCCTGAATACACATCAGGAAGGCGACAGTTCCGGTCATCACGTAGCTGAGGATTTCTAACTGCGGCGCCAGCGCGCTACCGTAAATAATCACCAGCGCCCATATCACGCCGCTCATGACCGTGCAGGCAGAAATCAACAGCCCTTTCAGGCCGCCTTGTGGGCACGCGAAATAGGCCGTACAGCCGAGGAATCCGGCCCAGCTCAGCAGGCCAAGTGAGACCGCCACCCATCCCCAGAGACCGGAGAGAATGCCCGTCGTGAGTGCGATTGCGAAGAGTATGTTCATGCCGCGTATCATAGCAGATACGCGGCAACCAAATGCGATCCAGAACACACAATATGAAAGCGTGAGTTTGCTGTTTCACAATAAAAGTGACTTTAGTCACATTTATTCGTCGTTTTCTTCCTGCAGTTCATCCCACATTGCGGAAATCGCTTCACGCGTTAATAGCGCCATGGTGCGCCAGAATGCGGTTTGCGCATGCGCCTCCACTTTTCCAAGGAAGGTACCACACCACGGTAATAGATAATCGGCAAATAACGTTTCCAGCGTTTCGCTTTCATCTTCCGTGGCGTGATCTTCAAGCCATGATGCGGCCAGCAGTAAGGATCCAATATGATCGGTTGGGCCTTCGCCAGTAGGAATGCCGTGTTGCGTCAGAAAACCACGAACTTCCGCTTCAGTTGCCCCTTCAACCCACGCGCTGCGATAAGGCGAGACCGCACATTCTTCCCCAACGAACAGGGCGTTATAATCAGCGGTTAACGGCTGGGTATCACAACTCTTCTGCAGACGCTCCAGTAATTCATCCTGTTCCAGCGGCCAACTGGCGGCCAGCTTGCCATCGCGAATCAGCGTGAACAGCGGCACCAACAGCGGGTCCTGCGGTTGACGATAATAGAGCGAGCCCAGCACGCGACAGAGGATTGAAAATTCATTCATACAATATGTTCCAGTGGTTCTAATTAAAGGTCTGCAAATTCCGCAATCGCCGGCATCCCACGCGATTCAAGGAAATTCAGTAGTCGACGCGGGCTGACGTTAAGGATCCGCTCTTCCGGGAAATTCACCGCGTCGAGAATTTTGCGGCATTCGGTAAATTCGCCAAGGGTAAAGGCGGTATGCGAGTCCGAACCCAGCGCCACCCAACCACCCGCATCACGCACGGCGGCGGCGATCGCCCGGCAATTATCCTCACTACCAATACGCGACGAAAGGAAAGAGGAATTATTAATTTCCAGCGCCACATGATGCTTTGCCGCCGCTTCGGCCACCGCCGGAATATCGATTGGGAACTTCGGATTACCAGGATGGCTAATCATGTGGACTGCGCCACTGGCAATCGCGGCAATCATCGCTTCAGTGTGGGTGGCTTTATCCTGAGGCGGGAATACCGGCTCATGAAAACCGGCAATGATCAGATCCAGCGAGGTCAGCATTGGTCCGGTACAGTCAATTTCACCCTGGGTATTTTTGATATTCGCTTCAATGCCGCGCAGGATGCCGACGCCATCAACCAGACGCGGCCAGATACGCATATTGACGAAATGCCAGTAGTGCGGGGCATCGGCCATATCCGGGCCGTGATCGGTGATGGCAAAAAGTTTGATGCCTTTACGTTTGGCCTCGGCAATATAGTCATGCAAGGTACTGTAGGCGTGGGTGCTGGCGACGGTATGCATGTGCAGGTCAACAGGATACATCACAATCTCCTCCTCTGTTTGTGGCAAGAATAGCAGGAATCAGGAGTCATGATCAGTAAAAACCCCGCCGTAGCGGGGCTATCGATTAGTAGCCGCGCTGGCGGTCGACCTGCCCACTGACCGTTTCACCACGCTCCAGGCGGCTAATGGTGCTGGCAATATAGGCAATTGCTTCCTGCGGACGGGTAACGGCGGCAATATGCGGCGTCATGGCCACGCGCGGATGCGCCCACAGCGGACTCTCTTTCGGCAGCGGTTCGCGGCTAAAGACATCCAGCATCGCCCCTTTCAGTTTGCCGCTATCAAGCCCCGCCAGTAAATCCGGCTCGACGATATGCACGCCGCGGGCAAGGTTCAGAACATAGCTGTTATCCGGCAACTGGGACAGTAGCGTTTTATTGATGATACCGACAGTTTCGGCCGTATTTGGCAACAGGTTGATCAGCACGCGGGTTTCTCGTAGAAACGCGCCCAACTCTTCCTGACCGGCAAAACTCTCGACCTGCGGCCAGGATTTGTGGCTACGGCTCCAGCAGCGCAGCGGGAATCCCCAGCGCAACAGGCTTTCCGCAACTTTGCCGCCCAACACCCCTGCCCCCATGATGCCAATAGTGAAATCCTCGCGGCGGTATTCCGGCAAGGGTTGCCAGCGGGATTCCTGCTTCAGCGCATGATAATCATCAAAGCGACGGAACCAGTGCAGTACCTGGCTTACCGCATATTCCTGCATCTGCAGGCCCATGCCGGTATCTTCGAGGCGGAACAGCGGGACAGAAAGCGGCAGCATTTCCGGATGCTCCCGCAGCTTGCTAAGAATGGAATCCACGCCAGCGCCGAGAGCAAAAACCGCTTTCAGCTCGCGCCCCTGAAGCATTTCTACCGGTGGATGCCAGACCAGCGCATAGTCGGCTGGTTGATTGTCGCCAGGTTTCCACTCACGAACGCGCGCTCCCGGCAGATGTTTTTCCAACTCTGCTATCCAGTACGGGGTATCGAACGTCGGGTGGTAAAAAATAATCTCCATAATGACTCCTGATTACTGACGCGTGAGTAGGTTGAGGTTTGCGTCGTGTTTTACTCTTTGTTTTGTATTGGTTTGCCAGCATAACAAATTTCGTATCGCTATCGAGGAATAAAGAGAATGGTGACAAAAAAAACGATTCCCGCGCGTTTAAGAAGCAAGTTGTTTGAAGTTTGGCTAAACGCATCTTTTTTTAAAAAAGTTGATTGACGGGAGATACGTATTTCCCTACATTAGCGCCCGTTCCCACCCAAGGTGAGCAGCAAGACAATATGGTGAGGTGTCCGAGTGGCTGAAGGAGCACGCCTGGAAAGTGTGTATACGGCAACGTATCGGGGGTTCGAATCCCCCCCTCACCGCCATATT